>JANNBC010000024.1:0-334149 GCA_031385045.1 bacterium | reverse complement strand
AGAAAGCTACTAATTACTTTAAATGCGATGGTGCGGGACGGAAAACAATGGTCTAGTGACCGATATTTAACTCAACATATTTAAAACATTTAATTGTTTTTTATTGACTATTAACAGAGTCTCTAATGGGTTTTAGTATATTAGAGTTTAAGATTAAAAGCTTTTTAATTTATTTTTTAAAAGTTTAATCCAAGAACTGGTAGAAACTTTTTTTGATGAAATAATTTTATATGGGGAAAGTTTAATAATGTTACTAGATGCTGAAGTCCCAGAACATTCTAAATTAGCTCGCAGATAGACAATTGCTTTCGGATTGATACTTGAGGCTGACAGGTTTCGTTTGATTAATAAAGTTCCGATGCCCAGTGGAAATGTTCCAATACTAAGAGCCGAATTTAGTTTAGTCCTAGTTTTCGCTGCTCGCAGAGTGATTGCACAATTTAGTAAATCTTCTTTAAGGTCAAGATTAAATCGGATCACGCCAAGCTTAGAAACAGAACCAGTAAGTGAAATTATTTTTGAATCCTCTGGTGCAGAGCTTTCTTCTTCATCAAAACAATTCCCATATTTAAGTAATTGCTCGGCAAAGGCTGTTTTGCTACAGCTAGAAAAGGTATTGGGGTATGGCGGGGCAATTACTGCTTGCATAATAGAATTGCTGCTCCCACAATTGCCAGTTTGATCATGATCGGCACCCATTACATGACCAATCTCATGCGCGATTACCAAAGGAGTAATTTGATCGTTAAGATAGGAAGAAAGGGCAGCCGGAACAGCGAAGGATGTGCAGACCGTCCCAACTGTTCCAATTCCGGCAACTCCAAGTTGTAGCGATTCACCAGTAAATAAATAGTAAATATCAGACTTTCCAAAATAGCTTTGGTTAGCAGTGAAATTTAAAAAGCTATTTAATTTAGAGCTGGCGTTTAATGAGCCAAAACTCTGGTTAGTACTTACATTGGATCTCTTAATATTAAACTTTAGACCAAGCTCATTAGCATAAATTACATCAGTTGCATTGATTAAGGCGAGCATTTTATTATTGGAATTTGATCCAAATTTTTGATACCAGGCTTGATCCGCATCTAGACTTAAGTCAATCAGTTGATATTTTTTTATTATCGTTTGATTTAAAATCTTTTCTCCGCTTGTAATCAAATTATTTTTATGATGCTGAGCGCAGTTGATTGGCTGTTCGGAGATTTTTTGGTGAATTCTGGCGATTCGGCGATCGAAGTTAATTTTAATATTGTAAAATTTAGAATTTTGCTTGGGAGTTAGAAAGCTTAAATTTAAATAGTGTTGATTGGCTTTTTTTTCAGCTTGTGCGGCTATTGGGAAGTTCCCATTTTTGCTACTTGCCTGACCTTGATAAAGTGAAGCAGTTGGTATTTGACCTAGATCTAGCTTGGAGTTAATTGTTGGGGCTGCCAATAAGAAACGCTCATGGGTCAATCTAATTTTAATATTTCCAAGGCCAGGAATATAAAGCTGAGTTTTATATTTAATCGGTATTTCTTGATGAGCAGAGATTTTACTAATAAAATTTGGTGGGAGTACATTGTTGGAACGTACCCGTAAATTATCAGTTTCGGCGATTACGCAATTAGCACCTAAAAGCATGATGCCAATAATCAGGAGCACGTTGGAGATTTTTTTGATACTAAGCATTTCTATTTTGATGTTATTTTTTAGGGAAAGTACCAGTTTAAAGAATATTTATAACAACTTTTGAATTGGTAATAGCTCGTAAAACCAAAGTTTTAGCCTTTTAGTCCAAGTTACTTGACCATCGGGGTACTCAGTACTTAAATCATAGCTATTTTCAGGCTGCATATCTTCTTCGATTGCTGATGCCAGACTTTTGGCGAATTCTTGATTATTAATTAAAACTCCAACCTCTGTATTTAAATTAATGGACCTCGGATCTAAATTAAAAGTACCGATATAGGAAGTCTGTTGATCAACTACTAGGCTTTTAGCATGGATCGCAAAAATTGGTTTCTCTTTTAATGTGGCAAACCTTTGCATTAATTTTTCTTCAATTTTTGGGCTAGCTTTGAATTCAAAAATCTTAATGCCTAATTTTAATAACTGTTTTCTTTTTTTATGATATCCAGAAAAAGCGGCTAGGTTATCAGTCGATTCTAAAGAGTTTGTTACTAGCTTAATGCTGACACCTCTGTCGATTATTTTTTTAAAGAATAAAAGAGTTGCATTATCAAAAACTAAATATGGGGATTGGATTAAGATTGTTTCTTTGGCTGAGGCCAGAATTTCCATTAGCTGACTTGTGGAATGTCCCAGGCCAGAAAAAGTTTTTAGCTTACTTTTCCCAGGTAAATCAAATAACCACTTAGCATTAACAAATTGTAATTCGGGAATTAAGCGCCAGAAGCTTTGCTCTTGGTTTTTAATAATTTCTTTAATAGTAAGGGGGTAATTATCAGGATTATGGGCGAACTCTTGAAGATTGCGGTAAGTTAACAGAACTTCTGCTTTTGATAATGATAAAGGATATATTTGGCTGACGCTGATTGCCTGTTCGGAGTTCCAGTAAAGTTCAAAACTTTGAGTCATTTTTTTTACAATTTTTCCTACTAAGAGAACGTCTCGATCGCGAAATGTATATTTCTGATCATAATCAAAATATTCATCCGCCATATTTCTACCACCGGTAATGCCAGCACTTTGATCGACAATAAAAGTTTTATCATGCATCCGTTGATTAAATTTTTTGAAATTTGTCAGGAGATTAAAATATTTCTTAAATGTGCTAACGCCGTTTCGAACTACAGGATTATAAATCTTAATTTCAATATTAGGATGGGCATCTAAGGCTAGAATATTTTTTTGATCAACGTTCAACAGAAAATCATCGACAATTACACGAACTTGTACTCCGCGCTCGGCAGCTGTTAATAAGGCCTCAGTTGCTAGAATGCCAACAGGGTCGATGCTCCAAATAAAATATTGCACATCAATAGACTTACTTGCCTGTTCGGTTAGCCAAGCTCTAGCGACCAGAGCATCTTGACCTTTATCTAAAATATAGGCACCAGTTTGCCCAGGGTGTTTTGCTGTAAGTTGACTAATTTGAGACCTAACATCTGCATCAGTTGAAAAGGATAGAAAGAAAAAATGGATTAGAATTAAAGATAAGTAGGGTTTATTTGTAATGATCAACATATGACCAGAATAGTGTCATATTTGAAGTATGCTCAACAGGTAAATTTTTTAACCTTCTACTCCCTAGTTTTAAGTAGCCTCAGGTTTATTAGTTAGCTTTTGATATTCATAGTTAAATTCAGCAGTTTTTTTCTGAGTCATTTCTGACCAAACTTTCCATTTTTGAGCCATCTTAGCGGCATCTTGAACCTCACCATCAATAACTTTTCCAAATGAATCTAGCGATCCAGCTACCTGTTCACCTAGTCCTAAATAAAGCGAAGAAGCAAGTTCAAAAGGTTTACTGACTAATCCATCTCCGGCCAAGTAGCGCCCTGTTTCACTAGCGGTTCTAGCCAGGTCTTTGGTGGTTGTTCTAACAGTGCTAGCAAGTTCTAATAAAGTTTTATCTGTAATTGTATCGCTAATATTGGCAATATTAGCTGTTAAGTTAGCAAGTACTTCAGCTGATTTGGAATGAGTTGTAGCAAGTGAACTGACTATTTGTTTGCTTATGTCGCGTTGAATACCACCTGTAAGCATATAAGCCATGGCATCATCCGTTTTATCTACAACATTAGCGGTGCCATTAAAACCACTTTCCACAGACTGGGCTAAAGAGGCTCCAGCTTTGCCAATTAATCCGTCGCCACCAAGATCTTTGGCAACTTCAGTCATCTGATCTCCTAGACTTGATCCCAAATTTTTAATTTTACTGGCAAACCAACCAGCGATTTTTGATGGCGCTTCTGAAACATAATTAGTAGCTGCTTGAACAGAGTTAATTGTTGCATCAACTGCTACAAGAACATTTTCCTTAACTTCTTTGGCTGTTGCTACAACATTATCTTTAAGTTCGACAGCAGTGTCGACAACGGCATCTTTCGTACTAACTACCATTTCAACGGCGTCATTCTTAACCTGAACTGCGCCATCAACGATTAGATTTTTTGTATCCACTACTAAATCTACGGTATTATTTTTAGCCTCAACTACCGTATTCACAACTTGATTTTTAGTATCTACTGCTAAGTTCACAAGATCATCTTTCGCTTGAATTGCTCCATCAACAATGGCATCTTTAGTAGCGACGACAGTATCTACAACTTTATCTTTCGCTTCAGTAACTCCCGTTACAATCTTTTCGCCAGTTTCTTGGATGGCGTCAGCTCCGGCATTAATTTTACCTCGGACAAACTGATCAGTTTTTAGAGTTAAGTCAGCTGCGCCAATATTTAGATCGGCCACTGTTTTGCCAGCATCGGCAATTCCTCGGCCAATTAGCCCATCCCCACCAATGATCTTTCCAACTGTTGCTGAGGTATCCTCAATATTTCTAGATTCAGTCTGTGCTTGATTCAGTCGATTACGAAAAAGGCCTGATTCTGGTGCTATTAGTTGCGAGCGATTGCTACTAGTTGAGATTGTAGCATCTTGTTGTGTCACTGAACTATCTTGCGATTTTTGATCTACTGCTTGATTTCCATTGGGTTTCTGTTTGGGATCGGCAAATGCAACCATATTCATTTCTTTAAAAAAGTTCCTGGTTGTTAGTATTCGACTAGTTAGCTTAAAAGCTTAAGCAGATTTTTAGCTTGAAGATTTGCTTACTTTAGAGGTCGTTAAAGAGCATATTCCTGTGATATAGTAGCCCTCGATATGTTTCTATTGCTTGCTTTAATAATTTATCCTTTCTATTGCTGGGCCTTTGGTAGTTCCGTTCTTAATCTTGCCTGGATTCGCAGTCGACATAAATTGCCTGCTAGATTTCCAATTCTAATTGGTTTGTTACTCAATAATTTTATCCTCTTAGCATTGAAAAATTTAGGAGTTAGTTGGCTAATTGCTACTCTTATAGTTTGGGTAATTCCTGGTATCTACTTAGCCGTTAAATTTTGGAAGGTAATTACTTGGAAGGTAAGTTTTAAAAATTCCTTTCTTTATTATGCAATCTTTAATTTAATTATTGGAATTTCACTTTTTGATCTTGACCATGGAATTCGTACCTATTGGATTAGTAATTATGGTGATCTAGCCTATCATTTTGGAATGATTACTTCATTTGTTTTTGGAGACAACTTTCCTCCTGAATATCATCTTTATGCTGGAACTCGCTTAACTTATCCTTTCATGATTAATTTTTGGACTGCATCCTTTTGGTGGATTAGTCCAGAATGGCGGTCTTTAGAGTATATTTTTCTTTATCAATGGTGCTTCTTAACTACCCTACTTTATGGATTTTTACGTGGTGGTAAGCATAAAATATTCCCTTGGTTAGTTCTTTTAGGGGGAGGTGTTTATGGTCAGTTTACAGTTGCTTCAAGTAAATTGATTGAACAGGGATTACCTTGGACTAGTTTTTTAGAGACAATTTGGGTTCCTCAGCGGTCTACTTTATTTGGAGCAGTTTGTTTGATTGCTACTTTAAGCACTTGGCTTAATATGTACAAAAAGAAGTTTATTAATCAGCAACTGTTAGTCTTTGGCGCACTAGTAGTAGCACTGATGCCCTTGATTCATACGCATTGTTGGATGATTGCCTTTGCGGCAAGTTGTTTACTTTTTTTATTAATGATTTTTCAAAGGTCGGAGAGGCTTTTGTTTTTAAAGAATAATTTTGAAGTCATTTTAATCTTATGTTCGTCTCTAGTTTTTTTAATCTATTTAAGTGAAAAGACTAGTGCCGTAAGTCTTACTTGGGGTTGGATTAGTGTCACTTCCCAAAATAGTCCTTGGATATTAGAGCAAGCTAGCTTTTGGCTTCAAAATACCTGGAATATTATTTTGATTTTTATCATTTTAATTTGGAAAGTAGAATCTCGAAGCTTAATTCTATTTATTGTTTTCTCATTTCTTTTTGGTAATTTTGTTAAACTATCTTTTTGGAATTACGATCAGATAAAAATCTTTATTCCGATTTATTTATTTATTTTACTTTGTTGGCAGTCTTATATTAAGCACTCCAGCAAATTAAATTATTGTCTAATCTTATTAATAATCCCTGGTGTTGTTCGCTTAGGCTACCTTACTTTTCATGCTAATTATTCTACACCTTACACTGAGTCCCAATTGGTAGAAAGTCAGGCCTTGCGTGAATTAATTCCCGTTAAAGCAATCGTTGCGGCAAATCCTCTGCACAACTCGACAATAACTTTAACTGGCCGCAAACTTTATCTGGGATTTTTAGGAACGCTATGGAGTCATGGGGTAGATTATCAGGCGCGTGAATCTATGCAGAAGCGGCTCCCAAGTAGTTCTTGCAACCTCAGTCTTTGTCCGGATTATATTTACCAGCCAGCGGGAGATAATTATTGGGGACAGCAACAATTTCAGACACCGCTTTATGCTAACCAAGGTAGTGGAGTATTTCGTAGCAACTAATGGCTAGAGTAAGCTCTGTATGAGTGAGGAGTAAGTATCAAATTTAAATTGCGTAGTTAGTATCTCCAGCTTTTTTAAAAAATTATTCTGTCCGCCATAATGTCGAACTTTCGTTAGGTATTTTAAACCAATTGCTGGTGGTTGCTGAGGATCTAATTCCCAAGGATGAAAATAGGTAAAGGCGCTTCGTTTCTCTTTTTCATTTAGTCGAGCGAGTCCCCACTTAGCATAACTGATTGGCAGAAGTCGCCAATAGGCTCCGCCCGCAATCGGTAAATTAAATTGTTTCTGACTGAAGTTAATTTGTGTAGTCGCAAGAGGCACTTCTAGTAAATTCAAATCTTTATGCTTATAAGGGAAACGTGGTTTCCCTAGATTCGCATAGCGCGGATGATAAATAGGATAGATGCTGGAGTCATACTGATATCCTGCTTCCGCGATTAAGCCTAAGGCCCAAGGTACTTTTTCAGTGATTGAGAAACTAGGAGCTCGATAGCCAATAACTTTTTTACTTGTTAAATCTTCTAAGAGTTTTTTACTGTGGCTGATGTCTTCTAGGAATTCATTGGGAGATTGTTGGTAAACTAGTTGGTGATTAAATCCATGAGAAGCAATCTCATGGTTACTGGCGGCAATTGTCTTAATTAGTCCTGGATGACTTTCGGCTACTTGTCCTAAAATAAAGAAGGTTGCCTTAATATTTTTTGATTCTAATAAATTTAAAATTTTTATTGTTGATTCTTGAACCCTTGACGGTGAGTTAGTAGAAAAATAAGCCTTAACATTTTCAGCATGGAAGTACTCTTCTAAATCGATTGAAAGACCGTTAATAATTGTCATCAAACTCTTTCAATAATTGTGGCAATTCCCATCCCTAAGCCAATACACATTGTGACTAAAGCATATTTTTTTGACTGTCTTTCTAATTCATCCAGGGCAGTTCCAATTAGCATTGCACCAGTTGCTCCAAGTGGGTGGCCTAAAGCAATAGCTCCGCCGTTAACATTAACAAGTTCCGGATTAATTCCTAGCTCACGATAGGTTGCAATTACAACTGGGGCAAAGGCTTCATTAACTTCCCAGAGGTCAATATCGGAGATTTTAAGATTTGCTTTTTTTAAGACTGCTTGTGATGCTGGGATTGGACCTGATAGCATGATTATTGGATCCGACCCAACGACAGCAGAGGCAACTATTCTGGCACGTGGCTTCAGATGATATTTTTTGATACTAGAATCATTCGCTAAGAGTAATGTTCCAGCGCCGTCAACAATAGCTGAAGAGTTACCTGCTGTTAGTTTACCATCTGCTAAAAAAGCTGGTTTTAGGTTATGTAAAGTTTCTAATGTCGTCTCGGGTCGAGGATTATCATCTTGGCTTAGAGTTTGGACGTTACCGTCAGAATCTAAGTAGTTTACTGGAAGAATACTTTTTTTAAAGCGATTTTCATTTTTGGCAATTGCTGCTCGTTGTTGGGAGTGTAGAGCGAAAGCATTGATATCTTCGCGGTTAATTTTAAAAAAGTCCGCCAGCTTCTCGGCCGATAGGCCTTGGTCAGTAAGATTAGGATGATGAGCCTTAAGTGCTGGACTAGCTTCTCCACCACAATCACTAAACATGGGCACTCGAGTCATATGCTCAACACCTCCAGCAATTGCCAGATTGTAATTAGTGGTCTTTAAATTTTCAGCTAAGAAATTACAAGCTTGCTGACCAGATCCACAAAGACGATTAATTGTTACACCGGGAATGCTTACCGGCCAACCAGAAGCAAGGATTGCAGAGCGTGCAATACACCAAGCTTGTTCTTGCACTTGAGTTACACATCCGATGGCTACATCCTCAATATTTGCTGGGTCAAGGCCGTTACGTTTTACAAGCTCAATTAAGGGGAGAGTTAAAAGATCAACGGCATGAATACCAGAAAATTTTCCTTTGCGTCTAGCACGTGGAGTGCGAACAGTATCAATGATATAGGCTTCAGTCATTTTTGCTTTGTTGTAGATCTTTTATGTTTAGTCCGTATTGATATAAAACAATCATACCATAAACAATAATCAACAAATACATGTGAAAATGACTGATTAAAGAGAAAGCGGTTGCCAAATCTTTATCAAGTCCCACAAGTGCAAAGCCAACGATACAGCCTGTCTGTAGAACTCCAATAAATCCTGGGGCGCTGGGTGCAGCAACGGCTAAGGCAATAACTACAGTAATAACTATGGCATCAGTAAAACTAGCTGGGATTTCAAAAATTAGTAATAGTGCATAGTACCCAAAGATTGTCTCAAGCCAAATTAAGATTGAAAGTAGGATTACTATCAGTAGATTCTTTTTTGATTTGATAACAGTGGTGCCTTCAAGAATTCCATTTAATAAGCTATTAACAGGTTTTATGGCAAAACTTGGTAAGACCTTACAGGTAAGGCTAATAATTTTTTGGGTATATTTTCTAGAAATACAAGCTGTAATAATAAAAATTAGAATTCCAGATGCTAGTAGCAGTAAAACACTGGCCCCTTGAGTAACCCAAGAAGGAATTTGGGTAAGTCCACTAATTGAAATGTAAAATAAGATTAAGACTAAGCTCAGATCAAAAAACCGTTCAATAATGACGGCAGCAAAATTAGCTGGAAAGGAATTTTTGCTAAATCTACTTAGAAAAAAAGGGCGAGCGATTTCCCCAGCACGAAGTGGTAAAATGTAGTTAATGAAATTGCCAATAATTAAGCCATCAAGGCTTAACTTAAAGCTCATGCTTGTTCGATCTGGGACTAAAAACTGCCAACGCCAGGCGCGTAATACAAATTGAAATAAAATCACCAAAGTGTAGGGGATCAGAAGCCAATAGTGAATTTTTTGTAGGTGTCCCCAGACCTCTTGCCAGTTTATTGCAAAGACTAACCAAATTATTAGAGCCAGGCTGACTAGGATTCCAAGGATGGCTTTAAGGTTTAATTTAGGCATGATTAAGACTTTAACTGATTTAATTTAAAAGGCAAAAATGCAGATTCCTCTTTGATCAAAGATCAAATTCACGCTATATAATGTAACTGTCCCGGGTAAATTCCGCCACACGTATTTGTTTATTCACTCATAACCCCCACATGTCACAAAAGATGTATATTCAAGGCCCCCATCGTTTATCTGGGGAAGTCACGGTTGGTGGTGCAAAGAATGCAGTATTGCCAATGTTGATGGCCTCTGTACTGACAGGTGAATCAGTCACGTATACAAATGTTCCCGAAATATCTGATGTTATTCTTTCACAAAGTTTATTAGAGAGTATTGGATGCTATGTGGAACGCCAGGGCGATTCAATGAAGATCTCAACACCATTAATCACTAACTGTGAGCCACCTGTAGCGCTGATTAAATCATTTAGGGCCTCTTTTTGGATTTTGGCTCCTTTACTAGCTCGTTTTGGAAAAGCAAAAGTTTTTTTACCAGGCGGTGATATCATTGGTAAGCGACCAGTGGATATTCATCTGGAAGGGCTAGCTTCGATGGGGGCTAAGATTAGCTTAGAAAATTCTGTAGTTATTGCCGAAGCACCAGTCCAAGGATTGCAACCTACAAATTTTAATTTAGCATTCCCTTCAGTTGGTGCAACTCATCAGTTGCTTTTAGCTTCGGCCCTAACTCCCGGTAAAAGTGTTTTTACAAATGTTGCTCGTGAGCCCGAGGTTGTTGCCTTAGCGAATTTACTTAATTCAATGGGAGCTCAAATTACAGGTGCTGGCACTGATCGGATTGAGGTCATTGGTAAGAAAGTTTTACATCATGCTGAAACAAAATTAATTGGCGATCGGATTGAAGCTGCTACTTACATTCTAGCAACAGTTGCAACTAAGGGTGAGTTATTAATTAATGGATTTGATCCCAAGCATCTAGGAAAGTTTTTAGATATCTTAACAGCAATGGGTGTGAATTATACTTGTAATAATCATTCTATGGTAGTTAAAGCCCCTCAAAAAATTCTGCCTGTAAGCGTTGAGACTGCTCCTTTCCCAGGATTAGCAACAGATATTCAAGCACAGCTAATGGCTTGTCTTTCTATCGCCGAAGGCCAGAGTGTTATTTCTGAAAAAATTTACGAATCCCGATTTGCTCATGTAGCAGAATTAAATAAAATGGGGGCAAGGATCACTGTTGAGGGCCCAGTTGCAAAAATTACGGGAGTCCCACATTTGGTTGCTGCTTCAGTTAAAGGCCATGATATTCGAGCTGCTGCTGCTATTTTAATTGCTGGTTTAGTTGCGGAAGGCCAGACTGTGATTCAAGATGCGGAACATCTAATGAGAGGGTATAGCAAGCTATTAGAAAAATTATTATCTTTGGATTGTCAGGTTAGCCTTGATCAAGAGGCGCAAAGTTTGGAATCCTATGTGGGTTGTTAATTAATAATGAACCAAATTCCGCTTAAGTTACGTAAGGTAATCACTTATCAAGCAGATAATTTTTATTGGCATCTAGGTCTTAGTCGAATTCAAACTTATTTTAAACATGAAGTGAGTAGTACCAATTTTAGTGCTACCTATCTATATGGCTCAGCTCGCTCAGGCAAGACTCATCTGTCAATTGTACTTAATCAATTATTTGTAGAAAAAAACTACTATCCAACTCATATTTCTGGCGATGATTTCCAGAAGTTTATTCCTAAGGCTGATTATACCTCGCAGGATCTTTTGATAATTGATGACTTTCAAAAGATTTTTTTAGATTCGAACCTGGCTTCAGATGATCTCATTAGTAAGTTTATTGATCTTTATGAATCTCTTAAGCGGAACTCAGCAAAGTTGATAATTTTAGCTGATCAACATTTTAAAAATTATGACCTAATTGATCACTTAACAAGTCGTTTAGCTAATATGCAGATTTTTACTTTAGATGCATTGCAGGACAAAGATCTTAATTTGATGATTTTTAATTTAGCTAAGCAGCGTGGGCTGAGACTAAGTGAGACTAATCAGGACTACTTAGCTAAGCGTTTGCCACGTTCCATTGCTTTAATTGAGGCCTATCTAGAGCGCTTAGAGTATTTTTTGAATGAAACTGGATTGCCAGTAACTAGAGCTAATTTAGCAAAGCCCTTATAGTTCTAAATTTCTGAGGGCTTAGTTACACAAATATACTGGGTTTTAGTATATTTTGCTTTCATTCAAACGATGTTACAATCTACCCTGCTGTTACCTTGCCAGTAGCGTGAGGAAGCCAAGTTCTTTTGCCAAAGTTTCGCCTAATATGAAAAGATTGATCCAAGTTTGTTTGCTTTGTTGTTTGTTCTCTGCCTGTAATGCCATCCCAGTTAACCCTGAAAATAACCAACCATTAGTTCCTGATATTGAAAAATATGATCATGAACAAAAACTTGAAATGCAACAAGAGATAATTCACATGCAGGAAAAGCAAAAGCTTAAACAAGAGAGCGAGCACCTGGAATTAAAAAAGCAGGAGTATTACAATCGTCGAGCAGAGAGATTTAAAAATCAATAGGTAAATTATGAAGTTAATCATATCGTTAATATTAGTATTATGTGTGGGCTGTTCTAGCTATGAACCAAATGATGCTGACCGAGGCGCTTTAGCTGGTGCAGTAGTAGGAGGTGGTGTTGGCGCCGCACTTGGTAGTCAAGCTGGTAGTGCTGTTGGTGGTTTGGCGCTCGGCTCAATTACTGGTGCTGGAGTTGGCGCGATGATTGGCCATCGTTTTCAGGAAAAAGACGATGTGATTGATACTCAAGCAGAGACAATTCAGCAACAACAGCGACAACTGCAAATGCATCGGAATGAAGTTGATCAATTGCGTCGTTCTACTCAAGATCAGGTTGCTTTTAGCGGACAACGACAAGTTGTTCCAATGGTTGCTGAGCGAGATTTGAAAGCATCTTTTCCTACAACACCAACAGTTAATCATCTGGCAGCATCCAAAATCACAGATTCTAGCTTCCACTCTTCACCACCGGCCGAACCTTCCGAGCCAGTAGATCAGTTTGTTACTGAAGAGGTAGCTCCAGTAATTGCCAAGGATTTAACTCCTCCTGCTCCACAAGAATTACCTGCTGTGCAACCAATCCAAGAGATGGATAGTCGGGCTGCTTATAATTGGAACCAGGAAGAAACATCTACCACTACTTCTCCTGAATGTCAGGAAGCAAAAAAAGAGATTACTTCGGCCGGGCAAGCTCAAATTACTGCCGAAAAATTATATCATTTCCGTCGTGCTCAGCGACTTTGTCCAGAAGATGTCTCCGTGCATGCTGGCCTAGGAAAAGTTTACTTAGAATTAGATCGCAAAGATGATGCGCGACATGAATTTCAAGAAGCTTTAAAACGAGAGCCTGGAAATCAAGAAGTGAAAGATTTAATGAATAAGTTGTAGTTTGTTACGTTTACTAGTTTGTAAATATTAATCTTAATTAAAATCACCATGCAAAAATATTTTCCTTTAGTTTTAATTTTAGTACTAACTTCTTGTAGTGGCTATGAAATGAATAGTCGAGATAAGGGCGCTGCTACTGGCGGTCTTTTGGGTGCAGGGTTAGGAGCAATCATCGGGCATAAGACAGGTTCTGCCGGAGCTGGTGTTGCAATCGGAGCTGGTTTGGGGGCGATTAGCGGAGGACTCGTTGGTAATTCTATGGATCAGCAAGATGCTCAACTTGATAGTATCGATCAGCGACTCTCTACTCAAGATCAGATTATTCAAGAAAATCAGCGAATGATTGAGGAGTTAAAGCGAGGTGGCTTAGATGTTCGTCAGACCGAACGAGGAATCTTGGTAAATCTTCCTGATGTTTTATTTGATTTTAATAGTCATAGTTTAAGATCTGATTCGATGAGTAAGATTAGAGAGATTACTGATGTTGTTAGACAGTATCCAGACCGCAATGTCTTAGTTGAAGGTCATACTGATTCTGTCGGGACAATGACTTACAATACTCGTTTATCAGAGGACCGAGCTTATTCTGTAGCAGATGAAATGGTTGCGCAGGGTGTTTCTAGAAGTCGACTTTCTGTGAAAGGTTATGGCGAGTCTCACCCCATCGACAGTAATACTACTAATTCTGGTCGAACGAAAAATCGTCGAGTTGAGGTTGTCATTCAAAATTAATCTTAGCTAATGTGAGTGCTAGATTACACTCACATTGTTTTTGACTAGCTAACTTTTTCTAAGCTTGATGGATCAAAATATGATCTTGTCCCATTGTCCCACTGAACTTTAATTAATTCCGGGATAGCTTTTTTTGAAGCACTGTTAGTAATTGCTTCCTTTCTTACCTGTACAACCGTACCTAGGCTACCTTTAGAGCGTAGGCTCTTTACGCGATCTTTCTCTTTAAATTCCATTTAAATCCTTAAAATATTAATTAATATAGTAAACCCAAGAATGAATTTCCGAAAAACTTTTTCGGAAATTCATGTTGGTTTTACTATATTTGTTGTTTTTAGGCATTCAAACCTGGCTTTAGCCAGGATTTGAAAAGCCCGAGTCCAAAAAATAATTTCCTTAACGGAAATTCTTTTTTGGACTCTCTATTTACTAAACGACATTGAAAATTACTAAAGTGACAGAGTCCTTTAGTATCTCAAGTGCAAAGCACTAGAAGCGCCGCTCTTTAGAAAAAACCAATTAGTTTTAATACATTAGGCTAGCACGTTTAGCTCCTTGAGTCAGTAGGTAAATGATTTAAATCATTCTTTTCTATTATTGATCATTTATTCGCTACTATTTAGGAATCAAAAGCATCCTAATATTACTATTCACAAAGTTATCCCTTTAATGTTGGGAATTGTTGAATCAGTAAAAAATGGTTTTTGAAAGGTTTAGCTTATGGCAATTGATCGCAAAACACTCCGAGGAAATTTAACATGTTCCTTTTGTGGCTCTGGTCAGGAAGTTACTAAGAAGTTAATTGCTGGTCCTGGGGTATATATCTGTAATTCTTGCGTTGAAAATTGCAATCAGGTTTTAAAAAAAGATACTAAAAGAAGGGCTAGTCAGCATCAAAAACTTTCTATCCCTTCCCCTAAACTTATTAAAGAAAAACTTGATCAACATGTAATTGGTCAAGAGGAGGCGAAAAAGATTCTGGCTGTCGCTGTTCATAACCACTACAAAAGAATTAATAATAGCTTTGATCTAAATTCTGATATCGAGCTAAGTAAGTCAAACGTGTTAATTCTTGGCCCCACAGGTTCTGGAAAAACTTTATTAGCACAAACAATTGCCAAGATTATTGATGTGCCGTTTGCAATTGTTGATGCTACAACTTTGACCGAAGCTGGTTATGTTGGTGAAGATGTTGAAAATATTGTTGCTGGCCTTCTACAGTCTGCTAACTATGATGTCGCTAAAGCCCAGCAAGGAATTGTCTTTGTTGATGAGATTGATAAACTTTCTCGTAAATCAGATAGCCCATCAATTACCAGAGATGTTTCTGGTGAAGGTGTGCAGCAAGCCTTGCTTAAGATGATGGAAGGAACCATTGCCAATATCCCTCCAAAGGGTGGGAGAAAGCATCCCCAACAAGAATTTATCCAAGTAGATACTAGTGATATTTTATTTATTTTTGGTGGAGCCTTTGAAGGTTTGGAAAAGATAATTGCTCATCGCAATGGTTCTAAGTCTTTAGGTTTTGGAGCAGAGCGAAAAACTAGTTTTGTACCAGAAACTGCTATTTTAGAAGTGGAAACTGATGACTTAATGAAATTTGGGATGATTCCCGAGTTTTTAGGTAGATTACCAATTGTTGCACCACTTAGAAACTTAGAAGCAGCTGACTTAATTCGGATATTAACGGAACCTAAGAATGCTTTAGTTAAACAATTTCAAGAGCTACTAGATGTTAATGATGTTGCTCTAACTTTTACAGATGAGGCACTAAAAGCTATCGCGGAGTTAGCAATTTCTAAACAAACGGGGGCAAGGGGGCTTAGAGGTATTATTGAAAAGTCATTACTTGATGTAATGTTTGACCTCCCAAGTATGGATAATATCAGTGAGGTTGTTGTTACTGCCGAAGTTATTCACGGTAAGGCTACCCCATTATTAGTTGCTAGGCAGGAGCGGGCGGTAGGTTAATCCCAAAAGTATATTTTCAAATGCCTTTGAGTGCTTATTCTAGCCAGGGAAGCAAATAGTATCTTTTTCTTGATACAAGATTATAAAGATTTTTATTGCTAGAAGCGTATTAGGACAGTAAGCTGTTATCTAGATCTATTCACGTTATTAAAAGGTGATTAATAGTTTCTTTTATGTATCCTACTCAACCTAAAAAAGTTGTTCAAGGAACTTTTAATTTTGAAGATGCTAGGAGTGCGCAGCGTGATCCAAGCAAGCCTGAAGTATGCCAGGCATTAAGCGATTGTAAGTCTAGTATTATTGCAAATTCCAAGTTTAATGTTGATGTAAAAACATTACTGATTTTAACCTCAGCAGTTAGTCTTTCACTTAGCTTTTCTATTAAAGAAAATAATCACCAACCAATTGTTACTTTTGTAGATTTAAGCACCGGGGTAAAAAGTGAATTTGCTGTACAGATCATTGCTCGAGAACAGGAAGTGCATAAGATCAATTCTAATGATCTAAAAGCAACTTTCTTAGCGAGTTTTAAGGAAGCGAACGGAATAGATTTTCATGATTACCTATTAACGGCAACAAAGATTTCATTCTCTGCGACTGGAGATGGTAAATTCTTTGTTAGGGCATATCAGGAAATTGTTGGCGAAACGCTAAAAAAATTATTAATCGCGGGATGTGCGGACCAAGATTTTGAAGGACTAGTGTTGGACTCCGGGGATGAGACTATAGATGCTGCTCTTATAAAACTTTTTCAGCACGTAGGTCATAGAGACTCTAAACAGAGCTTAAGCGATCTTATAAGACACGAATCAGAGGGCTTGTTATTAAGAACTGTTGCGAATTTAATTGATTGCCGACCTACTCATCATAATCAGTCTTTAGCCCGCCATCTATTCTCTGCCTCGCTACTAGCAGAGGCGGAGCGGATTAATCGCTATTCACTTTATTAGATATTTTCCACTGCTATACTTTCCACGATTTCTGCTTCTTGATATACTAACATCCATTAGTTTTTTTGGGACATGGCAAAATACTTTCCCCTTTGCTAAAGCTAAGGAGGACAAGAAGCGCATTTTTAGTTCATTGGGATTTTAGTATCTTTATGTTTTCCAGTATTTACCTTATTTTGTAAGGCTAAATACCCGAGTGGCCCACCTTGAGTCGCCTAGTATATAGTAAGTCATTTTTATAAATAGCCATTACATGCTGATTAAGATTAATCAAAAAAAGGTTTCTTCAATTTCTGAAGTTGATTTCCAAAACTTAGTCTTTGGTCGTGTATATGCCGATCATATGTTTGTCGCTGATTATGATAATGGCTGGAAGGATCTGCGAATTGATCCTTATGGCCCTCTAAGTCTAACCCCAGGTAACGCCACTCTTCATTATGGGCAGTCAATCTTTGAAGGGATGAAGGCTTATCGAACTATTGCTGATGAGATTAAATTATTTAGACCTGAAAAAAATTGGGAGAGATTGAATCGTTCAGCAGAGCGAATGCAAATGCCTGTTCTGCCAAGAGAGATTTTTTTTGAAGGGCTAAGCGCTTTATTAAAATTAGACCAAGCTTGGGTTCCTGCTGGTGAAGGCATGTCATTGTATATTCGCCCTTTTATGTTTGCGGCTGATGAGTATATTGGAATCAGACCATCTAGTAGATACAAATTTATCATCTTCTCTTGTCCTGTTGGTAAGTATTACTCACAGCCATTAAAAGTGCGAGTTGAGGAGAAATATTGTCGAGCCTCAAAAGGTGGTACTGGGTTTGCAAAAACTGCCGGTAATTATGCCGCCTCGCTTAATCCAATGTTTGCCGCTCAGAAAGATGGCTATGATCAGTTAATTTGGACAGACGCTAGTACTCATCAGTTTGTAGAGGAATCAGGCACTATGAATCTAATGTTTTTACTTGATGGTAAGTTAGTTACACCAGAGCTGGGAGATACTATTTTAGCGGGCGTTATTAGAGATTCAATCATTCAGATGGCCAAGGGTTGGGGAATGATTGTCGAAGAGCGTCCTGTTGCAATTCAAGAGGTAATCACTGCAATTCAGGATGGTAAGTTGCAGGAGGCTTTTGGTGTAGGTACTGCTGCCGTGGTTGCGCCAATTAAAACTATTGGATTCCAGGGCCAAGACTTCCAGCTTCCAGAGGCAACAATAGAAAGTTTTTCTGCAAAAGTGGCTAAGGAGTTTAGTGATATTCGCTATGGCAAAATCCCTGACCGTTTTGATTGGATGAAAAGCTAGGATTTAATTCTTTTGACAATAAAAAAGCCCCAAGGATAAGATAACTCTTGTCCTTGGGGCTTTTTGTTTCCTATCCTAAGAAATTATCTAGAATAGAATTCAACTACACGTTGTAATTCACAGATAACAGGAATCTCTTGTCTTTCGGCATTGCGAATCAACTTACAAGAATAAGTACTTTTGTCTTGCTCGATATACGGCGGGACAATAGTCTTATGAATTGCAACTTGAACAAGTGGAAGCTGTTGGCTTTTTTCTTTAACAGCAACAACGTCAGTGCTTTTTACTAAGAAAGAAGGGATGTCAACTTTCTTACCATTAACCATAACGTGTCCATGTACAACAAACTGACGAGCAGCGAAAATAGTTGGAGCATATCCAGCACGGCAAATGATAGCATCTAGGCGTGATTCTAAAGTGTTAATTAAAACTTCAGAACTATTACCTTTGCTTTTAATCGCATCATCGCAATACTTTCTTAGCTGTCTTTCGCTAATATTGTATTGAAACTTTAAACGTTGCTTTTCCAGTAACTGTTTACCAAACTCAGACTGTGCTTTTCTTCTTTTAGCACCGTGCTGTCCAGGAGGATTAGGACGTTTGTTCATAACTGCAGCAGCTTTATCTGTCAGTGCAATTCCAAGTTTGCGGGATAATTTAACTTTTGGGCCTCTGTAACTCATAATAAAAAATGTAAAGTAATTTTAGGTCGTTAGTAATAAGTTATCTAGCTGAATTAGTCAAATTCAAGCGGAGCCACCTAGTTAATTTAGTTGGGAATTAATATTATAGAGAGTCCAAAAAGTAATTTACATAAGTAAATTACTTTTTGGGGCTTTCTATCCCCCGGAGGGATAATAAAATCATATAGTTATGACAAAAAACAAATTGTTCTATTTAACTTTTACGTAATTTATTTTTTGTCATCACTATAAACTGCCACAGATTAATAAGTAAAACCCTTAAGGATATTTACTTAGTTAATTCAACTACTTAGCTTCTTATGTAAGGTGGAATAAAGATTACTCTTTTGTAGTAAATTCTTGCTCTTCGCCATTTAATAATCGATGAATATTCTCACGATGTTTATAGCAAATAACCAAGCTGATAATTAAGAGGTGCGTACTAAAATTCCAGTTGGAGGTTAGGATTAGGCCGAGAAAGGGGACCAGGCTAACGGCAATTAAGGATGCCAGCGAGACGATCTTTCTTAACTTAAATACTAAGGCAAAAATCAAAAGTGCTAAAATACCAATAGTTGGTGATAATCCTAAAACCGCCCCTAAACCTGTGGCCACTCCTTTGCCACCCTTTAGAAATTTAGGAATAGAGAAACAATGTCCGAGGACTGTCATGATCGCAACTAAACTACTTAAGTAGTTTATTGAATTAATATTAGAAACAAGGAGTACCGGCAGAAGTCCTTTAGCTAGGTCAATTAGTAGAGTGATTATTCCGGCTTTTTTACTAATGCTTCGAGCAATATTAGTCGCGCCAACATTACCACTACCAATTTTGGTGATATCGATTCCCTGCGATTTAGCAATTAGTAGTCCAGTGGGAAATGAACCAATTAGATAGGCAATAATTAAGATAATTAGAGTTGTCATCTATTTAAATGATAAATTGTTAATTTGGGATTTTGGATCTGGATGATTAAAAATATAAGACCCAGCAACAAATATTTCAGCACCTGCTTGGTAGCAAAGTTTTCCAGTCTCTTGGTTAATTCCTCCATCAACTTGAATTTTAGCGGAGAATTGATTTTTGCAAATTAGATCACTGCTTAATTTAATTTTATCTAGCATTTCAGGCATGAATTTTTGACCACCGTATCCCGGCTCAACAGTCATAATTAGTAACAAATCTACAGAGTTTATTAGGTCATGAAATGACTCCCAAGGAGTATTTGGTTTAATTGCAAGCCCAGCTTGAACTTTATTTTTTTTAAGAAAATCTAGCAGTTTTAGGGGTGAATCTGTTGCTTCGAGGTGAAAGGTAATGCTCTGAGCACCAGCGTTAATAAAACTTTGGAAATGTTTTTCCGGATGATTAGTCATTAAGTGGACATCTAGAAATTTCTTAGAATGTTTTCGGCAAATACTGACAACATTGTCGCCAAAAGTAATTGGTGGAACAAAGGATCCATCCATGACATCAATATGAATCCAGCTAGCTGAGGATTGATTGATTAATTCTAAATCTTGTTTGAGATCTCCTAGGTTCGCTGCTAAAATTGAGGGTGCAATTATGGGATTAATCATATTAATTGTTCTCCTACTGTGAAACTATTGCCTTGTAAATAGTCTTGAATCGACATTTCTCGCTTACCTTCAGCCTTAACACTTTTAATCTGTAATCGGTCACTAAGGCAAGCAATTTCTAAGGTAGTTTTATCAGTATAAATAACAGTTCCTGGTAAGAAACTATGTGGCTCGGAGCGCACTTCAGAAGAAAGTATTTTTAAGTTCTTTTGTTGATAGTTTGTATAGGCTCCAGGAGAAGGTGAAAAGGCGCGAATTTTATTGTGAATATTACTCGCCGTGTCTTCCCAATTAATTAATTCTTCTGCACGGGAGATTTTTTTAGCATAGGTTACTTGTTCCGGATTTTGAGGTGTTAGTTTTAATTCTTGATTAATAATTTTTAGTAGATCAGAAGCAATAATTTCAGCAGAAAGTTTTGCTAAGCGATCGTGAAGTTCTCCTGTAGATTCATTCCGATCTATTTTTATCTTTTGTGAAGTATATACTGCCCCAGTATCTAATCCAGCTTCCATTTTCATTAAGCAAACACCAGTTTCTAAATCTCCAGCTTCAATAGCTCGGTGGATAGGAGCTGCTCCACGCCACCTTGGAAGCAACGAGGCATGTACATTGACCGATCCTTGTAATGGAAAATTAAGAACTGTTAAAGGGATAATTTGTCCAAAAGCTAATACTACAGCGCAGTCCAGTGGGGCTAATTGTTCTAGCTGAGAGAGGAAATTTGGAAGCTCACATTTAATATTTTCTGGTTGTAACACCGGCAGATTATGAAGAAGGGCCAGTTCTTTAATTGCTGAGAATTGCATTTTTTTCCCTCGACCACTAGGTCGATCGGGTTGAGTTACTACTCCCACAATCTCCCAAGCAGGATTATTAATTAGCTGAATTAAGGTAGGAACAGAGAATGCCGGTGTTCCGTAAAAAATTATCCTTGGTCGATCACTCATCTTCCTCATCGCCATGTTCTAAATAATTTTGAAACCATTTTTCGAACATTCTCTTCTTTAATCGCCCCAGATGATCAATAAACAGAATTCCTTGGAGATGATCAATTTCGTGTTGCAGACAACGAGCCAGTAATCCCTCAGCCTCAATTTCGATTCGTTTTAAATCTTGATCTAAGGCTGTGATCTTAACTTTTTCAAATCGTGGAATGACTTCTCGATATCCAGGAATACTTAAGCAACCTTCTTCAGATTTAATTTTATTTTCTGTTTTAATAATTTGGGGATTAATTAAGACCGTCGGTGATTTCTGCTTTTCAGAAACATCAATAACGGCGATTTGCAGATTATGGCCAATTTGTGGCGCAGCAAGTCCAATGCCTTGTTCGTGGTACATTGTTTCAATCATGTCGGCAATTAATTTTTTGATCTGCGGAGTGATTTTAGTAATCTCTTGGTTCTCCACTCGTAGGATATTTGATGGATATATTTCTAATTTAAGAACACTCATGATGAAGATCAAAAAATTTATTCAAAAGGGACTAAAGTTAACAGCCTAGGATTTACTGATTTTAAGTCATCGCAAATTCCTGAGCCCGGATAGTTTTTTGCCTTTAAGCAAAAACATCTAAGTAATTTCTGCCAACAATTTATAACAGATTTATTTTAATCTGTCCTTACTGTATCTTTGGATTGTTGCTGTGACAATTATGCCGAAAAAAGGTATTCTCCATGGAGCTATCTTAAGCGACTTTGTCCAATATCGCTTGAGTGCCACAGGACTCTTGTTCTAAAGCCTTTTAAAAACCTTATTGAATTTAAAAATATTATTATCTAGTCAATGAAGTCTAAACTATTTTCTATAATAATGATCTTTCTACTGCTGGGGCTTAGTTATCAGTTAATAGTTCGGAATCAGCTTTTAGCACCCGGCTATGCCCAGCTAGTTTTTCTAGTTTTGATATCATTATTTCTTTTTAAGCTTAGAATCAATGGCAGTCGAATGCCTGCAATTCTTGTAATTGTATCGATTTTAATTTCTAGCTCATGGTTTATTATTGTTAGTAAAAAGCCTGATTTCTTTGATGCCCAGTATTATTTGGCTAATTTTGAAGAGGATCTCTATGGCAAGGAAAGCCGCAAGTTTTTAGAGGATATTGATCAATTTTTACCTGCTGACTCTAATGCAAAAATCTATAAACTAAATTATTCGGTAGGTAGTTATGCCGAAGCAAAGGCGCTACTTGCCAAAAAAAAGCAGGCTAAAGTTATTCTTTGGGGGAATGATCAATATATAAATCTGCTGTTTCCGCCACCCTATAATCTAAATCTGGATCAATTAAGATTAACAAAAGATCTCAACTTAGGTTTGAAGTTAATTACAGATATTACGATGGTTAGAATCCTACGTAATCCCTATGACCAAACAGTTGCTTTTACTGCAGGTTTATTAGCAACACTTAAGCAACCATCGGAAATCAGTTTTAGGACAACAGGTAACTTCTATCAGGTTTGGCACTCTTCGCTTCATCTGGCTTATCTCAGATTTAAACTAGCAAATTACCTTTTTTTAAAAATGCTCAATAATTCTGACACTTGGCAGGATGCTAATTTCAAATGTATATTTCAAGAGTATCATCGAGCTGCGTATTATTTAAAGAATATCAAGCATTCAGAGCTAGCTGTAGCTATTAATAACAATGTTGGGGTGCTAAAATATTTAAAAGTTATTTTTAAGTCTACTCGGAAGAATAAAAAATTATTACAAAAGTTTAAATCTACTAAGGCTTTAAAAACAATTGCCAACCCCTTAGACTTTCCAGCCCAAGCCGCCGCCGTAGCTCAATGGAATTTAAAGGTTATTAGACAATTACACCGAACTAAAAAAATTAAGAATAAAAATGAACTATAAAAAAGTAATCCACGATAATTTGAATAATGTTCTAGGGGAGACAAATTTTTTGGGACTAGGAGATCGTTATATTGGTAAGGTTCGAGATTGTTATTTTGGTAAAGATCTAAGCTATCTAATTACAACTGATCGCTTAAGCGCGTTTGATCGTATTTTAACCACAATTCCGTTTAAGGGGCAGGTAGTTACAGAACTTGCCATGGATAATTTTAAATTGACTGCTGATATTATTCAAAATCATGTCGTAGATTATCCTGATCCAAATGTCATGGTTGTGAAGCAGGCAGCAATGTTGCCAGTCGAGGTAGTCGTGCGTGGATATTTAACTGGTAGTGCGCTAGTTGATTATCAATCAGGCAGAGATACTTCCGGAGTTAAGCTCCCAAATGGTCTGATGCCTTACTCGCAATTTGCTGAACCGCTAATAACACCTTCCACGAAAGCCCCTCAGGGCGATCATGATTTGCCAATATCGGAAGCTGAGATCCTACGATCAGGTTTAGTGCCAGTCAGTATTTGGCAGGAGTTGCGTGAAAAGGCGATTGCTTTATTTCTTCGTGGTCAGGAGCTTGCTCAAAAAAAGGGATTAATTTTAGTAGATACAAAATATGAATTTGGTTTATCTGCCGGAAAGTTAATTTTGGCAGATGAAATCCATACTTTAGATTCTTCACGTTACTGGGAAGCCGACTCTTATCTAACAGCATATCAATCAGAAGTCAGTCCTAAAATGTTAGATAAGCAGAATGTTCGTAAGTGGTTATTAGATCAGGGCTTTAAGGGTGATGGGCCAATCCCAACAATTACTGATGATTATCGTAGTTCTGTTGCCGAATTATACTTAAGTTCTTTTGCTAGATTAATGGGGCGAGATTTAGCTATCAATTCCCAACCGATAATTCCTAGAATTGAAAGAAATTTAAAGCTTACATTATGACTGAGATAATTGATTTCACTGACTTAACGATTATCTCTCCAACACTTAATGAGGAGCAGAATATCGCCGAGTTATTACGTGTTTTAACAGAAATCTACACTGGTGTTTCAATTATTATTGCTGATGATGGCAGTAGGGATCGCACTGCCGAGATTGTTAAAGAATGGAGTAGTGAGAATGTTCGAATCCAATTATTAGATCGTCGGGATAATCCGATTAAAGGTTTAACTGCCAGTGTGCTCGATGCCATCTTGTTAGTGCAGACTGAATATTTTTTAGTTATTGATGCTGATCTACAACATCCACCTCTGCTGATTAAGGATTTATATGACTTAGCAAAGTCTGGAATTAGAATTGTTGCTGGAGTTCGTAAACCTTATCAGGAGAATCAAGGTTGGCATCGTATTTGTGTAACCAAAACTGCCACACTTTTAGCTAAGATTTACTTGAAGATCTTGAAGCAGAGACATGTTAGTGACCCAATGTCTGGATTTTTCTTAGCTACTACCAAAGATTGTCAGGCAATGATTAAGCAATTCGCTAAACGCTTTGAGCCCAAAGGTTATAAAGTGTTTTTTGATTTGCTTAAAGTTGCACCTCGCGAGACTAGCTATCACGAGGTGCAGTACCAGTTTTCTTTCCGCACATCAGGGAAATCTAAGCTTAGTCCGAAGCATGCGGGTTACTTCCTGCGCGGACTATTGAAATAGAGGTAGCGAAAGATTTGATAGCTGCAGTGCTTTTTGAGGCTCTATCAGGGTTACTTTTTTAGGAGATCTCTAATTTCTATCAAAAGTTTTTCTTCGTTTGTTGGACCAGCCGGAACTACAGGCTCATTTCTTTTAATTTTATTAATTGCTTTAATCATTAAGAAAATACAGAAAGCCAAGATGAGGAAGTCGATTGATGTTTGGATAAAGTTGCCGTAATTAAATGTTACAGCAGGACTTTTTTCAATGGCCTCTTTTAAGGTAAGCTTTAAGTTTGTAAAATCTGTGCCACCCATTATTAGGCCAACTGGTGGCATGATAATATCATTAACAAGTGATGATACAATTTTACCAAAAGCAGCTCCAATAATAATACCAACTGCCATATCAACCATGTTGCCTTTGATGGCAAATTCTTTAAATTCTTTAATAATTGACATAATCTTCCTTCGTGTAAATTAATTTTTTTGAAATACTTCTTTACCATCTAAGATTCCATCACTGTTAGTGTCTGGATTCCTCGGGTTCATACCAAACCAAGATTCGAAGATATCATAAATTCCATCTTTGTCGCGGTCTTTCCTTTTCAGTTTTAAAATCTCATTAATCCTATCTTTAAACTCAATCTCTAGAAAGTCGGCAATTCTTTGGTAGCCAGCTAGATTGGGGTGGAGCCCGTCTGCCCCTAAAATGCTACTATCAAATTCTTGATCAAAGTAGATGTCAACAGGGAGACCTCTAGATTTGAAACGTCGTAAATTGCTATTTAATTCTTCGACATAAAGCTGTAAGTCATGGGGTCTTATGTTTGTTCGAGTCGTTGGAATTAGTGTGGCAACTATAAAGTAGGGAACAATGTGAGAATCTCTTTCCTGGTATGTCTTTTTTAGGAATTTAATAATTCTTTGTATATTTCGAATGGCCGGGAGAGTTTCTGGTTCTAGTGGCGAGTTCCAAAAATCATTGCGACCAACATCAATCAGAATAATATCTGCTTGTTGAAGTAGTCTAGTAGTTAGACGCTTATCAATATTCCGGCGAAAACCACGGAGTAGTTCGTCGGTGGTAGTCCCTTTAACACCAATGTTTGTGAAGTTTAGTCCAGTTTGATTGGAGAGGCGGGAGACATATCCTCCATCTCCATCCGTGTAACGATTTTCTCGATCGCCATCAACGCCTTCGACAATGCTATCTCCAATAACAGCAACCTTGTATGCCTGATCACAGTTGTAATCTACAAGCCTAGGTCTAATTCTGGGACAAGCAAATAGTTCGCTAGAAAATACAACAAGCGTTGTAATTATGGCGAACAGTCGAAACATTGTGGAACACTATTTCTTAGTTTTTGTTGGGATCACAACTTTAGTCGTTTTTTTCTTACGACTATTGCCATTTGAACCCTTAAAAATTTTCCCGCGTTTTGTTTTAGGATCACCTTTTCCCATGATTATATTCCAATTTTAAAAAATTTTTATGTGGCTTTGGATTATATTAATTCCAAAGCCACAAGTTTTACTTGTTAGTAGCGATAATGTTCTGGTTTAAACGGGCCATCAACAGTTGCTCCAATATAAGCAGCTTGTTCCGGCGTTAGAGTTGTAAGTTCTACACCTAATTTACCTAGGTGTAAGCGGGCAACTTTTTCATCTAAGTATTTTGGCAATGTGTAAACACCAACCTTATAGCTTTCAGCATTCTTATACAGTTCAATCTGAGCTAAGACTTGATTTGTAAATGAGCTAGACATTACAAAGCTTGGGTGACCTGTACCACAGCCTAAGTTAACCAATCGTCCACGAGCTAAAATAATTAAAGATTTGCTGTTTGGCATAATGAAACGATCAACTTGAGGCTTGATGTTAATCTCTTTAATCCCTTCTTGTTTCTCCAACCAAGCCATATCAATTTCATTGTCAAAGTGACCAATGTTACAAAGAATGGCATGATCCTTCATTGCTGGGAAATGCTTAGAATTAATTACGTTGAAATTTCCAGTAGCAGTTACAAAGATATCACCCTTTGGAGCTGCAGTTTCCATAGTAACAACTTCAAATCCTTCCATTGCGGCTTGTAGCGCACAGATCGGGTCAATTTCAGTTACTAATACTCTAGCACCAAAAGCTTTCATCGAGCGAGCGCAACCTTTACCTACGTCACCGTATCCAGCAACAACAACAACCTTACCAGCGATCATCACATCTGTGGCTCTTTTGATTCCATCGGCAAGTGATTCTTGGCAACCATAAAGGTTATCAAACTTAGATTTAGTAACAGAGTCGTTAACATTAAATGCTGGGATTTTTAATTCACCTTTTTGTAACATTTGGTTTAGACGGAGAACACCAGTCGTTGTTTCTTCAGAAACACCACGAATGTCTTTAAGTAAGTGGGAGAATTTATCATGAATGATTTTAGTTAAGTCACCACCATCGTCTAAGATCATATTTGGACCTTGTTCGCCGAACATAATAGTTTGATCAATGCACCACTCATATTCTGCTTCAGTTTCACCCTTCCAAGCAAAAACTGGAATCCCAGCAGCAGCAATTGCTGCCGCAGCTTCATCTTGAGTTGAGAAAATATTGCAACTTGACCAACGGACTTCAGCTCCAAGCTGTATTAATGTTTCAATTAAAACAGCAGTCTCAATAGTCATATGTAAGCAACCTGCAATTCTTGCACCTTTTAAAGGTTGCTCTTTAGCAAATTCTTGACGAAGTGACATTAGTCCGGGCATTTCTTTTTCAGCCATTTCAATCATCTTGCGACCAACTTCAGCAAGCTCAATATTTTTAACTTTATAGTCAGTAAAGGAGGTGTTCTTCATATTCATTATTAGCAAATTAAAATTGCAGTCTTAGACAGTTTTTTTGGATAACATCACAAAAAAAGAAGATTTTTTATATCAATTTTAAGGATTATAGTAAAGTTTGTTAGTTTTTGATAATAGCTTGTGGAAAGTTAGCCTTTAGCAGGGAACCTTGATTGGCACGAGGATATAGAGAGTCCCAAAAAGGATTTCTGTTAAGGAAATTATTTTTTGGACTCGGGCTTTTCAAAACCTGGCTAAAGCCAAGTTTGAGTGCCTAAAAACAACAAATATAGTAAAACGAACATGAATTTCCGAAAAAGTTTTTCGGAAATTCATTCTTGGGTGTACTATATTTTCATTCTAATTCCAGCGACTTAGAAGTCTTTCCAAGCTTGCCCTATGACATCTGTCAAAAGATAAGAATAGAAGTTATTAGATATCTGATTTCAGTTAAGGTTTACTGTAACATCCACTCGACGATTTAATTGTTTGCCTTCAGGTGTAGCATTAGTAGCGATCGGTTGATTGGCTCCTTCAAATGCAACCAAAATTTGATCATTGCTTATTCCACGTCCCTTCAGGTAAGCAGCGACTGATTCAGCACGTTCCTTGGAAAGTTTAATGTTATACTTGTCATCACCCGTCTCATCGGTATGCCCAACAACATTAATCTTAGAAATCCTAGAATTGTTAATAATTTGATCGGCAATTTTTTCTAGATTACTAATCGAGCCTGATTTTAAATTAGTGGCATCGGACTCAAAAAATACTTGATAGACATTGGCGGCAAGTTCTAAGGCTTGATCATTATCTAATCTGGCTTGCAGGTTGGCAATTTGTTGACCATTAGCAAGGTTTTGAATTCGCAAATTTTCGATCTGATCTTCGTATTCAATTAGACTATCTTCTAATTGATCGTATCCAGCTCCTTGGAGGGCTCCACTAACTAAACCAACACCAGCACCAACAGCAAGGCCTTCCCCAGTTCTACCCGGAGTAAGTTGATGACCAACTATTGCGCCAGCACCAGCTCCCCAAGCAGCTCCAAGCACTGCGCCACCAATAGTTTTATCAGGTCCTTTTTTCGGAGAAGAGCAAGCACCTAATAGCAGGAATGATATTGCTAAGGTTTTAAAGACAGGGGAAGTAAATCTATTCATTTCTTTCGTTTTGGGAAAACAATTATTAACAATGATATAATTACTATCATTAACCAGAAATAAGAACCATAAAAATTCGTATATAATGTTCTTTCTTCAATAAGCTTAATTTTAGTATTAATCAGTCCTTCTGTAAAAAGGGGGATTTGATTCAGGGTCAGGCCTGTTGGATCAATTACTGAGGTAAGTCCAGAATTTGTTGAGCGTGCTAAGTAACGGCGATTTTCAATAGCCCGAAAGCTAGCAATTAAATTATGCTGTAATGGGGCAACAGAGTATCCGAACCAAGCATCATTGGTCAGATTAACTAATAAGTTACCACCATTTAAGGTAGCTTGGCGACTAATCTTTGGAGTAAGATCTTCATAGCAAATTAATGGGGCAATCTTAAGTCCATTGTCCAGATTAAAAATACTGATTTTAGTGCCAGGAGTAATTGGCGCAAAGTTAGGATTTAGTTCTGCTAAAAATGGAAAGGTTTCGGCAAAGGGCATAAACTCTCCAAAAGGCATCAGGATTTGTTTATGATAGGGGGGTAAGATTTCACCAGAATTTAAAATTGCAAATGCGGAGTTGTGAGTAGCATTATTTTCGTAACTTAAAGCCCCGGTGATTAAATTTGTATCGGGGAGATATGGTAAATTAGCCGTTTCTGAGATGGAACGAATACTTGTTGAAACGGGTTGAACAATTACGGTCTCTGGCCAAATAATTAAATCTGGCTGGAAAGATAGGAGGATCTCTTCGCTGAGCTGCAGATAGCGATTTGGATCAGCGGCTAAAAATGAGACGCCTTGGCTTTTTTGAATTGAAACTTCGGATTGGATGATACTAATTTTTTTCTCTGGGGCAATCAGTTGATCAAAGTAATTAATTCTTTTTAGTCCATAACCTATAATTAGAGTTAGGCAGGCTAGGTTGATTAAAAATATTGGTTTCTTTAAATCGAATTTAAGTAGCTGGTTAAGAAGTGCGATGATGGCAAACATTACTGCCGTCACAAACATTGAGCCGCCAAGATCTGCGACTTGAATCAAAGGGCGAAGACTTATTATTGTATGAGCAAAGTCCCAGGGAAAGATCTCTGGATAAATATACTTAATAGCGCCCCAGGCGAAGAATGCTTTTAGGATAGTCCAGTTTGCAAAGCGGGAATTTATTCTTCTAAAGATTAGTAGAAATAAAAGATAAAGACCGGCGTGGTAAACTGCAAAAAGTAAGTAAAGGCCA
This sequence comes from bacterium, assembly GCA_031385045.1. GTDB lineage: Bacteria > Bdellovibrionota_C > UBA2361 > UBA2361 > CALJRW01 > JANNBC01. Next base: position 304,293 of record JANNBC010000024.1, on the reverse strand, counting down.
ATACTAATAGAAAGAGGATATCCTCCAAAGTTAGAAATAGTGGGAATTAGCCAGTAGAAGGCAATTAGGTTAGCTGTTACTCCGTAAAGGAAGTACTGCAGATAGCAACTTGAGTTTTGAACTAATGGAAAAATAAGTGCGAAAAGTGCGCTTAAACCTAGTAGTGCTGAGTAGAGAGTATTGGGTAGAATCCAAGCAAGCCCCAATGCAACACCACCAAAGATCGAAATAATTAGTGATGTTGCTGGGGATAATGTCTTGCTCACATTTGGTACTAAACTTTAAATGGTCTAGCCATAACTGCCTTGCTTCCAAGGAATTTTTCAATCCAAAGCAAACGGTTGTATTTAGCAGTTCTTTCTCCACGACAAACAGAACCAGTTTTAATTTGTCCACAAGCAGTTGCCACAGCTAAGTCCGCAATCGTTGTGTCTTCTGTTTCACCTGAGCGGTGAGACATTACTGAAGTCATTTTATGCTCATGAGCTAGTGCAATTGTTTGTAGCGTTTCGCTAAGAGTTCCAATTTGGTTAACTTTGATTAGGATTGAGTTAGCAGCTTTGGAGTTGATCCCATCTTGTAAACGTTTAGCATTTGTTACAAATAGATCATCGCCAACTAATTGTACCGTGCTTCCAATTGTTGCCGTTAGTTTAGACCAACCAGCCCAATCGTTTTCATCAAGACCATCTTCAATGCTTACTAGGGGATATTTCTTGGCCCATCCAGCATAAAGTTTTATTAGATCATCTGAGGAAACACTCTCGCCACTACTTTTCTTGAAAACATATTTCCCAGTGTCGCGGTTATACATTTCGCTAGCAGCTACATCCAGAGCTAGAGCGATATCTTTACCTGGCTCATATCCAGCATCACTGATTGCTTCTAATAGAGTTTGAATTGTGGTTTCGGCATCTTTTAAGTTTGGTGCAAAGCCACCTTCATCACCAATTCCAGTACTCATTCCTTTCTTTTGTAAGTTTTTCTTAAGTGTATGGAATACTTCACTTGCCGCTTGAATATTATCAGCAAATGTTTTTCCAGAATGTGGAACTAACATGAATTCCTGAAAATCAAGTGAGTTTGTAGCATGCGCTCCACCATTAATTACATTCACTAATGGAACCGGCATTTTGTAACTAGCTTGCTCGCCACCAACATAACGAAATAATGGTAATCTTTGAGAGGCTGCTGCCGCATGAGATGTAGCAAGGCTAATTGCTAAAATTGCATTAGCTCCAAGATTTTGTTTATTCTCGGAACCATCAGTTGAAATTAATTTTTGATCAATGGCTTGTTGATCCGTGGCATCTAGGCCAATTACTGCTGGTGCTAATGTCTTCTCTAGGTTTGTGATGGCTTTTAATACACCTTTACCTTTATAGCGTTTAGCATCTTCATCTCTTAGTTCATGAGCTTCATGCTCTCCCGTAGAAGCTCCAGATGGCACTAAGGCGGTGCCTAATGCGCCATTTTCTAACTCTACAGTTGCTGAAATTGTTGGAAAGCCACGAGAATCAAGACATTCGTAAGCTGAAATATTTTTAATTTTTGAACTCATAATTGTATATGTATTGTAAAACTTGAGCTCTTTATAGCGTATGTTGAAGTTAACGGCAAAACCAAAAAGTTAGTTATTTGTCATTAGTTTTTCTAAAGATTGTAAAGAATCTGGCTTTTTAAAATAGAATAATCTTGTTATTATCCTCTAAGTTAATCTATCGCTACCTTCATGAAAAACTATTCTCCATATATAATCCTCTTTTTTGTAATTATTATTAGCGGAGTAACTTATTTTCATGATCAAAGCTATCAGCATCTAAAAACCCTGCAGACTGATCTTTTAAGTGAAAAGCAGGAATTTGATCGTTTAAATCAGGAAGTTAAGGATTTAAAGAAACTGGTGTATGATTTAAACAGCAATCCAGTTATTATTGAACAATATGCTAGGGATAATTATGCACTAGCTAGACCTGACGAGCAAATTGTATTTTTTGAAAATGGTACTCCAAAAACCAAATTAATAAATTAGTTGCAAAGCTTGTTTCATTAAAAAGCAGATCCAATTTGAATAATTATCGTAACTCATCTAAGCCGTCTAAAATTTCAAATGTGTTGCAAGCAACACTTCGAGCCTACAGAATTGATAAGAAAATTTTACAATATAATTTTGTTCTTAATTGGAAAGATATTGTTGGCCCAGAATTGGCGGATCTTTGTCAGCCTCAAGGGATTAGTGGAGAGACCTTATTCATCGCAGTCCCAAGTTCTGCTTGGGCTCAGGAACTCAGTTTTCAATCTCGGATTATTTTGGGTAGGCTTCAAAAGTATTTAAATGACGGACAAAAAATCACAGCAATTAAATTTCGTGTCGAGCCAGGAAGATCCCAACCACAATCCTAAAAATTAGCAGTCTTTATTTAAGTAAAGATTAAAATACTTATTTCTTTTTTTAGAATTGGAAGAAACTTTTTGTCTCCAGGAATATCTTAATTAGATGTTAATGGTAACTGGGATTAGAGCGGATATTAAGCAGCAAGAACAGTATCAGTCTCATTTAAACGAAACCTTTGGGGTCGCAGCAAAATTAGTTATTAATAATACCTCTGGCACGGCGTTGGATATCAGCTTTGCTATTGCTGGTATGCTAAGTAGCAGTTTAGGTTTTCAAGCCGAGTCAGACACTTCGTGTCATCTATATCGCCAGATTATCAAAGGGCTTCAGGCTGACGGCGAAGTTAAGTTATTAGTTTATAGTCAGGGTAGTATTATTACTTGTAATACCTTGGTCAAGATTAAGGAGCGCTTAATTGAAAATGGAAAAGAAGCTGAGTGGGCCAGTTTAGCGGATAGAATCTCTATTACCGCGATTGGGGCGGCTATGCACATTTGGCCGAAAGAGATTACAAAAATTCGTTCCTTGGCCTTAGAGGGTGATATTGTTAGCAAAATTACTTTACCAGCCCTAAGGCTTTATCAAAAATTTATTGGTGATCAGTATCGTTTAGTCTCTCCTCAGATTCAAAAATTTGATGGGCCAAAAGCAGAGGCACACAGCTTTTTTAATTACGTGAAGTTACTGCAGGAGCAATTTGTATTAGAACAATAAAACTTACATCCGATTGATAATCACAATTTTAGTCTCCAGATCAAGAATTTTGAAGGTTTTCATTAAAAGAACAGTCTAAATATTAAGTACGATTAAGGCTTATAGTGAAACCTAAATACTGTTAGTCTCATTATTATTTTAATTTTAGTACTACTAATGTCTAAACAAATTTATCTTGCTATTAAATTAATCTTAATTTTGCTAATTTTAGTAGTAGGTTTTCAAATGATCGAGAATCAACCAATGAATGCAGAATCATCCGAGGATAGTGATGCTCAAAGTAAAATTGCTTTAACCAAGGAGCCTTCCGTTCTGGAAGAGGCTCAGGATATCGATTGGAAAAGTAAAGGTGAGGACTATTGGAAGGAGAAAATGACTCCTGAACAGTTCCAGGTTAGTCGTAAGGCAGTTACTGAAATGCCTTTTTCTGGTAAGTACTATAAAGATAAACGGAAAGGAGACTATCGTTGTTCAAGTTGTGGACAAGTTTTATTTTCTAGTGATACTAAGTATGACTCTGGTTCTGGATGGCCAAGTTTTACAGATCCAGTGAATACTCAGAATGTTCGTTTAATAACAGATAACTCCCATGGCATGCAACGCACGGAAGTTGTTTGTGCTAGATGCGGAGCTCATTTAGGACATGTCTTTAATGATGGCCCTTCGGAGTCTGGAAACAGATTTTGTATTAACTCCTTATCGCTAGTTCATGAACTAGATCAGAAATAACTATTGCTGGCAAGGCAATTTAGCTGCTAAATCCTTGGCATTAAATTTAACTAAGTGGATTAAATACAATAAGAAATGATTGAAATTATACCAGCAATTGATTTAATTAATGGAGAATGTGTTCGGCTTCATCAAGGTGATTATCAGGAAAAGATAGTTTACTATAAGAATCCGCTAGATTTTGCCAAGAAGATTGCTGACTGTGGAATTAAAAAATTACACCTAGTTGATTTGGATGGGGCTAAAGCCGGCGAGGTAAAAAACCTTCAACTGCTAGAGGATATTAAAAGATTAACTAACTTAGAAATTGATTTTGGTGGTGGCATTAAAACTCTTGCTGCCGCTCATCAAGTAATTAATGCTGGCGCTGAAAAAATTAATCTTGGGAGTATTGCCGTTAAAGACCCTGAGTTAACTGCAGAGATTATTGCCGATCTTGGCCCTGCTAAAATTATTATTGCTGCTGATGTGAAGGATCGTTTTATTGCGATTAACGCCTGGCAAGAGCAATCAACATTAGAACTTAATCAATTTATTGAGCAATATTTAGCCTTAGGAGTGACTCAATATTTGTGTACTGATGTTAGTAAAGATGGCACTTTAGCTGGCCCGGCATTAGATTTATATCAAGAAATAATGACAGATTTTCCTCAGATTTATCTGATCGCCAGTGGTGGTGTTGCTAATTATGCTGACTTAGTTTTATTGGATCAGGTTAAGGTACCAGCTGTAGTAGTAGGTAAAGCTATTTTAGAGGGTCGGATTTCTTTAGAAGAGATCTCAGCAGCTCTTTAAGCTTTAAGAAGTTGCTGGAATAGTCTATAGTCCTTCCATGTTAGCTAAAAGAATCATTCCTTGTTTAGATATTAAAGATGGCCAAACTGTTAAAGGGATTAACTTTGAAAATCTCCGCCAGGCAGGAGATCCGATTGAATTAGCTAAATATTATGTTACTCAAGGTGCAGATGAGTTAGTTTTTTTGGATATTACTGCTACCTTAGACCGGCGCAAAACCTTTAAAGAGTTGGTTAGTAAAATTGCTCAGGAAATTAATATACCATTTACTGTTGGCGGAGGTATTAGCTCCTTAGCTGATGTCCGTGAGCTTTTACAAGCTGGAGCTGATAAGATTAGTATTAACTCTTCTGCCGTTAGTAATCCAGGGCTTATCTCCGAGTTAGCAAGTGAAGTTGGTAGTCAATGTGTAGTTGTTGCAGTTGATACTAAGTTTAATGGTCAAAGTTGGAATGTCTTTGTTAAGAGTGGGACAGTTGATACAGGTCTTGATACTCTTACTTGGATTAAAGAAGTTGAGGCACGTGGGGCGGGAGAGATCCTACTAACTTCTATGAATAGTGATGGAACCAAGGCCGGCTTTGATTTAGATATTACCAAAGAAGTTTCTCAAGCTGTTAGAATTCCTGTGATTGCTTCTGGCGGTGCAGGTTCGCCTCAAGATTTTGTTGATGTCTTTAAAATCGGCTTAGCAGATGCGGCACTGGCAGCTAGTGTTTTTCATTTTGGTGAAATTAAAATTCCCGATCTAAAACAGATCCTTAAAAACAATAATATAGAGGTCCGAATATGAAACCAGATTTTAAATCAGCGGATGATTTGATTCCAGCAATTATTCAAGATGTCGATACCAAAGTTGTCTTGATGCTAGGTTATATGAACCAAGAAGCATGGGAACAGACTTTAAAAACTAAACAAGTGACTTTTTTTTCTCGTAGTAAGAATCGGCTATGGGTTAAGGGTGAGACGAGCGGAAACTTTTTGAACTTTGTGGAAGCTAAACTTGATTGTGATCAAGATTCCATCTTAATTAGTGCTAAGCCAGTAGGGCCAGCATGCCACACTGGACAAGATACTTGTTTTAACGAAATAAATAATTTTGGACCACAGTTTTTTTTCTATTTAGAAGACCTTATTAACCAAAGGAAATTAGCTACTGCTAAAAGCTCATACACTAAGAAATTAATGGATCAAGGGATTCCGGCTATTGCCCAAAAAGTTGGTGAAGAGGCAGTGGAGTCTGTGATTGAAGCAGTTATTGGTAATAAGCCCAAGTTTTTAGAAGAATCTGCAGATTTGCTTTTCCATCTACTTGTTCTTACTGCCAAACAAGATTTGAAGTTTGCTGATATTGTTCAAGTCTTAAAGGCCAGACATCAGGCGGACTAGTAATTACTAGAGATTTTAATAAACCCAGCGGCAATCATTTTTTTCAAAAATGATGAGCGGAGGGTTTATTCTGTGGTTAGCTTGATTTAGTAGCCTGATTTTAATAGACTTATCCCGAGTTCAGTAACTATATGCAGAAAAATGATCTAGCAGATTTACTGTCCAAATGTTGTCTCTAACTTGGATCTCTTATTCGCCTCTTAATCTTTGCTGAGTTCGGAAGCTAAGATTGTTTGAGGAGAAAGACTTGGCTCATAACTTTTAATGAAATTTAATGTCTGTAGGAATTGATCGCATCGCATGTTACTGTCCGAGTTATTTTCTCGATCTAAAAACTTTAGCTAGTTTATACGAGAAAGATCCAGCAGGATATTATGATGTGCTAGGCCAGGAAAAAATGGCGGTGACTGAGCCTGACGAAGATCCTGTAACCTTAGGAGCCAATGCTGCTTGGCAGATCCTGCAAGATCTTGATAAATCTACGATCAAAACTTTATACTTTGCTACGGAAAGTGGCATTGATCAATCAAAGTCTGCTGGTATGTACTTGCATCGATTATTAGGCTTGGGATCAGATTGTCGAGTAGTTGAGTTAAAACAAGCTTGTTATTCAGCAACGTTTGCACTGCGTAGTGCCTTGCAAGATGCCGAACTAAATCCTAATAATAAATCCTTAATCGTTGCTTCAGATATTGCTCGTTATGGTCTTGGAAATCCAGGGGAACCAACTCAAGGTGCTGGTGCTTGTGCCATGCTAATCTCCACTAATCCTCAGATTATGAAGCTTGGTTTGCAAAGTGGTGTCTATACAGAAGATGCTATGGATTTTTGGAGACCAAATTATCGGACAGAAGCTTTTGTTGATGGTCAATACTCTGTACGTTTGTATTTGAAATCTTTCCTTCATGCCTGGGATGATTATTGTGCCAAAGTTCCAACTGAGTTTAATCAATTTGCTGCATTTTGTTTTCACTTACCTTTTTCTACAATTGCCGAAAAGGCCTTTGTGCGACTGGCGAAAAAGTCTGAAGTGGAAGTTGGCGATGCTGATATTGTAAAAAAAATTCACCCAAGTTTAATGTATAATCGTCAAACAGGGAATTGCTACACGGCATCTTTGTATCAAGGTATTTGTAGTCTATTAGATCATCAACAATCAGATCTTGGAGGCCAGGATGTTGGCTTGTTTAGCTATGGTTCCGGCAGTATTGGGGAATTCTTTGTTGGTACAGTTGTTAGTGGATATCAGAATTATCTATCTAAAGAATTTCACCAAAATTTATTTAAAAATCGTAAGGAACTTAATTACGAAGAGTATAAAAAAATCTATAATTTTTCTTTGCCGCAAGACGGACAAGATTTCCAATGTCCAAGAACTTCAACTGCACGTTACCGACTTGCTGGCATTAAAAAACATAAAAGAATTTACGAAACACAGAAATTTTTATGAACAATCAAGATAATCAAATAATTCTAAATCGTGGCCTAGCCCAAATGTTAAAGGGTGGAGTGATTATGGATGTTGTTAATGCTGATCAAGCGCGTATTGCCGAGAAAGCTGGTGCTGTTGCAGTGATGGCCTTAGAAAGAGTCCCAGCAGATATTCGTGCCAATGGTGGAGTTGCTAGAATGTCAGATCCTGACATGATTAAAGATATTATTAATGCAGTTAGCATCCCAGTTATGGCTAAATGTCGCATCGGTCATTTTGTGGAAGCACAAATCTTGGAAGCCTTAGGTGTCGATTATATTGATGAAAGTGAAGTTTTAACTCCAGCCGATGATCAATATCATATCTTGAAAAACAAATTCAAAGTGCCATTTGTTTGTGGATGTACTGGACTGGCTGAGGCTCTTCGTCGGATTGGAGAAGGTGCTGCGATGATTAGAACTAAAGGTGAGGCTGGTACTGGAGATGTGGTACAAGCTGTTAAACATGCTCGTACCGTTCAGACTGAAATCAATGCCTTGATTCAAATGCGTGATGAAGAAGTGATGACTTATGCCAAAAACCTTGGCGCTCCTTATGAACTTTTACTGCTCACTAAGAAATTAGGACGCTTACCTGTGGTGAATTTCGCGGCAGGTGGAATTGCAACTCCAGCCGACGCTGCTCTAATGATGCAGTTAGGAATGGATGGAGTTTTTGTTGGTTCTGGAATTTTTAAAAGCGGCAATCCTGAAGCTCGCGCGAAAGCAATTGTTAAAGCAACTACACACTTTAACGATCCTGAAATACTTGCCGAGGTCAGTGCCAACTTAGGCGAAGCAATGGTTGGAATAAATTGTGATCATCTAATTGAATCTCAGCAATTAAGTCATCGTGGTTGGTAAAAACTTAAAAGTTGGAGTCTTAGCTCTACAAGGAGCTTTTAAGGAGCATGGAAAAGTTATTTCTGAGCTTGGGCATAATTATCAAGAAGTAAAGTTACCAAAACATTTAGATTCAATCGACGCCTTAATTATTCCAGGAGGTGAAAGCACTACGATTGCTCGCATCGCTGAAGAGTATCAACTAATTGAACCATTAAAAGATTTCTGTACTAAAGAAAAAGTCTGGGGAACATGTGCGGGATTAATTTTTCTAGCTAATAATGTTGGTACTAAACAAACAACCCTGGGTGTTTTAGATGTAACTGTTGCGCGGAATGCCTTTGGCCGACAGAGTGATAGTTTTATTAAGGATTTAAGCTTACCATTTCTGGCACAACCTGAGATTCCATTTCCTGCAGTTTTTATTCGGGCTCCAGTTATTAGAGAAGTAGCTAATGGTATTGAGGTTTTGGCAAAGCTTGCCCCGCAGAGAATTATTATTGCAAAAAAAGCTAATATCTTTGTCACTGCTTTTCATCCAGAACTAACTGGAGATTATCGCCTCCATCAGTATTTTCTAGGAAATTAATCATTAAAATAGAGAAATTAAAGGCTTTTTAGCAGCTTAAGTTTTTAGATTACCATGACGATAGTAAAGTCATGAATAAAAACTATCTATTAATTATACCACTAACTCTTTGCTTAAGTTTCACTTTATCCGCAGAACAAAGAAAGGATGGCCTCTTTGAGCAAGTGCGTCCGATTCGGGTGATGAAGATTGAACTTTATGATCAAGGTAGTGTGACCGAAGGAGCTCATGATTTAGCAATTGATACTCAGCAAGGTTTATGCGAAACAGAGGAGAATGTTGAGCCAGAATTAGAGCCATTTTTTGATACACTTGCTGGGATCTATGTTTATAATAAAACTGCTGTTCCAATCCGTTTTGAAACTGTTCGATTTTTTATTGATAAGCTAGGTAATAATTCTTATAAATCTAAAAAACTGTCTTTAGCAAACATTGGCGATGTGGAAAGTGGCGCAACTACTCGATTGCTAGCTTTGTTATTACATACCAAAGATGGTGGAAAATATCTTTATCCGAGTCGTGGCCCCTTACCTTTTGAAGCTGGTGCTACAAATGTAAAATTTATTTTAAATGGGCGCAGTGCCTCAGGTCAGCGAGTTAAAACTGTCGGTAAGATTGCTTTAGTCTTTAGAGATGTAGATCGTTGTGAGTAGTAAGTATTAATTATGCTTTTCTGCTAAGTGCCGTTACTAAATCTGTAACGACGCTGCTGACTTTCTTTTCTGTAGCAGGGCTAATTATTTTTCCAGTTTGATCGAAAGCCTCATGAGCTCCTCCCAGGGCAAATTGATTTGGAAGAACAGTAATTCCAATATTTCCTAAAAACATTTTTAGGAATACCAGGCTGCGCATTCCGCCTAATTGTCCCGGAGAGGCTGAAAGCAGACTGGCATACTTATTTTTAAAAGCCGCAAGCGAAGGATCGTTTTCTCCTGAACTCCTAGAAATCCAAGCAAAGGTATTTAGTAAAAGCGGGGTGATGGCCGAGTTATATTCTGGCGAGGAGATTAGTAGGCCTTGATGCTCATTAAAGATACGTTTTAATTTCAGGCAGTTTTCAGGAAACCCTACTTCGGATTCTAAATCTTGATCGTATAGTGGCAATGGATATTCTCCAAGATTCAGAACAGTGAACTCCGCTCCAGTTGTGCTCCCAAGCTTGGCGGCTGCGTTAATTAACATAGAATTAAAAGATTTTTTGCGAGTGCTACCAGCGAAAGCAAGAATTTTCATAGTGAAGAAATTAAGATAAATTTAGGTGAACTTGAGACTGATTCTACAGAACTTCAACTTTAAAGAACAGCAATAATTTGGCTTTTGATCTTTTGATAATCATTGGGCACAAATTGCGCTTTTGCTGGTCGTTTAGTCAATTGTTCAAGTTGTGTCACACTTGGCAATTTAAAGCCTAGAATATTTTCAAGAACATCGGCAAATTTATTAGGATGTGCAGTTGCTAGGACTACTTTTTGAATTTTTGGATCGATTTGTTGGGCGGCAAGATACCCAACTGCCGTATGGGGGCATATCAGATAATGAAATTCTTGATAAACTTTTTTAATTGCTTCTGCCGTTTCTTGATCATTAAAGCTTACCGCGGAGATAGATTCTTTTAAGGTTGCAAGGTTATCACTAAAAATATTTTTTAGACGAATCAAATTGCTCGGATTACCAACATCCATGGCATTGGAGATTGTGGCAATTGATGGTTGAGGTTGGAAGATTCCAGTTTCAAAGTAATCTGGAACTACACGATTGGCATTAGATGCAATGATTAATTGATCAATTGGTAGGCCCATTTTCTTGGCAATTACACCAGCAGAGATATTACCTAGGTTACCACTAGGTACTATAAAACAATTTTTTTTCTGTTCTAAACGCGACCAAGTATAGAAGTAATAAAAGCTTTGAGGGATGAGACGGGAGATGTTAATTGAATTAGCGGAAGTCAGCTGATGAGAATTTTTAAATTCTAAATCAAGAAATGCTGATTTTACAAATTTTTGGCAATCATCAAATGTCCCTTCAATTTCTAGGGCTTTAATATTATCACCCCACGTTGTGAGTTGTAGTTCTTGGATTTTGCTAACCTTGCCACTAGGGTACAGGATAACGACATTAATATTTGGAAGCTGATGAAAGGCCGAGGCCACGGCACCGCCGGTATCACCAGATGTTGCTACTAAGATATTTAATTTTTTATTAGTTTGTCTTAGGTAGTAGGACATTACCTGAGCCATGAAGCGGGCGCCGAAGTCTTTGAAAGCAAGTGTTGGACCATGGAAAAGTTCTAGAAAGTGCAGGTTCTCAGCAACAGTTTTGATTGGTGCATCAAAATTATAGGCTTGATCGATTAGTTGTCTTAGATCCTTTTCTGGCAATTCTGGACTAAAAAATTCTTTGCTAATTTGAAAGGCAATTTCATTAAATGAGCTTCTGCGAAAACTTTGAATTTGATCAGCAGATAATTGGGGGATGCTTATTGGCATAAATAAGCCACCATCAGGTGCTTGCCCATGCATTACAGCCTCAGACATTTCAAAGCTAAGTGATGGAGAAGTTGTGCTGTAGGTTTTCATTGATTAATGACCTGCTAAACGAATAATATCAGCAAAAACTCCTGCCGCAGTGACGGCAGCTCCTGCTCCCGGACCTTTGACAACTAGTGGCCTTACTTTATAGCGATCACTACTAAAAGAAATAATATTATCACTACCAGATAGGTTATAGAAAGGATGATTGGCATCAACCTCTTTTAATTCAACCTTAGCCTGACCATCGCTAAAACTAGCAATATAGCAAAGTTTACAGTTTTTTTTCTGAGCAGTAGAAAGTTTTTCCAAGAAATAGTTATCAGAATCCTTAAGTAATTTAAAAAATTCTGTCACAGAAGAAGTCGTTCGACAATCTTCTGGAACTAAGTTTTCTACTTCAATATTAGCTAAGTTAAGAGTTGCACCACATTCTCTTGCTAGGATTAGGATTTTGCGAGCAACGTCAATTCCATTTAGATCATCACGTGGATCTGGCTCAGTAAATCCAGCACGCTGCGCATCAAGGACTACATCGGAAAAACTTTTCTGGCCATCAAAGGAGTTAAAGATAAAGCTTAGCGTGCCAGACAGTACTGCTTCAATCTTAGTTATTCGATCACCACTTTTAATTAAGTCTTTCAGTGTACTGATCACAGGAAGCCCAGCTCCAACACTTGTTTCATAAAGAAAGTTCGCCCCTCTTTTGGCAGCAGTTCTTTGCAGCTCTTGGTATTTAGGAAAATCGGCACTTTGTGCTTTTTTATTAGGAGTTACTACCGAAATTTTTGACTCTAGAAAACTTTGATAATGTCCAGCAATCTCATCACTCGCGGTACAGTCAACAATTAAGCTATTTGGTAAGTTAGAATCAGCAATGAATTTACGAATTTCTTCTAGGTTAGAGTCATTTCCTTTATTTAATAAATCTAAAGATAATTCTGCTGGATTGATCCCAGTTTCTTGCAAAATCATTTTACGGCTATTGGCCAAGCCAATGACGCGAATTTGGTGAGCATGATTTGTTGCTAGCTCTTCGCTATGGCTTTTAATTTGTTTAATAAGTTCTTCACCAATTAGTCCAGTTCCAATTAAAAAAGCATTTACTGTTTTATGATCAGGGAAAAAGAACTCTTCATGCAGAACCTTTAAGGCTTTATCTTCGTCTAGTTGTGAGATTACAGCAGAGATATTAATCTCTGAGGAACCTTGAGCGATAGCATTAATATTGATTCCGTTGTTACCTAGAGCATTGAACATTTTACCTGCAGTACCAGGAACTGTCCTCATGTTTTCTCCAACAATTGAGATAATACTTAGGTTTCGGTCGATCACTAAAGGATTGATTAAGTTACTTTTGATTTCTAAGGCAAATTCTTGATCAACAGTTTCTTTGGCGCGAAAGGCTTGGTCTGGTTGAACAGCAAAGCAAATTGTATGTTCAGATGATGCTTGAGTAATTAAGATTACATTTATTTTGCTCGTTGCCAGCGTTGCAAATAGTCTGCTGGCAGTTCCACTAACACCAACAAGTCCAGAGCCCTCTAGTCTTAAAAGGGCAATTTGTTCAATCGAGCTAATCCCACAAATTGCTTGCCGACTTTCTTTTTTGATATTACTAATCTCTGTTCCAATAGAATTTGGATTAAAGCTATTTTTAATTAAGATCGGAATATTCTTAATCATTGCCGGTTGAATGGAAGGAGGATAGATTACCTTAGCTCCAAAGTGTGACAACTCCATAGCTTCAGCAAATGTTAGTTGAACCTGAGGAAAGGCTTTATTTACTTTAGCTGGATTCGCTGTGTACATCCCATCGACATCTGTCCAGATTTCAATTACCTTGGCATCAAGAGCAGCTCCAATTATTGAGGCGGTGTAGTCTGATCCTCCGCGCCCGAGAGTTATTAAATTTCCTTCGGCACTTTCTGCAATAAAACCAGTAATTACTTTGACTCCAACTTCTTTCTGGAAAGATTCCACAATTAATTTATTACTAAGTTGAAAATCGACGGCTCCACAGGAATAGTTATTATCAGTTTTAATAATTGATCTAGCATTAATTGCCTCAGCTTTGATCGAAAATTTTTGTAAAGCATTTGCTAGGATTTCAGAAGAAAATATTTCCCCTAGGCTCAAAATCTGATCCATGGTTTTTGGGGTTAAGTCTTGAAGTAAGCTAATACTATCAAGTTTTTCTTCCAGCGACTTAATTTGTTGATTGAGTTTGTAAATTAATTCTGGGTTATTTAGTTCTAGATTGGCAATACATTCTAAGTGATTTTTTTTAATTTGATTTATAAACTGGGAAAAGTCTTTTTTTTCAACAGCGAACTCAGCAGACATTTTTAATAAATCTGTAGTGCCCGACATGGCGGATACAACCACTAAGCATAATGGATCTTGGATTAACTTAGTCTGGATAATGTCTTTGACGGCTAGCATGCGATTGGCATCCCGAACTGAAGAACCTCCGAATTTTATTATTTGCATTTAGGGTGTTGGTTATTTAAATATTGTTAGAGGGAATTGCTGCTATGCATTGTAATTAATGCATAGCAACCCACCGTCGCTAGGTGTTGTCCTTTGTTTAGACAAGTACCTGAGCTTTGGCGTGTAGCGTCGCACCTGCGACGCTACATTCTCTCTAATGTTGGAATTCCCATTAGTTTAATAGAGATTTCTAGCACATATTTACAAGCTGTAAAAAGTCCTAATCTTGCTTCTGCAAGTTCCTTATTATCTTCTCCGACTACTCGTAATTGATTATAATTACGTGAAACTAATTTAGCCAAGTTTAGGGCGTATTGCACTAAATGATTTGGCTCATAGTCTTCGGTTATTTTGTAGAGAATGTTTTGAAGTCCAGCTAGGTGTTTGATGATTTCGTAAGTTTCATCTGAATTTAGGACATTAAAGTTTGTTTCTTTGGTGCTATGGATATTATTCCTGTTAGCCTTATCAATCATGCTGTTAATGCGGGCTAAAGCATAGAGTAAGTAGGGGCCAGTATCTCCTTGGAAATTTAGTGCTTCTTCCCAACTAAAATGAAAATCTTTATTATTAGTTCTTGAAAGATAGTTAAAGTAAATTGCTCCTAAGGAGACAGACTTGGAAATAGCTTGAACATCTGGGTTTTCGGGTCTAATACTAACACTTTGCTGATATGCTTCCAGAGCGCGAGAACTTCCTTCCTCAATTAATGCTGTTAGTGATAAACTTCCATCATTGTTTTTTAGGGAGCGTGTACTAATTCCTGGTACATGACCGTAAGGGATATGAATTAGCTTATTTGCAATTGGGTGATCCATTTTTTTCATTACAGCCACTAATTGCTGGAAGTGCAATATTTGTGGAGCTCCAACAACATAAATAACTTTTTTAGGATGGAAAGTTTTTTCACGATAATCAGCCGTGATCACATCTCTTGTTAAATAAAGCGATCTACCATCAGGGGTTAGTAGTCTAGCAAATCCTAACTTCTCATCTAACTCTATCCCAATAGCTCCACGTGATTCGCTAAGCAGGCCACTGGCTTCTAGGCGTTGTTTGATTTCAGGAAACATTGGAATATAAAAAGATTCTCCTGTGTAGTAATCAAATTCTACACCAAGTTCAGCATAGGTAGCTTTTAAATATTTTAAACTGATATCTAAGCACCACTGCCAAAATGTAATAGCATCACTATCGCCATTCTCTAAACTAATAAAATAGTCTCGAGCCATAATATTTACATCAGGATATTTTTCTTGTTCGGCAGTTAATTTGTTTTCATCTTGGGCTTTACGGAGACCATTGGCTTCAATATAAAGTTTCACAAGGCTTTCAATTGTATCCTCTCTGGGCTTACCCCAAATTTTACAGCCTGCATAAACAAAGCCAAATTGTGTACCCCAATCTCCAATATGGTTTATTCCGATAGTGTTATATCCGAGATGTTTAAATATATTGTAAAGTGCGAAGCCAATAATAGTTGTTCTTAAGTGACCTACATGAAAGGGTTTAGCGATATTTGGTGCGGAGTAATCAATGACAATAGTTTCCGAGTTATGACTTGCTCGTCCATAATTAGTTTTTTGACTTAGTACCTCTTGAATGACTCGGTTTGTTTCTTCTTCGCGGTTAATGAAAAAATTTAAATATGGACCAACTGCGATAACTTTTAAAAATCCTTGGGGTAGTTTTATCTTAGCTACAAGCGCTTGAGCCATAATTGCTGGATTTTCAGCATTTTGTTTGGCTAATAAAAAGCAAGGAAAGGAAAAATCTCCATTTTTAATCTCCTTAGGTAGGCTAATTAGTTTATCTAGGTCATTTTGAGATAATTTAGTGGCTATTTCTAAGGAGCTTAGGAGCTGTAAGCGATGATCGTTCATAAGCAGTTAAAATAACAGAATAAATCTTAATTGCAAAGGATCGAAGGGTCATTCGGTAAAAACTACATTCGTGATAGAGTTGGGAGCAGAAGTTTCTATAATGATGATATTCCCTTAAGAGAGTTTTATTTTTAGCTCAAAAAATGGTTAAGGGAAATGGATTAGGAACGGGTGGAAGAGGTGGTAAAGAGACGCCACTAGCAACAGCATCATTTAGGCACAATCCTGAGTTACTTCAAAAACAACTGCAAGGCTTAGCGCTTGGAGCTGCTAATAGTCTAAAATCTGGTAACATTTCTTCCAGTGATGTCACTCCAGGAATGAATGCAGTTTTTAAATCTTTAGCTGAAAGGTTGTAATGAGTAACAAGTTAAAGCTTTACCAAGAAAATTTTCAGATAGTAATCTCCGCATATGCTGCTGGTATTAGATCTTATCCAGGAGAAGTATATGATGAATTGATTTACATTTTTATAAAAGATTTAGAGCCAATGTTTATCGAGGCTTTAAAATTTGAATATGCCTTTGATATTCTAGAAATTGCCGAAAAATTTTGCGAAGCGGGAATGTTTCGTTTAAGCCCAGAGGGTGTGGTTGATACCCTACTCTCATTATTTCCACATCCAAGCGAATTAAGCATGATGGAGCAAGATACTTTGATTGCTATGTTAGAAATTGTAGATCGTTCTCTTCCTGGAACGGTGGAAAGAATGCAGTGGGAATGGCGGCAGGCAGCCTAATTCAAATTGTTCAGAAAAATTATCTAGATAAATAAACTTAGCTTAAGGTTAAGATTTAATATAAGCTCGAATCATAATCTATAGATTTTAAGATTTATTGTTTGATGCATATTGCTAATCTAAACCATCAACCTGACAACACCGCGGTCAATGTGGATTCTTATCTCACACAGTTAAAACTCCGCGAGGTTGTTAGTCATCATGAACCTTTGGTGCTTGCCTTAACAGATCTAAATCGGACTATAAATGAGGCAAGCTTAACAGTTCGTGCAGGAAGTCTAAGGTTATCTGAGGAACAAAGGCAATTAATTAAAGAATGCAGCCATTTTTTAACTTCTGCTACAGCTATTATAATTATAGCTTCAAATCATGAATATTCAACTTCTCAATCAGCTGTTATTATTAAAAATCTTCTAGAACTAAGTGGACGCTGTTTTGCGAAGGTATGTCCAGAAAGTTTTTTGCTTGGCATAATTGACCATGTCTTACACGAGCGAGGAGTAGATCTAAAGGAGGCTTTCTTTGTTAGGCAATCAGCAGCAGAGTTACTTGTTGATGTTGCTGCTAAATTCGAAGGTAATATACAAGTAGGAATTGGTGATGTTAATGATTTTCAAGTACATAAGTGGTCAGCTAAAGGATTTTTTGATGAACTAAAAAGCTTTGCTCTAGAATTAAAACAGATCGGATACCAGGCAATCAATACTTTAGGAACGGAAGTGGTGCGTGCTAAGCTTTTTCGTAGATAGTTTATATAAAAAGTCAGTAAGAAACTTTTTTAACGTCTCTTTAGGTTCTAAAGGGCAGATTGTGTTCCATGTTTAGATAATTACATGTTTCGCTCTTTTCTTAATTGCTGGAATTGAATACTCTAACCCACAAGAATGAATGATTTTGATCCAAAAACATGGTTAGATAATTACGGTGATTATCTCTATAATTACGCCCTTTCTAGGGTAAAAAACTCAGAATTAGCTGAAGACTTGGTCCAAGATACGCTAATGGCTGGGTGGCGGGCTAGGGCTGGTTTTGCTGGACGTTCAACTGAAAAGACTTGGTTAACTAGTATTCTTCGCAATAAAATCATCGATAACTTCCGCAAGACTAGTAAGGAAGATACTGTTAGTTATAATTTTAACCTTGAGCCTGGCCCAGACGATGATAATAATTTCAATGCTTGGGGAATCTGGAAGACCTATGTACCCAATTGGTTAGAACACCCAGATATGGTTATTGAAAATGAGGAGTTTATTGAGGCTTTTCAAAAATGCGTCGAAAAACTTCCGGAAAACATGAGAAGGGTTTTTATTCTTAAATACCTTGAAGGAAAAGAAGCTGAAGAAGTTTGCCAAGTATTAGATATCTCTCCGTCAAACTACTGGACTATCTTATATAGAATTAGAGCCAGACTTAGGAATTGCCTGCAAAAAAATTGGTATAAAAAATGAGTAAAATATTGTCCAAATTTCTAGGGTTGTTTTTTATTGTCTCCTGTCAAAGATACTCAGAGCTCTCCTCGCACTATCTTGACCGCAAACTTTCTTTGGCGGAAAAAATAACTTTTTATATTCATCATTTTCATTGTACCTTCTGTCGTCGGTTTTATCGTCAAATTAAATCATTAGACACAGTTGCAAAATCAGAAGCTTTTAAAAATCATTCTCCTAATCATAAGATGACTGATTGCTGTCGAAAGAAGATTGCTTCAAAGTTAGAAGAAGAAGTAACTAAAATCGATTAGCTTGGTATGCAATGACCAATGAATATCTTAAAAACGTCATTGCTCTACTCTTTCTCAGCACTGGGACTTTCGGCAGTGGCCTTTTCCTATTATGTTTTTCTTCCTAAATATTATGTTGATACCTTAGGAGTGTCCGCATTTTGGTTTGGTATTATTGTTATTTTGACTCGAATAGCTGATGCCATATTTGATCCTCTGATTGGCAGATTAGTGGATCGTTTTCCTGATTTTCAAAGAAAGTTAATTGTTCTTGTTGCACTTCCTTTAGGAGTAAGTTTTATCGCGCTTACAAATCCTCCTCAGTTAATTTCTCCACTACTTTGGTTCCTGCTCTTTTCCATTTTCTTTTATATTTCTTGGAGTTGTTTCTCTGTGCCCTATCAAACATTGGGCCTAAGTCTAGATTCAGACACGAACCAAAGAACTAAGATTCTAGGAACACGTGAAGGATTTTTGCTACTAGGAACAGTAATAGCTTCCTTATTCCCAGTACTTTTTCAAAAAATAAATTTAAAACCTAGTGATGATTTCAGTTATTTATTTTGGGCTGGTTTGGTTTATGCGATAATTTTGCTGACAGGAGCCCTGATCTGTTACTATCTTTTACCAGATAGTAAGTTCGTAATATCAAATAAAGAACGAGTTAAAAGTCAGAGCTTAAAAAGCTTATGGCAATATTCAGGATTTAAGAATCTTTTAATCACATATGCTTTAACAAGTTTTGGATCTACTTTATCGGGAGCAATGATTCTTTTTTATATTGATCATGTTCTTGCTAGTAAGTTAGGGAATCAGTTTATTTTTTTGTATTTCTTGGGAGTCTTAATTTTTATGCCCTTTTGGATTTACTGGACTAAGAAAGTTGGTAAATTAAAAGCATGGTTGCAAAGTTTAAGCTTATCGACGGGGTCTTTCTTGGCAGTACTTTTTTTAGGCTCGGGAGACGAATATTATTATTTGCTAATTATTATTTTATCTAGTTTTGGACTTGGTGGTGCAATTATTGTCCCAGCGTCGCTTCAGGCAGATGTTGCGGAAAAGTGCAGTAAGGAATCTCAGCAAAATCTTGCTGCTCAAATGATTGGTTATTGGTCCTTAGCAAAAAAACTTTCGGCAGCAATCGCTGCCGGTTGCGCTTTTCCGATTTTAGAATTAATTGGGTATCAAGCTGGGATAGTTCAAAGTAGTATTGTTAATAATGGATTAATTATTCTTTATGCTGGAATACCAGCAACTTGCTATTTAGTGGCAATTTATTTTGCTTATGGATTCAAAAATGAATAGTTCTTTGATGATCTTAATCTCTGCTCAGGTACTAGTTTTAAATATTTTGTATTTTATTGCTCAAAAAAAAGCTAAGGGGGATTTAGCAGACTTTGGATGGACGATGTTAGTTCTATCTTGGGGTGTCTTTGGTTTTTTACAACATCCGGCATCGACTCGAAATGTAATAATTTTTGTATTAATTTTTATTTGGGCATTAAGATTAGGACATTTAATTTTATTTGGTAGAATTTTAAAAGTAGGGGAAGATCGTCGTTATCAGAATCTTCGAAAGAAATGGGGTACAAAGGGTAAACAAAACTTTTATTTCTTATTTTTAGCCCAGGTTGTAATGGCTGGGATTTTAGCTATCCCATATCATTATATTTTCGAGCGAAGTCAGTTTGCTTACTCAGATTATTTAGGACTGGCTATTTTTTTTATTGGCTATCAAGGAGTTAGTCTTGCCGACTCACAGCTTGCAAAGTTTCGAACACTTGGTAACCGTCAGGGAGCAGTATGTGACTTAGGTCTTTGGAAATATTCTCGTCATCCAAATTATTTTTTTGAATGGATTATTTGGCTTAGTTATCCATTATTTGCATTGGGTACCTCGGGAGAGTTAGTCTCACTTTTATCTCCAATATTAATGTTAATTTTATTACTTTATGTAACAGGTGTCCCGCCTTCTGAAAAACAGGCTTTGATTAGTAAAGGTGATTTATATCGAGATTATCAACAAAAAACTAGTAAGTTTTTCCCATGGTTTTAGTCTATATAAAGATTTATCATGAGCTTAAGCACTGAAATTGTTGAAAATTTACCTATACCAGATAGCATTATTCGCTATGGGATTAGAAGTTTATTGGAAAAACGACTTGCAAAGGAGAATCAACAGCAGAATCAAATTGCCGAAAGTTTGGCAAATTTACAGTCTGGACAAATATCTTTAGCTAGTAAGGAAGCAAATCAGCAACACTATGAATTGCCCTATGAGTTTTTCATCAATGTTTTGGGTCCAAATTTAAAGTACAGCGGGTCAACTTTTTTTCCTGGAGTTCAGACCTTGGCAGAGGCAGAGTTGGATTCTTTGGCTGAAATTGCAACCCGCGCCCAAATCCAAAATGGACACAGAATTTTGGAACTAGGATGTGGTTGGGGTTCACTTTCTCTTTATTTAGCCAAGCAGTTTCCTGATTCTCTTGTTACTGCTGTGTCTAATTCCAGAATTCAAAGAGAATTTATTTTGGCTACTGCTGAGGCTAGAGGGCTTAGTAATTTACAAGTGATTACCAAGGATATTAATGATTTAGAGCTTAGTGAGACCTTTGACCGAATTGTCTCGGTTGAAATGTTTGAACATCTGCGTAATTACTCAATGCTATTTAAGAAAATTGCTAAGTGGCTTGACCCGCAAGGCTTACTTTTTGTTCATATTTTTTGTCATCGAAAATTAACCTATTTTTTTGATGAGCATCGAGAAGATCAGTGGATGGCTAAATATTTTTTTGCAGGTGGAACTATGCCAAGTAAGAAGTTATTTTATCAATATGATCAAGATTTAGAAATCACAGAGCAATGGGATGTCTCTGGGACTAATTATCAAAAAACTGCCAATGCCTGGGCGAATAATATTAAACAGAATAAGCATTTAGTAATGCCAATCTTAGAGCAGACATATGGCAGAAAATCAGCTAAACTTTGGTATCGTCGCTGGCTGATTTTCTTTTTGGCTTGCGCCGAATTGTTTGGATATCGTGATGGTCAAGAGTGGCTAGTTAGCCATTATTTATTTAAACCAAAGCAGACATGAGAAAAGTTGCAATCATCGGAGGAGGTGTAGCAGGGATTGTTTCAGCTTACCTGCTACAGAAGGATTATAATGTTACAATTTTTGAGGCTAATGCCTATCTGGGGGGTCACACTAATACAATTGAAATTAAACCTGGACTAGCTGTCGATACAGGCTTTATTGTTTTAAATGATCAGACTTACCCTACATTTACCAGATTTCTGAATGCCTTGGACGTCCCCATTCGCTATTCAGATATGTCCTTTTCATTTCATTCTAAATCGCGAAAATTAGCCTATGCTGGAACGGGCTTAAATGGTTTTTTTGCCGATCGGCTTAATCTCTTTAATCCTAAATTTTATCGATTTTTACTAGAATTAAAAGCCTTTTGCAAAAACTCCACTCAAGATTTGATTGGTAATGGCTTGTTAGGGTTAACACTCGGTGAGTATTTAAAATCAAAAAAATATAGTTACGAATTAATTTATGATTATGTTTTGCCAATTGGAGCCTCCATATGGTCAACACCAAGCGAGGACATGTTGCAGTTTCCAGCATTCACTTTTTTGAACTTCTTTAAGAATCACGGCCTACTTTCACTAAAAGATCGACCGCGCTGGCAAACTGTTGTTGGTGGTAGTCAAGAGTACGTCAAAAAATTTAAAGAAACATTCTCCGGGGAGATTATTTTAAATGCTCGGATAGAAAATGTTACTAGAGGAGATATTGGCGTCACTGTTAAAACTGAAGACAGCGAACAGAAATTTGATTATTTAATTTTTGCAGTTCACGCTGATCAAGTCCTCCCGATTTTTAGCAATCCTTCCAAAGAAGAGTCATACTGTTTTTCAAAGTGGCAATATAACTTTAACCGGACTGTGCTCCATACGGATATTTCTGTCTTGCCAAAAAACTCCCGTGCTTGGGCCTCTTGGAATTATAATGCTGAAGAAACTAAAGATGGGCAAAACCTTTCAGTAACTTATGATATGAATCGCTTGCAGGGCTTAACAACTAAAGAGCGATATTTAGTAACTCTAAGTCCTAACCATACTATTGCACCAGATAAAATTATTCAAGAATTTGATTATTATCATCCTTTATTTACTAGTGAAAACTTAATTACACAGGGACAAGTTAAATCTCTTAATGGTCGCTCCAATGTTTTTTATTGTGGAAGCTATTTGGGCTATGGGTTCCATGAAGATGCAGTTGTCTCAGCCAATAACTTAGCTAGTCATTTTAAAGTTAAGGCACTTATCTAATGGCTAGTTTATTAGCTTCTAAGCCACGATCAAAGATTTATGCTGGTAGGGTGATGCACAGTCGCACTGGTCCCGTTGATCATACTTTCGCCTATCCTGTCTACTTCTATGCGCTAGACTTAGATGAATTACCTAGCTTTAATTCTTGGATTTTTGGATATAATAAAAAAAGAGTGGCCGCTATTTTCGACCAAGATTATCTAGATAATTCTGGATTAACAATTAAAGAAAAAGTATTAAGTTACTTATCCAAAAATAACTTAAATCAGCAGATTGAGCGCATCGTTTTAATTACAAGTGCCAGGTACTTTAATTATGTTTTTAATCCGGTAAGTTTTTATTACTGTTACAATAAGGTAGATGAACTGATCTACGTTGTTTCCGAAGTGAATAATACTTTTTCGGAGCGCCACCTCTACTTATTACACCAAGAATTAAGTTTAGATGACAAGTCTAAATATGCTAAACATTATACTGTACCCAAATCCTTTCATGTTTCACCCTTTTATCCAATGGATGGTATGTATGATTTTTGGTTAACAGAGCCAGAGGAACAACTAGATATTAAGATTAATGTTCTGCGAGAGAAGGATAGGCAAGTTAAGGTAGATTTTTATTCTAGAGTTTGGGGAGAGGGAGCCGAGTTTAATACTATAAATTTATTAAAAATATTTGTTAAGTTTCCCCTGACGGCAAGTCTAACTTATCCAAGGATAGTCTATCAGGCGGCCAAGATGTATTATATTAAAAAATTACCAGTATTTAGAAAGCCTAAGCCAGTCAGTGCTCATACTATTTTTACTGGACCTCCAAGTTATTTACACAGTTTGGCACAAAATAAGATTATCAAGTTGTTTCGGGGATTCGATCGTGGGTTTCTAAAAATTATTTTGCCAGATAATCGCATTTTATTTTTTGGTGATGCACAACAACTGCCTCAAGCGGAAATTCAAGTTCAGCATTATGAGTTTTTTTGGAGACTAGTTCGCGATGGTGCAATTGGCTTAGGGGAGTCATATACCGATAAACTTTGGGAAACTGGAGATATAACTGCTGTAGTTGATTATTTTATTGCTAATAAAGAAAAAATTGAAAAGAGAAACCGCATCATTAACTATTTTTTTGATAAGGTAGAATTTTTGAGACATCTCTTTCGTTTTAATTCCTTAGCTGGTGCCAAGAAGAATATTTCGGCTCATTATGATTTAAGTAATGATCTCTTCAAAACTTTCTTAGATTCTAGCATGATGTATTCTTCTGCACTTTATAGTCCGGAATGCACTATCCTAGAGGCGGCTCAAGCAAATAAGATTGATTCTTTAATTAGGAAAGCAAGGATTACTAAGGCTGATCATGTTTTAGAAATTGGTAGTGGCTGGGGCTCTTTCGCAATTACTCTAGCGAAACAAGTTGGTTGCCATGTGACAAGTATCACTATTTCACAGGAGCAATTTAATTTGGCAAAGGAGCGAGTGAAGGAAGCAAAGCTAGAGCATTTAGTTGAAATTAAATTCTGTGACTATCGGGAGGTTACCGGTCAATTTGATAAGATAGTTTCAATCGAGATGCTTGAGGCTATTGGTCATAAAAATTATCAAAGTTTTTTTAGAACCTGTGAAAAGTTACTTAAGCCCAATGGATTAATTGCATTGCAAGTAATAACCATTCACGATCAATATTTTGAACGTCTAAAAAATCGTTGTGATTGGATTCAAAAACATATCTTTCCAGGCTCTTTACTCCCTTCATTAGAAGCATTACAAATTGCCTTGCGTAAAAATTCAGAACTCGAAATTGAGGAGATTACTAATATTGGCCCCCATTATGCTCCAACTTTGGCGGAATGGCGTAAGCGCTTTAATCGAAATTTAAATCAGGTTTTTAAGTTAGGTTTTGATGAACGTTTTATTCGAGCTTGGAACTATTACCTGGCATATTGTGAATCTGCATTTGCAACTAGAACTCTTAATGTTTTACACCTGACATTGACTAGGCCGAACAATCAAGTTCTTTGTAGTGAAGATCGGCAGGTTTTAAATCAAAAATACTTTTCTCAAAGGTCGGCAAATGTCTAACGGCGTAATTGAAAATCCACTGATAGAAAAAATTAAGTATTTTTTTGCAAATCTAAGTGCCACAAATATTAATTTAGTAGATACTTTTTATCATTCTGAGGCTCATTTTATTGATCCGCTAGTAGATCTTAGTGGGGGATCCAAAATTAAAGCATACTATAGTCATATTTATCAGCCAGTCGAGGAGATAAAATTTGAATTTACTGATTTTATTTGTGAGGGGCAAAAAATTTCTGCCTTTTGGACAATGCATTTGCAGGCCCCTAAGCTTAATCATGGGAAGCTTTTTAGTGTTCCAGGTATTTCTCATTTAGTCTTTGATCCTCAAACTCAACTAGTAAAATATCAACGTGATTACTATGATGTTGGAGATTTTATTTATGAAAGAATCCCAGTGCTGTCCATAATTATCAAATGGATTAAAACAAAACTTAATAAATATTAGCTCCAATGAAAAATGTAATTATCCTTGGTGCTACTGGCGGAGTTGGAAGTGATTTAAGCCAAAGATTATCAGCTACTGGTTGGAAATGTTTTTTAGTAGCTCGACATGAGGCGGAGCTAATTAGTCTCGCCAATAAGCTGCTAGCAAATTATGCTGTCGCAGATTGTAGTGATTTTGAGCAGGTTAATCGTGTTTTTCAAAATGCTACTGATGTTTTTGGTAGGATTGATGCAGTGGTTAATTGTTGTGGATCTGTTCTGCTTAAACCGGCACATTTAGTGTCGTCACTGGAATATGAGCAAGTAATTAGTAAGAATATAACAACTGCCTTTGCGACTGTTCGTGCTGCTGGAAGATTTTTAGCTCCAAATGGTGGAAGTGTGATTTTATTTACTTCTGCGGCCTCACAAATTGGACTCCCAAATCACGAAGCAATCTCTGCTGCTAAGGGCGCTGTTAATGGCTTAGTACTTTCCGCCTCGGCAACATATGCAGGAAAAAACATTCGCTTTAATGCTATTGCTCCGGGGCTTACGCGCACGCCAATGACTGAATCTATTTTTAATAATGAAAATAGCCTTAAGGTTTCTGAAAAAATGCACGCCTTAAAACGTCTTGGAACAACCGATGATTTAGTAAATTTAGTAGATTTTTTAATCTCCGATCGAGCAACATGGATTACTGGGCAAATAATTGCTGTTGATGGAGGCTTAGGCAGTTTAAAGACAAATTAATGATTCGATTATTTTTTTTATTTTTATTAATGGCAATTAACACTCAGGCTGAAGAGCTTTGTTCCGAAGTTAGTTGTTATCCTAAAACTATTGAACGCTCTGGTGTCCAGTTTTATTTAGTAGGTAAATCAGATTTTACTTATTTGTTTATGGATATTTATTCTATTGGGCTCTATGTTGATCAGCCTAATTTAACCGGAAATGTACTCGATCCACAAATATCTAAATTTCTTCATTTTAAATATCACCGTAAAATTGATAAAAAAAGAATTGTTGATGGTGCAGTTGATACTTTAAAAAAGAACCCCAATTTTATATTTACTGAGTACCAGAAAGAAATAGATCAGGTTAGCAATTATTACAGTGATGTTGATCGAGATGATCAGTATTTTTTAACCTATATCACCAATCAGGGATTAACACTGAGCAACCCCAATCAGACTTTTCCAACAATTAATAATTCCAAATTTGCCCAGTATTATTTAGGCATCTGGCTTTCTGAGTATCCGCTAAGTCAGCGAGTTCGTAGTCAATTACTTAAGCTCGATTAGGCTTTTGGTATTATAACTATCCAATAAAATAGTATTTTTGAATAATTTAATTTTTATGCTAAATATACTAAGCGACATTGAAAATTACCGAACATACAAAGGCGCTTAGTATATCAAGTGCGGAGCACTTGAAGCGACCCTTGGGGGTCGCTGAGGTCCTCAGCATTATTTTATAAGGCTGAGGACTAGGGAAGACAAATATACTGAAAGCCAAAACACTGAAAAATCTATTAGATTTTTTCCAAGCTGTTAGGAAATACCCAATGGGTTTTAGTATATGAACCAAATATTTAGCGTATAAATAATGAATAACTACTGTGGAATTATTTTAGCCGGAGGCTCTGGGACACGTCTTTTCCCTGTTACTAAGTCTGTTAGTAAACAGCTTCTCCCAATTTATAATAAGCCAATGATATATTATCCCTTGTCGACTTTAATGTTGGCAGGGATTCGAGATATTTTGATCATTACAACTCCTCAAGATCAAGCTGCCTTTCAGAATTTATTAAGCGATGGTTCTCAGTTTGGTATAAAAATTTCCTACGCAGTTCAACCGTCTCCCGACGGGCTGGCACAAGCCTTCATTATTGGCGAAGAGTTTATGGCTGGTCGACCGGTCGCGATGGTCTTGGGTGATAACCTTTTTTATGGGCATGGCTTGCCCGAGACCATGGGTCGAGCTTCTGCCCGAAATAAAGGAGCAACTATTTTTGCATATCATGTGAAAGATCCAGAAAGATATGGAGTGGCAACTTTTGGTAAGGATGGCAAGGTTACGGAATTAGTTGAAAAACCTAGTAAGCCGACATCCAGCTTTGCAATAACTGGACTTTATTTTTATGATAATAATGTTTGCGAATATGCTAAAAGCTTAAAGCCTTCTCCACGAGGGGAATTGGAAATTACAGATCTTAATAAAGTTTATGTGGAACGCGGAGAACTTTCCCTGGAAGTCTTAGGCAGAGGATTTGCTTGGCTAGATACAGGAACATTTGAATCATATTTACAGGCATGCAATTACATCCAAACATTAGAAGAAAGACAAGGTTCGATGATTTCATGTCCGGAAGAGATTGCCTATTTTATGAAGTTTATTAATAAAGATCAGCTTCTAGAAAATGCCAATAACCTAAGAAAAAATTCCTATGGGCAGTACCTGTTAAATATTTTGACTCAAGAAAATCTTATGTAGGATTTAGTTTAGTGCTAGCCAAATTGCACTAGCTGAATGTTGGTCTTTAATCACAAGTTTTAGGTCTTTGAATTCTACTAACCGAGTACTAACAAATTGATCAACTTCTCCTTGATCTAAATGATTTGTTTTAATTAAGTTATTTAATTGTTCCTCAGGAACAGTGATTGCTACCCGATAGACCTTATTCTTATTTGTGGAAACTCCAGAGTTTTCAAAAACCTCTCCAACTAAATTTGGAAAGTAGGCAATTTTTGTCTGGTCTAAACCAGTTTCTTCAGAGAATTCCCTTAATGCATTTCCAAAGGAATTATTAATTCTGTTTGATTCTTCTGGATTTATAAATCCTCGAGGTACTTCCAGAGTTCTCACCCCTACAGTTGGTCGAAATTGTTCAACAAGTAAAAGATACTGATTATTTACAACGGGTACAACGATTGTCCCAGAACAACCATCACTCGCTGGGCTTAAAAAGCAAAGATGATTAAACTCACGATTTAAACATTTAGTTTGAAAATCAATTCTAGAAACAAATGGATCGGCCCAAAAGGAATTTATCCCTGTAAATTCTAACTCTCCATTATTTGCATCACCAAGTCGACTTAAGGGGAGTAGCCCCTGGGAGATTAAAAAGCCATTAATCACATCAAGGCGTAAATCTCGATTTAAAGCTGTTAAATTAATCGGATAGGAATGTAGTGCGTTTGATTTGGTAATTTGATTAGAGCTTAACTTCAGCATAGTTCAAGCATATCGAAGAAATTTCATTAGCTGATTCTGTAATCCTAGATGGTCAAAATGGGTATTCTAGGCCCTTTATTGCCAATAATAATCTTAAATGACATTTCAATTGGCTTAGCTTAGCTTTTTAGGGGCAAAATCAAAGATTTCAGTAGCTGAATTGTATGGTAGAAGTCCAAGTTTGTTCAATAATTTCTTAAGGTAATAATTGTTTATATCTTTGATTTACAGTAATGAGTCCATCTAATTTCCATATGGAAATTACTTTTTTCATTATTATATTAATCGCGATTTTTTAATTTTCTCAAGGCTAGAATTTGATCAGCATTAGTTGGAATTAAGATGCTAGCAACTAGACCTAGTTCAAAATTTACAACTAATTCTGGTGTGGCATCTAGAGCACTTTTTTGATCAATTTTGACAAAAGTTCCAGCGACACCGTCTAGTCTATTTTTATCAGCTTCGATGGTTTGTATTAGTCGATAATAGTCCTGTTCAATTCTAAGTACATTTCTTTCCGTATCAAATTCATAATCTTTTTTGCTAAAAATAGCTAAATTACTCCACGAACCTCGTCCTAAGATCTTTTCTCCATCTGAATCTAGTAAGATAAAACCTACTAAGCGTTTTGCTGCGATTGTCGTTAGCATTTCACCCTGTGCGCTAAATTGGAAGAAACCATCTTTAATAATTGGTTCTCTTACGGTTATCGGATAAGCAAGATCCGGTTCTTGCACAATTTTGCCAGCATCATAATTTGCACCTGGGGTTTTGGTAAAAGTAAAAAATGCTTCTATCGGTTCTCCAGCCTTAGGTCCTGTGATGGCAGTTTGTATGTTGCGATCATTGATCATACCACTAGCTGTGTCTATCGTAAGTGACCACTGACCAGCCTGATATTCAAATTTGTTACTATCTGATTGTATTGAAAAAGATGCCATATCTCATTTGTTAATTAAATTATTATCTCCGGTTGATTTTTGGAGGGTAAGTATAACGATAATCTCAAATGGGTAGTTCTTAGTCAAATTGACGCTATATCGATATTTCTAATATGAAATTTAATTAATTTAGGCTTTTCTTAATAAATGTGAGTTTCGGAGCGACCCGCGGGGGTCGCTAAATTTACAAACAAGGCTCAAGTATCAGGATATTAAGACTGCAAGATATAAACCTAGTGTACTTTCACGAAGCATCACCCACCTAGGCAGCTAGTTTTTGGTTTCCTTCCAGGATTAGAGTCTCATTACAAAAATCATTGTAATAATTTTCTAATCTAGCTTGTAACATTAGACGAGCTCGGTGTAAGCGAGACTTGATTGCTGGAATTGTTAAGTCCAACATTTCACTTACTTCCTGGTTACTTAAGCCATCAATATCACGTAGTACGAAGATTGAACGGTATTCTTCTGGAAGAGAATTAACTGCTTTTTCAATATGACCACGTAATTCATGACGAATTGGGAAAACTTCACAGCGGTGGTGCTCTTCTTCAGAGCAATATTCAACAGTGAATGACTCTTCTGATTGATTATTTGTTTCTAAAGGCAAAGTTAAGTGTTTTTTTCTTTTTCTAAGCTTCATTAAGGCTGTATTGAAGGTAATTCTATATAACCAGCTAGAAAATGCTGATTTTCCTTGGAAGGAGTTAATTTTAGCAAAAACATTAATAAACGTTTCTTGGATAATTTCCTCAGCATCTTCCTCTTTTCGAGTAATGCGATAAGCTAGGTGGTAGGCCTTTTCACTATAACGCTTAAAAAGTTCTTCAAAGGCTGATTTTTCACCATTTTGTAGTTCAATCACCAATTCCAGATCCGTAAGTTTCTTAGTCATGAGCATTCTCCTTAAAAGGCTGAGTTGTTATACCCTTATCTCACGTTATGAAGCCCCTTGTGTCATGGTTGTGTAATTTAAATGTAAAAGTTTTGTAAAAACATAAAAAAACTTGAATACTTTCATTTAGTGGCATTATTTGCTTCGATAGTTTGAAAGTTTTTATTGTTTCATCTATCTTACGCACTGTTCTAAACACCCCTAAATACTATGACTGAAGAAAGAATTGTAAATTGTATTAAATTAAGTCAGGAGCTCCCTGGCTTATCTAAACCTCCATTTTCTGGAGCTGTTGGGCAAGAAATTTTTGAAAAAATATCTGCAAAAGCTTGGGCCATGTGGAAAGATGATATGCAGATTAAGATTATTAATGAATATCGTCTGAATATGGGAAAGAAGGAAGATTATAACATGCTAGTTGAACAGATGATGTTGTTTCTTAATTTAAAATCTGGAGAAACATTTACTGTTGAGGATCCAATCCGTGGCAAAGCCCGTTAGTTTAGCAATTATTGGTTTAGGCAATATGGGTCTGCCAATTGCCAAAACAATAATTGCCGAGCAAGTGATTTCACCAAAAAGTTTAACTTTGATTAATCGAGATCTAGGTAAACTTAAAAAAATTAAAAAGTTAGCACCACAAATTCAAATTTTCTCTAGTGTGATTGGAATGTCACAATCTGACTTTATAATTCTGGCAGTTAAACCTCAAGACTTTGTGGAACTAAGTGTCGAGTTAAAAAAGAAAGTTTCTAGGGAGACTGTTGTCCTTTCCGTTATGGCTGGTATCTCTATCGCTAAAATAAAAAAAATCCTTGGTGTTAAGAAAGTAGTTCGGTTAATGCCTAACTTAGCAATTGAGTTTAAACAGGCTGTCCTTGGTTGTTTTTATGACTCCTCTGTATCGCTAAAAGAAAAAAAATTAATTAAGAAAATTTTTTCTAAACAGGGATTATTTCTAGAATTGTCGGAAGAAAAGAAAATTAATCAGATTACAGCTCTAGCTGGTAGTGGTCCTGCCTACGTAGCTTTTTTAATGATGGCCTTAGAAGAGGCTGCCAAAAAATTTGGTTTCTCCAAAGAGATTTCTGAGCAAATTGTCTGGCAAACTTTTGCTGGGACTATCGAATTTATTAAGTCTCAAAAAATCACGCCTAGTCAGTTAATCGCTAAGGTTAAGTCCAAGGGTGGTACTACCGAAGCGGCACTTAATGTCTTTGAAGCAAAGAAAATTAATCACTCACTACAGCTTGCATTTCAAGCAGCATTAAAGCGTAGTAATGAGTTATCCAAATAGTACTGCCTAGGAAGGTTTAATTTTTCTTCTAAATAGGTTTCTTAATTCCTTAATTTCTTGGCCACCAAGTAGCTGATAAAATACAAAGTAACTAATTACAGCAACGGGACAGGCAATAGCAATTAACAAGATATCGTTGGGAATTAATTCTTTAAGGATTTTAATTATTCCCATCATTAAGATAGAAGCAACTAAGGAAATCAGGCTAGCTTTTAGAAATGGTTTAAAGCTCCAATTCGCTAGACGACGATCTAAAATGAACATGCTAATTACTAGCGTAAATGTTAAGGCCAGCCCTGAGGCTAATGCTAAGCCAACATGAAAAAAATCGGCATGAGGCAGAAATGCTGTTAATAATTTTTGCAGATAGACAATTGCGTGGAGAAAGAAATTATCTCCAGTAAAATTAATCTGGCCCATTAGTAATAGTGCTAAGGCAGTATTAATAACCAAAGTTAAGATCCCCAGTAGACTAGGAGTTAGGGTATCTTGTTGAGCTAAGAATCCTCTGCTGATAATAGAATTACAACTAATACCCCAGAGTCCAAAGGCGGTAGCTTGAAGGGCCAGTGCTGTTTGCCAAGTATCTAAAGCTAGGAATTCTCCACGTTCAAAAAATACTTTGATTAAGGGCTCCGCTAAGATAATTAGTCCAGCCGCGGAAGGAATAATTAAGAAGCTTAAATAACGAAGTGAGTTATTCATATTATGTTGGAAGGCTTCTTGATTATTATTTGCTTGGGAGCGAGATAGCTCTGGTAATAGAACAGACATAATTGCAATTGTTAATACGCCAATTGGTAATTGGGAAAGCCGGTCGGCATAAAAAAGCCAAGAGACACTCCCTGTCGGAAGTAATGTGGCGAGCATGGTATTGATAAAAATCGATATTTGATAAATTGCTGCTCCAAAACTTGCCGGAATCATTAACAACAGTACGCGTTTGCTACTAGGATTTAAAAGTTTAACATTAGGGAAGATTGATAAGCCTGCGGCTTTAAGGGCAGGTAATTGGATAAGTATTTGGCAAAGTCCTCCCACAATCACGGAAAATGCTAGTAATTTGATTCCAGTTTCGGTGTCCCAAAAGCTAACCAAAAAACAGGCTATAATCATGACAACATTCATCACAATTTGTGAGATGGGAGCCGCCCCATACTTTTTAACTGAGTTAAGGGCGCCACTAATCAAGGCAATTAAACTAACAAAAATTATATAGGGTAGAGTAATTTGAGTTAAGGTTAGACATAGTTGGTAACGATCAGGATCATCTAAATATCCTGGGGCAATTAATTCAATAATCAAGGGTGCAAAAATAATTCCAAGGATTGTGATTATAATGCTAGCGATTAAGAGTAGTCCCGAGACAGAGCGTAAGGTTCTTTCTGCCAACTGCCGATCTTTTTCTAGCTCAGCCGAGAATACAGGGATAAAGGCAGCAGAAAGTGCTCCCTCTCCCAGGATACTCCGTAAGAGATTTGGAATTTTATAAGCAACGAAAAAGCAGTCAGCTAAGATACCAGCTCCAAAGAGTTGAGCAAAGACTAAATTCCAGATGAACCCTAAGAGTCTGCTGACCAAGGTTAGTATGCTGATAAGTGTAGTACCTTTTAGGATTTCTTTAGACATGGTAAGTAAGTATTATGATATTTTTTGGAAAAAAGCGAAAACATAAATTACCCAAGTTCCCACCTTTTGTTAGACCAGAATTTGAACGGTTATGTGAGGAGCTTGATGCCGAAGCTCTTAAGCAACTGTCTCATTCATTAAAGTCTCATTTCGCTGTTAATTCCGAGCAGTCTGCCGATAACGAAGAGAGTAAATATAATGCTAAAGAGGCGCAAGCAGTTTTTATAGTCTGTAAGTTTTTACTTGATATTTATCCTAGTCGTACCCAATCTGAACAACGATTAATTGCAGGTGCTGTGCGCTATGCAGCTTCTGAAAATGATCCCTTTTGTGATCATACCTTTGCTTCCGGAATGACTGACGATAAGCAAGTTATTAACTATGTTCTAGAAGAATTAAAAATAGAAGATCGTTATTTAGATACATATTAAGCCACTAGGAAATTATTCAGGATTTTGGATCCAATATCAGCACTTTTTTCAGGATGAAATTGTACCGCGTAAAAATTATCTTTTTTTAAGCCAGCGCTGTATTTAATACCATAATCAGTTGTTGCAATGGTATAAGGTGAAATCTCTGCATAGTAACTGTGAACGAAGTAGACGTACTCATTTTCTTTGAAACCTGCAAATAAACTTGTTTGATAATTATAGATATTATTCCAACCAATTTGAGGAACTTTTAGCTCAGTAAATTTTCTTACTCTGACTGGCATGATCCCTAGGCACTTAGTTTCATTCTCCTCAGAGTAGTCACACATTAATTGTAGGCCTAGACAGATACCCAAAAACGGTTGAGTTAATTTAGGAATAAGTAAATCTAAATTATTTCTTTTGAGATCCTGCATTGCGCTGCTAGCTTCACCAACGCCGGGGAAAATGATCTTGTCAGCTGATAAAAGGTCAGAGGCTTGATCAGAGAGCTGGATCTCTGCACCTGGAAGTTCTATAGTCAGACGTTCTAATGCTGTTTTTACAGAGAAGATATTACCAGCATTGTATTTTATAATTACTACTTTCATCGTCAGGAAGTTAAGATATAGTAGTCTAACAGGTTTTAGATTTTATTGGTATCCGTTTCCAATCCTTGATCTTTTAGAACTTTTAGAGACTTTTGAGCAGCACATTTTATTAGGATTACATGAAAATCGGCGATAAATTTCCGCAGTTTAATATGTTAGATAAGGAGGGCGAAGATTATTCGCTGAAAACTTTTACTGAAAAGTTGCTAGTAATTTTTTTCTATCCTAAAGACAGTACTCCGGGTTGTACAATTGAGTCGAGGGGTTTTTCTAAATTAAAACAGAAGTTTGCTAATCTTGATGTTGCATTGGTTGGGGTGTCTGGAGGAGATCAAAAAACCAAAGCTAAATTCTGTAAGAATAATGACTTAGAAACAGTGATGCTATCAGATTCTGATTTTGCCTTATCTACTAAATTAGGGATTTATTCTGAAAAAAGCTTTATGGGTAGAAAATACATGGGAATTAGCCGGATTACTTATGTATTAAATCAGAAACGAGAGATAGTTGAAATTTTTGACACGGTTAAGCCTCTAGGGCATCCCGAGGAAGTACTTAAGTACATTAAGAAACTCTCGTCTTAGTGATTCGCTTAGCATATTGAAGCAATAGTCTCCTTTATATAGACTAGGCTTATGATGAGATTACGAATTGTCCAAGTGCTACTTACTATCTTCCTAACAGTGAATTCTTTATTTGCGCAGGGAGATCCCAGGGAAATTCTTAAGAACCTGACCTATGAACAGCAAGCACAGCTACAAAAACAAATTAGTGAGTATCGGTTTACCCAAGAAGAATTAAACGAATCGGCTGAAAGATATGGTGTTAAGCCTGATAGTCGTCATATTATGAGAATGCTTGGTAAGCATCCTAAAAATCCGTGGGAGCAAGAAATCTCTGAACTTAAAATCTTTGGTCATGTAAAAGGCAATTCTGGGATTAATTACCCAGATCCGCTTGTAATAAAGAATTCTTATAAAAAATTTACCTTAAATCAGGATGCTGTTCGGCAGTATGTTAGAGAGGAATACCTTCCTCAATTAAAAGCTCAAGTGAGCCAAATGGAGCAAGCAATTCCGCTTCCGAAATGTACTAGCTCTAGTACAATTAGAAAAAATATTTCCAAAACGAATAACCAATCTGGAAATACTCCAGTGCAAGATTTACTATTTATTTCTCCTGAAAAAGTACCAAACGAGGTTGATGTAAGTGAATTTTTAGGAAAAAAAGTTGATCTTTTAGTCTACTATCCAGATAAAAATACTGAAATACATCGTGTTGCTAAGGGTTTAGGGGTGGAATGCCTGCCAATGAGATTTCGCACGACAACTGAAGCATTCTTTGTTGATCGGGGGATTAATGCTTTAAAGAACTATGATGAGGACTACCATTCATCCGGTATACTTCATCCATATTTTAAATGAAAAATCCCTTAAGTGGTGCATCAGATTGAGCATTTTGCTCATAACATTTATTGAAGGGTTTTTTTAGTTAGGGTTTTCAAATGAACAAAAGATTAATATTCTCCACTAATAGTTTCGTAGTAGTTTGTCTACTAGCCTCATTGCTTCAGCCCTCTGGAGTAGTCTTCGCCCAGAATGGCGACCCCTGTGCCAATCATCCCTTAGGACAAAAAATTTGTCAGCGAGCTTTGCAACAGCAAAACCAAGATCATGATCGTTTAGATTTAAATCCCAATAGTATTCAGCAAGCTCAGTCAATTAGCCAGCTAGGCGGTAACATGAATGCTGCAGCTGGGCTTACACAAACTATTAGTAATGTCGGAATTACTGATGTTATGGGGGATAATCCAATTTTAGGAATGTTGTTAGGAAGTCTTTCGATGTTCTTAGGTGGAAATGTAAGTAATATTGCTCAGATGTTTACATCAATGAATGCTGGTGGGATTTCCGCAGCAATGAATAATCCGCAAGATCGT
Organism: bacterium; assembly: GCA_031385045.1. Taxonomy (GTDB): domain Bacteria; phylum Bdellovibrionota_C; class UBA2361; order UBA2361; family CALJRW01; genus JANNBC01. Next base: position 268,202 of record JANNBC010000024.1, on the reverse strand, counting down.
TATCCTCAATGTAATCCATATAATTCTGATTATCGGGATTGTATTGCTCCTTATCTTGCTCCAACTGCATACAACCAATCAATCCCTGGAATGAACAACTTTGGCAATATGGGTAATGTTGGTAATATTGCAGGGCAAATGTTTGGTAACTATAATGTTGGTGCTGGTAATACTGGTGCAGGAATCGCTGGATTGTTAGGCATGAATGGTGGTGCCGGAAGTGGGATTTTTGGAATGTTTGGAGGAAGTAATAACTCCAATGGTAATTGGTTAGGAACTATCTTAACAACTCTTGGTGCATTAACTGGAAATTCTAATTTGATTATGGCGGGGCAAGTAGTCAATACTCTGTCGGCGATGAATCAGCAGAATCAGGCAATGCAACCAGGCCAACCGGGTACTGGAACAACTGGATTGGGAACTGGAACCACGGGAACAACTGGATTGGGAACTGGTGGAATTAATACTGATTATAGTCAGTATACCGGAGGTGACGGATCTATGCCGGTCTCTTCCTCTGGTAATGTAAGTAAAGATGACTTGTTCGCTTATATGAATGAGCAAGTTAAGAACTCAGATTTAAATGGATATGTTCCGGCCGATGGAGCTAAGTATGGTATTGATGGGAGCTCAGAGTCTTGGGCCAGATACTTTACGGAGTTAGCTGGTAAGGAATCTTCATATAATATCGGTGATGTTGGTGATGTTGGTAAGTTCGGGACAGGTTCTCGAGGCTTATTTCAATTATCAACAGCAGATGCAACTAATTATGGATTACAAAGTGATGCTTTCACCCATGACCAGTTAGCTAACCCTTATACTAATGCCAACGCAGCGCTATCAATTACTTCTAACTTGGTTAAGCAAGATGGAGTAATCTCGGGGACTAATTCTAACGGGGATCCGCTGGGAGCTTCTAGGTATTGGGGACCGTTACAGAGAGGATGGACCCCAGGTTCATAAGATTAATTTACAGAGACAAGCTGAGTAAGCTTGGGATTTTAAATGTGGAGATTTAGTGGATCAAAGTTATAGGTGATTAACCATCGATTTGTTTGGTCTGTTATCTAAATGTTTAAAATCTTAAATCTTTAATTTATGAGTGAGGAGAGAGAGGGAAATTTTTTAGGAGATAGTCGAACTTAGTAACTGTTTTAAGTTTTTGAACTGAGTTAAATTAAAACCATGAGTTCATTGAAAAAACTAGCAATATTAAGTGGTATCGTAATTATTTATATCATCTGGGTAACTTCTGGGAATAGTAAAAAACCAGCACCCACTCAGCCTGTTATAAAAGAAGAGGTAAGCGAAATAGTTTCCGATAAGCTCGATCCAAAAGAGCAAGTCTTACTTGATCCCAATTCAAATGCAGAGCAAGTAGCAGAAGAAAAATCTAAGACTATCGCTACCGAAGTTAGCAATCGAGAAACTTTTATTTATAAAGATTTTACACCACTTGCAAAAAATATTGTTGTACCTGTGGCATTTTTACAACCGCAAGCCTCGGCTTTGTTTAGTCGCCTGATCCAAATTAATTCTTTAAGAGAAGCTATTTCTGGGTTAAAGGGGCATGGGTATGTTAGTTTTAATACCGAAATAATTCAGGCTTATTACCCTCAATTTACTCAGATTTTATTTGATAAATTTTCTGCAGGGGAGCTTCCTAATTTTTTCTGGAATGAAGTTGCTGGTAACGGAAAAATATATTTTAAAGTTCCAGCTTTAAAACAAAAGGTGCAAGAGTATCTTCAATCATTAAGAATTAATAAAGATTTTGTAAGTTTTGTTGACGAAGACACCCTGAAGCTAGATTTAAATTATTCGGGATATAAAATTACCCTAGGAGAGAGTGCGCGGCTAAATCAATTCTTTAAAAAATATGCCGAAGATTTTAATCAGGCTTCACTTAAGGGAGAGGGTGATATTGCAATTATGCTGTCTTCCCTCCGTTTCTTAGAGTCAAATTTAGTAAAAATAATAGAAGATTTAAATAAATCTAATGATCTTGTTAAGTGTCTCACTTCGCTTAAAGTAGATGGTTTAATGTTGCTTGATTTACAGACTCTAAGTCTATATCAAAGTGAGCTTGGTAAGTTATTAAACTTAGAGGCCTGGAAAGCTTCTGGGATGCTTTTAGATAAGTCACCTCAGGATACATACAGTCATGAGATTAATCTTCAAGATATCATGAAAGTTCATCAGTATAATCAAGCTGCGGAAAAGAAATTCCTAGAAAAAGGTGAAACCCCTCCACATATGTATCAAACTTTCATAGATCTTCCAATTGATATAGATGGGGATAAATTACTTCGTTTTTCATCGTCTTTGGCAAATGTTGAAAATAGTTTTGCTGAACAAAAATTATTTGTACCGGGCACCTCTGTCGAAACTATTTTCAATTATAAGTTGGAATATTTAGGAGAAAAACTGGAGCAAACTTTCTTGGATGTTTTAAAAAAAATCGAGGCCGATCGCTTAATTCTTTATTCCTTAGCTAATACTGAGGGTAATGGTCTTTTCTTATTTCCAGTTAATCTTCCTGAAGATCAACTATCTAGATTACCATTTATTGTTGATACAGTGGTTGGATTTGTTGAAAAGCATAATCCCAAGCCAACTTTTAAGGTTTATTTAGAATTTATAAGTTCTGATTTGATTCGAACAATTTTAGCTAGCTCAAAGTATAATATTCTTACCCAAGAAGATTTTGATGACAAGCGGAGAGTTGTCTTAACTACTAACGAGCCAGTGAAAGTAAAGCTTTTTAAAGAGTTAGCAACTGAATTAGCGCCTCTGACTGATCTCTTCTTTAAAGGGTATCTAGAGATTAATTTAGCGCTCTTTAAGACGGACCGTCATGCTTATCAATTAGTAGAAGAGTCCCTTGAAGCTGGATCACTTAACATAGATTCAATTTTAAAAGGAATTAAAGGTATCGGTAGGATTCAGTTATACCCAAGCACTGCGAAATTTTTCGATCAAGATGTAGTAAAAATTATTACCCCGCTCTTTAAAAATAACCAGTCAGCCTACGAACGATGGAAACTGATTCAAGCGCAATTTAAGATGAGGATCCCAGAAGCATTTAACGCGGAAGGCGAGAAGAGTCCTCTAAGGGAGGCCTATGAATTTATTAATAGTGGTGCAACTCCAAAAATGAAAGAGCAACGGATTAAAAAATTAATTCAATCTTTTGGAAAGGGTAGTAACTCCGATTTAGCCGTACCACAAAAGCTTAATGAGATTCTAGATATTTTATCTGATGATCGAAAGATTTCAGATGTATTAAAGGACAAACAAGATGAAGGTTTTTAGATTATTAGTTATAGCGCTTTTTATTCCTTTTATGCTTCAGGCAGAGACGGGAAAGGTTGAAATTACTCCCGGCACACCACTCAGTAAAACGGATCGATTAATTAGTAAGGTTGGTAATTCTGAAGTGGAAGCATCCTTTACAGCCGCCGCAAATCGAATGTTGGAAAATTACACTGATGATCCAAACAGTTGTTTAGGTAGAAAAAGAGTTACTGGAGGAGGTTGTAAATTAGCACGTAATCTGCAAGTTAACCTTGGATATAATTTTTACCTCTGCCGTGATTATGATACCTATGCGGGCTTACTAGACGATTCTATTCCGCTTTATAGTTATTATGTTCCTTTTCAATTAACAGAAACAACTCAGACTCCCTATGACACTGAATATATGACTGCGGAAATTGTCAAAAATCTGAAAGCCAAAGCGGAACAATTTTCACATTTAGGAATGTTGGTTAAGGCGCAGGGAGGCTCAACCGAACCAGCAAAAGGTGAGATCGATCGTTTGAAGGCAGTCGGTAACAAGTTTGGATTCGATAAAGATTTTAAAATGGAAGATCAAGATGTTCAGAAGATTAAAGACACTTTACAAAAAGAAATAGTTCGTGACAAAGGTGTTATTGATTCCATAAAAGAATTTAAGAAACTTAAAGTTAAGATTGATGGTAAGGAGGTCTCCATGGATGATGCAACACTCCGACACCGAATTTCTAATAATGGTCGCTTTATGGAAATGCACGTCTATCCAACTGGATTTGATCGCAATAAAACCAATCGAGAAGATTACTTTGAAGACATATGGACTCATCAAGGAGCAGTTAACTCTTGGGTGCCTGTGAAGAATGCTGTTCCAATTTGGTTTAGTGAATTCCCTGAGGCGCTCTTAACAATGAGATTTGCAGAGTATGCTTATGCTGATTCTGATTTACAGAAGGTGCTACAAGCAGAGGATCAAATGGATAATTGTCGTCAGCAGAAACAAGATCTGGGAAGTCTCGATACTATTTTTAAAGATAAATTAAATCCGTTGATTTCTCAAGGTGGCAGTAATAGTGCTGGTGGAACATATAAATGTGCCCCAGGTAATATTGCTTTTTATGGAAGGTTATTTTCTGTGCCCTTTAATTTTGACAAAGAAACTTTATATTCAACACAAGCAGCAACAAAGCGTGACTATGTCTCAATTAAATTAGCCTATCTTTTGGGAGAGAAGCTTGGTATGTTGAACCCAAAGCAGGGGGAGAAAATAGGTAAGTTTCATGATGTTCAATTTCAAGATCAAGGAGAACATAAACGTGATCGCTTACAGTTTTTAGATTTAAATCGTAATAAGCCTTTTGACCGTAGTCGTAACGTCGCTCGTGGTAGTAATAAGGGATGTATCAATGAAGGTGAATATTATCTTCCGAAGATTACCGGCGATCAATACAAAGATGCTAATGTGAATGTTGATGGAGAGCGTTTTGTTTCTGCTCACTATCGCTTTGTTCAAGCTTGCCCTGTTTGTTATTTACCAGTTAATAATGAAACTATTTTCTATTAAATTAGCGCTACTTTTGCTTGTTCTAGGCGCTAGTTCTGTAGTTTTTGCTGAAGAAGAGGGGTTCTTTGGTAAAGATTATGATATGAATGTATTTAATCCTCGTAAAGTAGAGCAGGAAACTAATCCAATAGTAGCACCGAATCCTAATCAACAAGAAGTGCCAAGCACGGCCGAAGGTCAGGCTAGTCCGCAAACACCAACGATAACTCCACCACCAGGAGGTCGCTATCAGGTTAGTTGGTTAGGTATGATTATTAATGCCAATGATCAAGATCATTTTTTCACTGAAATAAATAGTTTTCTAGAATTTGCCATTGAGCATGATTATGACTTAGGCCCAATATATGCGGTGGGCAAGGATTTTAGTTCCCCAGCAATGAACAAAGTGACGGCACTTGTTGATGGTCGGGGCGGTGGATTATTTTTTTCTGCTGAGCCTCCAGCTGAGTATCAGGTGAGTAAGTCTCCTGCCTGGATTATTGGAACTAAAGATGGGCAATATTTAATTGAGGGTGTGACGAATTTTCAAAAGTATTTTAACTCCTCTGGTGAATTAATAGTAAAATCAGATAGTTAGAACTTAAAATAACTAGATATTATTTGGTTTTTTAAGAAGCAAAAACAAGTTCTGAGCTGATTAGTAGCTAAGGTTATTTTACTACTAATTTGCATATGAAATTTCTAACAGGTTTACTCTTAGTTTTACTAGCTTCAACTCCAGCATTTGCTCAAGATATTACGAATTTTTGCAAATCAATTCCACAATCAAATTTTTCAGATATCCTGATGGTTGCAGATAATCGAGAGGCGATTCAAGTGGCCCTTCATCAGCGAGATAATCGTGTGCAGATTGAAGGGTTATTGCTTACTTATAATGAGCTTAGCGCTAAACTTGGTAATGTAACAAGTGACTCTTTTAATCCGATAATGGCAATTGCGGGATTTTGTTATGGTGGTCTTCCAGAATCTATTGCTGAAGGATATATCAAAACAGCCTGCCCAGATATTCGGCCAACTAAAGTTAGGGATTTAGTTAATTTAGCTTTAACGGCTAAGGCAATTATTAGTTTTAGTTCTGGCCCGGAGACGCCAGAAATTAAGTTACTAACAGAAAGTAAGTTAACAGCAGAATTTATTGATTCAATTGAAACTTTATTTAGTATTTGTGGCGCAAGCTTAGGGCTTGATGATCCAATTGAGGAAGAACCAATTGAGGAAGAAGTAGAAGAAGATCCAGGAGTTTGCCTTGCTAGTCCTTATAGTGATCTATCACGCTTCTTATGGAAGCCAGTTTCTGATAGCAATGGAAGATTGGTGGTTTTAACAAATCCAACAACTTCATTGGTTGTTAATGGAGAAACATTGACTGATGTGGGACCTAGTAATGGTCGTTGTACAACGTCGCGTGGTGCACAATCTGGATGTAGCTACGGGGAAGATGTGCTAATTGCTGTGACATCATTGGCCGAGTTTAGAATTATTAAAATTCCTAATGGTTGTGAGCGTTATGATTGTAATTCATCTTTATCCGCTTGTGGATTAGAGTCTTGGGATACGGAAGAGCTGATCAAGCTTAAAAAACAGAAAACTAAACTCGTAAATAGAGTTTTAGTTCTAACTAATGCCAAACAAAAGCGTAAGCTTAAGATAAAGATTAAGGAAATTAATCGGATCTTAAAATATGCTAGGTCTTTTCAGGAGTAATCTGGAAGTCTAGTCTTTGCGAAAGAAGTTTAAATTAGCGCGAGCAACAATATTAATGCCTGCAAAATTAAAGTTAATATTTAGATTATGATTCTCGGGAAACTTTTTAACTTCGTTAATTCGCTTAGTAAGGATTAATACAGTAAGGACTCGTAAGGCAAAGGATACAGCAAAAACAGTGATAAATGGATTTTGGATTATGTCTCCAGCATAAGCATAGTTTTGAAATATTCCTGAAATAAGTACGGCTAAGATTACTCCGATTGAATTAATTGTTGCTTGGTAAGCTTGGCACTTAACATAATTTTTACCTTGGACGGCGTCAAATGTGTAGTCTGAAGTTGCTAAGTTATATCCAGACCATACCAGTCCAGAGAAAATTTGTACGAAGCACATCCAAGCTAAATTAGTGCCAGCAAGCCAGAGTAGGGGGATTGCAGTTAATCCATAAGCAGTGACAATCACAATGGCCCTGGAGCCAATCTTATCTGTAAGTTGTCCCCAAAATGTAACTGATAAATATTGAGTCAACCAGGAGAGGCTTATTAAAAGGGCAAAAATTAAATAACTTAGGTGTAATTCTTTTAAGAAATAAACTGCTAAGTAGCCTCCAATAAAATTGGAAGCAAATCCCATCATTGTTGTTAGTAAAACAAATCTACCAAAGTTGTTGTGAGTTATTTCTCGAATAAAATCTAGGAATGTAAAACTGCTAGGTCGCTCGTTGTTGAGATCGGCAATATCCATTTGTCGAAAAAGGAAAAGGCTTTTTAAACGCGCAACAGCTGCAACTAAGCAGAAAGTCAGATAGGCATAGAACTCGTGATGATAGTTTTTGGCAAGTTCTAAGATACCCCCAAATACTAGCAGTGATAATAGAATTACTAAAAAACTTCCTTTTTGCCGTTTCCCAGAGAATGTTCCTCGAATCTCTGCCGGGATAGCACTTTTGAAAAAGAGGTTTTGTGTTGGCGAAGTTACATTTCTAATAATAAAATAGAAAGCTGTGCTAGTTATAAAAGTTGGAATTGCATAGTCCGGAATAAAAAGTGGGATCGTTAAACAAAGAAAGCTAAGGATTTCTAAGCTGATTGTGCTGAGTAGAATCGATCTAATTTTGCAAAACTGATTTAAATAGAATGCTAGGAATTGACCCACTGAGGCAAAGACAAAAGGGGCCGCGCCAACCATTCCAACTAGTAGCGGTGATGCCCCAAGGAATAAGGCATAGGCTCCTAAATATGACTCCCCGGCACCAACCATTAAGGCAAAGAAAAAAACTTCTTTGTAAATTAAGGTTAGATTGCGAGACATAGTTTCACTACAGAGGTTATTTACTTATGAATTAGATTACTAATTTTTCAATTGGCATTACTAAGATATCTTGCGCTCCAGCACCTTTTAATTTCTCTAAGCTAGTCCAGAAATCAGATTCTTTTACAACAGTTGAAACAGAATACCATTCTGGATCATAGAGCTGAGTGATGGTTGGGTGTTTTAATCCTGGTAAGAGTTTCTGAACATCTGGTAAGACTTTCTTTGGTACATTCATTACGATGTATTTATAATCACCAGCTTTAAGGATCGCATCTAAGCGAAACAGTAAATTATTTAAGATTTGTTGCTTCTCAGGATTAAGATTAGGACTGGCTGCTAATACTGCCTGTGATTGCATGACGACTTCAATTTCTTTTAAACCATTTTGAATTAAAGTACTTCCCGTACTAACAATATCAAAAATACCATCAGCCAGTTTAATCCCAGGAGCAACTTCTACAGAGCCACTAATAAAGCGAATATCTAAATTGACCTCTTGTTTTTTGGCATATTTCCGAAGAATATTTGGGTAGCTTGTAGCAATTGCTTTGCCTTCAAGGTCCTTTAATGATTTTGCCGGATTAGCTTGGGCGACAGCAATACTTAAGCGGCAATGAGAAAAGTCAAGGCGACGAGCAATCTTCACCTTGGCTCCTGTTTCTTTTAAGACATTCTCTCCCACGATTCCAATGTCAGCGACACCTTGCTCCACGTAACCTGGGATATCATCATCACGTAGGAAGAGGAATTCAATTGGAAAATTTGGACTTTCTAAACGAAGCATTTCCTTATTGTGAGGAATTTTTACACCTAGGCGTTTAATAATATCTAGTGAGTTATCTCTAAGTCGTCCCGATTTTTGAACTGCGAACCTAATTAATGTCATATTATTTTTATTGTAAATTTACAGAGACAGTTATTAATTACAGTTAAGACTTGTGAAAAAATACTAATCTTTCGGTCACTGTTTTTAATGCTTCGGCTACTGGAACTCTTTCTTGTTTAGTTGTATCGCGATCTCTAATTGTAACTGTTTGATCCTCTAAGCTTTGATGATCCACTGTAATACAGTAGGGAGTACCGACTTCGTCATGCTTAGCATAGCGCTTGCCGATTGAATGTTGCTCATCATATTTGGCATTAATTCCAGCATTGAAAAAAGTATTGACGATCTCTCTAGCTAATTCTGGTAAGCCATCTTTTTTAACTAATGGTAAGACGGCAACTTTAATTGGCGCAAAGCGGGGATGTAGTTTTAATACTACTCTTTGCTTATCTTGACCTTCAGCATCAGTGCCACTCTCTTCGGTGTAAGCATCTAGTAAGTAACATAATACACCTCTGGTTAAGCCAGCAGCTGGTTCAATAACATAAGGAACATAGCGCCAACCAGCTTTTCCAGTTTCCGGATCATTTTTATTTTGATCAAAGTAAGTAAGCTTGACTCCCGAATATTCGGTATGTTTTTTCAAGTCATAGTCGGTTCTAGAGGCAACACCTTCTAACTCGTCAAAGCCCCAAGGGTAATTGTATTCAACGTCATAGCAATCTGAAGAGTAATGAGCTAGTTCGTCGGCGTCATGCTGGCGAAGAGCAAAATCCTCTGGGAAGTTAGCAAATTTTTTCCACCAGTTAAGTCGTTCTTCTTTCCAATAAGCAATTGATTCCTGATGAGTTCCAGGTTCAATGAAGTACTCCATTTCCATTTGCTCAAACTCGCAAGTGCGGAAGATATATTTTTCAGTAGTAATTTCATTACGAAAAGATTTACCTTGTTGTGCAATTCCAAAAGGAATTTTCATTGCTTGAGTTTGTTGAACATTAAGAAATTGGACAAACATAGCCTGAGCAGTTTCTGGTCGTAGGTAGGTTCTAGTTCTGCTAACTGACTCTTCCAGTAATTCTTTTAGCTCCTGCCGGTTTAATGATTTATTCTCAATTTGATTAATAAATTGATCTAAAGGGCTAACTGGTCCAATCGAAGTAGAGAACATTAAGTTAAAGTCTCGCTCCGCCGAAAGTTCTGGGCAGTTACACAGTGGGCAAACATAGCCCTGTGAACCGACGGCAGCTTTTTTAGTTTCTCCTTTGTCTTTTCCTCCAAGCTTAAATTCAACTAGCATTCCTGGATCAATTTGTGGAGCTTTGTCTGCACGAAATCTTTCTTTGCAGTTTAGACAGTCAACCAAGGGATCGCTAAACCCTGCAGCATGACCACTTGCTTGCCACACTTTAGGATGCATCATAATTGAAGCGTCGATACCAACAATATCTTCACGCTCATGAACCATTGACCGCCACCACTCGCTAGCAATATTTCTTTTTAGCTCTACACCAAGCGGTCCGTAATCGTAAGCTGATTTAAGCCCGCCATAAATTTCACTACTTTGGAAAATAAAACCGCGACGTTTACAAAGGGATACAACCTTATCAAGTTTATCTGAAATTTCTAGTTTTTTAGTCATAAGTTCTTTAGAGTAAATTAGAATCTTTCTTGCCTTCGTAGCTAAATGCTAAATCTCCTTCAAAAGCACTTTGCCCCTGATTTACCTGAGTATAGTTGTTTTATTGGGCAAAAATTAGTCTTATAGGAATAGCATAATTCCAAGAAAAAGGACAAAGAGTAAAATATTAATTTTGCTATATTTTAGTAGATCTTTAAAGGTTATTTCCTTCTGCGGGGCAGGAGTCATCTCAATAATAGCAGGAACAAAAAAGAGAGGTAAAAAGTGCCAAGGTGAAGTCAGCTGTAAAATGACATAAATTGCTTGCAGTCCAGCATGTGTAAGATACATCAGGCCAGGAATCCGTAGTGCTCGATTGGAGGGAGTTACTGGTTTTTGATATAATTCAATTAATGATATTCCTGTAAGTAGGCACCCAATACTTAAGGCAATCAGGCTAGCTGGTAGTAAGATTAGCTCTAGGTATGTTAGTAAAGCGAATAGGCTTAGTATGATCAGATATGCAAAGCGGACTAAAAAGACTTTTAAATTAGAAAAGTTATCTAACTTTGATTTTATAATTAAAAGTTTTAGAAATAAGACTGTTAATAATAGAGTGAAATTGTGAGGGCTAAGGTAGTAATGTAGTAATTTAGTAGTAGCAAAGAGCGTTGTAAATAATAAGATAAGTTTACTAAGGTAGAAGACTTTCGCTAAGATATTTTCCTTTTTAAACTTGGAGTTTGGTTCAAAGGCTTTATAAATTGCTGGGACTAGAAGCTGAAGTGCAATTAGTGAGATATAAGTAAAAGCTAAGTTTTTAACTAGCTTAAGATCTATAAGTTCTTCTGCTCTTGTTCTAAAAAGTAATATTGGCAAGGTTAGGCCAATAACTTCGACAAAAAACAAATTATTGTTTAAAAGATAGCTAGTAATTTTTCCGCGTTTTAAGCTCATAAAAACATCATAGCAATGACTGATAAGAATCCTCAACTGGTAAAATCAATGTTTGCTGATATTGCTTCTCGCTATGACTTAAGTAATGATGTCTTAAGTTTTGGATGTCATCGTTATTGGGAGAAGCGGGCACTAAGCTTACTTCCTGATAATCGCCTAGCTAGATGTTTGGATCTTTGCACAGGAACTGGAGCGCTTCTTTCCATTTTAGTTAAGAAGTATGGCTCTGTGGTGGGTGCGGATTTTTGCCCTGAAATGTTAGCTCTGGCAGAAAAACGTTTCCCGGCCAATCAATTTCCTAATTTACAATTAAAAGTTGACGATGCTTTAAATCTCTCCTTCGCTGATCAAAGTTTTGATGTTGTAACTATTGCCTATGGGGTTAGGAATTTTGCCGATCTCAATCGGGGCTTGCAAGAAGCTTACCGAGTATTAAAGCCTAATGGTCATTTGTTAATTTTGGAATTTGGAAAACCACGGAATTGGTTTGCGCCATTTTACCTATTTTATTCTAAATTTGTGATGCCACTTCTTGGTAAATTACTAACAGGTAATCGAGCTGCTTATGAGTATCTACCTGAGACAGCCGAGCAGTTTCCTGCGGGAAAAGAATTTCAAGCGATTTTAAATCAAAATGGATTTAAAAATTTAAAGCATCAAACATATACTTTTCAAATTGTTAATTGTTATTTAGCTTCTAAGCACTAGACGATTAATTTAGTTCTAGCTCTTCTTTGCACCAAGTCTTCTCCATATAAAAAGTACCAAATGGAAGGATTGATGCTACAAAAGCTTTGATTATCCAAAAGGTATCTTTTTGATACTGGTACATAACAAGCAATCCCAGAAGTGCCAGTTTAACAAAGAGGACTCCGTGAATAGCGCCTACTATTTTTACTGCCAGCGCAAATCCAGCAAGGTACTTTAGTGGCATTGCGACTCCTAATAGCAGGAGATAGGACCAGCCTTCGATGTAGGCAACCCGCCTAAACCAATTAAATGTTACAGTTGAAGGACTTTTGAGTTCAATCATTTTTAAAGATTATTAGCGATAAATATTTTTAAAATTTCTAATGCTTGGTTGCTACAGCGCATTCGTTTGTCATGTTTATTCATCTTTGGAAAGTCTGCCAAAAGTTGGTGATAGCTAGGCATTACTCCATATGTAATATTCATTGGCTGAAAATCCTTTCGCGTTGGATCGCTGATATAATGAAAGAGACTACCTCCGGCAGTTTCGATAGGTAAAATCAGAGGTTCTAAATTATTTATTCTACGAGAGGCATTAATTCCTGCTAGAATTCCGCCAATCGCAGATTCGATATAGCCCTCAGTCCCATTTATTTGTCCTGCAAAAAATAAACCCGGTTTTTTTCTTAGTTCTAAAGTCGCATTTAGGCAGTTTGGGGAATCAATAAAAGTATTGCGATGAAATGACCCATAACGAACAAATTCCGCATTTTGCATACCAGGAAGTTGTCGAATAATTCTTTCTTGCTCATGACGTTTCATACGAGTTTGCATACCTACCATGCTCCAAGTATTTCCTTGCAGATCATCTTGCCGCAGTTGCACTGCGGCATAGGGTGGACGATCTGTTCGCGGATCAATTAAGCCCTTAGGTTTTAATGGTCCATGTCTTAACGTCTCTCTGCCTCTTAGGATAATATCCTCAATTGGCATACATCCCTCAAACGGACGAAGTTCTTCTGGAGAATCGCTCTCTACAGCTTGGTTACCAGTATATTTTTCTGCTAGTTCTATTTGATCAATAAAGGAATTATAGTGGTCCTTTTCTAGGGGGATATTGTAGTAGTCATCTCCGCCCTTACCGTAGCGAGACATCTTAAATAATAGATTTAGATCTAGCGAGTCACGAAAGAAAATGGGAGCAATTGCGTCAAAAAAAGCCAAATTTGGAGTATCGATTAATTGAGCAATTGATTTAGTTAAGGCCTTGGATGTTAGTGGTCCAGTGGCAACAATCACTGGTTGCTCTGAACTAGATTCTGGAATCTCTTGAAGCTCTTTTTCTACAAAGGTAATTAATGGGTGATTACGAATCTTCTCGTCGATATACTGAGCAAAGACTAGACGATCTACTGCTAGTGCTCCCCCAGCAGGAACTTCAGCATAAGTTGCGGCCTCTAAGATTAATGATCCAAGAAGCCTCATCTCCTCTTTCATTAATCCGGCAGCATTATCTAGCTTGGAATTTTTAAGGGAATTAGAGCAAACTAATTCTGCGCAAAGTCCTGTCTGGTGAGCTTTTGTCGAAATGCTGGGACGCATTTCATAGATCTCCACAGGAATATTCCGATTTACTAATTGCCAAGCCGCCTCGCTTCCAGCAAGCCCTGCGCCAATAATTTTTACAGTCATACAATCTTTGATTAGCTATTTATGGGCTTTTAACTCTTAAGTGAGGCCATGTCGATCACAAAGCGATATTTAACATCACTTTTAACCATCCGTGTGTAGGCTTCATTAATTTCGCTCATTGAGATCATTTCGATATCTGAGACAATATTGTGCTTGGCACAAAAATCTAACATCTCTTGCGTTTCTTTCAGGCCTCCAATCAAAGATCCTGCGATACTTCGTCGACCAAAAATTAAATTTCCAATATTTGGGCTCGGATGTGGATGTTCTGGAACTCCAACAAGACACATTGTCCCATTAAGTTTTAAAAGGCTAGTGAAGGCATCTAGATTATGAGAGGCAGCTACGGTATTTAAAATAAAATCAAAACTATTGGCATGTTTGCTCATTTGCTCCGGATCTTTAGAGATTACTACTTGATCAGCTCCCAGTCGTTTTGCATCAGCAATTTTATTTTCTGAGGTTGTAAATAAAACAGTCTCAGCTCCAAAAGCATGAGCAAATTTAAGACCCATATGTCCTAATCCACCTAATCCCACAATTCCAACTTTCTGACCTTTGCCAATTTTCCAGTGGCGGAGGGGAGAGTAAGTAGTTATTCCGGCACATAATAGTGGAGCAACTCCTGCTGGATCTAATTTCTCAGAAACTTTTAAAACAAATTTTTGATTGACAACAATTCCAGTAGAGTAACCTCCATAAGTCATTTTGCCTGGAAGATGTTTATCCGGACTATTGTAGGTAAAAACCATTCCGCCATTATTGCAATATTGCTCAAGGCCATCATGACAATTTGTACAGTCCTGACAGGAGTCAACTAAGCAGCCTACGCCAACTAGCTCGCCAATTTTAAAATTATTAACCTTAGTGCCTGTTGCCGTCACTCGTCCTACAATTTCATGTCCTGGAACTACTGGATAAACACTTCCTGGCCATTCACCAAGAGCCGTATGTAAATCCGAGTGACATACTCCACAGTATAAAATTTCAATTTGTACATCCTGGTCAGTAATAGATCTTCGGTCTAGATTAAACGGTGCAAGTTGACCCTTGATTTCAAAGGCAGCATAGGCTTTGGTTGGTAACATAATTATTTCTTTTAAATTTTGAACTACAGATTAAACTTTAATCAAGTCAGGATAGCTTAACTTGATTTTCGAAAGATCTCCACTCCTGCATTTTTCCAAATACTTTTATATCCAGCGAGATTAACTAGCTTACGAATTTTTTGATTATTTTCTTCTCTTTTTCCAAGTAGCACAAGCGGAGCAGAGCCTGCGGTAATTGCTTGCTTAATCCTTTCGTTATTAATAACCGAGTATTTTTGTTGTTTTTCAGGACTTAATTTCTCGGCAATTTGGATACCAAAATGGTTTTCAGTGCCCGGATAAGCTTGACAAGGTGTTCCCACCAGATATCCTGGCCAATATCCAATAATCATTTCTTTTGAATCACATTCAATTTGTAATCTTTCTCTGATCTTTCGGAGATTCTTAAGGTTATAGTGATTGGCTTGATCTTGGGTCATGATACCAATTAAATTTTCTCCTGTACGGAGATGTCTGAGGTAGTCAGCTGGAAGTTTATAGATATAGATCCCCAGTAATAATATTACTACACTTACTCTAATTGCTTTTTGAGGAATTAAATTTAGCAATGTAATAGTTCCAATTATTGCAAAGGGAAGTAACGTCGCAAAATATTGAACATAAGCTGGGTTGGGAATCAAGTTTAAGATAAAAAGTGTTATCAATAATAAAAATGCTAAGGGGATGGTTTTTTCCTTAAGTAGTATTAAAATTGCTGAGCAAAATGAGCAATAGATTAGTGCCGGTAATTGCCAGGCTGAAAATTTGACAGTCGGAGTTAATCCCAGTGCTACAAGTCCAACTTGAATTTTATTTTCGAATGTATCAGTGGGGGTTAAATTACTGCGATCTAAATGATAGCCTAAATTATTAAAATAAAAATTATCCCAGTTTGTCCAAGCAAGCGATAATGTAGGTAGCGAGAAGAGCACAAGGATAGCAATAAATCTTAAGCAATCCTTTGTTTTTTCCGGTTTTATTTTGGAATTAATCAGTAGCTTACCAAGGTAAAATGGAACTAGAGCAATAAAAAATAATCTAATTTGGATGGCATAAGCTAAAAATCCAGCGGCTGTCAGCACATCTACTTTTGTGAGATTTCCTCTAGTTAGATAGTAAAAGCTGATCAATAAGCAAAGTAATGAGGGGGCGTAGGTCTGTGAAACGCTAAGCCAAGCAATTGTATAATTAGAAAATAAGAAGAGAAATAATCCGAACAAGGCATAGCTTAAGCGAAATTTTAACTTGAGGTAGCTAAAAATTGTAATGCCCAGGCAACTGGCGAAGAAAGCGTTCAGTAACCTAGCATTCTCCCAGCTTACTCCAAATATTTTAAAAAATAATCCATAGATTAGCGGAAGCATTGGCATCTGTGGATAGAAGAAATCTAAGTAGGTTTTGTGCCCCTCTACCACTAGTTGGCTAGCAAAAAGATAAAACCCTTCGTCTCTAGCAATTAGTCTTTGCTGAGAGATAACAGCCAAATAGCAAAAACTAATTATGAGGAGTAATAGATGAATCCAGTAATCTTTAAGCTTCAGTAATACAGACATTTTGGAGATAGATGATTTAATCCTAACACTATAGTATGTAATATCTACAAAAGAATAAAGACAATAACTGTGAACATAAGACTACAAGAATTGCTACAAATGACTGCTTTGATTTTACTTGGTATTCTTTTGTTATTACTAACAAAGAATGATTCAGAGCCCAGCGCGCCTCATGTGGAGTCACAGGCGCAGGCAAACCGTGGCGCATTGCTTTTAATTGATCCTTCCAGCCAAACAGTTAACTTGCAAGATTTATATGGTAAAACATTTCATCAGTGGACCAAGATTGGGGCAAGTAATGTAGAACTATTACCAAATTGTAACTTAATGACCATTCAAGGTCGTAAGCCAAGTTTCCGAAAGCACGAAGGAGCAAGTTTGGAGTCAAGTGTCAAAGAATATAATTGGAATGGACATCTCCAGATGTCTTTTAAATCAGAATATATTCTTGATTCTCAGGCATATCGCCTACAAAATGGTAATACTTTACTAACTACAAAACTTCCTTTACCACTGGAAGAGGTCAATAAGATTCAAGATACTACTAGAAAATTATTAGAAATTAATGCTGCTGTAGTTACAGAAATAGATTCCACTGGCGAAGTTATTTGGAAATGGCAGAGTTGGGATCATTTAGATGTTAATACTTGTGGTGCAAAAAAATGTTTAGGTCAGAAGGGGGCAACATTAAATCATCAAGAGTTAGAGAAAATAACTGATTGGCTTAGTATTAAAACACTAAATATTTTGCCTGAAAACCAATTTTTTGATCAAGGAGATTCTCGTTTCCGTCCTGGTAATCTTTTAATGGCCGTAAATAGTTTTGCTGAGTTGTTAATTGTTGATCGAGTAAGTGGATCAGTAGTTTGGCGCTATCATGGAGATGAGCCGAGTGGCCAAGTTTCTGGAATACAAGCTGAAATGCTAGCCAAAGAGTTGCCTGGGGCTGGTAATATAATTTTACTAAATCATGACTCGGAAGATTTATCAGGCAGATCTACTATTTTAGAAATTAATCCAAGCAGTCAAAGAGTAATTTGGAACTATGGTGTTGAAAATAAACTTCATACGGGAGCCAATGCACGAGTTCAAAGATTAGCTACCGGCAATTCTTTAATTTTTAATGATCGCCTAGGGCATCTTTATGAGCTTAACTCTCAAAAGAAAATAGTCTGGAAGTCTAATTTGGCAGTTGGAACAATTGGATTTTTCAAGTTCTATCCAATTAACTCCTGCTCTAAGTTTCAGGAAAGTTTATGAAAACAATGCCTACCTTTGATTTAGCAATTATTGGTGCCGGTATTACCGGGGTTGGTATTGCAGTAGCCGCAAACCAAAAGGGATTAAAGACTGTGCTTTTAGAGGCAAATCCCCAGATAGCTAGTGAAGCATCAAACAATAGTTTACGAATTATTCATGGTGGTTTTCGCTATCTTCAAAAATTAGATTTTGTTCGAACAATTAATTCCTTGCTAGCTCAAAAGGAATTACTTTTGACTTATCCAGATTTAATCACACCACTTAGATGTTTGATGCCACTTAATCCAACCGGTTTAAAGAGTAAGTACCCAGCAAAAGCTGGTGCCATAATTTATGCTTGCTTACAAAAGATTTTAGGCTCACCCTTGCTCGCTCCTCAAGTAGCGGTAGAGGTTTATGCTAAAGTCTTTCTTCCTTTTTTTGAAAAACGTTTTGCCTATGGGGCACTTATTTGGCATGATGCCCAAATGTTAAATCCGCGGGGATTAGTGGAGAGGGAAATAGAAAAAATATCAGATAATCTTCAAGTATTTACTTCCACCCAGATTCAACAAGTTGTCCGTATCGGAAATGTCTTTCAAGTGACGGCTACTAATGGTGAGCAATTTATTGCGAAACAGGTAGTAAATGCTAGCGCTTTTGGTTGTAAAAATATCACAACTCAAAATATTAATAATATTAATAATCAAATTTTTTGGGGAAGAACCTATAATCTGATATTTAAGGATAGCCGCTGCTTAAAGAGCGCTTTCGCTGTAGCCAGCACTGAGGGACGGCAATACTTTGTAGTTCCTAGGGAGAATAATCAAATTGCGCTTGGTACCTTCACGGCAAAATTAGAAACCGAGATTTCTCCACTTTTAATTTCTACCGATATCAATAGCTTTAATGCGGTTTGTCCAGAATTTACTTTTGATATCCAAGACTTACTTCGTGTGGAGCAAGGTGTCTTGCCAGCAAAGCAAGAATTTAATGGGGACGCGGATTTTTTAAATTATGATTTAATTTTACACGATACTGGTTATTTCCAAGTGTACACTCCTAAATACACAACCTATCGTCGACTTGGACGCAAGGTGATCAAACAGGTTTTAAAGAATAAGCGATGAATTACTTAGTACTTAATTCTGAAAATGCAGTTGGCAAGGATTATGTCTATCAAGGGGCAGCGGCGCGTGATTTGATTAAGCAGCATGACTTAATCCCAGGATTAAATATTTCGGCAATTTTGTTTAATCAGAGCAAAGGAATGGCCTTGATTGAAGAGATCAAGAAAGATTTTGTAAGAGTGTCTTATCAAAAAAATGATTTAATAATCAATAAAAATCCACTTACTTTACTAGTTGGAATATCCAGACCTCAAACAGTTAAAAAAGTTATTCAATTATCTTTAAGTCTTGGCGTCACGGAAATAGTTTTTATTCTTTCTGCAAATTCAGAAAAAAGTTATTTAAGTTCTAAGATTTGGGAACCTTTGCAGTTACAACATGAAATTAGCTTAGGAATGGCCCAGTCCGGAGATTATCTTGTTCCAATAATTCGGATCGTGACAAAATTATCGGAATTTCTTTTAGATCTAAAAACTAATTCTAAATATCTAAGTGCGACTAAGTATTTAGCTACAACAAAACATAGTATTGATTCAAATTATCAGGATGTAAGTGCTTATAAAATTTTAGCAATTGGCCCTGAAAAAGGTTGGACCTCCGAGGAAGAAGACCAAATGCTCACAAGTGGGTTTTTATCCATCAATTTTGGAGCTCGGATGCTACGAGTAGAGCAAGCAATCGCTTATGGAGCCGGTAAGCTACTAGCTTAAATTAATCCCACGAATCAATTTCTTGCTTGCAAGCATCTTAATCAGTACTTCCTATTTCTCGCAGAATTAAGGAGTTTTTGATACGTGTACATGTCTAAAAACGCTTCTCTCCAGTTGGCTGCGGTCATTTTACTAACTGTTACGTTAGGATTAATTGGAATACCAGGAGTTTTTCAAGGATTTGGAAAATTTAAGAAAGGGGTTATTCAATTAGAATTTAAGCTAGAGAAGCTAGCTGATGGGAGTTACCTCGCCCGATTGTCCGATCTCAAAAAAAATACTGTCCCTGTCTTTAATCTAAGCAGTGCTACCTATAAAATTGATTTTGCTAGTTTAAGTGAGCTTGCTGAGAATGTGTACTATCTAGGAGCAGTAATTATTGATCCCAAAGATGGCAGTGAATTAAAAGTTCTAGAAAAAAGAACTAAGGTAAATGGTAAAAAGAAATTTATTAAAGTTGCCGCAATCGGAGCAAACTCACTCTACACACTTAGTAATGCCAATTTAAAGAATATCCAGCCAGAAGATTTAACTCTAGCAGTAGCAGATCTTTTAATCTTCCAATCTAGTTGCTATCAAAATTTAGTTGTGAGTTCTAGTTTAGATGCTACCTGTCCAGAAATTAATTTTAATTTGCCTTACAGGATTGAGTATTTTGAATCAGATCCATTACTGGAGGCCTATATTATTTCAACTGATGATTCACGGTGGTTAGAACTTGGAATTTATTCCAGCCCAATTGAAATTACATATGGTCAGGGTAAAGCAAAAAAAACGCTGACTCAATCTGGTGTCAGAAAAAAAGTAAAAGCTGTTAGCTTAAGAAAGGGAATGATTGAAACAGTGGGAACTTTTACTATTCTTCCAGAAGAAATAATGCCAGATATGCAAATTGAAATTAACGATCCTATTATTAAATCTTAGCTTGATTAGTTAGAAACTATCAGTAGCTAAATTGATTCTTATTTTGCCAAAGTGTATTTCGCTTGATATAAGTTTAGAATGACTTATCTATCAGAGAAACATTCACCCTGGCAGTTTGTGCTTGCTTCCACAAAATCAGTGAGGATCTGGATGTTGATCTCCATTTTTTGTGTTATTTCCGCCACTGCTTTTGGGCGCTTAAAAATTTATTTAACAGAGGAGATTACTAACACAGCAATCTCAGCCTCTAAATCAGAAATTCCATTTACAGCTCTTTGGAAGCTAGCTGTCCTGTATGCTTTCATTCAACTAATAAACAGCGTCATTTGGCGACTAAGTGGTTTTACTGGGATGCGTTGGATTACAAAAACCAAAGCTAATATTAATCAGAATCTTTTTAATTATATTAGTCGACATTCTGTTAGTTATTTTCATAATCGCTTTGCTGGCGCTCTCGCTAATAAGATCACCAATGTTGCCAATGGCTTTGAGGGGCTAGCCTGCGATTCTTTTTGGAATTTTGGACCTCTATTTATTGGGCTCTTTGCTGATCTATATTTAACTTACCATACTCATTATCTCTTAAGCATTATTCTCAGTTCTTGGATGTTAGTATTTGTCGGATTAAATATTTTTTGGGGTATAAAATTAAAAAAATATTATTATCAAAATTCTAATGCCGGTTCTAAGTTAAAAGGAAAAATGATTGATAGTACGGGGAATATTGCTGCGGTTCAAAATGCCCCCGGAGTACTTTTTGAGCAAAGATATATCCAAAGATATGTGCGAATATCTCAGTTGCGTCATCTTCGTAGTTGGTATCAGGCTGAGTGGATTTTAGTCTTTAATGCAATTTTAATTTCCATTTTTATGTTACTGATGCTTGGCGCATCTGTCTATTTACTTGAAGCTAAATTAATTAGCATTGGTAGTATTGTCATGATTATTGCAATTGCAGTTTCATTGGAGCGAGGGCTTTTCTTTCTTGGTAATGCAATCACAATGGCTCTTCAAAATTATGGGCAAATGGAAGAGGGTTTAGATGATATCTTACTTCCTTATGAGATTCTAGATTCTGCTACTGGGCAAGCACTTGTAGTTAATAAGGGTGAAATTGAATTTAAAGATTTAGTTTTTGGCTATAACCAAGATAAAGTTTTTAACCACCTGAATATTCATGTTTTGCCTGGAGAAAAGGTGGGGTTAGTTGGCTTGAGCGGTGCCGGTAAGTCAACCTTGGTTAGCTTGCTTCTTCGGCAACATAATTTACAGTCAGGTAGTATTTTAATTGATGGACAAGATATTTCGGCTGTTGGCTTAGATAGTTTAAGGGCTAATATTGCCTACGTACCTCAGAATACAGAATTATTTCATCGAACAATTTTTGATAATATTCGCTATGGAACTTTCCAAGCGACTGAAGCCGATGTGCGGTTAGCTGCGGAAAAAGCTTTTGCTACTGAGTTTATCGAGGCTTATCCTGAGAAGTATTTTACCTATGTTGGTGAGCGTGGGGTAAAGCTTTCTGGAGGCCAACGTCAAAGGATTTCAATTGCCAGGGCTTTTCTAAAAAATGCTCCAATCTTGATTTTAGATGAAGCAACTAGTGCCCTAGATAGTGAAAGTGAGGCTGTAATTCAGCGTGCTTTAAGGACTTTAATGAGAGATAAGACTGTTATTGCCATTGCCCATCGTTTATCGACATTACAGATGATGGATCGCATTGTGGTAATTGATCAAGGTAAGTTGATGGAATGAGGAACTCATCAAGAACTACTTTCCAAACAAGGGCTTTATGCTCGTATTTGGGAGCGACAAGTAAGTGGTTTTATTCAAGATTAGCCACTAAAAAGTCACATTGCCTGATTTTTAACCATAACTAGTTTTATGTTATTGATTATTAGTATCCAAGATCTAAGCCAGCATCCAGTTATCTCGGAGCAAGCTCTTGCTTGCTTGAAAGTACTTGCTACTGATCCTAGTGAATACAGGAATGATTTAGATCACAATACTCGTTTTCAAGTTACAGAAGTTAACCGAGAACTTATTTTATCTTTAAAACAGACCGGGAGTTGGGTTGAAGGAATCAATAATTATTATTTTCGGGAAGGACGATTAAGTAGAGTCGATGTTTTAACAATTAATGGCCAATTTCTTGATAGTTTAAATACTGCTGAACAATTATCAAGTTATTTACCTCACTTAGAGAAACTTTTAACTAGCCCTCACAGACGAGTAGATCCTTAAAGAAATATGCCAACTTATTCTCCTGTCCCATCATTTGAACTAAAAGCAGAATTAGCTGCTGGGCATTATTTGCATCTAAAGTACGGACAATTATGCTACGGAGAAGAACTGAAAAAAGATGTTATCCATATTCGAAATGTACCTTTTCTGACAGATGAAGATAGTTGTAAATTAATTGCTTTAATTCAAGAAGCGAAAGATCCTGTTTTTGCTGTTCAGCTTTTCCTTAAAGAAAAGCCAGAAGTAAAAGCTGAATTAGTAATCGGCTCGCCCTGCTCTACGGCACTTTGGTTTCATCGGAGCTTAGCCAAGTTTCCAGTTATTAGCCAAAATTCTAGTCCTAATTTACAGCAATTAAACCAAGCATTAAGATTTTATCGTTTCTCTTCGGGTAACTCCTTTCCAGAGGTCCTGCCTTTAGCTAGGATTCCTGATTTGGCAAATTTCAATGAACGTATGAGGGTAATCTTTTACAGTTCCGAGGAGACGGGGGTTGTGGCATCTAGATATTGTGATCGCTCTACTCATAATTATGCAGTGGAGTCATTATGGACTGAGAGGATTTTTTGTGGTGTCGAGACTAAATCTTATAATATTCTATCTTGTGCTTTTTCTTACTTTAAAAAAGAACAGGTTTTGTGTATTTATATTCCAAAAGAACGCTTTGAGATCTCTCTAGAAAAAAAATGTTTACATCACTTTCAAGAAGTCATGGCTAAAATTAATCCTGAGATAAAAGTCCATTGTCGTTTTGAAGACCACTCTAGTTTCTAACTAATACAGCTTGTAATTAATCGACTAATATTTTATTGACCACGTTTTCCCTTGGCAGCAACTTGATATAGAAATTTTAATAAGTAAAATGCATCTGTTCTAAAAGGTGCTCTGGCATGTCGGTATAAGTAAATCCTTTCCTTGCTAATCATTTCTTCGATTGAACTATGGGGATCGGCATGGGAAATACTTATTAAGCCAGGTTTCATCTTTGAACGTCGGTCAACAAATCTTTTAGGCAGAACATGCGAGGTTGCAAGTGGTAAAGCTCTTGGTCCAATAAGTTTTAATTGCCCTCTGGCAAAATTGACAGCTTGAGGTAATTCATCAAGCCAGAATTTTCTTAAGAATTTACCGGTTTTAGTGATTCTGGGATTGCTAGTCAGGATATCAGCACGATTTGCAAATTCTGTAGCGGGCACATTATCACGCATTGTTTTAATTTTGAACATTCCAAAAGGCTTACCATCAATGCCAACCCTTTGTTGCTCAATAATCAGTCCCTTAGCATGTTCTCTAAGGTTAGGGGAAAAATTGGCGACAATAAAAAACTGTTGATCGAGATTACTGGTAAATAGACGAGCATAACATGCTCCACACTCTGGTGGCCTACTACTTCTGCGTTTAACTTCTTGCATGTGGCTTAATTAGCATAAAATAAATGATAAAGACAGTGCTGGATAATTTTTTATTTATTCTGATAGCCACTAAAGTTACATTTCATAACTGATTTTAATAAATTAAAATCTTAGTACCACTCCTGACTTCGTTAAGCTTTATTGGATATTTAATCCTCATTTAAACTAAAGCCCAGTGGGGTTTAGTATACTAAGCACCTTTGTATTTTTGGTAATTTTCAATGACGCTTAGTATATATACTTGTTTTTAAAAGGACTTAACTCTGCGGTAAAGAAAAAATTAAAGTTAAGCTTTTATATGATCCTAGTCATAGGAGACTAATATATTCTGTCTTATAGTTAATCTATAAATATAAATAATTTTTCTTAGTCATGAAATCTTAGGTAAATTATACTCAAATTAGAATTATGTTTGTTGAGTGATGATAGAAAGTAATTTTGTTTGGCAGGAAATTTTAAGAAAATATTTGTCTAAAACAATAAAGGAACCCTGATTATGTCGAAGAAAATTGGAATTGAAGCTGAAGAATTTAATGCCTTAAAAAAAATTGGATTCGAGTTTGATCCACCTCAGGATGAGTATAGCTATCAGCCGGAGTCTAGCGGAAGTGCTAGTGGGGAAATTGGCAAGCAAGAGTATGGGATTGATGTTGATCTTGAATCTCCTAATTCTCAAAAGATGGTCAGTAATGAATTGGAGGATTATTCTTCGCCAGTTTTGGGGGAGTCCGAGTGGAGTCAGAAAAATAGAATTCCACTAGATGAATTACAGAATGAATTTAATGCTGAATCTGATGATATTTTATATCTTTTAATTCAAAAAAGTTTAGATCAAAATCCACAGCTTGATGATTTAAATATATCTATTGAAGTGGAAAATGGTAATGTTAATTTATTTGGCGAAGTAGCAAATGATGCTATCAAATTACTAATTAGCGATATAATAGAGGATCTTTCTGGTGTAAACACTTTAAATAATAGTTTAAAAATCCAATAGTAAAGTTAGCATTTATGAATCTCACCTAGTAGGACTAAGATTTACTAAGCAACATTAAGAATTAACGAAAATTATTAGATGATCAAGATGTGAGGTGCTAAGTGCTAGAAGCAAGACTAAGGAGAAGTAGCCTTAACAAATATAGATAACTGCCCGTCGCACATGCATCCTAAATGCTAGTAAGTTAAAATCTAGGCATTTTGCTCTACCCTTTGGAAGTAAACACTTGACTCTGGTATCAAAATCTAAGATTTGAATTTACCATAATTTTCAATCTTATTTCCTTCCCCAAATTACCTTTTGTTATTTGTATGGCTAATTTATCAGAAGCCAAAATTTATTATTTTTTAATCATTTCTCGTAATTTGCTACTCATGCTATTAAACTAATCCTAGTCTGCACCAATGTTACTAATTTTAAACTTTAAAGCTTCTTCTAATGAAAGATCAGCAAGCAATATTAAATAAACTGAGCATTCAAAAACTTAACCCAATGCAGCTAGAGGCTTCTGAGGCAATTTTAAAACATTCAGAAATTGTTCTTTTATCTCCAACAGGTACTGGTAAGACTTTGGCCTTTCTTTTGCCAGTTATTTCTGAGCTCGATGCCAACTTGGAGCAAGTTCAGGTGTTGATCCTTGTGCCTTCTAGAGAATTAGCAATTCAGATTGAACAAGTAGCCCGAGGGTTGGGGAGTGGTTATAAAGTAAATGCTGTTTATGGTGGCAAATCTAGTTCTAAAGATAAGCTAGAACTAAAGAGTCCTCCAGCAATTTTAATCGGGACTCCGGGAAGGATCGCGGACCATATTAGAAAGAAAACTTTTATAACCAATCATATAAAAACCTTAGTTTTAGATGAATTTGATAAGTCTTTAGAGGTTGGATTTGAACAGGAGATGAAAGAAATTACTCGTTCATTAGGGTTACTTCAGAAAAAGATTTTAACTTCAGCAACTAAAGCCGTAGTTGTTCCAAGTTTTGTTGGATTAAAGCAACCTAAGGAGATTAATTATTTAACTACAGTAACAGAGCAATTAACATTAAAAATGATTATTGCTTCTACTCCTGATAAATTAGATACACTTTTGCAATTGTTAGGGCAGGTTAGTGGGAGCGGAATTATTTTCTGTAATTTTAAAGACACTATTGAAGTCATTAGTAAATATTTAAATCTTAATAAAATTAGTCATACTTGTTTTTTTGGAGGATTAGAGCAATCAGATCGAGAGCGTGCGCTAATCAAATTTCGTAATGGCACTGAACGATTTTTAATTGCGACAGATTTAGCAGCTCGGGGAATCGATGTTCCGGAGTTAGATTTTATCGTGCATTATCAACTCCCAATGAAAGAAGCCGAATTTATTCATCGTAATGGTAGAACTGCTAGAATGAATAGTAATGGCACTGCTTATCTTCTAAAAAATGCTCAGGAAAATTTACCTAACTATCTTCCTAATATTGAGATGCATTTGCTTAATAGTTCTAAGAAGCCAGAAATAAGTAAGTGGCAGACATTATATATTTCTGGTGGGCGAAAAGATAAGATTTCTAAAGGGGATATAGTTGGTTTGTTTATTAAACAAGGAAATTTAACAGAATCAGAATTAGGAATTATTGAGTTAAAGCAAGACTGCGCCTATGTTGCTGTGCCACTTTCTAAGGTAAGTAAACTAGTTAAGCAGTTAAATAATGTAAAACTTAAAACAAAAAAGGTTAGAATTGGTCTAATGGAATAGTTTTATAGTTTATTTTAAATGTTACTAACAGGCCTCTATCATTACTGTTTTAGTCTTAAAAGGGCATTTCTAGTTAGTCTTTTGAAGTAACTTTGACCAGATCTTCATCTTGTAATAAGTTATTCTAGCATCTTTGATTATACTTGAGTCCTCAATGTTTGGTGGACCCATTTCAATGAACTATTCCTGAGTATAATCAATGATCACTAAGTCCAATTGAAGATTGAATAATTATCAAGTTTAAATGGCAAAATAACATCACATGGTGAGTCCAGTGAAAAATTTAACCCCATTAGGTAAGTTACTTTTTTGGCCTCACTATAATTATATATTAGATTTTTTTATACATAGGATTAAAAATGGCTAAAGGTAAAGTAAAATGGTTTGACGAGCAAAAAGGCTTTGGTTTTATTGCACAAGACGATGGCGAAGATTTATTTGTACATCACTCTGAAGTTAGTGAGCAGATTTCTGAAGGACAAGAAGTCAGTTACGATATCGGTGAAGGACGTAAAGGTCCATGCGCTGTTAACGTAAAATGTGCCTAATTATTCTTGAGCTAGAAGTAGTCATTACTTCTAGCTCAATTTCCTTCCCTCCCATTCTGTTCAAAAATTCATTTTCTTCGGTCGTATTTGGTTCAACTTATTTCCTTGTAGTTAGAAGCCTTATTTAATTTCCAGATGGAAATATTTAGATCTTTTTAACGAATTCAGATTTTAGTTTCATTGCTCCAAAGCCATCGATTTTACAATCGATATCATGAACTCCATCAACTAGGCGGATATTTTTTACTTTCGTACCAACCTTTACAACGGAATTAGTTCCTTTGATTTTAAGATCCTTAATAACAGTTACGGTGTCTCCATCTTGAAGCAGATTACCATTAGCATCTTTTATTTCTGAGGACTCCTCCGAACTTATAAGCTCAGCTTCGATGAGCCATTCATTGGCGCATTCTGGACAAATATACATCAGTTGATCTTCGTAAGTATAAGTAGATTTACATTTAGGACAATTCGGTAATTCGCTCATAGGTTTATAGTAAATTTCAAAAATAATTGCTGAAAAAGAGAAGTAATCAGATTGGATTTATACACTCTTATCTGTAAAATTTTAATATTGAGCCAAGATTTTAAAAACACTGTAAATAATCTTTTCTGGGAGCGACTATATCGAACTTAAAACAAACTGTCACTTTGAGGATCTTGTAGCTAGTAATTTTTATTGTTTTCCGGCGCAATTGATAACGGCAACAAGGGCAAAAATATTTGTTAACCAAGAATTATTACTAAGTGAAACTGGTTGATTTGCTAACATTTGCCCATAGCGACTAGGGTCTTGATAAATACTAACAGCTTCTTCGATCTTGCGACCAAAATTATGAGCAATTAGGTTAAAAGTTGGTATCGACATTCTTTGATAAGGACTGCCAGCAGTTAAAATCTGTCTCCATTCATGATCACTACCATCATCACTAAATAGTAGACCATCATGTCCATCATTAATTTGTTCTCCAAGACCCCCAGTATTATGAGCAATCACAGGAGTACCAATTGAACTTCGGCCAGATCCACGCCATTCGGGAACCATTCCAAAGGGTTCATAGAGTGATGGCATTAATGCCCAACTAGAGCCAGAGAATAAATCTTCCCGAAGATCTCCTTGCAACCAGTCTGTTAGGAAAATTAATTTGCCTGCCGAGCGCAAGGCAACTTCGCGCATTTGGTAGAAAATATCATGTCCATGTATGTCTGGATGAAATCCGGCAGCTCCAATTATAAAGCGAGCATCTAGATCTTGTGGAATATGATCAGAAATAGTTTTTAGTGCTAATAAATGACCTTTTTGATTCCAGTCGAAACGCCCCATCATTGAGAAGATTGGTAATTCTTGGATTAGATCTGGAATCCCGTTTCCAGCTCTTTCTTCTTGCCAGTGGCCAATGACTCTATTGCCATTGTCTTGTAAATCCAGTTTACGTTGCAGACCCAAGAAGCTATCTAGTGTCTTTAATAATCCGGTACGTGCCTCCAATTTTAGATCTATGATTGGTGCATATTCACCTGTCAGTGCTTGCCTACTTGCTTCTACGATTTCAACCCTAGTTCTAACTTTACCAAAAACTCCATTGGCTACACCTGTTACACCATGAAGTTTCATGAGATGATGTAAATTATCATCAATTGGTAGTTTTGCAGGTCGATCAACTATTTCTCTTCCAAATCCTTCGCTGACTGCAATCAGTGGAGAAGCGGTAAGTCCAATCATTCGCGAAAGGTGAGTATGTCTAGATGGCTCGTCCCATTCATTTAGCCAATACTGATCAGAGTATCGATCTGTTACCATTCTTAACTCACCAGGAGTGAGATCAAAGTCAAAGACATTGTGCAAACCAATAGCAGCGTGCCCACTTTTTATATATCCGCCAGCAATTTGTTCCGTCATTGTTAAGACTGATGTCGCTAGATGAAAATCTTGGGGCATTAAAACAATATTCTCAGTAATCTGCAGAGCTTTTAAAACTTCAGGAATTGCGCGTGAGGCAAACAGATAATCTTTTTGCTCTTTCCAGTGCGAGTCATGTTCGCCGTGGTAGGAGTAGGGAGGTCTGGGAGCTTCAAAAAATCCATCGGCCTCTAGTAGATACCAATCATTAATAGTCTTATCTTTTTTAATATCTAGTAATCGATAAATTCGTGTTGTGACAGTTGGTCTTTCCAGTCGTTGATTTGGTTCTCCAAAAGGCACTTCACAAGTACCAACATAAAATACAAATTGATTAGGTCGATTGCTGACTTGCGCGCAGGCACTAAGTGGGATCTCGTGTGCCTCACATTTAGCAAAATAGGCACAGTTCTCAAGTGCTCTAGATTCAGCAATTGCCAGTGCCGTTTCTCTAGCATCTCTAAAATCAGCAGACTTTCCTCCCTTGTGATAAGGACTAATCCGGATCATTAGATCTGGTTGAGGAATAGAAATGGCGGTTTCTCTTAAGTTATGGAAAGCTCGAGGTAGATTCTCAGCAACAGGATAGAGGCCTCCGGCTTTTCCAGTTGGGTTTTCATACGAAGCATAAACAAAAGTTCTACCAAATGGCAAAAGAGAAGTTGCCTGGACTACTCGTTGTAATCTTTCACAATCGCCCGCTTGGCGTTCGTTACCCCATTTATCTAAAAATAGATTCTTTAGAGGAAACGGATTTCGTTTCCATTCTTCTGGTGTACAGGTTGTGTCTTTGACTGACAGGGATGGCGATAGGCGCCCACTACTTACTACAAACATCTATTTAAAAAAATCTTAGTTACAAATTTGGAGGCATTAGTGTATTACTTATTACCTTTCTAAGCAAACAAATCACCAAATAGTTGAGCTATTTCTGTTAGTTAAGTATTTAGATTAATGTGTATTATTAGGCTGATTTTGGATTAATTTACTAATAATCAAATCCCTCTAAAACTTGGCAAACTAAGTTAGTTTTGAATAGTATATTACTTAATTTAGGGAGATTTAGTCTTAATTTGAGTTAGTAAACCCTCTACGGATCGTTTTTTACAAAAAATGAAGGACGCTGGGTTTATAATAATTAGTTAAAAAATTTTTCTACTTCAAGTTTTGTTGGAACTGATTTAGCTGCTCCGTTTTTAGTCACGGAAATAGCAGCTGCCTGGCAGGCATTCTTTAAAGCTATTTCTGGATTATTAGAAGCTAGAAATTCTGCAATAAAAAAGCCAATAAAAGTATCTCCAGCAGCAGTAGTATCTAATGCTGTAACAGGAAACCCAGCTTGCTCAATAAAATGATTAGCATCCTGAAAAATTGCGCCATCTTTACCTAAAGTTAGAACAATTTGCAGAGCTGGATATTGGTGTTTGAAGATATTTAAGGCTTCGCTCACTGATTCAGTTTTGCAAAATTCAAAGGCTTCAGTTTCATTTAGAATTAGGCAATCAATTGAAGCAAAGGGAAGTTCCGGGATAACTTTAGTAAATGGAGCGGGGTTAAAAAATACAGCTAGGTTTCGCTGTTTTGCTAAACTAATAATCTCTGGGATTAAATTCGTTTCATTTTGGAGTAAGCAGGCATTCGCGTTAAGATTCAAGAGTGCCTGATTAATTTGCTCGACTGTTAGTTCACGATTGGCGCCAGCATGAATCACAATGCAATTTTCACCTTGGTTATTAACTTGAATAATTGCATGACCAGTCACGGATCCAGTTAAATCTAAATAATTAGTATTAATTTGATTACTTGCCAGTAATTCCTTTAACCAAAGATCTTGTGCTGCAATTTTACCAAGGTGATATGTCTCTAAGCCTGCCCGAGACAGTGCAATTGATTGGTTTAGTCCCTTGCCTCCAGGGTGGATTTCATAGTCAAGGCATGAGATTGTTTGACCAGGAAGTACAAAATCAGCTACTTTGTAGACATGATCAATATTGATCGAACCAAAGTTAATTATTTTTTGTTTTCCCATGTTAGACCAGCTTAATAAAATAATTTTAGATGTAGATACTGGAGAAGATGATTTTTTAGCAATTCAGTTAGCAATTGCTTTAAATCTTCCGTTAGATCGAATAATAACCTCCCATGGAAATACGTCAATAGAAAACAGCACAGATAATACGGCAAGATTGCTCCATGCACTAGCGGCAACTAAGATCGAAATTTTAAAAGGTAGTAGCATACCATTAGCGCAGAACCCAATTGAAACTAAGCAAGTCAGTGCTGGAGATTTTGTTGGAGCTAATGGAATCTGTGATCTAATCTTACCTGAGAATAATTCTATTAAAATTCATCAATTTGTTAATGATTCTGAATTTTTGCAAGAACTTCATACTTATCTAAAAGCGTCTGCTCCAGTTGATTATATTGTTACTGGCCCATTAACTAATCTTGCTAAGCTGTGTATTTATCTTGGTGCAGATATCCAAAAATATATCCGTAATGTTTATATTATGGGTGGAGCACTTTATACACCAGGTAATACGGGGCCAGAGCTAGGACCAGAGAAAATCCAAATCGCTGAGTTTAATATTTATTGTGATCCATTAGCAGCTTATATTGTTAATACTTCTAGTTTAAGAAAGTATTATACTACTTGGGATTTAACAAAAAACCTAACAATTTCCTACGAAAAATATCTAACTTTAAAGCCTGAGAATAAATCAGCGGAGTTAACCCTGCAATTAATGGAGAAGTTTTTTAAATCTTTTGGGCTAAATAATAATCGTCATTTTGAGTTTAACGATCCTTTTACAATTTTAGCAGCACTTGGTTATGGAAGTTTTGTAGAAGAAAAAATGACAATTGAATTATCTCCTGGTAGTTATGGGAAGACTTCCTTAGTAGCCAATGGTAATTTAATTAAATACCAGTTGCTAGGAAATTTAAGTAGCCAAGAGGCCGTGGAGTTAATGCTTAAGTTTTTGGGTTTAGTAGTAAAAGAATAAATTTTACTCTAGATTGTTAAGGCTAAATTAAGCGGATTTAATCCCACTCAGGATTTCTTCTACGCCTTTAGAGTTTGGAGACCTAGCAATAACTGAAGCCGAAATAGTAGCATTTGCTTCGATTCTAGCATCGCCGACAAAGGCACATTGGATCATTCCACCAGGGCGACAGCCGTCAATATGATCTGACATACTGTTGCCAATCATGACAATTGGGCTACTGGTAAATTCATTTAGCCAGCGAATACTTTGCCCCTTGCTGGTCTTATAATCAGAGCCATGTACACCAATAAAATTATAATCTGGACTATAGTCAATAGACATTGGAACTCCAATTTCTTGTCTAATCTCTTCTAAAAATCTTGGGATTTTGACTAAAATTTCAGAGGCGGCAAAGATTGCAATACTTGACTGTCGATTTAAACCAAAAGCCCACTCATGTTTGCGGTAGTTGATTTGTCCACCAAATTCTGGTGAGGCAATATCTTCTAGATCTTGGGCATGGGGAAATGCGACACTGATTTTTTTTGTTAGTAAAGCTTTAATCTGATCGATCTCCTGAAGGCCCTTGAGTTGAAAATTAAATGCTTCGTTACCGATAATGTTGCCATTCTCAGCTAAATTTAATCCATTAATACCTAACTGTCTGGCTAGGATATTTAATTGCGGAAGCGGGCTATCGGAGCACAGTCCAATGGAAAAGCCTGCTTCTTGTAGGCGGGAAATTTGTTGACGAATCTGATCAAATCTTGGGTTTAGGAAGTCGATCTTTCCAGAGTCTTCTTCAATTAAAGTCCCATTAACATCAAGTAAAATAAAAGGTTGACCAAAAGAATAACCAGATTGATGAAGTAAGTTGGATGTTTTCCCGAAGTTATTAATTCTTTCAACAAGAGAATCAAAATTATTAATAAAAAACTTAATTACCTCTGTAATTTTAGTTTCGTGGTTAAAGCCAAATAATTCATGTACTGCATTTCTAAAATGAGGATCACCATTTTTTAATTTTAGCTCAATGCCACTTTCAACTGTTACTGTCTGATAAAATTCCAAAGAAGCTTTTAGCATCTTAATCGAGAAGTTAGCTTCCTCTGTCCGGTGAATACAAGAACGCTTGTTTGGGCTATTACAAGGTAATAAATAAGGAAGTCTGCCAAGTGTTCCACTTGGCAATAAGATCGCTAGACCACCGCCAGGAATTCCAAGCAGAAAGTCGCGTGGATCTCCTAAGTCAACACGTTCCGCATGATGTCCAACATTATAAGAGACTACGGGATCAATTTTAATTGGTAGTTTGGCAATTGCTTGGGGATCTCCAGTAAATAATCCAGGAATAAAATTTGTAAATCCTAGGGCTTCTGCAAATTTTGCAGCGGTTCCTCCAGAATGAATATCATCATCAACTCCAATCGGAGCTAGTTGATTGCCATCTAAAGATTGCTTAATATGAATTTTTTGTTGAGCCAAAGATGGACTTCCCGGTCGATTGCCGGAACCAATTGAGACCTTCCCACCTAATAGGTAATGCCTAGATGTTTGATAATTAAGTACTGGAGATTTTGCTGGACATAAAGGATCTAACGAGATAACTGGATTGATTCCAGCTTTTTTTTCAATTGCTTGACGAAGTTCCTCGGCATTAAAAATATGTACTTGAATATCTTCTCCTGCTTTCCTAAAGGGGGCAAGTCCAAGCAATAAGTTGTCATATAGTTTCTGGCAATAAATTTCATATGCTTTTTGGACTACTGGTATCAAATTTGATTTTGGAATCTCTGGTAGGCGTTGATTGAGCATGGAAAGAACATAAGATGTATCTTCTCGGATAATAAATGTGAAAGCTGTTTTAGAAGAAAGATCTACGGTGCCGCCATCAGAATCAATCGTGAATTGAACTTTTAGTAATGAAGAATCATTAATAATTGGATGCGATGAATGCTTTTCTATGGTCATTGATTGATAAGCCAAAAGGACTACAACTGGTTATGGAACATTAAAAATGTTTGTTACTCTATTTGCAGGAAGTTTTTAAATTTCCTTAAGAATTTTAGCATGATTCGATTGTTGAAGTCTCGTGCTGGTTAGTAAATTTCACTAGTAATTATAATATCTTATCTTATTGTAAGGGGTTCCAGTGGGAATTTAAGGTCAATTGTAGACTATTTATACTTAGTAACGGAATGGGACTTCCTTAAATAGCCATCCGCTCACATCCTCAGGTAGAAGTTTAGTGTTTTCAAATAGTTTTTGAGGATTATGATCTTTGGAAAAAAGATGATGATAGTGGATATGAGCAATTTGCATTTGAAAATCAGAAGTAAGCCTTGGTTTTAATTCTTCTAGAAAATTAAGTGGTAAATTATGAGTGGCAGAAAGATCTTTTACTTTTAGCCCTGAACCCCAAATCGCCAGTGAAAGACAAGCTTGTGAACTACCCCAATATTTACTTCCATTTGGTGTGACTGTGCCATGACCGGCATTAAAAGTTAGCTTAGAATCCTCCGAAGGTACTAAGTCGCAGACAAGAGAATTTCTAAAGTAATTTTCCGTACGTTCAAAAATGCCAGCTGATTTTTTTGTAATAATGAAACCTCCATTATAACTTGCTTTTACTGTAATTTGATCAACTGTAGTTGTGACAGTTGGAATTGATTCGTAATTTACATGGCAACATTCGCATAGTTTTTGCCAATATTGATCTTTAGGATCTGATGGGCCAGTTGAACAAATACCTTGTATGTCCACTGGTCGAAGTGCCACATCATATTCGCCTAATTCTAGATCCGGTTCGCGGATAAAAAACGTGTCACTATCTAGGACAGCTAAATTTTTAGCCTGAGTGTTTTTTTCAAAGTAAGTAGAGGCTAGGATTCGATATGAAGGCAGATACTCTGGAGAAGGAGAGTCAAGATTGAGTGGCAGATAATTTACTGCCAGTGCTTTTAAGGACGCAATAGTATTTGTACTTGGTCTGTTTATAGCTCTTGGAGAAATAACAGTTATCGGAGATGTCCTATAACGGCCAGTGTATTTTCGGATACTAGTAGCTAATAATAGGGCTTGTTCTTCTAGGATGCCTGCTTCGGCAATAAACATAAACTCTAGTTCATTAGGAGTCTTATTTTCAGTTAAGCTTTTATTATTTAAATTTTTCAATTGTCTGAGATTCACTAAGATTTTTCTTAGTGGTTTTGTCATTTGCCAGGAGCGACTAGTGAAAATGCTATTTAGAGTTGCTTGAATTGCCTGCAATTCTTGGCTTAATTTAGCTATCTTTTGATTACTTTCGCTTAAATTAATCTCCGAAATCTTTTTTAAATGTATCTCTTCGGCTAGTAACAAATTTAGGGAATTATATTTTTGATTTTGATCGGCTAATTCCAGCTCAAGAATCTTAATCTTAGCTGTTAAATTTTCATAGTCACTTAGCTTTTGATTCTCTACTATTTGAAGATAATTAAGGGCAGGTAGTATTTCTCTGTAGGATGCGATAATTTTTTCATAGTTTATAATATTTTCAGGATCAGCAAGACTATTTTCTTCTGAGCTAGAATTCAAAAGTAATTGATAGAGATCCACAATTAATTTAGGTATCATCTGATTATTATTTAGTTCATCAGAGCTAAATTGGGAGTGTCTTAAACTTGGATCTAGAAACTCTTTTTCATACTCTTGAATTTGGGTGAGGGAGATTTGATTATTTAACTCTAAAAAGTTGGCAATTCGCTTGATCTCCAATTTTGTATCTGCCAGTACCAGATCAAAATCTACTACTAGTCGATGTTCATTGTTGGTATGTTCCAGGCTAAAAATTAAGTGCTCTAGCCAGAGATATAAAGTCTTCATGATTGGGATTTGATTACGTCTTAGTAGAGAGTTTGCCACGCTTAGAGGATTACGACTGGCAATAATATAGCTGACCTGCAATTTAAGTCTTTGTAAGACAGGTTTAATCAAAGGTAATAATTTGGAAAATCGGGGATCCTTTATTCCATAAAGATTAGAATTTTCTAGACGATTCACTAGTAGCGCAGATAGTTTTTCTTGATAGTTTAGGATTATTTCTTGCTGAGTAGTTAGTAGTGGAAGTGTGCCCAGCGAATTCCAATTATAGTCTAATTTTTGTAGTAGTTCTTCGTTTAGTTCTAAAAAATCTTTATCTTCGAAAAATCCTTTATCATTTTCACCGATTGCTGGATCAATCAGTTTTGTTCCTAGGTTAACACCTAGCGCTTGAAGTCCTCGGGTAATAGCACTAGTTCCACTGCGGTGCATACCAAGCACAATGATAATATGTTTTTGAGAGCTCATGAAAATTGCTGGGTACAAGCGATAAGTTTACAGATTTGCTTTAAGTAAAGATTGACTCTTATAAGCAATTAATACCTTCTTAGGTTAAGCATTGATACCGCATGTGCAATTTAGCGTCAATTATCATTTACCGCTATTTAATTCTGGAACCATAGTGCCATAACATGTCCAATCTGTGTCTGTTGGAATGCCTGTAATTGAAAAATCATCGGCCTTGCTTGTTAGCGCTTGCTCATAATTAGATAGATCATAGAGATAGCTTGCAGATCCATTTTTTGTCATCACTGTGTCGATGGTATTAAAACTGCTGAGCTGAGTGCCAATTGTATTTAAATAGTCAGTAATTAATTTTGGTTCATCAAAACGATTAAAAGCGGCACCATGACTAATTAAAATCCATACTCGTTTATTACCACGAAGTTGATCGATCTGGTACAAATAGTCTTTGGGGTTAGATCGATTACACTTGCCAAAAATAATCTTGCCGTTGATTGGGAGGCGATGTTGATAGTATTTAAATGCTTGCCCGGCGCCATAGTATACCCAAATTACATCTCCCTCCTGCCATTTACTAAGGATATTTTGAATTACAGGTCGCAAATGTTCAGGTTTTGGGAAAGCTTTTGCTTGAAATAGGGGAATTACTGATAGTAGAATTATAAGTAGTGGTAACCAACTAGCTAGATAATTAGTAAATCTCTGAGCAATAAATTCCAAGCCTGAGATAAATAATATTAAGTAAATGACTAAGTGGAACAAGTTTACACGAGCGCCAAAAGGATAGAGTTTTAAGCTAGCAGCTAGTAGTGCCATAACCAGTGGTGTAAGTATAATGAAGGCCAGTCTTTTTGATTTGCCTACTAAGGCAAAAGTTCCAATTAGTGTTAGGCCAATAAATATTTTTGGAAAGGGAAAATGAAAAGTACCATCTAGTACTGCGGTTCGATCTGTCATGCCAAATGATTTTTCTAGAGCTTGAAAAAACCAGGAAAGTGGCTGATGTAAATCAACAAAAGAATTGTTCCACGCGAAATGGAAGTAGGCTCGATCAATATCAGTCATATTAAACCAAGCATTAGAGATGTTAATTAGTAATGCTAAGATCCAGAAGAGGACTAGAAAAAAATATTTTTTTTGATCTTTAGCAGGGAGTTTAAATACTTCTTTTAATAGGAGTAAAATAGTTGCAGGAAGCATAAATATTGCCACCAGCGAAAATGAAATTAAAAAGATTGGAATAATAGCTAAAAAAATTAATAACCTTGGTTGGCGAAAGAGTCTTTTTAAATTAAGGCTAGCAAGTAATATTACTAAGCAAATAAATATATCACTGGAATATTGCTTAAAGTGAGCTGCAGCTTGATAAAAGGGAGTAGCTATCGCAAAAATGAAGCTAGCAGCAAAACATGTCTGGGTTTTAAAGCATTGACGAGCTACAAGTTGAAAGAGGAATAGGCTGGCAATCGAGAGAGTTAGTGGAATCAGCCTTAAGGCATATTCTGAAATGCCAAAAACTAAAGTAATTAGTTTTGTTGTGATTAAAAATCCAACTGGTGCAATTTGGGCAAAATCAAGTCGAGTAAAGAGTTGCCCTAAATCACGGTCTAATATGTTTCTGGCCAGTGCTGCCTCATCTACCCAAAGAGATGGATTTTGAGCGTAGGCCCAGATTCTTAGAATGACACCAATAAATATGGCTAAGGATATCGCCGTTTGCCAGTTCATTTCAGAGTTAAGTTCTTTGGTGCTCATCTATATGGGATAATAAGCAGAGTAATAATCTCTGTCTATCCTGAAAGAAAGTCAATCTAGGTAGGCACTAGCCAAAATTGATTATTAATTAATTCTGCTTTTTCTTTCCATACCACTTAATTAATTTGGTAAATATTTTAAATTTTAATCCAGGGTGTTGTTGGATAAGATTATGATCGATAGTTATTCGTTCTGCTGCCTCGTGTGTTGCACTTAAGAAGCTCCTGATTGTCATAATAGGGGTTATGGTTGGAATTTTAGAATTAGCTGCTGTGTAAGTTAAGGGTTTAAAGAAGTCTCCTAATGCTAAATAGGACATAGGTAGACCACCTAAGTATGGCATTGGTGTTTCTACGTTTGATAATTGATAGCTCGCAGTCTTTCTAGCAAAGCTAGTAACAAATTGTTGCGATAAATCTCCTTTTAATAAGGAAAGTCTATTAAAAGTATCAAAAAAAATATCACTGACGGCATGTTTCTCTGCTTCAGTTACAGGTCGTGGATCGATACATCCAAAATCAAAAAGTTGGACATCAACTACAGGACGTTCGCCGGGTATTTGGCGAATTGTAAATTTTAGATTATCGCCATGTAAATCTTGGTTATTTGGTCTGATAGCTAAATCATTACTGACCTGAGCAACAAGAATGCCATGAGAGATTTGGCGAGCAAGTTCAATCTGAGAATCTTTTAGTTGACCTTCTTCTCCTTTAGCTCGGAGGCTTTTAAGATATTGATTGTAGGAGACGCCTCTGGCAAATTCAGTTTCTTTATAACCAGAATGGATCGAGGCAGGGCCAGTTTGAACGTTTGCAGAACGATATAATTTTACAGGACGAATGACTAGGTCATAATTGGGTAATTGAAAATTTAAATTACGATAGGCCAGCTCCGCCAGTTCTTGTTGCCTGATGTTAACTGCTTCAAAATCGGTCTCAAACTGAATTAGTTCTTTAGTTTGAATTACTAGGGGGATATAAGGTTTAAAGAAAGGATATTTAATACTTAAATTTTCTAAGCATTGCTCAAATTTTCCTAGCCATAGCATGCTTTCTTCTCGAGCACCTGGTCTTAAGAGTACGATCTGAGTCTCACTGCCATCCTGATAGCGTAGTTTAGAAGATACACACATTGAGCCTGAAAAAACTTCACCAACATAAGTTCGTTTTGATCCTTGAAATTCTGCCTCAGGACCATTTTTCTTTAGTTGGTCGAAATAATCCCAGCGTGTTAGGTAGCTGGCATTACTTTTACTACCGGCCATTTGATCAGCCATTGCTAGGGGAGTATCGGGATAGCTATGAATCTTCTGGGAAAGTTTATCTCCAGCATTACCATGTGCTTTTAGAAATTCACGAATAACTCTTCCCAGATATGCTTCTGGAACTAAAATTTCAGAAGCATCAACGGCCGAATGTGTTTTGGCAACAAGTAATGAACAAGCAACAACATATTTTTGATAAACATTATCTCCGTATAAATTAAAATATTCAGTTACAAAATCTTTAACTAAAGCTTGATGCTCATTGTTCCCATTAAACAGTTGTGGGAAAATTACTTCTTCTTGAAACTTTTGAAATTCTGTAGCTGTTTGACGTTCTGCACCATGGGCAAAAATTGCCAGAGCAAATCCCTGCTGAGTGGTTTGTAGTTCAGTAAATCTTAAATGAAGATTTAATAATACTTCGTGTAAGTAGTCGGGATGAACATCCGTTAGTTTTTTATGTCCAGTGATATCTCCAAGTATTGTAAGAATACTACTTTTATCTTTACGGTTTAAGTTTGTAATTACTGCTTCAATATTTTTATTGGTAAGTGGCTCCGATAGGAAAGTAAAAATGGCTTGTCGTAAGCCCGGATCGTTTCGCAGAGAATCAACAAGTCTTTCCGCCTGAGCAATATGCTTATTGGCATTTTCTGCTGAAACTAAGTTTAGATTATGAAATAAATCAAAGATGGAACTAGCCTTTTCTAGGCCTTTCTCAACTTTAGATAAATTATCTTTAATTAAATAGGAAACTTTTTCTTGAGTTATCAGTTGGTCAGCAAGTTTTGTCAGGATTTTTTTACGAATTGGTAAATGGAAATGATTTTTTTCAAAATCTTGGATAATTCCAAGTATCGCTGATTCAAATTGAGGGGAGTTATTATCGCGATGCTGTCCAGAATTACTTTTAACATTACGCTTTAACATCTCGACAGTTTCTGCAACAACAAAATCTTCAAACTTTTTATTTGTAGTATTTAAAAAGTATCCCGAAATAGTATTTTTAGTATTAGCAGGGACAAAGGCTTCAACAAAACTGACAAGTGCTGGAAGATAGCTATCCAGAGTTTGAAAGCCACGAGGATAAATTAGATTTTTAATTATTTTATCTCGGTCATCTAAATTGTTTTCTCCAAGAATTCGATCTTGTATCAAATTCTCAAAAATAGATCTTTCTTTAGGGTTGCTGTAGAAGTAATTTGTAGCTGAAACTAGCTGATAGTGTTCTACCAAGCTATTATTATCAAGGCCATTTAAGTAAGAAACAGTTGTATAAGCTGATAGTTTTTGATTGATCAGCTCTTCACATTGCTCTTTGAATGTTGAGGGTAATTTTGTTAGGTTATTAAATTCAAGTAATTCTTTAGGGCTAAGGATAGCATCAGTTGATTTTAAAAAATTAAGTAGATAATAACTGCGGATTTCACCTAATTCAAATTGACTGGCATTTCGTTGGCCATATTCAACTTGTTGATAAATAGCGTCGGAGGTATTTGATAAATAATCTAATTTGATGACACCGGCCAAAAGATCTTTAGGAGTTGTCTTTAAGTCAATTCCTAGTAAATCTAAAAGCTTAATTTCTGGTGCTAAGATTTTAGTAAGATTCTGGATAATTTTTTCAGCATGTTCTGCCTTGCGTTTTGTCAGGCCTAACTTAGGCGTGGCCAATGACATTATCGATCCGAGGGCTTCTTCCGGAGTGTAAGATTTGCCAATTTGCTCTTTGATATATTTAATGTAGGGATGTTGAGAATCAATCACAGGTTGCCCCTGGTCAAGGGCTTTTAAAACACCAATGTGATACTTACGATATATTTCATATGATTTTGAATCTGTAAGTGGTTGATCGCTACGAAGATTAAATTGAAATATTTTGTTAGTATATTTTATAAAGGCAGGGTCGGTACTTGCTTCACGTAATTCATTAACTTTTTCGGTGAAAACTTGAGCAAGTTGTAAAGAACCAGTGCTCAGCTTGGCAAGTTCAGGGGCAAATAATGAAACTGAAGGGAGTAGGAATCTTTGGTTCATGGCAACAAACTCGGCTAAAGATTCAGCTGTTAAAGCTTTTACTTCTGTGACTAGTGCCAATGATTGCTGAGACATAAACCTTAGGTAGTCAGCTTCGTGATTTATGTAATTTGTGGCAACTGCAAAGCCTGGTGCCTCAGTTAAGATGTATCGGTATGGATATTCAAGTTTTATACCATCAAGACCAATGCTAAATGCCGACATGGAGTCTGTATTGCAAGATGTTGTCAGGGTTTCTTTTGACTTATTACCTACGAACTTCCAGTCCTTTCTTAGCTCTTCAGGATCCAGGGAAGAATCATAAAAATAACTATCTTTCACATGAAGTTCACTAATCACAGTATCAATCCCAGCAATTTTACTCATTGCCTGCATTAGCCGGTAGTCATTTTCAGCTTTTCCACGGATAGAATTATCTATTCCATTGAGCAGTTCTTGTTGAAGTTCTCGGAGGTGTCTTTCGTGTAGACTATATGGAAGTGCAAGTTGAGTTCCTAATTTTAGTTCTTCAATTAATGCTGGAGTTAGATATTCAGAAAAATTTGCCTTAACATCTTGGGTCACAAAGCTACTTGGGTAGAGGTAGACTTCCGCCGATTGTAGTTTTTGATTAATCTTATAATAATTATCAATACTATTTGCTAATTCAGTATTGGTCGTAGCGTTTAAAAAGTTTTTCAGTTCTAGTTTAGCATCTCTAAACGTAGGGAAATCTTCTTCCGCACAACAGAGTTTTGCAAGACTATGGTAATAGCGCTTAAATGCGGGGGCTTTATCATGATACTCGGCTAGTTTATAAAGGTTAAATCCAAATTTTTCAATTTCTTGATTATATTCAATGAGATGATTGTTAGATTTATTTTCGGATAAGATCGTATTCTCAATTTCTTTTAGTAGTGTTTGTAACTCACTAAGTCCAGATGCCTGTCTTAAGAACCAATCCTGATGCTCTTTGAGTAGGTTATTTGTGAATGAAATTTTTTGAATTGCTGTTAATTCACTAAATTTATGATCGCTTAGATGTTGAGCAAAGTAATCTTCAATTTGTTCTCCACGAATTTCATTACTTATGGAAGTTAGTTGCTGATTAAGGTCTTTTTTAAATTCCTGGGCCTCATTATTCTCTCTAAGTAAGGAAACTTTTTTACTAAAAGGGAAGGAGCTCTTTTGATAGGCTTCTTCCCGTAAATTATCTGTTAAATAAACTGAATCATAAGAATCTTTACTAGGTTTTTCTGTGCTTCGAAGTGTAGCAATGTGTTGATAAACCTTATTCATCGCATCAGGATTAAATCCCGCATTATAAAGTGTGCTAGCAACTTGATCACAGAATGTTTCTTGGATCTTAGAATTATTTTCTTTAGGATATTTTATAAAATAAACATTGTGCATTAATTCATGACACAAGATACTTGCTAGTACATCTACGCCTAAGATATCTGGGCTTGCTGAATTCAAACAAACATTTAAAACCTCTTTAGAAAATGAAATCGGCTTACTTTTGCCGGACCAATTTGGTATCGTATGGGCATTAAATAAATTAGAGGAAAGAAGATTAAACATAAATTGCTTGGCTTCAACTACTTGAAAGTCAGCAGGAAGATTTTTAATTAATTTATCAGCAATTAAATTAACAGTATCTTGAAATTTTTTTCCAATCTTAGAAGATGGCTTATATGCAGATTCCTTCGCCAGATAATATAGTACTGGATCTTTAACGACTGCTTCTAGTGAGTAGGGGCTAGGAATCTTAGTAGTTGGACTTTTAATTGTCGGTGCTTGATTACTCGCTGAAGCTTGGGTCTTTAATTCTAAAGAAGAACTAGTATTCCTAAAAGCAGTCTTAATTGGCGCGGTACTTACTGGCATTTCTCCCGATCGGGGGTTATGCCGTAAATGATTCATTTAGTGAGAATTTATGACGCATAAAAGAAATTGACTGCTTGGCGTTAGTGCCTAACTAGCTAAAATTATTATCAGATTTTATGTTTATGAAGCTAATAGTTAGGTGAATTTGGTTTCCTGATCTGATAGCTTATGGATTCGCTGAAAGTAGAAAAAACAGGCAACACTTAGCATTAATTATTAGTGATTTGATCAGGTTCTGCTAAGAATTCAACGGTTAAAATTTACTACTTGAGAGGTTAATTCCTGAATTGTATTAACCACCTTTACATCTGGTCGAGCTAAGCCAACTTGAACTCTGATATCTTGTTCTCTAGTGTAACCTGGTTCAACTCCAATAAAGATTGGTTTATTTAATTGACACGCAATACCCAATTCGAATAAAGCCATTGAATTTAAGGTCTCTTTAGCAAACCAAAAAACAACTGCTTTAGAATCGATCAGGCGTTGGTGATTTTTTCTAAGATGATTTCGGTAATTCATTCCACCCATCCCAATAAAGTCTGCTTTACGTGGATTAAAAACTTCTAAGCCCTGATTAATTAATAATTGACTTACTTCTTCTTGCCAATTTGGACAGTTAGATATGCCACCTGCTAAAAAAAAATCATTGGTCTGTATTTGGTATTTAGGAATAATTAGTGGAGCTTTGGAAAGCTTGGCAATGTTAATTGTTAGACTTTTTAAAGTAGTTGCAATCTGCAGATCTGGACGATGAATTAATAGTTGTGCAAATAGTTCTTGAATTCTTGGGTAGTCTGGATCTAAACCAATCGCTAATGGTTTAGCTGAGAGTAGCCAATACCCAAGTTCAAAAAGTGTAATTGGACATTCTGTTTCTTTCGGAAACCAAAAAGAAATTGCTTCGGCTAGATGAAGATGACGATGCTCCCAGGCAATCTGAAAATCTGTGGCTGTTGGATCTGAAATATCGAAACTGTCTCTGCGAGGATTTAATACCGTAATAGAATATTCGCGCATCAATTTGATAATTTCACTTTGCCAATCAGGGCAATTAGAAATGCCACC
Source organism: bacterium (assembly GCA_031385045.1). Lineage (GTDB taxonomy): Bacteria > Bdellovibrionota_C > UBA2361 > UBA2361 > CALJRW01 > JANNBC01. The sequence continues at coordinate 223,752 of JANNBC010000024.1, read as the reverse complement.
TGCTAAGAAAAGAGTATTTGCAGGAGTTTGTTGTTCTTCGGGGCAAGTAATTATTTTAATAGCCGAAGCTAGGTTGGTCTCAGTATTAAGGTTCATCTTTAAACTCTTTCTAATAAATCCATAGATTTAGTATACTAGGCGACATTAGAAATTACTATTCTAAAATTAGTCGCCTAGTATATCAAGCGCGAAGCGCTTGAAGCGACCCGAGGGGGTCGCTCAGGCTAAAATGCTTATCTAATAAGCATTTTAGCTGGGGAAAACAAATATACTAAAACCCCAAGGAACTGAAAATGCGATTCGCATTTTTCCTAGCATTTTCGGTAAAATCTAATAGGTTTTAGTATATACGAATTATTAATGGATAATTCTAGAAAAATCTTAGGGCTTTAGATTCTCGTAAAAGCTAGGCAGGATTTAAATGTTATAAATTTAGCTTTTAACTAAAAATTATCACCAATAAATGCAACATTTTAAAATTTTCCTCGATCAGTAATAATTTATGCTGCCACGAGAAAAATTGATTAGTCTAGGCTCTCAAGCTTTAAGTGATTTAGAGTTAGTATCCACTATTTTAGGAGCTGGCACTCAAGGTCAGCCGGTTAAAGAGTTAGCAAAAAATGTTTTAGGTTTAATTCAAGATAAAAATTCCGAGTTAACTTTGGCAGATTTGAGAACGATAGTCGGCATTGGGAAATCCAAGTCTTGCCAGATCTTTGCTTGTTTAGAATTTGGTAGAAGGAGAACTGGGAATTGTGGAGTAAAAATTACCATGGCGCAGGATCTATTACCTTATTTACTCACCTATGCCGATAAGAAGCAGGAATATTTTCTTAGTATCAGTTTAAATGGTGCCAATGAAATAATTGAGGTTCGGGTAGTTTCAATTGGTCTTGTCAATACAACACAAGTCCATCCCCGAGAGGTTTTTGCTGATCCATTAGTAGACAGAGCTTGTTCTTTAATTGTCGCGCATAACCATCCATCGGGCAATTTAGAGCCGAGCACAGAGGATTTGCAAGTAACGAAAAGATTGCATGAGGCTGGGAGCTTGTTAGGAATTAAACTTTTAGATCATATTATTTTTGGTAAGACTGGATTCTGTAGTTTGGCAGAGCTTGGGAAGCTATAGCATTATTACGATCCGAAAATCTAGAAGATTGGTAGAAAAGTCCCAGTAATTTTGCCATTGATCAAACATTCTTCGACATCATGATGCGGAGTTTTTGCTCTTGATGCGAAATCGCCTGAGTAACGGAAAATCTGATTGTTTTGCTGATACTTAATTTGAAGTGGGTTAGGATCAAGGGGGCAATTAATAAACTCACATAATTCTTGATGGTCGGGATGTGGCAGGTTAATATTCCAGTAGCCTGAAGGTTTTGAGTTGTAATTAAAGATTTGCTCAAGAGCCGGTGCTAAACGTTTCGTTGCCAAATCCCAATCAATCTTTTTTCCTTTGCAGATATAATGAGAAATTGCGATCGCCTTATATCCTAAAATGCAGGCCTCCCTTGCTGCGGCCACTGTCCCAGAAGTGAAGACATCAACTCCTAAATTAGCCCCATGATTAATACCTGAGATGACCCAGTCAGCATTTTGGCATACATGAGTTAGGGCAATTCGCGAGCAATCTGCTGGGGTGCCTGATAGATGATAGTGTTCTTCGTCTTGTTGATATTTGTTTAGAATTAGTTCGCGATCTGTTGTGACTCGATGACCAGCATAGGAATGCGGAAGAAGTGGAGCACAAACTGTGGTCGATCCATATTTGCCGATTAGTTTAGTGAGGGCGTTTAATCCTTCAGCATCATACCCATCATCATTAGTTAATAGCAGTTTCAAGGTAGCTCAAATAAATTTTAAATCCCTTGATCGATTATTTAAGAATCGATCCTAAAACGCCACGAGCAATGCGAGTGCCAATTTGATTACTAATTGTTCTTTTAACACTACTTCCAACCGTTCTAGTTACTTGTTCTGAAACACTCTTGCTTCTTTTGCTACTGGAAGATTTATTGCCAAGGAAAATACCAACTAAGACTCCAACTAAAATGCGCCCGATAGTTGATGCCATGGAGCGAATAAATGATTTACTAGTACTAGCTAGGACACTATCTTTTGTTCGGCCTGTTGGCTTTGGGGGAGCCTCAACTGAAATTGCTTCCATCTTCTTTTTAAGAACCTCATAAGCAGATTCTCGATCTACCGATTTAAGATACTTATCTGTCAGTGGAGATGCGCTGATAATACTAGTTCGCTCTTCAGGACTAATTGTTCCTAGTCTAGAATGTGGCGGAGCAATGAAAGTTTTTTCTACGATGGTTGGGGCGCCTTGGAGATCTAAAACAGAAACTAAGGCCTGTCCAATTTCTAAATTTGTGATTGCTTCTTCGGTTTTAAATTTAGGATTTGCTCGAAAAGATTCTGAGGCAACTTTAATTCCCTTTTGCTCCGCTGGGGTGTAAGCGCGGAGTGCGTGCTGAAAGCGGTTACCAAGTTGGGCTAGGATAATCTCTGGTAAATCCTTAGGATTTTGAGTGACAAAATATATACCCACACCTTTTGATCTGATTAGTCGCACAACAAGTTCAATTTTTTCTAGTAATGCCTTGGGCGCATCATTAAATAATAAATGTGCTTCGTCAAAAAAGAAAACGAGCTTTGGTAATTCCTGATCTCCAATTTCTGGTAAATTTTCGAAAAGCTCGGACAGGAGCCAGAGCAAAAAAGTTGAGTAAAGGCGCCCATCTTGAAGCAGAGTGCTCGCATCTAAGATATTAATTATTCCTTTACCGGAAAGGTCTTTCCTCAGTAAGTCTTTAATTTCCAGCGCTGGTTCAGCAAAAAAATTAATAGCGCCACTTTGTTCCAGTACTAGTAGATCTCTTTGGATTGCGGCAACTGAAGTTGGATTAACATTGCCATAATTCATTTTAATTTCATCGCTATGATCTGATAACCAGCGTAGTAACTCTTGGAGATCTTTTAGATCTAGTAATAAAAGATTTTCATCATCGGCATACTTAAAGGCAATTTGGATAATGCCTTCTTGCGTATCATTTAGATCCATTAAGCGTGATAGTAGCGCTGGTCCCATCTCTGAAATTGTGGTGCGCACAGGATGACCATTCTTTTGGAGTAAGTCCCAGAAAATTACAGGTGAAGGTTGCAGTTGAAAATTTTCCAGCTTAACTAATTCTAGTCTCTCTTGAATTCTATTGCTTAGTGTTCCTGATTTACAAAGACCGGCCAGATCTCCTTTTACGTCAGCAGTAAAAACTGGAACTCCTAAATTAGAAAAAGCTTCTGCCAGGACTTGCAGTGTAACTGTTTTTCCAGTCCCCGTTGCACCAGCAATCAGACCATGGCGATTGGCCATTTTAGTATGTAAACAAACTTTTTCTCCCTCTTGGTTTATGCCAACTAAAATTTGCATATCAGTCATTATTGACTCCAGTTCTCAGATAAAATTACTGAGACTTGAAGTTCAGTTTCTTGATTGCTTGTTGCGGTAAAGACTAGGCCTTGATCTTTAACATTGGCTGCTTGTAATAAATCATCGATAACAGACTCCAAGGCTTGTTGAGCTTCAGCGTTGCAGGCAATATTTAATTCCGCAATCTCCCATTTAAGGCTTTTTTGTGAGGCTGTTTTTACCCCACGGACTTTACTGATCACTTCCGTCGCTGAGGAATAAGCTTTGGAGTAACTTGGTTTTAAAACATTACTAGCTTCATTTGTCGTCGGCCAGGTAGATTTATGAATTGCTGGATTCTTGCCATCTTTAAAGCTTTCTTGCCAAACTTCTTCTGTGACATAAGGGACAAAAGGCGCAAATAATTTTAAAAATGTTTTTAAGCTCCAGGCCAAGGCCGACATCGCTGATTTTCGTTCGGGATTATTATCATCTTGGTACGATCTAACCTTTACTAACTCTAAGTAATTATCACAGAAATCCCAAAAGGCGTCTTCAATTAATTTTAAAGCGGTTGTGTACTCAAAGTTTTCTAGTGCTTTAGAACTTTCCGCAATCACTTCTTGTAGATTTGCTACTAAGGCGCGATCCAACTCACAATTAATATCAGCTAAATTGTAATCTTTGATATCTAAATTAATTCTTTCAAATTGCATTAGGACAAACTTGGAAGCATTGAAGATTTTGGTACAAAGCTTTCCACCCATTTTAAAAATAGCTTCTTCAATTGCGGTGTCTGCTCCCAGTCTAGCCTTGGCAGTCCAATATCTAATAGCATCAGGAGAATACTCATCGAATAAACTTTCTGGAGTAATCACGTTACCTTTAGACTTACTCATTTTTTTACGTTCGGGATCAAGAACCCAACCGCTAATTAAGATATCTTTCCAAGGAATCTCTCCAAAGTGTTGCCAAGATTTAACTATCGTATAGAAAGCCCAAGTACGAATAATTTCATGCGCTTGTGGTCTGATGTTAGCGGGAAATAATTTCTGATGACGTTCTGCGTTTGATCCCCAATGACTAGAGAGCTGTGGGGTTAATGAGGAAGTTGCCCAAGTATCCATCACGTCAGGATCTCCGATAAAACCATTTGCTTGACCACGTTGTGATTCAGTAAATCCTTTCGGCACTTGGCTCATTGGATCTACTGGCAAATCTTGAGCTTCCGCATAAAGTGGCTGAGTATAATTAACTTCACCTAGGGCATTTATTGGATACCAGACTGGAAAGGGAACTCCAAAATATCTTTGACGACTAACACACCAATCTTGATTTAATCCTTTAACCCAATTTTCATAACGCACGCGCATATGCTCGGGGTGCCAATTAATCTTAGTGCCTTGTTCTAATAAAGCTTCTTTGTGATCTAATGTTTTAATAAACCATTGCCTAGTTGGAATAAATTCTAAGGGACGATCGCCTTTTTCATAGAATTTTACGGAATGAGTAATCGCCTTTGGTTCAGCAAATAATGCTGCCGACTTTCCATCTATTGCTGAATCTGGCTGAGCCAAAAGTTCCACAATTTTTTTCTGTGCTTGTTTTAAATAAAGACCAACCAATTGTTGGTAATTAGAGTTAGCTATATCTGGTTTAATACTTACAAATGCATCTTCTCCAAAAGTAACTGGGCGAATAATTCCTTGCAGATTAATTACTTGTTTAATTGGAAGTTGCGAGGACTTCCACCACTGCACATCGTTAATATCTCCGAAGGTACAGATCATCATGATCCCGCTACCTTTATCTGGTTCAGCATGCTCTGATGCTAATACTGGAACAGGGGCATAGAAAAGTGGCGTTATCGCCGTTTTGCCAAAAAACTTTTGGTAACGTAGATCGCTTGGATGTGCAACAACAGCGATACAAGCTGGTAATAATTCAGGGCGAGTTGTGGCAATAATAAATTCATCCCCAGATTCCATCTGAAATTTTAGATCATGAAAGGCACCTGGTCGTTCCCGATCTTCTAACTCAGCCTGAGCAATCGCGGATTGAAAATCAACATCCCACATTGTCGGAGATTCTAGGTTATAGACTTGGTTATTTTTCGCTAAATCTAAAAATGATAATTGAGAAATCTTCTGAGAGTGGGGATCAATTGTAGAATAAGTCTGAGTCCAATCAACAGAAAGTCCTAATCTACGCCACATGGCTTCATAGGCAACTTCATCCTTGGTAGTTAATTCCACACAGGCGGAAATAAAATCTTTTCTAGAAACTTCAACTACCTGATCTTTTTTAGGATCGAAATTATAGTTTGGCTTAAAGTCAGCTTGATCTTTAACGTTAGGATTACATTTTATCCCAAAAAAATTCTGAACACGACGTTCAGTTGGTAGCCCATTATCATCCCAGCCCATTGGATAAAAAACATTTTTGCCAATCATCCTTTGAAAGCGAGTAACAATATCAGTCTGTGTATAGCTAAAGACGTGTCCTAAATGTAATGAGCCTGAGACTGTTGGCGGGGGAGTATCGACAATAAATGATTCTTCTTGGGATTTTTCTTCCCATTTATAGGTTTTATTAGTTTCCCAAATTTCTTGAAGAGATTTTTCGGATACTTTGGAATCAAATTTATTTGGTAAGGACATTTTTAAATCGAAGGTAGAGGATAAAAGAATTTTAAGTGGCTAGCTGGGTGAAGACTGCATGGAGTCTTCACCCCCAGATAATTATTTGCAACAGCTTTTGCTGAGACATTTTTCAAAGCGAGCAGAAACATCTGTCCAGTTAATGACATTAACAAATGCTTCTAAGTAAGCTGCACGTTTATTTTGATACTTTAAGTAATAGGCGTGCTCCCAAACATCACAAACTAAGATCGGATGAGCAACCCACTGAGCAAGATCTTGGTGTTTTTCCGCAGTCAAGATTTCCAACTCACCTGTTAAACAGTTATGAGTTAAAAGTACCCAACCAGAACCTTCCACCGCTGTTCCCGCAGCTTTAAACTGAGCAATAAATTTATCATAACTACCAAATTTTTTAGTGATAGCATCATTAAGCTTTCCAGTTGCTTGGCCACCAGCATTTGGAGCCATGTTTTCCCAGAAGATACAATGTAAGAAGTGACCAGCCCCGTGGAATGCTAATTCACGCTCCCAGTGTTTCACTAAAGCAAAATCGTTATTTTCTCGGGCTTTAGCAAGTTCAGCTTCTGCCTTGTTTAAGCCATTTACATAGCCTAAATGGTGAATGTCATGGTGTAAACGCATTGTTTGTTCATCAAGATGAGGTTCAAGGGCGTTATAGTCATAAGGTAAGTTTGGAAGTTCGTGAGCCATATTGGTAGTTGTTAGATTAAATGAATTAGAGGAAAATTAATGAAAGAACCCTCCTCAGTCAGTAAAGACTTAGGCTATATTATACTTGTATATGGGGACTGTAAAGCTTTTAGATAGCTGAATTTTCAATGGAAATCGGCTAATTAGTATACCAAAGTTGTACTAAGATTTTTCAATAATCGTCTTTCTAGATTAAACAATTTTATAATAAGAGATTTCTTCTCATCATTTAATGCTAAAAAGTACCAACTTTCTAATAATTAGTTATCTCTTTACTCGAATTTTGGCACTTGTTGTTTTTAATAGTGAAATTCGTTCTTTGGATCATCTCTTTTGGGTACGCGTAATTACTGTTTGGCAACAGGGTGGTAATCCCTATGCCGAGACTAACCACCTTAACTGGCCACCTTTTTGGCCATTTACTTTAGTCATCTTGGATTATATCGCTAACTTGACCAAGCTCAATTTAGTTTTTTTAATTAGATTCTTCTTAGTTCTAACAGAAGCTAGTTTGTTATTTATTTCTTATCGATTTTTAGTCAAGAACTATAGCAAGGATTCAGTTCAAGAATTAATTTTAATTTATATTCTTTGTCCAATTCCCTTAATCCTTGTCACAGTTCATTGTAATTTTGATGTCTTAGTGGGGTTATTTGTCTTTTTAGGGCTGAGTAGTTTAGCTTCTTATCAAGAATTAGCTAAGCCAAGTGACTGGTTGCGGGGGTGCGCTTATTTAGGTTTAGGAATATTAACTAAAACGATCCCATTAATTCTTGCTCCGTTGCTACTGTGTAATATTAAAAAACTAAAGCTTAAAATATTAATCTTTGGTGTAGCTCTTTTATTATTTCCAACCTTACTAAGTATTTCTTATCTATATTACTTATCACCTCAAACAACGATCGATCACGTGATCGCTTATCGATCTTATCCTGGCTTTTATGGCGTTACTGGCCTCCTATATCTTTTTGGAGAAAAGGAATTTGTATTAGTTTATCAAAAAATATTTTTTGTTTTTTTACTTCTAGTTTCAATCGGAGCAAGTTTTTATTTTATCAGAGTAAGAACAATAGCTTTACCCAGAATTTTTCTTTTTTCCGCCATTATTTTGTTAATGATTCCTAATTTAGGTTCAGGCTATGGCCCCCAATATGCCTTTTGGTCACTTCCCCTCATAGCGGTAATTATGGCCTTTGCTAGTCGAGATTTACGACTAGTTATTTACTGTTGGTTAGTAGTAATTAGCATCACATATCTTGTTGAGTACTCAATTTCTGACACCCATGGAAGTTTATTAGGATATTTTACCAATTGGAATATAACTGAAATATCTCAGAAATGGTCCAGTCGAACTGGTCAAACATTACTGCGATTGCCCCAATTTGGAGCCTCTTTAGTCTTACTATATTTTCTTACTAGTGACTTGTTCCAAAAGCAATCTAAAACTATAGTATGAGCTTAACTAAGTAAGTAACTTGGGATCTATTTTAAAGATTCTCAAGTAAGTTAAAAAATCTAATCCTCAGATATCTTATGACTAAAGTGAATTTAAAATGGATCTTGTTTTTTCTAGTCCTTCCTTTTTTATTTGGAACTGATGCTTGTCGAGATAGTTATAATTTTGCGGCACAATCAACAGCAACAGATAGTGATAAGCCAACCATTAATTTTGCAAGTGCGTCCTCGGCTAGTAATGGAGAAACTGGAACGGTTAATATTAATGTGACACTTTCTGTGGCCTCAGATAGTGATGTCACTATTCCATATACGCTAAGTGGTACGGCAACCTTAACTTCAGATTTTACAATTTCAGCTTCACCATTAACGATTGCTGCCGGTTCTACATCCACAGCGATCACTGTAACAGTTGTTGGTGATAAAATAGTGGAGGACGATGAAACTTTAATTATTACTTTAGGGACGCCTACTGGCGCTGATCTAGGGACTAAATTTACTCATACATTAACTATCTCGGAAGATACTACAGGTAGTTTGCCAGAAGTAGCTTTTGATATCGAGGCTGATGCTTGGGAAGAGGGGACTGATTTAGATGTTGTTGTTTCTCTAAGTGAAGCCTTAACTGAAGATCTAGAAGTTGCCTTTACTGTTAAAGGGCGAGCAACGCTTAATACTGATTATGAAATTGATGATTCGCCACTAGTAATTCTAGCCGGAGATACAGAGGCTGTGATTACAGTGTCAGCATTAGCAGACTCTGAAGTTGATGATAGTGAGACAGTTATAATCACATTGGCGGAAGATGCTACTTTATATACTTTAGGCACTAGCAATATTTTTAGAGGAACAATTCGCGAGCCAGGCTCAATTACTACTGCTGCCGCTCGATCTAATAGTGCCTCGACTACTTCAAATTTAGGGCAAGAAATTCTAGATGGGTTAATTAGTTTACAAAATCAGCAAAAGAAAAACTCAATAGCGGTTAGTCCGATAGCAAGAGATGATCAGACGGACTGCAATTGGATTGGAAATAAACAAGATCCAGCTTGTGCAGATAATAGCGAATCTTTTGAAGACGCCGATCATGATGGATATTCTGATTCATTAGAAAATTACTATGGAAGTAGTGCGACTGATTTTCAAAGTACTCCTCCGCTGGCTCAATCTAAATTGGCTACTAGGTTTGCTAGAGTTGATGATGATTTAGATGGTTTAAGTAACCAAATCGAAAATAACATTGGCACCGATGCTAAAAATGCTGATTCTGATGGAGATGGAATTAAGGATGGTTTAGAGGATCTTAGTGGTAGTGATCCTTTAGAAGTTAATAGTCAGCCAATTGACTCGGACCTTGATGGTTTAAGTGATCAATATGAACTTTCCATCGAATCTAATCCAGCAAGGATAGATAGTGATTTAGATGGTTTGAATGATGGATTAGAAATCACAATTGGAATTGATCCATTGAAATTTGATACCGATCGAGATGGAATTTCTGATTTCAAAGAAGTCCAAGTTGGATCTGATCCCTTAATTTCTGATTGGCAAATTCAATAATTACTTACAAGAATCAGGCATTCTTTGTTTTCTTCTCTGCTTCCGTTTAATTAGCTGATAATTTTAGGGAGATCTATTACATGCCTCTGTTACTTTACTAAGCAGGATATTTTTACTAAAATCAGTAATAAATAACATGTATTCAATTATTGCTTTTTATAAATTTGTTCGCCTTCCCTCCAATCGAGTTCAAGAAGTTAAATCTATTTTAACTAATTGGGCAGTAACTAACCATTTGTTTGGTTTAGTGATCTTAGGCCCAGAAGGTATTAATGCCACAATGTCGGCCGAGCCAGAAATATTAGAAAGATTTAAAAAACAATTGCTGGCAATTCCAGAATTTACTGGGATCATTTTTAAACATAGTAAGGCAGAGAAGAAGCCTTTCAAGAGATTTAAAGTCAAACTTCGACCAGAAATTGTTACCATTAAAAATGAAGATTATTTCGCGGCAACTAATAATAATCATTTAACTCCAACAGAGTGGAATCAAACCTTGGCGACAGAAGATTACGTTTTGATTGATACTCGAAATGATTATGAGGTTGAACTAGGAACGTTTGAGGGGGCGATCGACCCAAAACTAAAAATGTTTAGTGAGTTCCCTGACTATGTTCGCAATTCAGCAATCCCTAAGAATAAAAAAGTCTTAATGTTTTGCACTGGTGGTATTCGCTGTGAGAAAGCTATTTATGAAATGCAATCACAGGGATACGAGAGCGTTTATCAGTTAGAAGGTGGAATCTTAAAATATTTGGAAGAGTATCCCAATCATAAGTTTAAGGGTGATTGTTTTGTTTTCGATCATCGCGTTGCTCTAAATCAAAACTTAGAACCAAGCCAAGTAGTTCATCTTTGTCCGCATTGTGGTAATCCTGGAAGATTAGTGACAACCTGTAAAGAGTGTTCTGGAGTTGCAAAAATTTGCGATCGTTGCCAGCCAACTGAGAAATTTCAAACTTGTTCTAAAAATTGTTCTTACCATTATAACTTGAGAATTAATAAGCCGATCGATCAATCAGTTTAATTGAATAGGGGCTTTTTAGATCTTCCCCGATTAGTGCATTAATTAAATAAAAATTTTGATAAATTTCTAGGTCTTTTGGGCGAATATCAGCTAACTGCAATTTTCCTGTTGCTAATAATTTGGCACGAAGAACTCCAGGTAAGAGTGGTATTCTGGGGGTATAGAATCCCTTTTGATTCTCGAAAACTAAGTTAGCATAAGTACAGTCAGTCACCAGGCCATGCCTAATCAAAATTAATTGATCATAGTTAGGGTTTGCTTGGGCTAGATGTTGAAAGAAGCTACGATCGCTATATTTAAATTGATATTCGTAATCTCCAATATCGATCAATTTAAATCGTTCATGGCGAACAGAAGTGTAGGGCAGATATTCAATTTTCCGCAGTTGATTGTTAAAAGTAAATCGGCATTTATAAGTTAAATCTTGCCGTAAGTCTTTTGGATTTATAAGCTCCGTTAGATCCCAAGGAGTTGATTCTGGAAAGAAATTTTGAAAAGTATAATTTACTCGAGCTTGATGCCAAGTTAAATTAATCGGCAGACAATTAAGTATCTTAATACTTTCCAGAAATTGGGACATAAATTTTACTAATTAATTCTTGATACTCAGCGGTTAGTTCACTTTCTGCGGTAATTCCACCCCCAGATTTAAAAACTAAGCCTTTTTCTGATTCTTCAATAAAGCGAATTAAAACACAGGAAATAAAATTACTACCATCAAAGTAACCAGCGGTGCCCGTATAAAATCTTCGAGGATACTGCTCAACTTCTTGAATAACTTGGATTGTTTTTTGCTTGGGAGCACCAGTAACTGATCCAGCAGGTAAGAGTTTAGTAAAAATAGTACCAAGTTCGCTTTGCCAGTTATGGGGAAGTAAGCCACTAATTTGGGAACTAGATTGCAGATATTTCTCTCCTGTTGGCGTTTTAATCTCTTCAAAATAGCGATAATTCTCTACTTGGACTTTCTCAGCGACCAAAGACAAGTCATTACGAAGTAAATCTACAACGGTAGCATGTTCGGCAAGTTCCTTATTGGTAGCAAGTGTCTCTGGTTCCTCTGAATCAAAAGTTCCTTTCATTGGATAAGTATAAATCTTATTATTTTTTGTCTCTACAAAAATTTCCGGGGAGAAACAAACAAAATTTCCTGGGTAATAAATTTTAAATCGCGCATCGGCCTGATAAAAGACATCTTCTAAGGAGAGCGAAAGTTTAATTTTTTGGGCGAAGGTTAAATTACATAAGTAGGTATCACCGCGTTGTAAATATTCTTGAACTTTCTGAAAAGCTTTTTGATAATCTTTTAGTGATAACTGATCAATTAAGTTAATTTGAGGATTGCCGATCGGGAGTTCGGGTTTATTGAAATTTTTAAAATTAGGAAAGTTAACCAATATTTTCTGTTGCGCTAATTCTGCTTTTTCCCAAATCTCAAAGGAAGTTCCACTAAAATCAGCAAGCACAAAAAATGGCTGAGCGGTTTCACCTGCCTGATTTAATTTTTGGATAGCTTGTTGTTGATTAAGTTTAAGCATTAAGAATGGCTTCTGTTAATTTTGTCACCCGGGCTACAGCCTGAACATCATGCACTCTTAAGATCTCAATCTTTTGACTGACAGCTAAGGTGCAAATCGCTAGTGTCCCTTCTAATCTTTCGGTTATTGGCAAATCAAGTACTACTCCAATAAATGACTTTCGAGAAGGGCCAAGTAGCACAGGGAACCCTAATTCCTTAAAGGCCGCTAAGTTTCCAATGATTTGTAGGTTTTGAAGTGGAGTTTTCCCGAAGCCAATTCCAGGATCAATAATAATTTGTTCGGATCTAATTCCTTGCTCCAGCGCTTCATTAATATCTACTTTCAAAGATCTAATAATTTCTGGAACAACATCATGATGAATACTTGTTTGATAAAAACTGCCTATTTGTGACGATTCCTGAATACTAGCTTGGTCAGAAGTATTATGCATTAAAACAAACGGGCAGTTAGCCTCTCGCACAACTGCTAATAAGTTTGGATCTCTCTTAAAACCCCAAATAGAATTGATCCACGTTGCTCCTTGGTTTAAAGCAAGTTCTGCTGTCTTGGCGTGATAGGTATCGATCGAAATAATTGTTTCCAGGGAACTTAATTCTTTAAGGGTTAGCGCTAGTCTTTGCCATTCTTCTTCCGCAGTGATTGGTAATCCTCCTGGTCTAGAACTCTCTGCCCCTAAGTCAAGAATAGTAGCACCGCTTGCGAGCATTGTCTCCGCCTGGCGTAAGGCTGAATCAACAAAATTATTACTTGTTAATAATCCGTCCCCACTAAAACTATCTATCGTGAGGTTTAGAACTCCCATTAATTTTGTTTTCATCTTCTGGGTTTATACTTGATAAAATTCAACTCCATCTAATGATAAGCTAGAAGATAAGTTTATAACAGAAATGTTTAATTCTGGGTGAATAAAATTTGGAGCAAGATCAGCTAGCGGTTTTAAAACAAATTGTCGATGTGATAGTTCTGGATGAGGGATAGTTAAGTTCTCCAGTTTAATGATCTCCTTGGCATAGAAAATTATATCGATATCAATCTCTCTTGGTCCCCAATGGATTTTCTTTCTACGCCCTAGTTGTTGTTCGATTGCTTTACAAAGATTTAGTAAGGATAGTGGGCTAAGTGTGGTGGAAATCTCCACACAGAGATTTAAGAATGGTTCTTGTTCTAGTAGACCCCAAGGAGCTGTTTGATAAACAGGAGAGATTTTCAGAATTTTAACTTCCTTACCAAGTTTTACCAGAGCTTTCTTGATAAACTCTTCTCGATTCCCTAGGTTTGTGCCTAGGGATAGATAACAAATATTATTGGAAGTCACCACTTACTTGATAATTAACTTTGCTTAAATCCTTATTAATTCTTTTCATTAATCCAGTTAGGACGTTGCCTGGACCAAACTCAACTATTTGCTCAACTTGGAATTGACTAATTGCTAATTCCATTGACTCCACCCAGCGAACCTTACCAGTTACTTGGTCTTTAAGTGCCTGACGAATTTCTTCCGGATTAGTTAGGGGACGTGCTAGATAATTTGAAATTACGGGAAACTTTGGTGTTTTAATTTCAATTGAGTCTAGATCTTTACTGAGCAAATCTTGGGCAGATTGCATTAACTTGCAATGAAAAGGAGCACTGACTGGCAGTGGAATCATTTTAAAGCCAGTATTGCTAGCTTGAAACTCTTTAGCGCTTTTTGCTGATCCAGAAATTACAATTTGACCAGGAGCATTAATATTCGCAATTTCTAAATCATCAAAACCTACTAAGGCATTTTCTAAAGTTGCCACTTCTTGTCCAAGAACAGCAAGCATTGCGCCAACTCCTACGGGCACTGCTGATTGCATGTATTTGCCACGTTTGTGAACTAAAACTACAGCATCAGCAAAACTAATTGCTTCCGCAGCAACTAGCGCAGAATATTCTCCAAGACTGTGACCAGCAACTACCACTGGATTTAATTTATCTCCTAACTTTTCTTTAGCAATTTGGTAGGCAATGCAACTATGTGTCAAAATAGCTGGTTGAACATTGGCAGTTAATACTAGGTTATCCTCTGGGCCCTCAAAACAGATCTTGGAAATAGAATAGTCTAGTGCTTCGTCGGCAATCCTAAACAGCTTTTTAGCTAGATCATATTGATCAAAAAGATCCTTAGCCATGCCAACTTTTTGAGCTCCCTGTCCTGGAAAGACAGCAATAATTTTATTATTTTCCATAACTTAGCAGATTTTTAAAAGTTCAAGTTCTGACAATCTAACCTGAACTTGGTGCTGATAAAAGAGCCCTGAGACCCTGCAACTGGCTATATATAGTTATGACCAAAAAATAATTTCCGAGAATTTAAAAATTAGTTTTGTGATTTTTGTCATAACTATATGATTTTATTATCCCTCTGGGAGATAATAAGCACCAAAGTATCCGTTCACGGGTAAAGTTAAACTACTTTTAAAAGGCTTTATTAGAACAAAAAACTAATTTATTCCTTGGTCAAAATCTGAATGATTTTGTCCAGTAGTGTGAACGGATAGTGTCTCCACCCCCAATTTACTTCGTAAATTGACCCCTTTAAGGGGATTTGTTCATTTTAAATTTTTACAGATACGTGAATGGTTACGCACCAAAAAGTAATTTTCGTAGGAAATTACTTTTTGGACTTATTATAATAACTGATCGGCAATCTTTTTTCAAATAAGCAAAATTAGCCTAAAGGAATAGGTATTTTCAGTCGATAAGTAGCTAAGTCATAAAGGCTGTTTTAGTAACCTGAAAGATTAGTTATGCATTCCGAGTCGTTTGAATTACAAGCAACTAAACCAAAGATTATGGTAGTAGAGGATAATCCACTCGTCTTGGATGTTCTACGGACCTTATTAACAGACGAAAACTATGAAGTATTTGTTCAAGTGAATGGAGAAGATGCCTTATCCAGCTTAGCAATGATCGAGGCAGATTTAATTCTCTGTGATGTCATGATGCCGATAATGGATGGGTTTACTCTTCAGAAGCGACTTCGTGAACAGAACCAATATGCCAATATCCCTTTTGTATTTCTGACTGCACTTGGTGATTCAGAGAATGTTTTAAAAGGTAAATCTTCTGGAGCCGATGCCTATTTAGTAAAACCATTTGATCCAAATGAGCTCTTAGCAACAATTCGAGGAAAAATTGAACGCTCCAAAGATATTCAAGAATTTTATCAAAAAAAGCAGGATGAGTTTTCATCACAAGTTATCCGACATATCTCACATGAATTTCGGACTCCACTAGTAGCCGTAACCACTGGCTCAGAACTATTACTAAGCCAGCAAGAGAATTTAGCTAAGGATAAGATTAGCTCCCTAGTGTCAACAATATGGCGTGGTGGGCAAAGGTTAGAGAAGATAATTAACAATTTTATATTACTACAACAAATTCAAGCTGGTCAGGCACAGAAGAACTACCAGACATACTCTGCCGATTTGAACTTACTTGATTTTGTAAAATCTTATCTTCAAAAAAATAAAAAATACTTAGTTGATCATCAGTGTGAAGTAAGCTTTGAATTTGATCAGGAAGAAACCTATCAACTGATTGCTTATCCCCAACATTTAGGACTTATTCTAGATCGGCTGATTGATAATGCAATTAAATTTACTAAAGAGCCAAGAAAAATTAAAGTTACCTTGGAAAATGATACTCGCACTATTAATCTATCAATTACTGATAATGGTAATGGCTTTGATAAAAATTGTTTTAAAAATCTATCACAAGTTTTTTATCAGCATCAAAGAGAGATTAATGAACAGCAAGGCGGTGGCCTAGGTCTCGTGATTAGCAAATTTCTAACTAGGATTAATAAAGGAAGAATAAAATTTAATAATAGTCCGGAGGGCGGTGCTGTTGTTACACTTTTTCTTAGTAAGCCAGTGGTTGAGGATTAGTAACTAAGTTTTGGGATTAATCTTTTTTCAATTTCATTTCCAATTAAATTGTAGATCGGAACTGAGGCGTTGTGTAAGGTCCTCCTTCGCTCTCTGAAATTAAAAAGTCTTTTAATTTCAGAGAGCTACGGCGGACATAGTGTTTGTTTTTTTTTGTTCGCTTTGCGAACGAGAGTAGGCGGAACACTATGCTTGAACTATCTGGCGCAATTCGGTAGAAAAGCAAGTATGTTTAGAATACTCTTATCTTTCCTTTTACTCCTTGGGACCCCATTAATTTCTCTAGCACAAACCGATTATCAAGGTATCGTTGATAAATTAATTGGCGAAGTGCATTCGGCGAAATTAAGCAATGGCCTTCAGGTTATTATTTATCCTCGTAAGCAAGCCCCAGTTTTTTCAGCAGTGATTAGCGTTAAGGTTGGTGGCGTGGATGAAATCCCAGGCAAAACAGGCATCTCCCATATGTTAGAACATATGGCCTTCAAGGGTTCTAAGACTTTAGGTACGAAAAATTTTCCCAAAGAAGCGCAGTTATTAAGAGAGCTAGAAGTGTTGGTTAAAAAATCACAAGATCCATCGGAAGATCAAGAGTCGATCAAAAAACAAATTTCCATAGTAAATAAAAAACTTAAAAAAACTTGGAATGGAGAAGAGGGGATTGATCAGATTTTTTCTAAGTTAGGCGGCGTTGGCATGAATGCCTCGACAAGTTCTGACTTTACAAATTATTTTATTAGTATGCCCAGTAACGCCCTAGAGAGTTGGTGTCAAATTGAATCTGATCGATTGGCTGAGCCAGTTTGGCGACAGTTTTATTCCGAGCGAGATGTAGTTCAAGAAGAAAGACGCTTACGTTATGTTGATGATCCAGATGGCGCTTTGTATATTAAGATGCTGGCCAATGCTTATGAATTACATCCCTATCGGCGCCCAACAATTGGCTATGAAACAGATTTAAATAACCTAACAGCTAACGATATTGATCAGTTTTATCGCACATATTATCAGGCAGATAATATTCTGATTACCTTGGTTGGCGATTTAGATGTTTCAGATACTGTAAAAATGCTGGAGAAGTATTTTAGCTCACTGCCAAGTCAGCCAACCCCAAAAAGAACAAATATTATTGAGCCTTGGTTCACAGGAAAAAAGGAATTTGCCGTGCAGTTTGCTGCTGAGCCTAGAATGCTATTAGCTTATCATAAGCCAAACTATCCTAACCCTGATGATTTAGCATTAAACCTTTGGCTTGATGCGATGCTTGGCAGCAGTGTTGCGCCAATTTATAAAGATTTAGTAATTGATCGCTCAATCGCTCGTTCTTTAAGCTATTTTGAGGGGCCCGGCGCGGCCTTTCCGAATTTATACTTGATTTTTGCTCAACCGATCGCACCAACGACCAATGATCAATTAGAAGCAGAATTATTAAAGATTATCGAAGCTAAGTTAAAAGCGGGAATCTCAGAAAGTGACCTAAACTTGGTTAAAAAAAGGCTGAAAGCAGATTTAATTTTTGGCCTGCAATCTAATATGACTTTGGCGCAAGGTTTAAGCTATGCGCAGCATGTCTATGATGATTGGCATGATTACTTCAGTTGGTTAGCAAAAATTGATAACTTAGATATCGCAACAATCAATCAAGTTGCTAGAAAATATCTAGTGCCTGAAAATTTAATCGTTGGCAAATTGGAGGACCGACAGTGAAGTATCTGATCATAATTTTCATTTGTTTACTTTCGGCCTGTAGCCTTTTTGCTCCAGCAGAAAAAAAACCTACTCGGCAAAAATCATTTACAGAGTTGAGCTCGAAGAATCCAAAATGGATAAAACAAGCTCTCAAAGTTGATCCTTTGACGGCGAATGTTCCACAAATTACTTCTTGGATTATTGAGAATGGGATTGAAGTTAATTTTTTAGCAGATCCAGAGTTGCCAATTATTAATGGTACTTTATTGATTCCGAATGGGGTTTATCTTGCAAAACAACAAGGGGACGCTCTTGCCTTAGAAGCGCTGGGCAGCCTAATGCGTACTGGTGGCGCGGGAGAGCGAAACCCAGAAGAAGTTGATTTACTGTTAGAACAACTAGCTGCCTCAGTTGATGTTAATTTTGGAGCTGAAAATGCTAGCATTAGCTTCTCTTGCCTAAGTGAATCTCTAGCTGAGGTTCTACCGATAGCTCAGGACATTGTCTTAAAACCACAGATTGATTTGCAAAGATTGGAAAATTGGAAAAAACAAAAGATTGCTAGTATTAAATCTCGCAAAGATTCACCAAACGACATTGCTTCGCTAACATTTAATCAGTTGATCAATCGTGGTACTCCATTTGAAAAGCTCAGTTCAATTAAGGAAGTTGAAGCTCTTAGTCGAGCCGAAATACTTAGAGTCCATCGGGCGTACGTTATCCCCAATAAGGCTAAACTTGTCTTAACTGGAGACTTAACTGATATTGCAGCTCGGCAACTGGCACTAGATTATTTTGCAAAATGGCCCGTTAGTAAAAACTTTCAAGAAAAGTTATTAGATCCAGTTCCAGAAAACGCTAAGGGAATTTATTTCTACCCAGGTGAATATCAGCAAAGCACTGTAAGTATTGGTCAACGTGGGGTGAAACGTCTTGGTCCCGATCAATATGCCCTCCAAGTTTTTAATGATATTTTTGGTACTAAGTCTTTCACTTCTAGACTAATGAAAAACATTCGTGAAAAGAATGGCTGGGCCTATTCTACTTTTGGGGGTACATTAGAGGATGTAATTCCTGGTAAAAATATTATCTACTTACAAACAAAATCAGAACAAACAGTTAAGGCGATTGAAGAGGGAGTCAGAACTCTTGTAGAACTTCAGACTGTTGGCCCAAAGGAAGCTGAAGTAGAGAGTGTTAAGCGTAATATCCAGAACTCCTTCGTTTTTGATTATGATAACTATGAGAAAATCGTAAATCGTTATGCGCTATTAAAACTATTAGATTATCCAGATAATTATCAACAAGATTTTCTAAGCAACATTGCCAAAGTTAATTCAGCAGAAATTCAGAACGTTGCCACTAAACACTGGAGGATTGATGATTTTATTATAGTTGTTGTAGGACCTAGTTCGACGTATAATCTTTTGGAGACTGCGGTTGCTGACCCTAATTCTTACCTTTATCAGTACCCCTTAAAGCAAATAACGTTTGATGAACAAGCAAAATTCTAAATTCTCCTTACTGATTCTCTTAATACTACTAGTATCATGTACTGGATATCGCCCTGGTCCTGATAAAGAAGGTTTGGGTATTGTCACTGGTGCAGCAACTGGCGCAGGAACGGGAGCTATTGTAGGCTTGCATTTAGGTGCTGGAACTGGGCCAGGAGCGGCAGTCGGGGCTGGAGTAGGAGCTGTAGCTGGAGGAATCCGCGGGGCAGTTCAAGACTGGGCGGAAGAAGATTTGAAAGAATTAAAAGAACGGGCCAAGACAGAAAAAGAAATTGCATTTGCTCAGCAAGTTTTAACTGAACACTATCAAAGAAGAATCGAGTTCCATCCCGCACGTGATATTTATCCTGCTGATTATTTCTTCTCTGGAGACGAGGTTAAGTTAAAACCAGAATCAATTGCACTTGTTAGAGAGTTAGCACGACTTAATAAGAAACGTTTTCCATGGTCAAGGTTGATTGTGGCTTGTTATGTGAAGTCTGTGGAAGATAAAACTAGCTATGCAGAGCACTTAACACTAAAGAGATCTAGAGAAATTGGAAATTATTTAGTCCGTTTTGGCATCGAACCTAGAAGAATTGAAACTAGAGGTGTTATTACCGACTCCCCCCTAGTTGTGATCCCTGGTCAAGATCCGAGGCGCTTTAGTCAGGCTATTGAATTAATCCCTGTGGATCGTTAGGATAGTAGATAAGCAAATAATAAGTTAATAAGTTTTGGAGAAAATAGATGATTAAAACAAAGAAAGAACTGGAGTCTTACTTAAAAGAAGTTAGGGAGAGCTTAAAAAATAAGACGGCATCTTCAGTTTATGCACTGTCCGCCATCAAGTATGCCCTTAACTTAGAGAATATTTATGAAATTTTAGATCAAAGCAATAAAGAGTTAGCTCGTGAAATTTGGTTAGACCTAAAAAAAGAAGGTATTCATGTAGAGAACCCACCACTTCTTTTTTCTTAAATTATACCCTTAATAATCCAAGGTAAATAAATTACCTTCTAACTCTTCAAGCTTTGCAGAGAGTCTAGTGTCCCATCCGATAAGTTTTTGCACCTGCGTGACGAGAGTGTTTGCTGGGACATTAGTAAATTAGTATTATTATCCTACCTCCGTAAAATAAGTGCTCCGGCTCGGGATCTTTCCCAGGTGAAAAAACTTAATGGATAGAGCACTAGCTACGGAAAGGTGCTCGAGGCTTGGGAGCAAAACTATCTTCTTGCTCATCAATTGCTGAACCATCGTTATTGACTGATTTTCTTAAGATTTGGCTAGGTTTAAATTTAACAACTTTTCTTGATCTTAAAATAATGGATTCGCCAGTTTGGGGATTACGACCTCGGCGAGCTGACTTGGAGTTCACCTCAAAAGAACCATATCCTGAAATCATTACTTTCTCGTCTTGTTCCAGTCCTGTCTTAATTAATTCAATAAAATCTTCCACAATCTGATTTGCTTGGCTCTTATCAATTGGCATCATTGAGAAAATGCTATCTGCGAGATCAGCTTTTGTTAAACAATTTTTTTTAGACATAAGGAAACAAAAAGATAAATCAACCTGTAGTTATGAATCACTACAGGTATCCATTAAATCAAAAAAAACTAAGAATCTCAAGAGGATAAATGAACTTTTTAGCATTTTTGAAAAGAAAATTAATGCTGCTAGAAAGTTCCCATTTCAAATTTTGGCTTAATAACTTTAGGTTTTCTGATATAAAGCGGCAGATTTTTTTCAAATTCTTTATCAGCGTTTAAGCATAGTGGGGAATATATTCCATGCAGATTACAAATGGAGGCTGGTAAGGCAATATTAAATCTTAAGCCTTGAAGAATACTCTCATAGCATTTAGTGGAAATACGGCGAATTCGCCAAAAAGGCTTTGGTTTAAAATCACTTTGATCTTTTTTATCAATAACTTCAAACGGGTGAGGCTTAGTCTGCAGTTCCACTGCAGGATCCTCTTTTTTATCAAAGTTACCTTGAATAAAAAGATTTCCTAGTCTGTTCGGATCATGTAAAAGATCATAGGCCTCTTTATAAAGTTGATCACTAGTATAGCGTTGATGCTCAATTAAGTTGGCGCCCATCATAAAATCTGGTGGTGCAAAATCTACGAAAGAAACACCAACCGTATGGCACTCATAATCAATTTTTTCACTAAGCATCGATTTATACTGTAACCATTTTTCAGCAGTCTCTTCAGTCTTAAAGCTTAATGCTAATTTATTAATTTCAAAATCTAATTCTTGCGGTCTTGTCTTCATGCGCTCCTGAGACAGGGTAGCTATTTTCCCCTCAAATTCACTCATGGTATTAAAATTATTTGTGAAATCACCTTCTCTAGAAATATATTGTTGCAAGTAGGCATTCTTACATTGCTCGGATCCCAGACCATTTTCAGAACAGGCCAAAAGTGGATTTGTAGGATTATAGATCTTGAGATTTCTTAGGTAATTTCGACAAGTGGCACTTGGGTTTGGATTAGTCGGACTTTGAAATTTGTAATTTACACTTTCATAACAGAAAAGTTCCACATATTCTTCGTATAATCTAGCAAAGCTTTTCCAAGCTTCAGTGTCTGGCTCACGATACTTACCCTCAAGAATAATTCTTTCAATCTCTAAATAATCAAATAGTCTTTTCTGATCATTATTTAAACCGATCAAACTAGGCTGAAAAGCTTCTTCTTTAGCATCAGCCCAAACAAAAGGAGTAATAATTAAGCTAGCAAGAAAGATAATTAATAAAGGGATTTTATTCACGCGACGATGCCAATTTCATAAGTAAACGTAATATTTCGATATAAAGCCAGATTAATGTAACTAATAAACCAAAAGCAGCAAACCACTCCATATATTTTGGAGTGTTACGAGTCGCTACAGCATTCTCAATAAAATCAAAATCAAGTACTAAATTTAATGCCGCAATGATTACAACAACAACTGAAATCCCAATGCTTAAAGGACTACTGCTATACATAAAACTCAGATTTGCCCCAAACAAAGAAGCGATCAAAGAGATTAGATAAAAAAGCCCAATCCCTCCTGTAGCAGCAACTATTCCCAGTTTGAAATTTTCTGTTGCTTTAATATAACCACTTTTATAAGCCATCAAAAGTGCAAAAAGTGTACCAAAGGTTAAAATAATGGCTTGAAAGACAACTCCATTTGATGCTGGATTCTGTTGCATCACATAATGATTGGCAAAGAGCGAAAAAGATCCTACAAAAACACCTTTAATTAAGGCATAAAGCGGTGTTAAAAACCCAGCCCAAGTCTTTTTAAAAGTAATAACTAGGCCAATCACAAATGCTAACAGCACCGCGGGTAATGACAGAAAAGCAAATTGTGGATGACTATAGACATAATATGCGCTAGCAATTGTTAATGCTAAACAACAGGCTGTTTTATTAACAGTCCCAGAAAGTGTCATTACCTCAGAAGTGGAGTAAGATCTTGTTTCCGCAAAGATTCGGTCATTTAAAACTGGATTTGATGTTCTAATCATCGTTATTTCAAAAATTAAAACTTAATTACTGAGGTGTTGCAAATGTTAAAGTAAGAGACGTTAAAAAAAGACTCAGCCTTCTTGACCAGTTCCAAACGATTTGCGACATTGTCCTGCAGTATAGCACATTAACCTATTAACTATTCAATAAAAGTTCAAGTGATCATTATTACTAATTACCTAAGTTATGGCTTCGGCCTACTCACCAACATCTACCTACCAGTCTGGTTTAGACCTATTGTCTACATAGTTTATTCAAGAATCTGCCAAGTTGATCTTGCTGGAGTTCCGGAAAGTTTAAAAAGTTATCGTACACTGGGGGAATTCTTTGTGCGTGATTTAAAACCTGGAAGTCGACAAATGAGTAGTGATTTTGTCTCCCCAGTTGATGGATTTTTGAGGGATCAATTTGTAGTCTCAGAAGATAAACAGTTGCAAGTTAAAGGAGTTAATTACCGAATCTCTGCACTTTTAGGTAATCATTTTCAAGCTAGCGATTACTTTGGTGGTGCACTATATAACCTTTATCTTTCACCGAAGGACTATCATCATGTCCATGCACCGTGTTCTGGTCGTGTAAAACGCTTAGTTTATATCCCTGGCTTTCTCTGGCCAGTAAATAACTTTACCTATCAGCGATTACCAAATCTCTTTGCCCGTAATGAGCGGGTAATCATGGAATTAGAAACTGCCCTGGGAACGATCTTGCTGGTTATGGTAGGAGCATTAAATGTTGGGAAAATGTCCTTAACTTTTAATGATCTAGTTACTAACCAAGAATTACTTAAAAAAGATCTACAAGCAGTTGAAGAAAAAAATATTAATTTCTGCTTTGAGCTTGGCCAGCGATTAGGCACGTTTCATTTGGGTTCCAGCGTAGTGCTATTAACTAATCAAGCCTTCTTGCAGAGTTTTTCTAATGATGTAAAGTGGGCAAAAAATTGTCCGATTCAACTAGGAAACTCGCTATATGAATTACCAAAGAAAATATAATTTCAGCCCAGGCCCCAGCCAACTTCCAGAAGAAGTATTAGAAATAGCTCAAAAAGAGCTGCTTAATTGGCATGCTTCCGGCTGTTCTGTTATGGAACTTAGTCATCGTGGAGCGGAATTCCAATCAATTATTAAAGATGTGGAAAGCAACTTAAGAGAGTTACTAACAATTAACAATCAATATAAAATATTGTTTTTACAAGGGGGAGCTTCCGCGCAATTTACAAACATCCCACTAAATTTCCTAAAAACAGGTGCGGTTGCTGACTATGCTATTACTGGACAGTGGTCGAAAAAAGCTGTGGAAGAAGCTAAGAGAATAGGGGTT
This sequence comes from bacterium, assembly GCA_031385045.1. GTDB lineage: Bacteria > Bdellovibrionota_C > UBA2361 > UBA2361 > CALJRW01 > JANNBC01. The sequence continues at coordinate 199,452 of JANNBC010000024.1, read as the reverse complement.
GTTAATGTTGTTGCCGATGGTAAAGAACATAATTATTTAAGCTTACCAGAAAGTAGTTCTTGGAAGCTAAGTGATAATGCCAGTTATTTACACATTGCCTCTAACGAAACTATTGGTGGATTACAATTTAAGGATTTCCCAAAAAGTTCTGCGCCACTAATTGCGGATATGTCCTCAGATATTCTGTCTCGTAAATTTGATATTAATCAGTTTGCCATGATTTATGCAGGAGCCCAGAAGAATCTTGGGCCAGCAGGAGTTACCTTAGTAATTATCCGAAAAGATCTTTTAGCTACCTCCAATCAAGAACTGCCCGTTTATCTTAACTATCAAACCCATGCTGAGGCAGATAGTTGTTACAACACTCCGCCTTGTTACAGTATTTATATCATGGGCGAAGTCATGAAATGGATTAAGGCGCAAGGATTCGATCAACTTGTTGCTAACAATCAAAAGAAAGCAAAGTTACTCTATGACTTTATTGATCAAAGTTCTTTTTATTCTAACCCTGTTCAGAAAGAATCACGTTCCGACATGAATGTGCCTTTTTTAATAGCTGATAGTAGTCTGGAAAATAAATTCTTAGATTTGGCTAAAGAACAAGGCTTACTAAACCTTCAAGGACATCGCTCTGTCGGTGGAATGCGTGCTAGTATTTACAATGCCATGCCATATGCTGGGGTAGAGGCGCTAGTAAATTTTATGAAAAATTTTGAAAAAACTTCTGCTTAATTAACATGAATAAAAACATTTTAGTTTTAAATAACATTTCGGAAACTGGACTTAATCAGCTGAGTGAATATAACTTAGCAACTGCTGTTTCCAATCCAGAAGCAATCTTGCTTCGTTCACAAAACCTACATCAATTTGATTTTGAATCTAATTTATTGGCAATTGGTCGTGCCGGAGCTGGAGTAAATAATATTCCAGTTGAAAAGTTATCAGAAACTGGAGTTGTCGTATTTAATACACCCGGAGCTAATGCTAACGCCGTTAAAGAGCTAGTCTTATCTGCAATGTTAATTTCAGCACGAAATCTTTTTCCAGCAAATGATTTTGTAAAAACTCTAAAGGGCACAGATCTAGAAATCGATCTAGAAACTGAAGCCAAAAAAAAGAATTTTGCAGGGATGGAAATTGCCGGCAAAACACTAGGGATTGTTGGTCTTGGGGCAATTGGAGTAATGCTAGCAAATACCGCTCTAGAATTAGGAATGCGAGTTGTTGGTTACGATCCAGCTATTACCATTCAAAATGCCTGGCGTTTATCCGCACATGTTATTAGGGCCAGCAACCTTGCACAGCTTTATGCTGAGGCTGATTTTGTTTCTTTTCATGTGCCGTTAATACCGGCAACTAAAGGCCTTTTCGCTAAAGAGCAAATCTTACAAATTAAAAAGGGTGTGACCATCCTTAATTTTTCTCGGGCGGGAATTGTAGATTCTGAGGCAATTTTACTGGGAATCAAAGAAGGTAAAATCAAACATTACTGTTGTGATTTTCCTCAGGCTGCCTTACAAGGAGAACCTGCCGTCTTATCCTTTCCACATCTAGGAGCAAGTACTGCTGAAGCAGAAGAAAACTGCGCTAGAATGGTCTGTAAACAAGTAAAAGATTATTTAGAAACTGGTAATATTACTAACTCTGTTAATCTGCCTGAAATTGAGCTCCCGCCGATTGCTGCAGGTTGTCGTTTGGTAATAATCAACCGAAATATTCCTAATATGTTAGCAGAAATTTCAGGTAAACTTGGAGCCGCTGGATTTAATATCGTAGATATGATTAATAAATCTAGGGGTGAGTATGCCTGTACAATTGCCGATACCAATGCCCAAATTAGCCAAGATTTAGTCAAGAAACTTTCTGAAGTCCCTGGTATTATTAAAGTTAGGGTAATTTAAGGCTAATCTAGCCTAATTTACTAAAAGTCCACTGGACAATTTTTGACTTAACCTAGAAGCAGAAACCGTTTTTAACGTGATATAGATTCTATAGTGAATAAAAAAGCCTTTAGGGGCTGAACTTTATACTGATAGAGCTGTACTCAATGAAACTCCTTAATTTTCTTAAAAAATCTTTTCAATGGTCAAATACTTGGGGTGGAATTCCTTGTGTACTTTGGATTAAAGCCGCAGAAGCCTATAGCGAAAGCAAGTATCAACTAGCAGCAAATCTATACGAACAAGGTTTAAAACAATATCCAAAACATCAGGCGAGACACTGCGCCATGATGGACTTAGCTTATTGCTATTTTAAGCTTGGTGAATTCACTCCAGCAATTAACACTTTAAGTTCAGTTTTGAAATCACTGCCCAATTCCAAGCAAGCATATCTGCGTCTAGCCTATATGTATGGATGGATTGGGAATGATCAAGAAGCAATGTGGCTATTAAGAACTGCAGTGCAAACATTTGGTACTGATTTCCAATTAATGCACATTTATGTTTCTTCCATGTTAGACGCCGAACCACCAAAGTTTGTGATTGAAGAATGTGAACTTTTAATTAAGGGACTACAAGATGTTCCTGAGGAATTTAAAAGTGCTCATCAAACTTGCCAACTGATTTTAGAATATCTTACTGGTCATTATCGACACCATGAAGATCTGGAAGACATTGCCAAGCGAGTGGATGCTCCAATTTCAGCTAAGCACTTAATGGCAAAAATTTTGATTAAAGAAGGTGATTGTAATTCAGCCAGAGAGTATCTCCATCAGGCCCTAAAAATTATCCCAGATCATCCTCGAACACTTTCCCTGTTAGCTGCTGCCTACCTAGAAAAGTCCGATGAACAAGAAGAAAATTTGCGCTATGCCCTACAACTAGCGACGCAAGCTGCACAAAACTCATCTTGGATGAGCTCCCGAGAGCTAAAATTACTGGCTAAAATTTATTATCAATTTGGTGATAAGATTTCGGCTTTGTTACTTGCAAGTAAAGCACAAGATATCAATTTTAAACGCTCAGATATTACTTATTCCTCCAAAGAGCTTGATCAATTTATATCTTCTCTAACCTCTGGCACCTTAGTTTAATTCTTTAATCTTGGAAGCTTTTACTTAATAGCCTAAGTTAGCTATGATTAAATGTTATGGAAATTAATGATTTTTATTCCGAGTTACTGATCGAATATGCCAATGATCCGGTGTATCAAGGTATAATCAATGCTCCTGATTTCCATCAAGAACTACTTAACCCACTCTGCGGAGATCGAATTAGTATCTGCGGAACGATTGTTAATCACAAAATTGATACTATCAAATTTCAAGGCCAAGGCTGTGCTATCAGCAAAGCATCCTCAGCAATCCTCTGTAGTTTAAACAAAAATTGCGAGCTAGCAAAAAGTGAAAAGCTAATTGAGCTTTTTGAAAGAATGATTTTTGGTAAAGACTTATCAGAAGATGAATGGATGCTCTTAGGTGATGCTAAGATTTTAGCCGGGGTTGCAAAGATTCCCGGACGACAAAGATGCGCCTTATTAGCTTGGGAAAATTTAAAGAAAGCATTAGCTGAAAGACAATAAGCTTTTTCAATAACACCAAAATTATTTAGCTTTAAGTGCCTGCCAACAAACCTCAGCAAGCTGATCTGCCACTTGATTAGGTGTTTCGGTATTGTAACCGTCTAGCCAATCCCTAACATAACTAAGTGGGATACCAAAAACTATTGACCAGATAATATTAGCCTTTAGAACACGAATTTCTTTTTTGCGCATAGCAATCTTAATTGACTTGGCAACCTTTCGACCCAACTGGTCATGACCAACTCGAGTTGGATGTTTAATCATTCCTGTCATGAACTCATCATGACGACATAACCAAATATACTTAGAAAGTTGAACATTGATCTGAGAAAACGATAGTAGGGATTTGACCAAGGTCTTAATAATCTCTTCGGTATCATCAATATCATGAATAGAATTTGCCAATGCCCCCCGAAAGGCACTTAAAGCCTCTTCGTAAAGTGCTCTGGCAACTTCTTCTTTATTTTTAAAACTATGATAAATGGAGCCAACACTACACTTGGACTCACGACTTAAATCTGGGACATTGGTATTGAAATAGCCTTGTTCTACAAAAAGCTTCAGGGCTGCCGCCATAATTCTTTGGCGAGGACTGAAATCAATAAAAGACGGCTTCCTTGGACTAACATCATTCATACTGTTTGATGATAAAGAGTTAAATAGGCTTTGTAAATATAAAATTATCGCCTTTAAGCCTAGTTCAGAGATTAGATCCAATCCCTAGGAGACTTTAAAGTCTTAATTAATTCTTCTTCTGGGCTACCAGGCAAAGGATTATAGTCATATTGCCAGATAACTTCTGGGGGTAGTGACATAAGGATTGATTCGGTCCGCCCGCCAGTCTCTAATCCAAACTTTGTTCCACGATCAAAGGCCAAATTAAACTCGGCGTAACGACCTCGTCTAATCAACTGAAATTTTTTCTGCTCTGGAGTGAATGGTAAGTTTTTTCGTTTTTCTACAATTGGCAAATAAGCTGACATCAGGGCCGGGGCCAATCCTGTAAGTAATGGAAAATATTTTTGCTGAATATCTGATTCCCCTTTACCTAAGTAGTCAAAAAACAGTCCACCAATACCACGAGTTTCCTCACGATGTGGTAAATAAAAATAGGAATCACAATTTGCTTTATACTTTTGGTAACATTTGGGATCATAAACATCACAAGCCTGTTTCAAGGTAGTATGAAAATATCGACAATCTTCGGGAAACAAATAGTACGGCGTTAAATCCATTCCACCACCAAACCACTGTAATTCACCAACTTCAAGATATCTTAAATTTGCGTGTGTAGTAGGAACCATCGGGGAGCTAGGATGGATTACTAAGGAAACACCCATGGCTTTAAACTCCTGAGGCTCAATGTTTCCTGTTAAAACTTTAGACATAGAGGAGGGAAGCTTGCCCCGAACTTCACTAAAATTAACTCCAGCTTTTTCAAAGATCTGCCCCTTTTCCATCACCCGAGTTATACCACCACCGTTCTCAATATTACTGCTAGCAGATCGACTCCAATTATCGGTAATAAAAGTCTTTCCGCCATCAGCTTCCGTTAGTTGTTGGCAAATTGTGGATTGTAGTTGTTCAAAAAATTCTCGATACATTTGTTTATTTTTACTATTTCTAAAAAGTACAGTGGATTATAGACTATCAAAGGAACGACAATTAACAATTCCCTGTCCGGAATGAGCTGCTTTGATTTGAATTAAGGAAAAATCTTAGCAGTTAAAATCGTCAATTTCCAATTATTTGTAAACTTTTAAATTTAAGTCAAATTGTTAATTTTATCGCGCAAAATTGGAGAAAGTCTGGTAATCGGCGATGAGATCGTTGTAACATTACTTGAGCAACGTGGAGGTCAAGTCAGAATTGGGATTGAGGCTCCCAGAACAGTTAAAGTTTATCGACAAGAAATTTACCAACAGATTCAAAAAGAGAACCTCTCAGCTGCTAATTCGGCGAATGCTTCTGTCGGGCAAGATCTAATCAAACAAGTTAGTGAATACTATCAAAAATTAGATCCAACAAAAAAGAAAGAAGATTAATTAATGACAGAAAGAAAAATCTTAACAAGCAGATTTGGAGAGTTAAAAATATCTAAGGAGAAGGTCCTGAGCTTTCCTCAAGGCATTGTTGGTTTTCCAAAATGTCATCAGTTTACTGTTATTGAATACCAAGCTCCATTTTCTTGGTTACAGTCATTAGATGATCCCGATCTGGCATTTGTCGTAGTCGATGGCCAAAAACTAGCCTTCCAATATCCCTATCAAGCATCGCTAAGTGAAGTAATCGATCTACAGAAAAAAGATCCTTATTTGATCTTAACTTTAATAGTTATCCGAGAAAGCCTAAGAGATGCTACTGTTAATCTAAAAGCGCCTATCTATATTAATCTTCGTAATAACCAAGGATTCCAACTAATCCTAGATGAGGAAAAACTAGCTACTAAAGCAAACCTTTGGGATTCACTCACTAAATAAATTAGAGCTAATATCAGCTCTCAGCATAAAATTTCCCCTCTAAAGTTAATAATTAAGACTTTAAACCCGAAATTAAACTGCCAGACCCTAAAAAACATCTAAAGTATTACCTAGCTTAGGTCGAATATTCCTTTAGGAGAAAGGTTTTTTATCGCTGTACCAAGATAAATCCATTCAGATCTTAATCTATATTTAAGAGGTTTTATGGCACTACGTTTTAGACTTAAAGGACTAGCAGAGACATACGTCGAAGAAGTGACTTGTCCCTGCTGCAATTGCGATGGTTCAGACGAAAGCTTTTTTGCAACTGAGCATACCAAAGTTACTTATGAGGGAATTGTCGTAGTATTACAGTGCAAGAACTGTGATGAGATCTTTATCCCGAACAATCAACATTTAGGAATTATCGATCAAAGCGAATTACGATCAGCAGTTACAACAGATCACGAGAAGACTGGAGAACCACTTTTTTCAGATCTGCGTGACGTACTCTTAGATACTGAAAGATTGAATGCTTCTAGGAAAGGGATGATCCACTAAGCAAACAGCTTAGAAGATTGTTAATACTGCCTGGTATCAGAGCTAAATGATGATAAGAATATCTGTAGATACAGCTCTACACTAAGAAATATATTTTGAAATTTAAACCAGAAAGGTAGAATATACTACTGAATTTCTAAGCCGTATTTTTTGAACGCGGCATCAGCACCAAGCTTATCTATAATCCGTAAAGCCTTAGCAGAAAGACTAAGTTTTACAGTTTTACCAAGAGAAGGTACAAAAATTTTCTTATTTTGAAGATTCACCTTGAATACGTGTTTAGTACGATTTTTGGCATGACTTACACGATGACCAAATTGTCCACCTTTACCAGTTAAGCTACATTTTCTAGACATTATACGAAGAATTAATAAATGTTATCACTGTGTTAGTATCATAAGCATTTTTTTTTAGCAAATTAAGCAATTAATCTGGCAACGCTTTCTCTAGAATGCCCATAATATGTACTGTAGATTAGTTTTAATGCAAGCTTTCCTAGGCCTTATAAGCTTAGGCTTAAGTCCCTCACACTGCTAACATCCTAATTTAACTTAAAAATTTACTAAAAAGCAATTACTCCCAGCAGTAAAGAGAGTAATGACAGATAAATTAAATGATCAACTTTTAGAAATTGCTCGCAAAGATAAATTGGTAACGAAAAGTTACTTTTATAATTATTAATATAGAGAATCTCATGTCAGATAATAAAATTCAATCACTAGTAAATTCTCTAGAAATCCTAAGAGAGTCTGTTGTTAAGGCCGAGATTCTAGTTCAACAAGTCGATCCTCGCTCTAAAATCATGTCTAATCTAGCTAGTTATTTGGCTGTTTGTAACCAACAAATCGAGTTTGCTAAAATGGCTCAGATTGCCACTGAAGAAGAAGAGGGTGAGAAAGCTTTAAACTATATACATCTAATTGAAAAACTTGCTGACCTTGTAAAAGAAGATGCCGAGTCATTATTAGGAAATACTAGCACTGTACAATTTGATCGTTCCATTGCACACTAAACCATAGCAGTTGAGGCGTTAGTAACGCTCATTTTATGGAATAACTTGGCGTGAGCATCGGCACAAAAAATACAAAAAATCAGGGTGTTGCCATTGTTTTGGTTATTTTTATTGTTGCCCTAGCAAGTATCCTAGTAATTAATTTAACTTATTCAACATTCATCTCCACTCGCACAATGGGAATGGTGGAACGAGGATTACAAGCAGAATATCTCTTAAAATCATTACTTAATTTTTCTCAAGTCTTAATTAAGGAAGATAAAAATAAATTTGATGCCTATCAAGCTGATGGCTGGGGAGTCTTTGCCTTAAACCCTCGGGTTCCCAATGAATACTTAGGACTTACTGATCAGAGTTCCGAAATATACTTAGAGTTAATTCCAACTAACTCTAAATTAAATATTTCAGAACTAGAATCAATAATTGCGCTTCCCAATAGCTCCAAGCCTGAGCCCCTAATTGAATCTTTCGATCATTTGTTTACGGAACTTGGATTTGAAGATAAATTATCAGAACCAGATAATAAAAAAGTAGCTGGAGGGAAGGTCTTTTCAATTCGAGAAGTAATTGGGAATTTAATTGATTGGCAGGATCGTGACTCTAAATCTTTTGATACTCCCTATGCAACTGGTAGTGAAAGTGAGGTCGATAAAAAATATATCACTAATAAAAAATTTGGTTTTTTTGGTCAATTAGCGACAGTGCCGGGCATGACTCCGCGCCGGGTTAATGCGATTGCCCCGTATGTGACCACTCATGGAAGTGGGGAAAGCACCATTCGGGGAATTAATATTAATGTAGCAAGCGATCAGGTTTTACTATCTGTCTCCCGAGAAATAGATGAAACCATTGTTGAAAGTATCAGAAGTCATATCGAGTCTGATGGTCCATTTGAAAGCACTTCAGATATTAATAATGCTAGTATTTTGCCCCCAGGCTTTGCTGTCGGTTCAACTTTTAACGTACAATCAAATTCTTTTGATATCTATGCTAAGATCAAGTTTGGTCTGCAAAGAGCGTATTATTTAAAAGCAAGAATTACCAGAGGTCGTTCAGGCACAATGCCTCGAGTATTATATTCAATAATTTACTAAAACTTTGCTAAACAGTGCGACTTAAACCCTTATTAATACTAGTGGAGTAAATTTTTCACGTTGTCATAGTCGCTGAAAGCGTTTAAATATATGATTGGCCAAATCAATCAATACTTTTGATTTTCCAATAGTTTCCGGTGCAGTGAATAAATCGCCTGAGAAAATATCTATAGTGAGTCCAAAAACTAATTTCCCTAGGGGGGATTATATTTTGATTTAAGCAAATAATTATCAAAATTTTTGTAGATAAAAGAAAAGTAAGTCTATGTTTAATAATGCAAATATTTTAATTACTGGTGGAACTGGTTCCTTTGGAAAGTTTTGTGTCAAGACAATCCTAGAGCGTTTTAATCCTAATAAAATTGTTATCTTTTCTCGCGACGAGCTAAAGCAATTTGATATGCAAAATGAATTGCCGGACGAAAGGCTCCGCTTTTTTCTTGGTGACGTTCGTGATCGTGCTAGATTAACTCGCGCACTCTATGGAATTGATTATGTAATCCATGCCGCCGCTTTAAAACAAGTCCCGGCACTAGAATATAACCCAGATGAAGCAATAAAAACAAATATCATGGGGGCCGAAAATTTAATCGAGGCTTGTTTTGAAGCAAAAGTAAAAAAAGTTATCGCCTTATCAACCGATAAAGCAGTTTCCCCAGTTAACCTGTATGGCGCGACAAAACTTGTTGCTGATAAATTATTCTCTGCAGCTAATAATATCCGTGGGCAGCATGGTCCTAAATTTAGTATCGTCCGCTATGGCAACGTACTGTGCTCTCGGGGCTCAGTAATTCCTTTCTATCAGCAACAATTAGCTAATGGCATTACACAATTGCCAATTACGGATCCGCGCATGACTAGATTCTTTGTAACTCTCAGTGAGGCTGTTGAATTTGTCTTTAATTCATTTAAAAGAATGCATGGAGGTGAAATCTTTACTCCTAAAATTCCTTCTTTTAAAATTACCGATTTAGCAGAAGCTATGTCTGGAAATCGTGATTTTAGAAATGTTGGAATTCGCCCTGGTGAAAAACTCCATGAAGTCCTTTGCCCGAAAGATTTAAGTTCTCGAATTTTAGAATTTAAAGATTTCTATACAATCCAACCAGTATTTAATTTATCTGAGGATTTTGATTATCGTCAAACGGCAATTGGAGAAAAGGGTCAACCGGTAGTAGAAGAATTTGAATATAGCTCAGAAAATAACCCAGTCTTTTTATCGGTCGATGAAATTAGAGAGCTACTAAAACGGCTATAATTGTGAAAAAGTAAAACAGAAGTGAATGAATTTATCCCATATAGTTGTCAGCTAATTGAGGAGGATGACATAGTCGGAGTTGTAGAAGTATTACGCTCTAGTCATCTCACTCAAGGACCAAAAATTAGGGAGTTTGAAACCGCCCTTGAAGAATACTGCCAAGTACCCCATGCGATAGCAGTCTCTAGTGCTACAGCAGGTCTTCATTTAGCAATGCTATCACTAGGAATTAAATCTGGCTCACTAGTTTGGACTACGCCAATTACATTTGTAGCCAGTGCTAATGCTGGCCTTTATGTAGGAGCAAATGTTGATTTTGTGGATGTTGATCCGCTTACTGCCAACATGTCGATTCCAGTCCTAAAAGAAAAACTATTTCAAGCAAAAAAAGATAATCGCTTGCCAGATGTACTTGTTCCCGTCCATTTTTCGGGACGCAGTGCTGGCATGTCTGAGCTAAAGGCACTATCAAGAGAATACGGATTTTTTATTATTGAAGATGCCGCTCATTCTTTAGGGGGAATTTATCAATCTCAAATGCCAGTCGGCTGCTGCCACTATTCTGACATCACAGTCTTAAGCTTCCATGCAGTTAAGAGCGTCACTACGGCTGAGGGTGGTGCTTGCCTGACAACAAATCCTGAAATTGCCAAGAAACTGCTAAAACTACGAACCCATGGGATCACAAGAGAGCCAGCAGAATTAATTAATAAAAATCTTCCTGCCTGGCATTACGAACAACAGGAACTAGGTTATCATTATCGCCTAACAGACATACAAGCTTCCCTTGGAATTACTCAATTAAAAAAGCTAGATAGTTTTATTAATCGTCGTCGAGAAATCGCTATTTACTACAATCAACACCTTAGCCAAGCATTAATTTCTAAGCCCCCATTAGATTTACTTTCTGCTTGGCATTTGTATTCAATTCGAGTCCCTGAGAAGATTAGAGATCCACTTTATAAATACTGTATCGAACAGGGGATTGGTGTGAATACTCATTATCAAACAGTACATCTTCAGCCTTATTATCAATCACTAGGACAGGTTTATTCTGATCTCGCCGTTGCTGAAAACTATTCTAAACAAACTTTGGCTATTCCAATCCATCCCAAACTAACGGAAGCACAACAGCAGCGTGTAATTAAAGTTTTAACAGATGGAATTAATTCACTGTGACTATTTTAATCTTACAGGTAAGCCTTCTTTAGCTAGGTAATTCTTAATTGTAATAATGCTCTCTCCGACATAATAGAAGATAGTTGCTGCACTTAAGGCATCTGCACCAGCACGAGAAGCATCTAGTAAATCAGCGAGCTTTCCACAGCCCCCGCAGGCAATAACTGGTAAATTACTGGCCTGAGTAACAGCTGTTATTAATTCTAGATCATAACCAGTGGCCGTTCCATCACGATCGATCGAATTTAATAAAATCTCACCAACACCTAAATCTTCTGCTAGCCTTACCGCGGTTAGTGCCGTATATCCAGTATCTTCAGTTCCGCAGCGAGTCTTTACTTGCATGAGTTTCTGACTATTATCAACATCAATTGAAGCGACTACTGCTTGTGAGCCATATTTTCCAACAACAGCCCTGATTAAATCGGGATTATGAAAAAGGCTAGTATTAAAAGATAACTTATCTGCTCCAATCTCGAACAATTGATCAACATCTTCCATGGAATTAATTCCACCACCAATTGTTAAAGGCATAAAACATTCTTTAGCGATATTTTTAATGACTTCAAAATTAGGCCCTTTATTTTCCCGGCTGGCAATAATATCTAAAAAAACTAACTCATCAGCATTGCGTTGATTAAAGACTCGAGCATTAGTAGTTGGATCGCCAACAACTCGTAAATCAGTAAACTTAACGCTTTTAACTATGCCCCAGTTTTTAAAAAGCAATACTGGAATGATCCGAATCTTAAGCATAGCGCCTTCTAGTTAAATTCTATAAAATTCTTTAATATTTTTAGTCCGGCACTTTGACTTTTCTCAGGATGAAACTGGGTACCAAATATTTTATTTTTTTGCACCGCAGAAACAAAATTAATTTCATAATCTGTTTCCGAAACAGCTAACGATTCATTTAAAATAGCATAATAGCTATGAACGAAATAAAAATTAGTATGACTTGGGATGTCTTTAAAGATAGCTGGGAGGTTATCGCCGCGGATCTCATTCCAACCGATATGTGGAACTTTTAGTTTGACTTGAAAACGATCAAAGTGCCCATCAATTAATCCTAGTCCAGGAGCCCCAGGAGCCTCTGCACTACTATTAAATAATAATTGCATACCCAGACAAATTCCTAAGAGTGGTTTCGCGTTGGCATGTTCTAAAATTAATTGATTGAGGTTATTTACTTGAAGATTTCTACTACCAGTTTCAAAATGACCCACCCCTGGTAGGATTAAATGAGAAGCATCACGAATGACATCTGGGTTGGCGGAAAGTTGATGACTAACACCAAGGCGATTTAGAGCCTTTAGGACTGAGCAGGTATTGCCCATTTGATAATCAATTACTACTACTTGCGTAGACATGAAAATTTTTTAAATAAAAGCTTGCCAATATCTTACTAGCGAAAACGGAGGATGAGGCCAGTCAAAAAGCTCTAGAATACTACTTAGACAAGGAAATATTCTCAGACCACAAGGTTTAAAGAATAGTAAGTTTTAGTCTTGAAGTAAAGATAGCAAAAGCTTTATGATGGGATCCAATAATTAGATCAATGAATTAATTTGTAACTATGAAATATTGTAACCTTTGTCTTTTCCCTGACACTAAACCAGATATATATTTTGATGACCAGGGCATTTGCGATGCTTGCCACTCAGCAGATCGAAAACACGGGGTATTAAATGCTATCGACTGGTCGGGACGTCAACAAGAATTTGAAAAAATACTAACAGAATATCGCTCGCCTGATGGACTAACATATGATTGCGTTGTCCCAGTAAGTGGAGGCAAGGACAGCACCTATCAAGCTTATCAAATGAAGGTTGTCCATAAAATGAATCCCCTAGCGGTAACCTTCGATCAATTCGATCACTGTGAACGAAGTCGATATAACCTAGATGTACTTCGTGAGATTGGGGTAGATCATATTCATTTCACAATGAATCCCAAAATGGTACGCAAGCTTGTGCGTAAAGGGTTTGAAATTGTTGGAGATCCTTACTGGGTCAATCATGTCGGAATATTTACCTTCCCATTTAGGATTGCTACTAGTTATAAAATTCCGCTAATTATCTACGGTGAGAATCCGCTATTAGAATATGGAGGCCCTGCTGCGGACCGCGAAAGAAAAGTATTCGACAGACGATATCGTCAAGAGTTTGGTTGCATGCGTGGATTTCGTGAGGAAGACATGGTCGATGATGAAATCGCCATGGCTGATTTGAAATGCTTATCTTTTCCAACAGATCAAGAGTTACAAGATGCTCAAGTGACAGGACTCTTCTATGGTTATTTTTTTAAATGGGATCCAATTGAGCACACACAAATGATTAAAGATCGTCTCAACTGGAAAGCATTGGATAAAGCATGGGCAGGCTGTTGGGATCCAAATGAAAACGTTGATTCGCGCTTTGAGGGTATTCGTGAACATTTGAAATGGGTTAAATATGGCTATGGGCGAGCAACCGATCAAGTAAATATCCATATCAGAAATAATCGCCTGACCAGAGAGGCGGGATTAAAAATTATCAAAGAAATTGATGGTAAAATTGAATTCGTCCCAGAATTTTGCGAATACATTGGCATGTCGTTAGAAGAATTTTACCGAATCAGAGATACTTTTGTAAATACTGATATCTTTGAAAGAGTGAGTGCAACGGAATGGAAGCTGAAAGAAGAGCCTTCTTAGTTAGCATGCGGTATACTTATTCTTTGGATACGACGATTATTTACGTCTGTTATTAAAAAATCTTTTCCTTGTTGAATCAGGTGATACGGGAGGTTAAAGCCTCCCGGTAGACTACTTGCGACAGGCAACAAATCTCCTAAATACCAACTTGAGGCAACTTGCCCATTAGACTTAGTACCAATCCAACCTCCTGATAGCCCATTATTCCAAATTTTCTGAATTCGATTTCCAAGGGCCTCGAGCACAAATAGATTATCTTCAGCATCAAAGATAAGATCAATTGGCCCATTAAAACCTCCCAACTTGCTTGAAGCTTTAGTTATTAGATCTAATTCCAACCATCGAGTGGGAATTTGTGAATCAATCGTTTCTCCCAACCAGGCAATACTTTTACCACTTGGATCAAGTTTTACTATGCGATGATTGTGAGTATCGCTCACATAAATCAGGCCCTTAGAATCAAATGAAATAGAATGTAATCCTTTAAAGCCACCAAATTCATTGGAAGGTATCGGACTACCTAACTGACTCCAAGTTTTATTAAAACCGCCATCAAGTCGTTTACCAACCCAGCCAATAAAAACTCCCTTGGGATTAAACTTGAGTATGCTTCCCGAACTATAATCAGAGATAAAAAGATTGGATTCTTGATCAAAAGCAAGGCAAGCAATCCCTTTAAAAACACCATTCTTATCTCCCTTATTTATAAACCTACGATCTTTTAAAAACCCAGAACTAATTTCCCCATTTTCTAAGACACCTAAAGTGCCTAGATATTCGCCTTCTAAATTAAATTTTTTAATCTGACTGCTAAAATGTTCAGTGATATACAGATTGCCTTGATGAAGTTTAATAGAATGGGGGTAGTGAAAACCAAACTCTGGAATCTCGGAACTTGATTTATCTATAGTTTGCCAATTGCTAACAAACTTACCTTGGCTATGATCATAACCTAACCAACCAAGTAATTTCCCAGAGGAATTAAATTTTCCAACAACATTTGCCTTTGATAAAGTTAGATAAAGATTTCCGTAGAAATCTTGTTCCAAACCCTTTGGGCTGTAATCCATTGATCTTAGATCGGAAAGTGATTGAATCTTGCTGAGGTTAAATTCTAACCCCGAGCTGACTTTCCTTAGTAGGTATTCACTAAAAGCCCAGACAGTCAGCAGCAAAATCATTAGTAAAAATAGCTTTTTTAGTCTGGAGCTCATTAAGAAAATTTTCTATAGTGTCATAAGTTAAAGGATGAAATCAATCAAATTATAATCTGGATCCTGATCCATAAATCAAAACTTTTAGATAATACTTCTTTTGGATAAAAATTTAAATTTACAATCTGAGTTTACGCAGAAAGACCCTGTTACTTCAGTGGGAAGTCGAATACACCTATTGATTGCCCTGCGCCGAACCATTCAAGAAGATAATAGCCCACTTCGTGCCAAAGATTTTCAAGACGTAATGAAACTAAATCGAGCCATACGCCTAGTATATCAATTTTATAGCTTCCTAAGGCCGGGCTGGATTTCTTCCCTAGCATTAGCTGCCTTTGGTCTAAAATCGTTTTTGGCATTAATAATTAAAGAACAGAAAAAAGGCCAAATTCTTTTTACTTATACGTTTTCCAATGAAAGATCAGTGGGAGACTATATCAATAAATGTACTGAAGCAGAAAAAGTCTGCACAGCGCAACAATCTACGAAGCTAGTCTTTCGGCTCGAGAATCTAAAATTACTAATTAGTTCTTTAGGTTCATTTAAAAAATGTTGCCAATATTTAAGAATCATTAGAAAACTAAATCAAGATTATGACTTCATGCCAGCTTGTCGCGCAGCCAGCACTATTTGTTATTATTTGAGATTTAAAAAAGAATTACAAAAGAATCATTTTTCAGCAGTACTAGTTGCTAAAAATTATAGTCCTGATTGCCTTGCTCTAGTCTGGGCAGCAAAAAGTTTGCAAATCCCTAGCATTTATTGCTCACACTCTTTTGCTCCACCAGTTAAAATTGATAAGCCACCGCTATCTTTTTCCTTACTATTATTACAAGGAGAGGCAATGCACCAAATCTTTGCGGAACGTGCCAGAATTGAAGGAGAAGTTGCCTACAAAGGAATTGCTGGAAGCTCGATTCCACTTCGTCTTGAAAAGCTAAAACCCATAGGAATGAATATAGGAATTTTTCTATCTGGAGCAACTAACGTTGCTGGAGTTGAAAGACAAATTGAAAATATTATTAAGAATTTTTCTCCACAGCAAATTTTGATTCGCCTTCATCCGGTCTCTCTCGTGAATGCTGATATTAGCCATCTAACCAAAAAATATAAATTTATTAAATTAACTTTTGGAACTAAACTCCAGGAAGATTTAGCCCAGGTAGACTTTGTAATGGTCGGTAATAGTGGAGTGCTACTTGAAGTTCTAAAAGCTGGTTATCCTTGTGTTTACGTGGGCAATTTGGAATACATCGAGTTTGATTATAATGGTTTTGTTGCTAATCGAATAGTTCCTTACTGGCCAGAAGATCAAAATTTATCTATTTCAGAAATTATTAATTTCTATCAAGCAGATTGGCAAAAAGCTTTTCGTCGTTATGATCCTTATTATTTAATTGATAGTAATCCTGAAGAGATAGTCCGAAATAAAATTATTAATTTATTGCAGAGGAAGACATGAGTTGTCCTTTAAAAATTATTGCAATGGTTCAAGCTAGAATGGGATCCACTCGTCTCCCAGGAAAAGTTTTAAAATTACTAAATGGCCAACCTGTACTTCAACAAATCATTCGACGTTTACAAAAAGTAGCTAATTTATCTGAGATAATTATTGTTACTAGTAATTTAGCACAAGACGATCCGATTGAGATGCTTTGTCAGCAAATGGGGATTGGCTGTTATCGCGGCTCAGAAAGTAATGTCTTTGCTCGCTACCTAGATGCAATTAATCAATATCAAGCAGAATTAATTATTAGAATTACAGGAGACTGTCCTTTAGTCTCTCCAGAAATAATCGAGGAAATGATTTCCGAGTATCGACCAGAGATTGATTATCTTAGTAATTGTCATCCGATTCGCACTGTGCCAGTTGGACTTGACGTGGAAATTTTTTCTGCAAAGTCCTTTCGGCAAATCGCTAGTCAAATAACAGAACAGTACGACCTTGAGCATGTAACTCCTTTTTACTATCGTCATCCAGAAAATTTTAACCTTGCGACCCACACCTTTAAGCAACTGAAATTAGACATTGAGCAGCGCTTAACATTAGATACCGCAGCAGATTTAGAAGTAATCTCCGAAATTTATCAAAGGATGGCCAACAAAGAATTTTTTACCTTGGTCGAAATCGTCGAGACTTATCAAAAACTTGCCAAGTAATATTGCAGAATAAGCTTGACATGGCGCAACCCATCTCTCCAAGGATTTAAATGTGGAGGGCGATCGCGTAGTTCTGGATGAAGTGTTACCGGAATTTCAATTGAGCGAAGTTTTAGTTGCTTAGCACGAATTAACATTTCGCTAGCTTGTTCCATACCATTAGCCTGAAGTTTCATCTGATCAAAGGCCATCTTACTAAAACCACGAATTCCGCAATGAGCATCAGAAAAACCTGTTCGAAAACAAAGATTAAGTAAGGCGGTTAGGGCTGGGACTCCCAGCCAACGGTTCTTAAATGGCATTGCTCCCGGAATAATCTTACCTCTAATTCGCGTCCCCATACAGAAATCAAAACCAGAAAGTAATAATTGCACCATTGGCACAGCTTCTTCAAAATCATACGAAGCATCTGAATCTCCAATCACAATTACTTGGCCGAGAGCATGGTTTGCACCAAAATTAACAGCGGCTCCATAGCCTCTTGTTGGACAATCAACTACTCGACAAGCAGATTTCAGTGCCAGTTCTTTACTACCATCAGTACTTAAATGATTTGAAATTAAAATTTCTCCAGTTAATCCTAATTCCGATAATCGCGTAACTGCTTTTTTGGCTGACACAATACAAAAAGGAAGTGTCTGAACTTCATTCAAACAAGGCATTAAAATCGTGTAGTCGCAATTTGTCACTTATCTAGATATTGCAATGTTAATTGGATACTCTTCGATTTGATGTGCTTCCGTCGCCTCAGCTGAAAAACTATCCCAAGTACTTAGGATCTCAGTCGCTAGAACTTCTGATTTAATGTATTCTAAATTAGAAGTAATTGCTGCAGTTAATTCTAAGGTTTTGGTATCAACGGCAATTTGAATTCGATCGGATATTTCAAAACCAGCATCTTTTCGCATCTTTTGGACTCGATTTACAAACTCTCTCGCTAATCCTTCTTCTAATAATTCTAAGGTAAGCTTAGTCTCATAGAATACTGTCACACCTCTGGCAGTTTCAATTTGCAAGTCCTTAGCCTTTGGTTTACGACGTAAATCTAAGGCTGTCGCTGGGATTTTTTTATCCATAAATTCTATTTCTTCACCACGTTCTAGCTTAGCCAAATCATCCCCTGAAAGATTCTTTAAGAACCCTGCCAAAGCTTTCATTTCCTTACCAAAAATTGGTCCAAGAGTAGGGAAGTCTGGCTTAACCTCAATTTCTACTAAATCTTGTTCGTTCGCTGAAAATAAAACTTCCTTAACATTTAACTCCTCTTTAATATGGGCAGAGAAGGATTTTAATGTTTCGGCATCGGCTTGATTTTTAGTCACAACAGTTATTGAGGCTAAGGGTTGGCGAGTACGGATATTAATATTGGACCGAAGCGAACGACCTAAGCTAACAGTTAGTTTAATTAACTCCATCTGGCTCTCTAAGTTGGAGTTTACAAACTTTTCCTGACTCTGTGGATAGTCTTGCAGGTGAATGGATATTTTTCCTGGCACTTCAAGACTTCTAAGATTCTGATAAATCTCTTCAGTTAAGAAGGGTAAAAACGGTGCTAGGGTTTTGGAAAATTCTACTAATATATAATATAGAGTATCGTAGCCATCTTGTTTGTCTTGCAAATTATCAGACCAAAAACGACGCCGAGATCTTCTCAAATACCAATTTGTTAGATCCTCTAAAAATTCCAAGAGACATGGCACAACATTATAAACCTGATAAACCTTCATCTCAGCTTCAACCTTATTAAGTAAGCTTTGAAAACGAGAAAGTATCCAAGTGTCTAAAGAATTCTTTGATTCCGTTAGCGTCGCACTTGGCTGATAATTATCTACATTGGCATAGGTTGTAAAAAATGAATAAACATTCCAAAAAGGTAAAAAGACACTGCGAATAATTTCCTTCACACCGCGCTCAGAAAAGCGGAGACTTTCACCTTTTAATAGCGGTGAATTAATTAAATATAATCTAAGTGCGTCAGCACCATATTGATCAAGAACATGGGTCGGGTCGGGGTAATTCTTCAAGCTCTTGGACATTTTCTTGCCATCTTCAGCAAGAACCATTCCAGTAACAATGCAATTTTTAAAAGGTGCTTTCTTAAAAACTGAAGAGGACAAGACCATTAGCGTATAAAACCAACCTCGAGTTTGATCTAATGACTCGATAATAAAATCAGCTGGGAAATTTGTCTCAAATGTTTCTTTATTGGCAAATGGATAATGCTGTTGAGCATAGGGCATTGCACCAGACTCAAACCAACAATCCAAAACTTCCGGAATTCTTCTCATCTGCCCGGTAGAACAATTTGTACATTTCCAAGTTAATTGATCAACAAAGTGTTTATGAATATCAGCGACAGTTTGCCCTGTTTTTGTTTCTAATTCAGAGCGAGAGCCTAAACATTCCATCTGATCACAGTTTTCTTGATCACATTTCCAAATTGGTAAAGGATTACCCCAAAAACGATTCCTAGATATATTCCAATCTCTAGCTTGCTCTAACCATTTTCCAAAGCGACCATCCTTAATGTGATCTGGAACCCAATGTATCTCAGCATTGTTTTTTAACATCTCACCGCGCAACTCTTCCACTTTCACATACCAAGCAGAAATAGTTTTATAAATTAATGGCGTGTTGGATCGCTCACAAAAAGGATAGGAGTGATCTATCGTTTCTAATTTAAAAAGTTTACCTTCGTCTTTTAAGAGCTGAATAATTCCCTTATCGGCTTCTTTGATATTCTGTCCCGCAAAGTGAGTTACTTCAAGTTTGAAATTTCCTTCAGCATCTGTTGGATCAATAACAGGTAGATTATTAGCCAAACCTAACCGATGGTCATCTTCACCATGTGCTGGAGCAATATGAACTATGCCAGTTCCGTCTTGTGTAGTGACATAGCTATCATTCAATGTATAAAAAGCTTTCTGTTCAGAAGCAAAGTAGGGAAGTAGCGGTTCGTAGGCAATATTGAATAACTCAGAACCTAATTGACTTTTTAAAATCTCTACCTGATCTTTCTTAAAGAAATTTTCCAGACGAGCTTCGGCTAAAATATATTTCTGTTGCCCAGACTTAATTGTTAAATAAGTGATCTCAGGGTTCAGACAAAGTGCAAAATTTGCTGGCAAGGTCCAGGGAGTAGTTGTCCAGGCAAGAAAGCTAGTATCAGGAGACTCTTTGAGTTTAAAGGCAACAGTAATTGCCGGATCCTGCACCATTTTATAATTTGAACTGGCTTCAAAGTTAGAAAGTGGAGTAGCTAAACGCCAGCTGTAAGGCATACACCTAGTGCCTTCATAAATTTTACCAGCTTCCCAAAGTTGCTTAAAAACCCACCAAACAGATTCCATAAAATCTGGATCCATGGTCTTGTAATCATTTTGAAAATCAACCCAGCGCCCTAAACGGTTAGTAACTTTTCCCCATTCATCAACATAACGGAGTACGCCACTGCGACAAGCTTCGTTGTAACGATCAACTCCATACTCTAAGATATCAGTGCGGCCCTTAAGACCCAATTCTTTTTCTATAATCATTTCTATTGGCAGACCGTGAGTATCCCATCCAAAACGACGATCCACAGATTTTCCAAGCATTGTTTGATAACGAGGAATAATATCCTTCATTGTTCCAACTAAAAGGTGACCGTAGTGTGGTAGACCGCTAGCAAAGGGCGGTCCGTCGTAGAAAAGAAATTTATCGGCGTCCTTACGCAGATCCAAAGACTTTTTAAAAGTTTGATCAACCTGCCAAAACTTTAAAACTCGTTCATCAATTTCTGAAAGATTTAATTGCGGACTTACCGTTTGCATAATAGGTTAAATGATATACTTTGTAGGCTATTGTTTTAACAAAATAGTAGCTAGTTTACAATTACAGTAAGCGTAATTTACAATAAATATCAATGTCCAAAGAGGTTTGTAGCAAATGTGAACGAAGAATAGGTGAGGAGGTCTTAAGATGCCCTTTGCTACAAGCTAGGGAGTGTCCTTTCGTGACCAAAACAATCTCCAATCAAGATAGTCGCAGACTCGCTTGGAGCCTAATTATTATTGGACTAGTAGTACTTTACTTCACACTGCCACTTGCCCAACCAGAAGATTATGTTTCCAGCGTCTTTGTCATTATTGAAATTTTTACTATCTCACTACTTTTTCTAATTAGTCTTTTAACAATTTCAGTTGGCTATATTATTCTGCGCACAAAAAAACTAATTGCTTATGACCCAGCAAATAAAAATATCTGGGAGAAACAAATCGTTGGTGGGATTGAGCTTCATTCGATTATTATCTCCGACTGGAAAGAATATAATTTTTTAATTAAATTCAAGCCTGTCACGACTCAAATTAGTGAACATCTCCGTTATCCGCAATCGAATGACGAGAAACTAAATCAAGTGATTTTCCTAAGTAATATTTTACTTAATTTAATTATCCAAGGTTACCTTAAGGCCTACACTGCCAACGAATATCAAGTTAGTGGGCAAGCAATTGATGATATCAGCGATAACCAAAAAATTTACTTAGCAACTAGTAAGTCCTTGGCAACTGGAGCGGGGGACTTAGAAAATAAAATATACCAAACTGTTTGTGATCTACAAGTACAACAAGGAGCGCACTTTGCAGTTCCGCTCCAAGACTTAATAGAATTACTGCCAAATATTGATTATCTAAATCAGCAACGAGAGGAGCACTCCGAGAACAATGATTCACTTGTGGAAAATATCTATTTACTGGATGCCGAAAAACGAATTTTTAACAGTAAGTACTTAGAACAAGAAATTTATGCCTGCCTTAGTAAAAAACAAGCCACCATCTGGAAAAATTTCGAGTCTTTATTTACTCATAAATATTTTCGTAACGCTCGAGTCTTTGTTTTCACGATGGCACTCTTATCGTTTATTGTTTTAAGATTTTACCTACCTCTTTATCGAGTTGAAAAATTTACCGATAAAATTGATAACCAACAGGTTGTTGATTTTGTCAAAAAATCTTCTGCTCAAATGGTTGACTTAACCAGGTATTTAAAAGATCGCAGTAGTGGAATTGTCGATTTCAATCGTGTTCAACAAGATTTAAATAGTAATGTAGAAGAACTTAAGCTACAGGCGCTAGATGCTTTAGCTCAACTTAAAATTACTGAAAACACACAAGCTTATCAGTCGCAAATTAAACGCTTGCTAAATGATAAGTCGGAACAAGTACAGCGCAAAACACTTCGTATCCTCGAAGATTGGACAGGTAGTTTGCACTTCGCAGCTCCTGATCTACTTAACTTATTAGGAAGCCCTGACCCAAAAATTAGTTACCAAGCTGCTGAAATTCTGGGGAATAGTGATATTGACCCAACGATTGCACTCCCGGCACTGCGGGGATATATCGGCCATCAAGATATTTTGACTCGCTTAGCAGTAGAAGCTGCGATTAAAAATCTTAGTAAGTAGTCATGGGCGAGAGTATCCATTTCTCGAATTGTTGTGTTAGCAATATTTATTTATTGACCGATAAGTATTGTTATCGGTCAATAAAGATAGAATAAGCCTCTTGAATTAGGTGTTTAGTAAAACCCACGAGCGCTCAAAGCTGCTCGGTTCTCTTGGGCTTGAGCATATTTTAGTTGAGCCAGATCCCGATATTCCTGAAATGAAAGATTTCTTGGAGTAATCGCTCTTGCTTGTTCATCTGTAGCTCGTCTTGTGAACTCATTCTGTAATCGTGGTGGAATGTTTGCTCTCATTGCATCAGCAGTTGCTCTAACTGCATTACTATAAGCATCATAAGTAGCTGCATGATTCTGAGCAATTTTTATCTGCTCTTGAATACTTAGATTAGGCTGTCCAGGAACAAGATGCCTTTGTTGTCCTACGTTATTATAGCCTTGGTATGGAGCTTGATTATAAGCCATATCGGGCATCTCTTGAAACTCTTGAGCTCTCCGTGGTGGCTCTTGTCTTGCTTGTTGATACCCCCCATAAGCATATGGATCCATTGCACAACTGTTTAGACTGACCAGTCCCGCAAGCCCTAAAAATGCAGAGACAGCTTGTTTTACCTTTGGCAATCTAGACTCAGCAGTAGTAATTACTTCTTTTACAACAGATGGAATTTGCAAGGACATATTATTTACCTAAATAAATTATTCAAAAATGATTATGCTTTAAAGCTGTCACCTGTGATAATCAAGCATTTCTGAACAAATGCTTCTAAAATATTGTCGTAAGATATTATTTAAGCTTCAAGTTAAATCCGTTGATTAATTGACATCACACTTTGCAAATGACTATCATAACTGGTCTAGTGCTTTTAAATGATTGAAGTCTAGTCAAGAAAAGCTAGGTCTATTTGGAGTTAAATATGCGTTTAGTTATCATTGGAATGTTATTGTTGTTATCATCCTGTACTGCTCGTGACTATCATCTAGGCATGCTAAATGAAACTAGCGTAAACTCTCGTCAAGCTTATCATATTCGAGAAATTCAAAAATATGATCGCAAAGATTTTTCTGATTACCACAGCCAAAATCAAGTTTGCTACACTTATCCACCAGCACTTGGAAGTTTTACAACAGGCTGCCGAGGTCAATCACAATACTAGGCACAGTAGGATAAATTTTAAGAAATTTTTTGTGGATTATGTTGGGCTGTTGCGCCAGCAATTGTCATAACACTCTGACAAGCTAATTCTAAGCAAAGCAAATCACGAGGTCCTAATTTAATTCTACGACGCTCTTCTTCGCTCCGACCGTTAACAATCCTTAACCAGCAACTTTCATGCCCATTAAGTTTTCCTTGATCACCAAGTGGTTTATCACGATAAAGTTTAATTAAAATATCGTTGGGGTTCTCCCCCGCTTCTTTACTCTGTAAAATAATATTTTCATCAAGTGACTCAACGGCATATAGAAATGCTTTAGTTGTAGCCCAGAGTCCGCCGACAGCATCGATTGGTAAAAATAGATCTATAAATCCTAGGTGCTCAGTCACCTCAACATTATTAATTACTGGCTTGTAAACAATCCGTAAGCCACGATTCTCTGGAACTAGTTGCAAGTTAGCAAACGATTTATTGATATGAAATGTGATTCCGCCGATATACATATAAAACCTCTCAAAGCAAGTTCTCAAGTTATATCAGTAGCTTATTAAAATCAATAGTTAGATTTGTGAATTTTTGAATAATTTAATCTGTTTAGTGAATCATTTCTAAGCTATTATCTGATAGCTATATAGGGTTATTCGAAAGTCATTGCCAAAATTCATTCTTTTTAACCCTATTTATTTTGTTTTAGTGGCAGTACATTGGTTTATTCCACGCTACTGCCCGCAGTAAATTTAACGATATTGGCAAATATTTTTTGAAATTTACATAATATTCTAGACCCAAAATGAATAAGTTTTATCTGGTTTTACTCTCATTATTCCTAGTTGCACCTCCTGTCTTTGCAGAACCTGAAACCGAAGGTATTCAAGTCGCTGAAGGAGCAACCTTGTCCAAAGCCGTTGGCCATTATTCCCGCGCTCGTCAATTATTAATGATGGCACTAAAAGAGTTTGATCGAGGCTCCAGTACAGCCAGTGCTGAAACACTTTTGGATCAAGAGCAATGGCGAATCAAACTTGGCCAACTTGCTGACGATCTTACTGTTGTTATTAGTCCTCAACCACGTATCTCCAAAGAAGGGGTGATGAACGACCCTGATATTAAAATTTTTGATAATTTAAAGTAAATTCATGGATAACGGGGAAGTTATTAATGGCTTAAATGAAGGCTGGACATTTGTAGGGGCTAACGTCACTGAATGGATCGCTGGATTTATCATGACCATGTTAATTGGTAGTGCTTTTCAAATTAGCCCTGTAGGTGGGACTCCAATCTTTATTTGCACCTTATGCGGAATAACTTTTGGAATGGCAGCTCTAAGAAAGCAATTTCCGGATGGCACAAGAGGCGTGGCAAATCAGTTTATGATTGCACTTGGGCTTCCCCCACCTGGAATCCCTAAACCTGCTAGTATTCAACCATTATGGAGTGGTGGGCCGATTCGTAAGGTTGATGAAAAAAAAGATTATCACCATCTAGATTTAGATTCCATGTTTGATTTAATCTACGAGGAGAAATACTCTAATGAATAAGCCATCGCAAAAAATTCAGAAACAAGTCAAACAGATTATTGATGATACGTCATTTCGCGAAGCACGGACGGAGAATGATACAGTTAGAGTTTGGGAGAACTACCGCGAGCAAGCCTTACTCTGGCGTGGTCTTGCTTTATTACAAATCTTAGTAACTTCGATTGCAATTATTGCGGCAATTTTTTTCTACTCTAACCAAGAAATTAACCTAAATGTGCCTGCAAAACCACTACCAGGCTACTATCCTGCTGGAGAGATTCCACAGACTGAGTTTATTAGTGTTGCCAATGATTTCGTTAATCTAATTTCAACGTATCAGTATAAAATCGCTGCCCGACAATTTAACGAAGCATCCAACTATTTAGTTGAACCAATGCTTAGTAGATTTGAAACCGACATGTTGAATACAGAACTCAATTTGATTGTTCAAACCCAAAGGACTCAATTATATTTTCCAAATAATGAGAAAACTATTTTTCAGGCTATTGATCAAAACAATGTCAGTGTCACATTTATTGGAGAACAGGTAAGATTTATCGCAGGACGTGAGTATGAAGGTCAAGAGATCAAGCATACCGTCTACTTAACGACAGTGCCAAGGAATAAATTTAATCCCTACGGTATTGTTGTTACCAATTTAGAATTATCAAAAATTAAGTAATTATGAGCATCAAATATACAACTCTATCGTTACTATCTCTATTAATCTTTGTTAGCACAGCAGTAGCTAGAGAAATTGAGTATCAAAATACTGAAGTCACTATCTATGTTACACCAGGAGAGCCAACTCAGATTAACTTTTCCAGTGAAATTAAATCAGGATTCAAAAGAACAGGAGCGCCACTTACCGTAGATAAAAAAGAGCAACGCCTGATTGTTTTTGGAACAGAAGAATTAAGTACAAATGGAGAAGCCCTGATTGTAACCTTAGAAAACGAGCAATCATATTCACTACGAATTAAGCCCGCCGATCCAAGTAATCCGCGTGATGATATTATTTCAATTAATGACAATGCAGGCATGGCTGCTATTATCCCTAAAGAAGAGGAAATGCCAGAATACTACCGCAAACAATTTCCAGAAGCTCAAAACAATTCGGTTAGTGGTCTAATGAAAGAATTAGTTTTAGCAGTTGAATTTGGCAAAAAGAAAATTGCTGGATACCGAATTAGTGATCAACATGCCGGTGAAGTAATATTAAATGACGGAACAATGATGGCAACCATCGATCGCATTTATATGGGTGCAGATTTTTGGGGTTATGTCTTAAATGTAGAAAACTTATTAACTAGTAACCAACAAATTAACCCTGCCACATTCCGAGTGGATGGTACAAAAGCGATTATGGCTGAAAGGTGGGAACTATCCCCTTCACCGATGACTAGCGAGCAACAGCTTGCAGCCTCTCATCGAGCCAAGATTTATGTTATTACAAAAGCTCAATAGCTTAAGTTATTGAAAATATTACGTTAGTATCAGATTTTAAATAACGGTGATTTGTTTTTTAGACTAAATAAAATCAATTTTTAGTCGATAAACAGACAAAGAAAGTTTCTGACTGGAATCGTTAGAAGCAATTTGAGAGAAATTACCGATAGGTTTTAGGAATGAGCGAATTTCCTAATTAATTTGCCAAAATTAAGTTTAAATGAGGCAAAAAATGGGTTTTGGAGGTTATAATGAAGCAGAAGCTTAATGATATTGTAAATTTAGTTAAACATGACCGCAAATGGCAAATACTTCTTGCTGGATTAGTATTGGTTATTTTAATTGGAATGTTTGCAGATAATAAACCTCGAAGATATAGCAATAAACCTGTAGCTGATATCAATTCTACAACTGGTGCAACTACTGCAGACAAAGCAAGTAATGAATTATTAGAATTTAACTTAACTCAAAAAGCTGAATTAGAACGTCGAATTCAAGAATTAGAAACCGACAAACAAAAGATCTTGGAAAGAACAACCGAAACTGAAGAGCAAACTGCTAAAATTTTAGCAAAAGTTATTGAGCGTGTTCGTGGCTTGGAAGAATCATCGGATGCTGTCAAAGGCTACAACGCGGCAGCAGTTACTCCTGAGAATCTTGATGCCAACACACTAGAATCAATTTGGGAAGAAGATAGTGCTGCCCTTGTAGCACCACCGGTAAAGCCTGTAGACAAGAAGGTTGCTTTTATTGCAGCTGGTGACTCTGTACGCTTAAAACTTTTAGCTGGGGTTAATGCTCCAATTGAAGGAGATCCCTTCCCTGTTGTTTTTCAATTAGACAGTGATGTTACCGGCCCAGATGGCGTGACACTGCCATTAGGGGAAGCAAGACTTTTAGCTGCAGCTACTGGATCTTTAATTGATCAAAGAGCACTATTTAGACTTAATAAAATGAGCATGCGCTATCCAGATGGATCTCGTAAAGTAGTTGATGTTGATGGTTGGATCGTAGGCGAAGATGGCATTCGAGGAATGGAAGGTATTTTAATCGATCCAATTGGTAAGGTTCTAGCAGGAGAATTAATTGCTGGAACTGTAGCTGGAATGGGTCAAGGTATTTCCAGTGCTCAAGTCTCGACTAATTCTAATGGAATGGGTGGATTTAGCCAAGCAGTTACTGGTGATGCTTTAGAATATGGAGTTGGCAGGGGTGTGCAACAGGCAGGTAGTAACTGGAGTGGATATATTAAAGAACGCTCTAAGATGCTGGTGCCTCATGTAAAAGTACTTTCAGGTCGTAGTGCGACAGCAGTTTTTTCGCAGAATGTTGAACTTGATGGCTTGTTTGAATCAATGGAAGACCCTAATCTAACATTTGCATCATTAGATTAGTGATTTTAAATTCAAACCTCTCTTAGATAATATAAATCTTCTTAGATTTGAGGTTTTAGACTAGGCCAAGTTACAAAATTAACTTGGTGAAAGTTAACGGTTAAATGATTATGAAATTGAAAATTATACTATTTAGTTTTGTCTGCTTGCTTTGCTCCTGTGGCACAATTGGTAAAGTAGTCAATCCCTTTTACGAACCACCATCTGACATAGCACTCAAAGGCTCCGCTAACGACAACGCACTGAATCCTGAGAGCAACAAAGGAAAAGAGGCTCGTGAGGTCTTAGAGCAAGTAGGAAGTTACAATGCTGCTATGCCACCAGAACCAGTAAATCCTGTAATGAAGCCCGCTGTCGTCCGCTTGATGTGGGTACCGGATCACTTAAACTCTTATGGCGATTTAATTCCTGCGCATTATTATTACATAAAAATTCTAGACGATCGTTGGAATCTGCAAGATGCTTTTGAACTTGAATCTCAATTAAATCGTGGTGATACTAATACATCTAATTTGCCTTATATTAGAAAGTAATGTTTAAAAAATTACTGGTTTTTTTAATTTTTTCTCTAGGGATATTTGCTTGCACTTCAGCTAAGACTGTTGAACCATTACCTGAGAGACCATATTCAATAGCAGAGACACAGACAAAGCGTCCTCCAGTATTTTATCCCGTTCGTTCAGTTAGATCTTCTTCCCCCGGTTATACAGAGTTTGCCAGTAATCCTAGTCGGAAAATTATTATCAAAAAATTCTTTTATGATTTGCCAGATACAAGTCTCTGTGAAGTTGGTCAGGCCTTAGCAACTTCCTTGAAATATCATTTTTATTGCGCTCCAAGCCTAGAGGAACGAAAATATTCAGTAAATAAAGTATTAACAGCTGAGGAACTTAGGGTCTTAATCGAACAAGAAAATAATGTTAAGGTAATGATCGATACTATTAATAAAGACGTTCGGTTATTAGCAGCAGAGCGAATAGTACCACAATTTGCCAAGTAAAATATGAGTATTAACCGAATTACCAGAAAGCGACTGTACCAAGACGAAGAGCTCTTTAACTCGCTACTAGCCTATTCTAAGTATGACGAGGATAACGGCTTGTTTATTAATTCCGATGCCTCACTATGGTCGATGTGGGAAGTAATGCCCAAGATCTTGGTAACAGTATCAGATCAAGAGGCCTTTCATATTTCAGATAGCATTCAAGAGATGGTTGATTCTTTCGAACCAAGTATCAGCATGCAAATGATCTGGACAACTACTTTTGACGTTGAAAATTTATTACGCTCCTCCTTAACAACATTTCCAACTTCTGGAGTTGCCGGATGGATGGCTCGTCGTTGGGTTAAATCAATTCGCACTGCGGCCAGAAACCATGCCTTGCATCGTCGACCCCGACATCAGAGATTAATTGTCGCTTTTCGCTTCGATCCCCCTTGGAGAGCGATTGGAATGAGACAACAAATTCAAAGAACTATTGAGCTATTACTAAAAGGTAAAGTTGGTGTAAGTGCAACCATGCGTCGTAAGGAATATCAAGGTTATGCTTCTAAATTTCGTGGAGTAATTGAAGGTAGTGTTGTCAAGCTAAGAGACAATGGCATGACACCGCGCATGCTTCATGCCCAAGATTTAATTGACTTACTTTACCCAATCTTAAACCGCCGTAGCACTAAAGGTTCTAAGTCTCGTCATGGCAGAAACACAGCAGTGCCAGTGCCCTTATACGATCCCTTTGACTTACTTGCCAATCAAATTTCCGAAACTCCAGCTGAACATCCGGAAGATGGAATTATAAAAAAAGATGGTCGCTATTTTAGAACTGTTTCGATGGTTAAGCCCCCGAAGCGCTGTTTGCCATTAATGATTACACCTCTGCAATCAACACCATATGAAAACTTGCTATCAGTTACCTTCTCCAAAGATTCGATTCAAGAACAGATCAAAAGATTAGACACTATTGATGGATTTATGGGTCTGCGCTTACGGACAATGGGTGGAAGATCTAACCAAAAAGTTCAAACTCAGATTGGTAGCATTCGAGCTGCACGCCAAGAACTCTACAGCAATACTTCACAAATTGTCCGAGTCGGTGTTCACCAAACATTTTTCTGTGAAACGGCCGATGAGGTTATTCGTGCTGGGTCTGAGGCAGTGGCAGCTTTCCCACAACTAAATGGTGCCCGTGGTATGACTCATTTAATTTCGGATATGGGAGTATTAATGAACACCCTACCTGGTTGTTACGATCCAACAACAGATGGTGAGGGCTGGACAACAATGATGAGATCCTCTCGCGCAGTTAGATTATTTCCAATTTGGGGCAACTGGCACGGCAGTAAAAATCCGCTTTTTATTTTACCAAGTCTTTGGAACCGAGAACTAGTTGGCTTCGATCTATATGACTCTAACATGGCGCCAAACGTGCTAATCAGTGGGGTCTCTGGAGCTGGTAAATCATACCTTCTTTGCTTCTTAATTATTACATTAATGCGCGGTCATTATTCTCAAAAACTTGATGGCGAGATTGTAGATAAAGCACCAATCGCCTTTATCTTTGATAAGGGTATGACTGGGCAACCGTGCGGATTTGAAAGATTAGCTCATATCTTTGGTGGAAAAATATACGAAGCAACTCCCGCTAAAGCACCAGCCATGAATTTCTTATCCCGGCTTGGTAAAACACCAGGAGATAACTCCAATGAGGATTATAAAGATTTAATTGATATGGCGGTTGATGTCATTTTAGATATGGCGACAGATGCCACAACTCAACCAGATCGAATGGATCGTAGTGCTGTCCGTGACTCCCTGATTGAAGCTCATCGTATTTATTATAACGGGGCTCGTCGCCGAGAATTTATTTTAAGTGATGTAATTTCTGTTTTACGCGCACCAAAAAAAGTTGATGAAAACGAAGAAGAAGCATTACGACGACAAAGAGTTTCCATCCTAATCAGTGACTATTATGGCGATGGTATTTACTCAAATTTCTTTGATCGTGCTGGGGCGCTAGAGCTGACAGAAAGACTAATTGTATTTGATTTAAAATCTCTCAGTCGTAACCCTGATCTACAAAGGGTTTTCTTAAAAGTAGCAATGCTTTGGGCCGATGAAGTAATGAACGATCCAAATGAATTAGATACCCGAAAACTACTAGTCTTTGATGAGGCTCACGATCTAATTGGTAAGACTTCTGCTAAAACAATTGAAACTGCTTTTAGATTATACCGAAAAAGAAAGGGTATGGTTATTGCAGCATCTCAGTCAGCGGAAGATTTCTATGTGGGAGAAGGTGGACAAGCAATTGTTCAGAACTCCGCTCATAAAATATTCTTAAAACAAGATCCAAGTAAATTCCACCTAACTGCGAAAGCATTCAACTTATCGGAACAACAATCCAGCGTGATTACTCAACTAAAAACAGTAATGGGCGTGGAGTCACAATTTTATCTGCTTTCAGATATTGGGGAATCTGCCTTAGTGCTTCCACTAGAAGCATCCTTTTATTGGGCCAGCACAAACAACGGGGATGATAATCAATTCTATGCGGACTTAGTGAAACGCTGTAATGGCGATCACGTTCAAGCTTTCCTTCAAGCAATCAAGATGGCACCGCTTGGCGCCAAATCAGTCAGAGGAAAATTTAAAGCTGAAACTCAAGAAGCAGAGCCCGCTCAAGTTCCAGAAGAAAAAGTTCTGGATCGAACTAGCACTTGGCAAAGACTAGAAGATGAATCCTAAGATATTTAATAACTTTGAGCTTATGAAAAAATTAACATTTTTAAGTTTACTCGTTTTACTGACAGGGATTATTTCCTGCTCTAGCAAGCACACCACAGAAGCTGTGTTTGTAGAGAAAGAAAAAGTAGAAACAATTACGATCAAAGATCCGGGTGCGGTAGAATATGTCTGGGAACCTCCAATCATTGATGTGGTCAAAGTCCCACCAGGATTAGACCCAGAAGGAACCTATTACCGTCCGGCCCATGAAGAAGTTGTGGAAATTCGTCAGGGACGCTGGAAATATGAAGCACCTCAAGATGTAAAACAGGACAAATAAACCATCTATATGGTTAAATTTAACCCAATAGGAAGAGTTAATTGAATTTTAATAAAAGTCAGGCTATTCTAGATAAGGTGGCTTTGAAAGACTAAATAAGTATCAAAACCCCTTATAATTAAATTTAATTTATGGCCTTAATTAGCACAAAAAATATTATTAGCCCTTTTACCAATAAGCTCCACTTAACTACCATCATTTTAATGGTAATTGCCTTTACTATTCTTAGACTTTCTGGTGGAAAGCTAGAATTAGTAAAAGAAGGTAAAAAACCTAATTTCATACCAAAAATGGAAGACACTCAGCCCACCCAAGAGGAGACTGGGACTAAAAATGGCTCCAAAGGCACTTCCTCCTTAAAAGACCTGGAAGCAATGTTTCGTTAATAAAGATGATTAAATCAGAGGTCATTATACATAAAGTTTGGCGCTCAGAGGTTACGCGCATAGCAGTATTCCTAATATTATCAGTAGGTTGCATAGTTTTATCTAATAAATTTACCTTTTTAACCCTCCATGGCTACTTATTTAGCTTTGCTGGCTATCAGGTTTACCTTGCATTCCCTGTTTTATGGCTTATTCCAATTTCTTATTTATTTTCATGCATCTTTAAGATTTATAATGTCATCTACCGAGTAGACAATCGTGGAATTGAATCTTGTTCGGGACGACTTTCTATGAAGCAATCAGTCAATCGTGTCCGATATGAAGATATAAGGGGGATTGATATCAATCAAACAATCATTGAAAGAATGTTAGATGTAGGATCAATCGAGATTGGCACAGCAGCTTCGGCAGATAACGAGGTCTTATTATATGGAATCGATGCTCCATATGAAATTAAAGACATGTTGGAGCGTGAAAGAGATGCCCGTCTTAGAAGTAGTCAACCCGATTAATACGTCGTCTTGACTTTATTTGGAGGTTTTGTGTTGAAAAAATTATCATGGGCTTTAATTCCTTCACTAGCAATAGCAATGACTGTTGTCGCTGATACTCCAGCTGTTAATGGAAATAATACTGTCAAAGCTTCCTACGATTTTAATTTAAATGTTAAAGAGTTAGATCAGGCTGAGGCTAGACTAAAAGCTCTGGAAAGCTCTCTATCTGGAAAAATTAAAGATTCCGAAGTGACAGCTAGTCAAAAAACAGTTGTCATCGAGAAAAAACAATTAGCAGTTGTAAACACGACTCCCCCAACTGCTAAAATTGAGACACAACAAACCTTAAAGCCAGTTGAGAACAAGAAAGAAGAAGTTGCTATTGTTAAACCGACTATTAAACCTACTACTAAGACAGCTGTTGCCGAAGTGAAGTCAGAAACAATTGCTACAACTAAAACAGCAGAGAATAATTCGATTGCTGATAAAGTTAAAACTGATATTACTAACTTAGAACAAACAATCGCTAAGAAAAATCAAGAACTGCTAAATAAAGATCAAGAGATTGCCAAAATTCGGGCGGATTTTGCCAAGGAATTGGAATCAATGAAAATCTCCTTAAGCAATCAATCCGAAGAGCAAATTAAAACACTTAGCGAGCAAGCAAAATCTCAAGCTGATCAAATCTCCCAATTAACGGTAGCAAATCAAGGATACAAAACTATTGAGTCGGACTTAACACAGAAATTTGAAGGACAAATAGATAAACTAAATCTAAAATTAATGTTTGCAGAAACTGAAGTGGAAAGACTAGCTGCTATCCTAGATGATCAGAATCGCAAAGTTTTAGGTTTAAAACCAGTTAACCGTGAAGATAAAAAAACTGCTCCGGCAGAAGCTAAAAAAATAGTTCAATCTGCTCCTGTCGAAGAAAATACCGATATGCCTGTTGTCAAAGTAGCTGTTGATAAAGCGAATCTTCGCACTGGCCCAGGAATGAATCATTCGCCATTAATGGAGCTTGCTGGAGGTTCACGACTTGTTGTAGAACAGAAGCAAGACGCTTGGCTTAGAGTTATTGCGCCAAACGGTGTGCGCGCTTGGATCTCAGCAGATGTAACAGAATCCGTGCCAAATGGTTTTAACGAAGAGACCACAACTGTAAAGGTACAAGGATATGATCATGAAGTCGAGGCAAGAGCCCTTAAACTTATTAAAGGTAATTCTTAAGCTTCTCTTACTGATCAGCCTTACACAAATAATTACGTCTCCTGTGGAATCGCAGAGTCCGCCCTTAGACAGTGCTGGACAAACTTCCTATATCTACCCCTTAATGGATGCCAGGCTTAGTAGTAACTTTGGCACTAGAAAACATCCGATAACTAAAGCAATCCGTCACCATGATGGACTAGATCTGGCAGCGCCCCAAGCCTCTCCAATTCGAGCAATTGCTAGTGGACTAGTAGTCTTTGCCGATCCTTATTCTGGATATGGTAACCTTGTTGTCATTCTTCATCCCGACGGTACCTCTAGTCATTATGGTCATAATAGTAAAAATCTAGTTACCCCTGGGACTCATGTAAAAGCAGGAGCAATCATTGCCTTAGTCGGCAGTACTGGCCTGGCAACTGGTCCCCATTTACACTTTGAAATTAGAAGCAATGGAAAAGCACTAGACCCTCTAAAAATCTTTCCAGGACTTTTGGTGGAGGCGGAGGGTTAAATCAATCATGCCAAGTGAAAGCAAATTAAATTTAAATTTTTTAAAGCTTGTTGCTCTTGCTAGTATGACGTTGGATCATTCCACAAAAATTCTTTTTCACTCCTATGATAATTTTGGAACTCAGCTTGGGCGGATTGCGATGCCCCTCTTTGTTTTCTTAATTTCCTATAATTTCCTCTTTCACAGTCAAAATCCAAAAAAATACCTAATCCGTATTTTTATTTTTAGCATCCTCTCCCAACTACCTTTTTACTTGGCTTTTGATCAGTCAGTTCTATTAAATATTTTCTTTACTTTGGGAATTTTAGGGCTGATCTTAAAAACCAGCACTGCCTTGATACAAAAATCTAGCTGGTATTATTATGCAGTAATAGTTGTAGTTGTGGGTATTTTACTCATAGTACGATATTTGGAAATCCCGATCTACTTTGAATATGGACTAGCCGGGCTTATTTTAGGTCTTTCCATCACCGCCTTCCTAATTCACCGAACGATTGATTTTGCTCTATATATTCTATTAACAACCTATTACCTAAATAACTCGCTTGTCTCATTTGTTGCCCTGCTTGGCTACCTCCCTTTAATCTTCTTTCTTGCTTCCAGAATCCCCAATCAATTCGAATTTATGCGTCGCTGGAAATATCTCTTTTACTCTTACTACCCAGTACATTTAATTTTATTAATTTTCATCAGATATCTACTAGAACATCCATTCTAATGATTGAGTGATCAGGGCTTTAAGTCTAGACTAAGAGTTAAGGGTTAAAGAAAACACTATGAATCTTTAACGAAACTTTATCATAGTAAATTTAAATGAAAAATATTATTAGTAAACTTAACAAAACTTATCTCACTTCTAGTCAAAGGCTAGGAACATTAGTAAAAAATCCAAGTGAAAATGCCGAAAGGGTATTTTATTTGTTTTTAGGTGTAATGTTGATTAACTTAGGCGTTGCTGACTTAGCGTTGGCGACTAATCAGGGAGCAAGCAAGTTCACCATCGAGCAAGGACAATTTATTGCGATTATTTGTGCTATCTTGGACTTCATCGAGGGAGCATTTGGTGCCTTGATTATGATTATTGCGGGAATTGGAGCAATTGTTAGTGCTGCCTTCGGACAGTACAAAGCTGCTTTGGGTCTCTTAGCAGTAGCGATTGGTGCGTTCATCCTGAGATCGTTAGTAAATACCTTCTTTGGTACAAACGTATTATCAGGCTGTCAAAGTAACAATACCAACTCTAACCTTGGTGGTAATGGAAACCCATAATTAAAATTAATTCTAACCAAAAAAAGGAGGCATTAGCCTCCTTTTTTTATGTCATAAAAAATCTTTAGTTGTTTTTCATGATGATTTTTTAGCTTAGTTAATTCACTAAGCGGCAAGGTACTTAGATAATCTTTTAAATAACGCGCAGCATAAAAACTAAAATAGTCCTCTCCCTCTACTGGCTTCTTCCTAGCCAAAACTAAATTAAAAACCAATTCATTCTTAGGCTTAGTATTATCAAACCACTCCGAAATTAAGGCTAATTGCAAATCTTTATCTTTAGTTAGAGCTAAATTTAAAAAGTTTAAATTATCGCGATCAAACTGATCTAGTTGACCTAGCATTGCTAGATAAAATTCTTTCTGATCAGAACTACTAATTTTTGCATTAAGCGGTAAGCGATTTGATTCTCTAATTTCTGGATCAAAATGCTTTGCTAAGTCAAAGTAAAATTCTAAATTAAGAATACTATCAGGAATATTTCCAGAAAGTACCATTAACTTAATTGGATTATCAACGGTTGACCAATCTAAAATTGAATTAGATTTAAACCAATTTAAATAGCGAACTAAAATCTTACTCTTAGTTAAGTCTTGGTAAATTAAATCTAATAAATTAGGGTTACTAGCAACTAGTAAAACTAAGCTTTGGACTTTAATTAACTGAATCTGCTCGTTCTCTAGGGGATTTATGAAAGCTGTCAGCTTTCCACTTTGATAATTAGCATTATAAATATCACTAAGAATCTGTAGATAATCTTGAGCTTGAGTGATTTTATTTTGTTGCAGGAATTGTACTGTTAATTTAACGGGCTCGGGAACAAATCCATTTACAACTGGTAAATTATTAATTGTTTGTTGATTACTTGGCAGGGTTTCAGGCACCTCAGGTGAATTACTATTTCTCCAGAAATAAACCACTAACAATAAACTGACAACGGCAATTGCCGTAAGCATAAAATTCAGATCATTCTTTTTAAATTCTTTAGCTACAGAAATAGCAGGTACGCTTTGTTCGTTAGCAGAGACAGCTACAGCTGGGACGGCACTAACCGGAACTTGAATCATACTCTTAGCAAATTCTTGACGAATTTGTTCCAGAATAGCTGGACTAAGATATCCTTTATAGAGCTTGCTTGGATCTAATTCATTAGTAAAAATTGCCGACTTACTCCAATGCTCTGTCTGATTTCTCTTTTGAGTAAAAGTATCAGTAATCTTATTATTAACTTCAATTAAATTAGGACGCTTTTTAGGATCTGGATCACACATTAAATCTGGAAGATCCAAGGGGATCGGACATTGTAACCCACGATAAAGATATTTGATTATCTTCCCAAAAGAATAAATATCGCTGGCGAAATCAGATGTTAAGCTCCGATTACTTTCCGGAGCTAAGTAGTTACCTTCAGCTAACATAGCCCCCGGACTCTTACTACTACTAAATGCAAAACCAAAATCAACTAAGCTAAGATTCTTCTCATCAATAATTAAATTATTTAAACTGATATGTCCGTGTGGGAAATTAATTCGTTTTAAGTCTAAAATTAAATTTAAGATTTTAGTTACAAAATAATTTGCCTCTGCTACTCGAATATGATTCTCTTCTAAATATTCGGGGAGTGTGCTGCGCTCAAAAGATCGTAGGCAATAAAAATATTCCCCAATACTTCCAAACTGGTTAATCTGATTGGGATAGAATTTACTAAGCTCTTGGTAACGACTTTCTAATTGAGTTAATAATATTTTTTCTTGAGCAGGTATCGCTCTAGTTAACTTTAAGACCTTTAATTGTTTACCCTGCAGAACAACAGGACTAATTGCACCATAAAAACTCTTTAGAGCTCCAAGAAAAGCCCCGGAAACAGCGGATTTACTTAGGATATTCTCACAGAAAACTATCTCCTCACTTAATAATGAACCCTTGGAAATAATTTGACTACCAGACATTGACTTAAGAAATATTAGTCAAAACTCGAACTGGTGCACCGGTAAAAGCAGAAACAACTGGCACAGGACCTGGCCCAAAAGTTCGATCAATTAATGTTGCCCAACAAAGTACTGGAATTCCACGAAGCGTTGCCTTGCTATGAGCCTCTAAAGTTGATCTTGCAGTTGTAATTACATCATTAATCAAAATTGTATTTTGACCCCGATACTTCTCCCCCATTCCATTAGTAATTGCAGTTGGACTGTAAGTATCAAAAATTAAAGAATCAGGATTGGGTAAATATTCGCGGTAAATTTGAAATAGTCTTTCGGCAAAGAAACTATGCTCCGAGGGTAGCTTTAGAAAGACGTCCGCGTTTTGTGTATTTAAAACCTTACGAATACGATCAACTGCATATTCAGCACAACGATCTAGATCTTCTTCAGTTAAGTCCGAGGTATGATAGTAGACACTGCTTTCACAACGTCCACCAATTGGAATCGAATCATCAAACTTTTCTGTAATCCTTGAAAAAATTACTTCTATATCTTCGTAAGACACCATAAACTTAATTCCTTAAACACCTATTCTCTAACTGCC
This sequence comes from bacterium, assembly GCA_031385045.1. Taxonomy (GTDB): domain Bacteria; phylum Bdellovibrionota_C; class UBA2361; order UBA2361; family CALJRW01; genus JANNBC01. The sequence continues at coordinate 160,880 of JANNBC010000024.1, read as the reverse complement.
CAAATCTTCACGCCTGAGATCCTGACAAAACTACTAATTATTTTCAAAATGGATCGAAAGTAACCCTGACTTATACACTAAGACTACCCTAGCTATTTTTATAACTAAGAAAGTAGAGCAAAAAAATTCAAAAATTGCAGGTCAATTTGGATCTAACCTTACTGTAAGTAACTATAGTAAGGAATTGATTATATTCCAATTTTTTTAGTTCTAAAAGGGATAATTTTAGATTCTGTAATCTTTAATGATTCTTGTGGAACATCGTTCATTTGATGAGTAATTGGCAATTTCAGATTCGCCGAAGTCAATAAATCTTCCAATTCATGCAACACTGCCTTCTTAGCCTCAATTCGAGACTTTAAGACAATCAATTCTTGGCTTAATTTTGCTGAATTTACGAAATCAGCAGATTCTGTGTACTGAATTAACAAGCGATGATCCGAATTGAGTTTTTGCTGCTCAGGGGAAATCTGACTGGATAGTTTCTGAGCATATTTTAAAATTTCACTAGCTACCTGACGCAAATGAAGCTTTGTAGTTACCTCCTGAAGAAACATCAACAACTCTTCATTTACATTATACCAAGCTTTTAACTGCATATCCGAATAAGGCTTACTTGGTCTTCCGATTGAATCTCGCCCAACCGCCGAATAGATTCTAATTGCCTTACGACTTTTTTGAATCAATTTAGCTAATTTAGTTTTAAAAGTATCTGAAGACATAAATTTATTATGCCATATTTTTCAGATAAAAGAAAAATATTTTTTGGGTTTAACTTGTCAAATGTTGATAAATTGCTAGCATTGAGAACAATTACTAACATTTTCCAGGAAGAGTAAATTTACAAAAACCAATGGGCTCAATTTTACTTAGAACTTTCAACCTTAATGTGAAAAAACTGCTGTTGATCTTATTAATAATGGCATTCACTAATCAAACTTGGGCATCAGATTGGTCTCTCCTAGAGGAGGATCTTTGGAAGCGTGAGCAAGAAGGCTTAATTCTTTATAAAACAAACTTAAATAAATTTGATATCAGTATTAAGAAGTTATCTAATGATTCCACAGAGGAAATTCCTAAATCAACTGAGCTCCTAGTAAATGCCAGCTTTTTCGATACAGATTTTAAACCACTAGGTTTACTTCTAGAGCATGGTCAGATTCAGAATAAACTGCACCAGGGTGGTAGCGTGCTGACCGGCATCTTAGTCAAAAGAAATGGTTTTTTAGCAATTAAGCACCGTGATCAATTCCCTATTGCTCATCTAGCCAGCTATGACTTGGCACTCCAAGCTGGTCCTAGGATCATTGCTGGAGGTCAAATCCTATCAATGAAAAATGCTGATTTAGCAGAACGACGAAGCGGCCTCTGCCTAAATAAAGAAAGAGAATTAATTTTGTATATTACCAATAAAACGGAAGTCATTAGCTTTCCTAACCTACAAAGAATTTTATTATCCAAAGAAGTTGTTTGCCAAGATGCCCTAAACCTTGATGGAGGTAGTTCCACTCAATATTATTTTTATCAGAATGGAAAATTAGCAGATTCTATTGTTGGGTTTAGTACAGTGCCGGTTTTTTTACGGTTAAGTAGGAAGCCATAAATAGAGGAATCTCAAAACATACCCATAAAGTTTGATAATGCGCTGAATCCTCCTTCGCTATATCTAATTAAAAGTCTTTTAATTAGATATAGCTACGGCGGGATATAGTGTCCGCTTTTTTCGCTTTGCGAAAAGACTTAAAGGAACACTATATTTCACTAATTGACAGGAGAACTGGAAATGTCTAATTTATTCTGTGTTGTTCATATAATCCAATTGTCTAGCAATGTTACTGATCCTCTTTGCTGCACAAAGATATTGGAAAGTCAGTATTGTTGTTAAACTACAAGCAAAGTCATAGTTAATATATCAGATCTCAAATGGAACTGGGAGTTTAGCTGGGTGATTTTGGCTTAATGCAAAAAAATTTTTCTGGGACGTTTCATGAAGTATAGAATAAGAGATTTAGAGTTTACAGCTAAAGAAGTGCAATCAATCTTGAGATCACTTACTGGAAACACTGAAAAAATTGGTCTCGCCCTACTAAACTACTATGCGAGAACTAGCTTAGTTCCCTGCTCTGGACAATCTAGTAGCCGTGGAAGAAATAAATATACTTATTCCGACTTAATCTTACTTTGTTGGCTATTCCGAATGAAATCTGAAGGTCTTCCAGTAAACCGTTTCCGTGAAGGTATCGATTATCTTCGAAAAAGAATGCCTAAATTAATTTCTAATCCCGTAGACATGATGTTGATTACTGATGGGAAGAGCTTATTTCTAAAACATAGAATTGAAGATAAAGAATCAATTGCTGAAGTGATTACTGGAAATCGCAGTGGACAATACCTCTGGGCTTATGCCATTGGATCTTTAATTGAAGAAATTGAGCTAATTGTTGGTAATCAATTTTCTCACCTGCAGTTAGTAGCTTAAAAATTTCAGATCTAGATACTTACTTTTTTGGAGCTAGCAATATTTGTGTTTTGCGATAACGGATACTATCAACCGTTGCCCAAGCACTACTACTAGGTTTCTCCTCCTCTCCAAAGAGCAATTGATTTGACTTATGATAATCTGCTAAGGCTTCTGCAAATGTTAGAGTCGCGCGCTTAACATATTCGGCAATAAAATACTGCAAGGTTCGATTGCCATGGGCCAAAGATCTTTTTAAATCACGATCAACTTGTTTAATATTGTCTTGGTTTTTAACAAAAGCCAGTCTAAATTTTTCCGCTAACTCTTCTGCGGTTGTAAGCTCATCCCATTCTAATAATTCAATAGTTCGATGTGCATGACTATTCTTGGTCTCTCTCAGCACGATAAAACGAGCAACAAAGGCAGTTCTCCTGGCAATCACTAAATCTCGTTCAGGAGAATTCTTAAAGGCCAAATCATTACGGATATAACTAATATCGTAGCCACGGGAATCAAATCTTGAATTATTCATACAACATTACCTCACTCCCACACCTTAAAGCCAAAGCAGTAGACTAAACGCCTCGAAAACGAGGCAATATACACCTACTCAAGCCTTTAAACCTAAGGTTTTGAAGTTTTGAAAATTAACACTAAATACTCTATAGTTATGACAGACAAACTGAAGACATCCCTCACCTCTCGTTCTAATCCAAAGCTTGGAATAAACTTCGGATTTAAAACTTGGGCTAGTTTTAAAAATCAGATTTTGCCTGTTTCTACAGTATCGTAGATTCTCATCGTCACTTTTTTGTATTTTTTTAAGCTTTTTTTGTGTCAAAAATCACTTTTGCTGATGTTGTTACGGAGGAATTACAATTTAATTCCAAAATCCTAGCTGAAAAGCTTGTTTTAGAGCTAATTGACACCCCATGGGTTCAAAGGCTTCGAGATATTAGCCAGACCGGAAATACTCGATTAGTATACATGTTTTCAGAACATTCCCGCTTTGGTCACAGCCTCGGAGTTGCTCACCTAGCTTGTCGCTTATTAAAAAAACTGGCAGAGGAATTTCCAGTCGTAAATGAGTATGCTCCAGCCATTGCTGTTGCCGCACTTTTACACGATATTGGCCATCTAGCACCAGGCTCCCATACTGCTTTCAAAGTTTGGTTTCCAAATCAAAAAGATCAACATGAAAAAATAGCTTTATCAATTATTGAAACAGACCCCGAAATTCAAAAAATTCTCAATGCTGTAGATTCCAATTTATCAAAACTAGTTTGTCAGATCCTTTCGGAAGATCCAAGCTTACCATCCTGGACTTGGCAAATAATTTCGGGTGGAGGATGGAATGTAGATCGCGGAAACTGGTGTATCGCCGATAGCGTTTTAGCTGGGGTCTCTTATGGCAAATATAATATTAGCGCCTTAATAAATTCAATCACAATTGACCAGAATAATTTCTTAGCTCTGGAAGCGAACCGTCTAGATTCGATGATGCACTTTGCTGTCTCCCGGCATGCTATGTACAAACAAGTCTATCAGCACCGAGTCTTATTGGCGGCAGATAAATTATTGTCAATTTTAGTGAAGCGCTTGCGCTCAGTGGATCGCTCTAATTACTTTGCCGATCCAATTATGGAGCAAGTTCTATCTGCCAAGAGTGCTAACGATCTTTCGGTCTCAACAATTTTTGCTATGCGCGAATCTTGGTGGCGCTATCATCTAATTCACTGGGGCGAGAGTAAAGATGTAATTGTGAAGGATTTAGCAGAGCGTATTTTAAATCGAAGGCTCTACAAAACAATTGGAATTGATAATTCCGAAGACTATCCAACAATTCTGCACCAAGCGCGAACCGCCGTTGTCGCTTGTGGCTTAGATCCGGAGTATTATTTACTTGAAATATCCAGCGTAGATCGTTTTGTAGAAGACAGTCATCAATCACTAAAAGTAATTAACGAACAAGGGCAGAGTAAAAACCTGAGGGACATGGATACTATTTTTCAAACAATTTTAAAAAATACAACCGAGATTAAAAAACAATGGATCGCCCTTCCCCAAGAAGTTAAAAATAAATTATCAAAAATTAAATCCTAGTAATAAACCAAATTTTTATGAGAAATAAGTAAATGTCTAAATTAAATTCCATTGCCGAGGCGATTGCTGATATCAAAGCTGGCAAATTAGTAATTGTTGTTGATGATGAAGCACGGGAAAATGAAGGTGACTTTGTGGTGGCAGCAGAAATGGCCACACCAGAGATTATTAACTTTATGGCTACAGAAGGACGCGGAATCATTTGTGCCCCACTTCCTGAAACTCGCTGTCAGGAATTAGGTTTGGAGCTGATGGTTAATAACAACACTAGTCGTTATTCGACGCCTTTTACAATCCCAGTTGATTTGATTGGCAAAGAAATTACGACAGGAGTTTCCGCGGCAGATCGCTCAGCAACAGTACAAGCACTTGCTAACCCAAAATTTAAAGCCCATAACTTTGCCCGTCCTGGACATATTTTTCCACTTTCCGCTAAACCAGGAGGTGTCTTGCGCCGAGCAGGTCATACCGAAGCTGGTGTAGACCTAGCCCAACTTGCGGGACTACAACCAGCAGCAGTGCTTGTTGAAATTATGAATGCTGATGGTACCATGGCTCGCCTGCCGGAACTAATAAAAATTGCTAAGCAACATCAATTGAAAATTATTTCGATTAAAGATTTAATTGAATATCGACTCTATCGTGAAAAATTAATTAAGAAAGAAGTTCAAATTAAATTACCAACTAAATTTGGTGACTTTAATCTAACAGCATATTCTGAAGACCACACCACAAATGTGCACTTAGCCCTGACTAAAGGAGAATGGGAACATGATGAACCAATCCTTGTGCGGGTTCACTCCTCTTGTGTAACTGGTGATGTCCTTCACTCATTACGCTGTGATTGTGGAGACCAGCTCAGCTTTGCAATGGAAATGATTAACAAACAAGGTAAGGGTGTCATTCTTTATATGAATCAGGAAGGTCGAGGAATTGGTTTGTTAAATAAGCTCAAAGCTTATCAACTGCAAGAAGAAGGAATGGATACAGTTGAAGCTAATCTCGCTTTAGGATTCTCCAAAGATCAACGTGACTATGGAATCGGTGCTCAAATTTTACGAGATCTTAATGTCTCCAAAATTAAATTTCTAACTAATAACCCTCGGAAACGGATTGGTCTTATTGGCTACGGACTAGAGATTGTTGATAACGTTCCAATCGAAATTGAACCAAATGAACATAATCTTAAATATCTAAAAACAAAACGTGACAAACTGGGTCATAGTCTAAAACTAATTAGTGAATAAATTAATTACTAAATGATTAATCAAGGGCTTCCAGAGATTACTTTAAAACTAGCAATTAGCTTAGATGGCTATCTAGATAATGATAGTGAGGATCGACTGATACTATCAAGTGCTGAAGATTTGATTGCGGTCGATCGCTTAAGAGCAGAATCCGATGGTATCTTGGTAGGAGCCAATACTATTCGTAAGGATAATCCGAATTTAACCATCAAAGATTTGACACTAGTTATGCTTAGGCAAAAGGCTGGGAAATCTCCACACCCCAGCCGGATTATCATTAGTGAATCGGGAGAACTATCAGCGAATACCAGGATTTTCTCTGGAGAATCCACCACTCTAATTTATAGTAATAAGTTTCATCCAGAATTTACTATTACAAATGTTAAAGTCTACCCACTACCAAACTCGCTTACTGATCTACTAATTGATTTAAAAACCAAGGGTATCAGTAAATTACTAGTAGAAGGTGGTGCTAACTTAATCAATCAATTAATTACTGCTGGCTTATTTAATTTTATTAGAATTGCCATTGCACCGATTACCCTAGGCCCTCAAGCCAAGAGCACGCCTCGTTTTAATATCACTAAGTTACTACATCTTAAAGAAATCAAGCAAGAACAGCTGGGAGATACTAATGTTTTATGGTTTCAAAAATGAGCATGGAGATCGAAGAAATTATGCTTCAGGCACTGGCCATTAGTAAACTGGCACTTCCCAAGTGTCGACCAAATCCACCAGTTGGCTGTATAGTTACTTTTAACAGAGAGATCATTGCTACTGGATATACCGAAGAACCGGGGAAAAGACATGCTGAAATTGTAGCGATTGATAATTGTGGGCAAGACTTAAATGACTGTGAATTATTCGTAACTTTAGAACCTTGCTCATTTTTTGGGAGGACACCGGCCTGCACAGATCGATTAATCAAACAGCGACCAAAGAAAATTTTTGTAGCGATCTTAGATAGTGATCCTAGGAACAACGGTCGTGGTATTGAACTTTTGCGTCAAGCGAACATCAATGTGGAGATAGGACTTGCCGCGTCTGCTGTGGAATTATTCCTAGCACCGTTTCTAAATAAATCCTAAAATTACTGAAGAAACTGAGTTGCTTTAGAATTAACATCATTGGGAATAGTTCCTTTAGAATTTAATGCCCTAGTAATTTGCTCAACGTCTCCAAACAATCCCAATGCAACATACTTTTTATTACCTTTAAATCTTTGTTCTAGATAACTGTAATATTTAGCTGCAATACGCACTGAATACTCTGGCTTTAAAAGTTCTTTAGGTCCAGCCCAGGCCACCTTGGCATATTCTGAGATTTTTTCAGCTTCCGCGGAACTCCACTGGAATAAGCCAAACTTACCACCGGCCTGTAAATCCACATTAAACTTACTTTGCAAAAAGGCATATTTAGCTAAACCAATTGGCGAGACTTGGTAATTCTCAGCTTCTTTTTTAATCAAATTTGTAAGCTTAGTACAAAGATCTAAATCCTTAGTGTTCTCACATACTAATTTCTGAACTGGATTAAGTTCCAAAGTAATATTCTGGCGTTTCTCAGCTACAGCTGTGCTGGAATCATTTAATTTTTGAGGCTTAGTATTAAACCTTTGGTAATCCTCTAGGACTTTCTGGGGATAGCGAATAACAAGTGGTGGAATATCAGTTTTATTTTTTAAAGCAAAGATTAAATTTTTAATTCCCCAGCGATAACCAGCAATCGATTGAAAAGCATTATTATCAAAAATATTATGGCAAATTTTTAGATAAGCTAGCCCCAGAGACAAATTTACTTCTGGGTTTATTAGGGAATCTTTTCCAAGCCAATTTTGTCCGATTAATTGTGCTGCCAATTTAGCATCATCTTCCCCAATTTGCATCAATCCATATTTGCCATTAATTTTTTGATTAGCATCAAAGTTACTAGAATTTTTAATAAAACTAAAAACAAAGACAGGATCAATTGTTGCTTTCAGACTTTCTTCCACAATTACTTTTAGCACTTGTTGATGATTGGCCGAATCAAGTTTTTCTGCCAAAGAAATACTGAGTAAAGATTGATAATATTCATTATTTGTTTTCTTGTTTTTGGTAGTTAAGTAATATTCCGGCAATGGCTTCTCTGAATTGATTTGCAAGATAGGATCATTGGAAGCAACAGGTGTTGAAGGTGCGTCCTGTTGTTTAGCCTCTTTCTCCATAGGCTTAACTTCTTCTTTTACAGGCACAACATTGGTGGAAGCTGACTTCTCCTCTACTACTGGAGAAGTAATCTTAGCTGGCTTTTCGATAAAGTAAGAATCATATGCCTTAGTAACTTGATTTAAAAAATCTTGGTGTAATTTCGGTAAAGAGCTACGGTTTTTAAGAAAAAGGCTTAAGGCCTCAGCATTCCAATTATAGGCTAATAAGAAATGCTCATAATTATTGGGGTAAAGTTCTGCCACAAAACCAAAATAGCCACCCACCAATTCCAAATTATTCTCTATATTCTTTAGCACTGCTGGATCAGCAAACGATAATTGATAGAGCTTAGCGATATAGCTAGCTTTAGCTGGACTAAGAGGAATAAATCCTAGACGGTCATCTTTTTGAAATTCTGGATTGAAATGAGATGTTACGTCAGCAATCGCTAGTAAAAAAATGGGGTTAATTTTATATGAACTAGCTATTTTGCTTAACCCAGCAAGTATCTTCTGCTGCGACTCAGGTTCAATACTTTTTGTATTTAGAATTTTTAGGATAATCTCTTGATATTTATCTGTTTCACTAGACTGATAGGGAAGAACATTTAAAGTAGAAAACTTTTTAGTAGAATTAAGTGGACCTAACGGCTTTACTACCTCAATTGGCTTAGGTTCAACTACCGCTCGTGACTCAGCTCTACCACTACAGGAAACAAGTAGAGATACCAGAGGCACAATCAAAAACTTACAGATTAAATAACTTTTATGCATAATGAATCTTAAGAAACTTAAGGAAAATAACCTTTCCTGGCCTAAGTGTTAAAGTGAAGTCATGTTTTGGCAAAAAAACACTTATTTGTTAATATAAACCCTCCGCTGATCATTTTTGAAAATATCAAAGTATGATTTAGGAGGGTTTGGTGTTATTTTCTACGGCAAAAAATGGCTGCGCCATTATTTTGCTCGCCCATTGTCATTAATTTTTGTTAAAAATGAATGACAATCGGTGTAAACTAAGTTCACTAGGACTACAAATTGGTAATAAGCAACTACTGCCTAACCACCCTCAGGAACTATTTGACTATACACAAAGTAATGAATCAGCAAAATATACGAATCGCGATCTCTGCTGGAGAACTCTCTGGCGATCAGCATGCCGCTAAACTGGTTGAGTCTCTCAAATTGCAGTATCCTAATGCTGAATTTGCCGGAATGGGTGGCAAAAACTTGGAACATGCCGGTGTTCAATTAGTAATTAACTCAGAAAAAAAAGGTGCTATTAATGGCTTTAATCTTTTTAAAATCTTAAGCGTCTTCCCAATCTTTTTTCGCTTCTGTCTTTTTTTGAAAAAGTGGAAACCTGATCTCTTAGTTGTTGTAGACTATCCTGATTTTAATTTAAGACTAGCTCGTGTAGCGAAACTCTTTAATATCAAAACTGTCTATTTTATTCCTCCTAAGATTTGGGCTTGGCGACAAAAAAGAATTAAATTCTTTCATCGTTACATCGATCAAACTTTAACAATCTTTCCATTTGAGACCGAGTTCTTTCTGCAAAACAAGTACCCAGCAGCAACTTTTGTTGGCCACCCATTCAATACTGAATTACAACTCGACCAAGGGATTCATTATAAAGATCGCAATGGCTTATTACGCTCCTTAGCCTTGGTTCCAAGTTACCCAACAGTTGCCGTACTTGCCGGGAGCAGAAAATCAGAAATCCTAAAGCACTTACCAAGTATTATGGAATGTTTACTAAAAGCCAAGGAAAAAATACCTGAACTCCAAGCTCTCTTTGTGATTGCTCCCTCTCAATCACCAAAATTATTTTCAAAAATTGAAAATAAGTATGATTGGATTAAAGTCTCTCAAACTGACTCCCGCGTAGTAATGAAAAATGTTGATGCTGGATTACTAAAATCTGGAACATGTAATCTAGAGGCAGCTTATTTAAAGCTACCATTTTGTTGCTTCTACCAAGCATCTTGGTTTGCTGACTTAATTGTTAAAAAATTTGTAAAAATAAAAGAATTTTCTTTAGTTAACATTATTAAATCAAAAACAATTAAAGAATTTATTCAAGCTGATTTTAAACCTGAGGCTATTGCCGAGGAATTAAAGGAACTGATTTATAATCAGGCTTATCGTCAGCAATTAATATCAAGCTTTGGCGAAATACAATCAGCCCTGATCGCTAAGGAATCTCCAAAACAATCTGCTTATCAAAGAGCTTCATTAGAAATTAAATCTAAATTAGATCTTAATGCTTCACCCAACAAAACAAATTTAATTGGTCGTTTACTTGCAAACTTAAATAGCTATCGAAAAGAGTTTGGAATAGCACTAGTTGCCATGGTAATTTTTGGTGCCACAGACGGAGCTCTCCCCTTTATTATTAAACATTTTTTAGATGGAGTCTTTGCTGATAAAAATGCTGGGGCACTTTGGATTTTACCAGTTATTTTAATAGGCCTTGGATTAATTCGTGCCGTCAGTGGTTTTCTACAAGAGTATTTAATGGCAGCAATCGGACATAATCTCGTTCGTGACATGCGTAATAAAATGCACCAACAATTACTTCGACTAACGCCAGAATATTTCTCCTTTAACTCTAGTGGTAGTATCTTAGCTCGCTTTACTAGTGATGTCTTATTAGTCAGAGAATTTCTAACAAAATCTTCCGCCTCTGTTGTCCGCGATAGTATTCGTATTATTGTCTTGATTGCAGCTGCCATCTATTTAGATCCAGTACTAGCAATGGTTGCATTTATTGCACTCCCACTTTGTGTCTATCCAGTTTATCATTTCGGAAGAAAGATTCGAAAATTAAGTAAGGCTGGTCAGGCTGAAATTGGCAATGCTAGCTCCCTAGTTCAAGAAAGCGTTGCTGGGAATCGAGTGATTAAACTTTTCCATCAAGAAAAATTTGAGCAAAATAAGTTCGAAACTAAAAACCAACAGCTCACAAATGTCTTTGTAAAATCAGAAAAATATAATGCACTTTCTAATCCAGTAAATGAAATTATTGCAGTTATTGCAGTTTGTTGTGTAATTCTTTACGGTGGAAATAGTGTAATTACTGGCGTTAGAAGCCAAGGTGAATTTATTTCATTCTTAGTAGCAGTCTTTTTACTTTACGATCCAATCAAAAAACTCTCCAAGGTTTATCACCAATTACAACAAGGACTTTCAGGGGCAGAACGTATTTATGAAATTCTTGATGCGGAATCTCCAGTTAAAGAAGCTGAATCACCACTTTCATTTCCTAATAATTATCAAATTGAATTTAAAAATGTTTCTTTCTCTTACCCTAAGGCCAATGTTCCAGCTTTAGATCAAATTAATCTCTCGATTAAAGCAGGACAAAAGCTAGCCTTAGTAGGGTTTTCAGGATCTGGTAAAAGCACCTTAGTGGATTTACTACCAAGATTTATTGATCCAGAAATTGGCTCAATTTCAATTGGCGGAGTAAATTTAAGAGACCTGGCGCTTAGCGATCTTCGAAAACAGATCGCCATGGTAAACCAAACAACTTTCTTATTTAATGATACTATTTTTAATAATATTGCCTATGGCAACCAAGAAGCAAGCCTAGAACAAGTTCGAGAAGCTGCTAAAGCAGCCTACGCCGATCAGTTTATCAGCCAATTCCCTGATGGCTATCAAACAATAGTAGGAGAAAATGGGGCAACACTTTCTGGTGGAGAAAAGCAAAGAATTGCGATTGCTCGTGCCATTCTAAAGAATGCTCCGATCTTAATTCTAGATGAAGCAACGGCAGCACTTGATAACCGTTCCGAGAATGAAGTGCAAAAGGCACTCGAAGTCTTACAAGCTGGAAGAACTGCTATTATTATTGCTCACCGCTTATCCACTGTACGAAACGCGGATCTAATCGCGGTAATGGAACAAGGCCGGATAGTAGAAGCTGGAACCCATCAAGAACTCTTAGCGAAAGATGGAACTTATCTAAAGTTACATAGCTTACAATTTAAAGAGGACGAAGCTCCAAACTATGTCTAAGGTCAAAAAATTTAAAAAAACTTTAACCGTAATCTTGGGATCAACTGTAGGATATCTACTCCTTAAGTTTCTCTATGCTACCCAACGCTGGGAATATAAATTTCTAGATACTACTAGTGCTGAAATCTTTCATAGCAAGCCAATCATTATGAGTTTTTGGCATAACCAACAACTCTGCATGCCAAGGTTATTTTTAGGCTTACGACAAAAGCACACACCAATTCCTTATGTGATGATTTCCAAACATACGGATGGCCGATTAATTGCTCGTACTGTCAAATTCTTTGGAATTAACTCAGTAGCTGGTTCTTCTTCCGAGGGAGGCAAGGAAGCTCTTCTTGCTCAGATTGATTTAGTCCGCTCCGGTAATTCGGCAGTAATTACTCCTGATGGGCCACGTGGACCAATTTATAAATTGAAAAAAGGTGTCGTACAATTAGCCATTGCCACCCAAGCCCCAATCATTCCGATCGCCTTTGGTACAAAATCTTACTGGCAATTTTCTAGCTGGGATCGAATGATTCTACCTAAACCATTTGCTAGAGGAACTTTTTTTATTGGCAAACCATTAATTCTAAAGAAAAATCTAACAGAACAAGAAATAAGCACAGCTCTGCAACATTTAGAATCAGAAATGAACTCTTTAATGAATCTAGCTGGCTGGCAAGCTTAATTAGAACTTAAGAAACTTCTTCCAATCTGGAGTTTCATTCTTAAAAAACAACTCTGTCTTAAGGACCCAGAAATTATCTAGCTTAGCAGTCAATCGGCGAATTTTAACAGCATCCTTAGCCGTACAAAGAATCGGAAGTTCTGGGTGTTCTTTACGAATCTTATTAATTTCTTGCAATGTAAATTGGAAGTGATCGGGATAAAAAACTTTATCCACTACTTGAAAACCTAAGTATTCAATACTTTCTAAAAACCCCTCTGGTTTGGCAATAGCAGAAAGTAAAATAACTTTCCTTGGAGTGAGCTCTAGATTGATTAAATCCTTGGGTGGTAAAAGCGGTGATAAATTAGAACTTCTTAGCTTAGTTTGATAAACTGGCAAACTTTCAAAAAGCTTATTAAAAGTAATTAGATTGAGATTACTGAATTTATTTTTACGTGAGTTTAAGATCACCATCTGACAACGCCTTAAGGCATCAGGTAACGGCTCGCGTAATCTTCCAGCTGGCAATAATAAGCCATTTGTGACTATCTCAATTTGTGACTGCTGACTAATATCAAAACAAAGAATATTTAAATCTCGTATTAATTGACGATGCTGATAACCATCATCCATCACAATAATATTGCCGAGTTGCAGATTTTCAATTAGCTGACAACCAGCCACACGCTTACGAGCAACAACTATCGGACAATTCGTTTCCTCAAAGATTAAAACAGGTTCATCACCAACGTCATTTGGAGTATCAGTAGTAGTAAGTAAATGAGGTCCAGAAATTTTTCCTCCATATCCTCGAGATAAAACAACTGGCCGATAACCAAGTAGCAATAAGTCTTGTACAATCTTAATGACTACTGGCGTTTTGCCATTCCCTCCAGCCGTGGCATTTCCAACACAAATAATTGGAAACTTAGACTGATAAGAAGAAAAAAGTCCTATGTCAAAAGCATAATTTCTAATTTTAATTATTATTAAATATAAAAAAGATAAGATTTTAAGCATCACCAAAAATCTCCCAAAAAACCGCTTGGCTATTTCCTTGAAACCCTTCCCAAACTTGCAAAGCTCTACTGCCATAAGCATGCAAGTCTTTGTAGCGATCTAAAATATCACAAATTTCCTTAGCTTCACTTACGACAAAGATCGCTTGATTAGCGACTAAGGCGGTCACACAATCAAGTTGATTTTGATACTCAGTGCCGATAATTAAAATATTTTGATATGGGGCTCCTTCCATAGGATTGTGCCCACCCACTCCTTTAACTAAGCTACCACCAATAAAACTTACTGTAGAAAAGGAATAAATCTGATTTAACTCTCCGATCACATCATATAAAACAATACAATCTGCTGTTGGCTCAGTTAATTTTGATTTCAATTGAAAACTTATCTTTTGATCATTTAAGTAATCCTTAAAGTAACTAAATTTCTCAGCATGCCGGGGAACAATAACAATATTAAATTTTTGCTGATAATCCTTAATAATTTGGGTAAAAAAACTTTCTTCTTCAGGACGAATTGAGGCTAAAGTTAAAACTGGTAAATGATTAGAAAAAGTCTTAGCTTGATAAGCAAGTGCCTGAGATGGTGTAATAATTGCGCCAGCCTGATCATACTTTAAGTTTCCCGTGACTTTAACTTTAGAAGAGTCGGCTCCTAAGTCAATAAACCTTTGTTGATAAAGATCTGAGATACAATAGATCTTTTTTAAACCCTGCAAGATTGGTTTAAAAAATCTTCTAAAAAAATAATATTGTTTAAAATTAAAATCCGATAGTCTGCCATTTAATAAATAACAAGGAACCTGCTGTTTATTTAAGAGCCTTAACATGGTCGGCCAAAGTTCAGTTTCACCAAAAATAAATTTTTTTATTCTGGCTTTACCTAAAAACTTTTTTAGATAAATTGGATGATCAATTGGCAATAAAGAAGCAAAGTCAGCGATTTCAGAAATTTGCTGGTAACCCTTAACTGATGTTGCCGTACCTAGGATTTGGGCCTGTGGATCTTTGCTCCGAAGTAATTTAATCAAGGGCAAGAGACCCTGAATTTCCCCTAAAGATGCCCCGTGAAACCAATAAAATTCTCCCGCTGGAAGCGACTTATACCCATAGCGCTGACTCAAAAATGGCGCAGTCTTTTTATTGATCTTTAGCCAAGGATATAAGATGATGCTTAGAATTAGGATTGTTGTTTGATATAATGTAAGCATAATAATTCAACTAATCCAATTTAACTGCTCTCTAAATTAATTACATTTCAATGAGGCTTAAGCTCGGTGCCAAAAATTCTTTTTAAAATAAAGTTCTTGTTATGAAGAAAATTGTTAAATTAGCATTAATTCTGCTCGTTGTCATGATCGTACTAATCTCAGGCCTTAGCTTTTACCTAGTTCAAAATGGTCAAAAGATACTTAATAACAATAAGCCATTTCTAGAATCAAAGATTAGTGTCCTCCTTAAAACACCAGTTCAACTGGGCGCTCTAAACCTCAAAGTTTTTCCAAATGCGATTGTGGATGTTGAAAGCCTAACAATTGGTAAGACCGCGACCTCTCCGGGAATAGCCATTAAGGGTATTAAACTAGACGTTGCAATTCTAGAATTACTTAAAAAGAAATTATTAATAAAGGAACTAACAGTAACAAGTCCTAGCATTAAAATTATTAAAACTAAAACTGGCATTCAGATCGATGGACTTCCGGTGCCTGAAAAAAACAGCGAAGGGCTGCCCGCTTCAACTCCCTCTGAGTCTGCTCTAACAAAGACTACAGCTCCCCAATCAATCCCAGGTGGGATTGAAATTGCCTTAGAAAAATTTCAAATTAGCGATGCAACAATTGAGTTTCAAGATCAAGTGAGCAACAAAAAATTTATTATAACTCCCCTAAGTGTTGGTGCCGTTGTGGAACTAGCAGGAAGTCTGGCTAAGCTTTGTGAATTAACCGTTGATACTGAAATCACTGGAATTACAAAGTTAGCATTAGAATCTAAGGAGATAACTTTTGATTTAAAGGAACAAAATCTCAGCTTACCAACACTTGTTGCGAAATTATTAGATACAGAATTTCAAGTAAACTCTGATTTTAATCTTAAGGCCTTTCAGGGTACGACTAGCTTAACAGGCAAAAATCTTGATTTAGCAAAAGTTGCTAGTGCTCTAACCGCCTTTACTCCGGCATTAAAAGCCCTGGGAGTCGCTGGAAGTGTAACTCCTGAAATCAAAATAGCAATTAACAATGCTAAAGAAATTAATGCCAATGGCACAATTAAACTTGCCGACATCATGGCAAATCTTGGTAGCATTGCCGTTACTAAGCTGAGAGGCAACTTAAATTTACAAGCAAACTTAACAAAACAAAATGTCTCCTCAAATGATTTAAATCTACTTGTAGGTAATGCTCCTATGACTGCTACCTTTAATGCCAACTTAGCAGGATCTGATGCCACAGTTGAAAATGCCTTAGTCAAAATTTTTGGTGGAACAGCAAATATTTCTGGTGGAACTAATTTAAAATCACAAACTTTTCAAACAACTGCGAAATTGACAGCACTGGACTTAGGACAAGCCTATCAAGCACTGCCGATGCCAATTTTAGAAACTTTTGCTGGGACTCTTAATTCATTAAACTTAAAAGCAAATGGAAGTCTGGGGCCAAAACTAATGAGTTCACTTGGAGCTCAGGGAGAGCTTCTATTAACTAAGGGAACATTAAAAGGCACTAATCTTCCTGCTAAAGTATTGGCAGTAGTTAAAGACTTACCTTTTATTGCTGGATCTTTATTAGATGCTGTTCCGGAATCACTTCGTGGAGAAGTTACTGGTGAGGATACTGCAATTAATGAGCTAAAAACTAACTTTACTTTAGCTAACTCTAGTTTGAAACTTAATTCTTTAACTCTGCTTAGTACAATCTTTAATCTTACGGCAGACGGAACAATTGGTTTAGATAAAACTATTAATCTAAATTCAGAAATTACTTTTAACAAAGCATTTTCTGCTGCCCTTGCGTCCAAGACTAAGGAACTAGAGAAAATTCTAGATAAAAATGGCCAACTAGTCTTACCATTAGTGATTAGGGGCACACAAAAACATTTAATCATTGTTCCAAACCTAAAACGTCTAATTGAACTTGCTGCAACTAAAGCAATCCAAGATAAAGTCAAAGAAAAAGTTAAGGATAAGCTAGGAGAAACTGGAAAAGATTTATTAAATAAATTTGGATTTTAATGTCACAGCAGCTCATTATCCAAGCAGTGGATCTAGCCATACTTGGTAAATGGGAAGATGCTCACCAGATTGTTCAGGATCTAGATCAGCCTTATGCCTATTGGATTCATGCAATCTTGCATAAGATTGAAGGTGATAACTCCAATGCTAATTATTGGTACAGACTAGCAAAGCAAAAACAAAGTAATTTATCTACTTTAGAAGAACTGCAACTAATAAAATCAAAACTAACCCAATCTAATCTTAAGCCTTAGGTTCCCATTCAAAAGCTTGTCGTAAGGTCTCTGGGGTATATAATTTACCAATCTCTCTAAAAACCATTCGAACCGGATCTTCACTATAATTAACATCGCTAGGATTTTGATAATTCCTAGCAATCTGACCTGCACTAGAAAGTGTAAACAATGGCTCGCCCTCACCAAAATGATAATCATGGACTTCAATTAACTTTGTTTCTTGGTTAACACGAAAAGTGTACCCACCAATCTTTAGCCCACCATCAACTGCCGGATCCATGTGAACCGCCCCCGGCTGACTAAGTTCTCTAGTAATTAATGGCCAGTGATCTGATAACTCTCGGGAAACTTCGCTAGCATTTACTAAACTATTAGCAACAGCAATATAATGCTGAACTACTCGAGCCAAGCGAGTGTCCCCATCTAATTTGGATATATCGACACTCTGTCCTAATGCTGCTAATCCTGCTGTCATAGAATTTTTCTTTTATAAAAATTGATCTTACATGTAGCCAGTAAAATTTTAGGTATTGTAAACAGCTATTATGATGAAGTTAATTAGTAAGCAGGTTCAAAACCCAAAATAGAAAGCTAACATGTCCAATTTACTATTTATTTTATGGATATTTAGTAAGTTGCGATTACAAGAGGAGGCATGGCACAAGGTGACGTGCAGGTGAAAGTATATTCAAACCCAATAGGCTTTAGCGCATTTTAGGTGTTTTGGTTTCCCCAAACATTAAACTTAGGCCGCCTCGGTATTATGTTCAATGGCATCTTTTAAAATTTGATGAGGTCTAAAGTCTTTTGACCGAAAAGCTCCAAAAAGAAACTTCACTTCGTTAGTACGATTCATCCATATTTTTAATTCGGCATAATGATTTATAGCTCCAATCGGATGTCTGCCAGGTCGCACATATGTCTTAGCTAAATAATTGTTCATCAATGGAGTAAAATATTGCTGTTCATCTTTAGATGCGCCAAGTGCTGAAAAATTTAGGGAGATGTCTCCATTATTATATTTGGAAATGAAATTTGACCAAACATTCTTGGCAGCTTGTGAGCAAGGAGCATTGCCAGGCCCCTTCATTTCAGTGACTTCCAGTGCTACATGTCCCGAACTACTTTTATCTAAGCGGATTTCAATAGTAGCGATACTAGAATTATTTTCTTTAATACTAAAAATATGTGATCTGCCATCAACACAACTACCAGTCCGACTCCTTACGCAATGATGCATCTCCTGACCTTCAATTTCCAGTTTTTTGCCAGAATTTAATTCCACAATCTTAAAGGTGCTATCCATCTGCCAAACTCCACCTGGGATAATTTGTGCCCATCCAATAAGTTCTAGATCGGGACAGGCCGATTCAGGCAAACGCATATCAGCACGATGCCAAAGAGTATTAAATCGAAATAAACTTCCCAGTGATTTATCTTGGATGATTTGCTCCAGAGTAATTTTAGATGCAATTCGATCTAATGACTTTGAATTTTCCATAATTGCAGAAATATCTTGTCCCGTTTCCAATAATTTATTTACTAAACAGGGGAAAATTATAGAGTTGCGATATTCATTGAATAAATCCCCTAAACCGGAGATTTTATAATTATTTGCTAAAATTTTTTGAGAGACATACTCTGCCCAACTAAGTTTCAAACGCTGCTGTTCTTTGATTGTATTCTCAAGAATTGGAATAAAGGCTCCACTTTGCATCGGATCTTCATCTGGTAAAATTTCTCCAATTGTTGCTAGTATATATAGGATCACTTCCCCAAATCTCTTATTAACTATCCTACCCTGATGCACTAAGTCATGAAGAATAGGTTTTGAGGCCGGAAATCTGTCAATTAATTGATCTTCGATAATTCTAAAATTATTATAAAGCTCTTTTAGATAATATAAAGCTTGAACGCCATCACAATTTGACTTACAAAAATGTTCAATCAACGGCTCTGTTTTTGAACAAAAAAGCTGATTTATTTTAGTTTTTAAAACTAAGTGAAGAAAATCCCCACGGTTCAAAGTCTCAGATAAATCTTGCGATAGCTCGGTTTTGATTATTGACTCTGAATTATTTAAAGACTCCCTAACTTTCCCAGACAATTTTATTCGCTCGTCGCAATCAATTTCTTTCCAAATATCAAAGAGCTTATTTAAATTTAAATGTTCCAGATACGATCGGAAAATTTCGCGATCTTCTCGTAAAAGAAAACTACCTAAGTCCTCTCCGTTCATATTTGAACTCAGATTCGACTTAGCTAAAAACATTTGCTTTAGAGCAACTCTATCTAAATTATAAGCTGCTAGTTGAATTGCACTGAGTTCTGGCTGTTCACACATCGATAAGGATCGATTAACAATCTTCTTAACTAAACTGCTAGGTGCAAAAAAGAGTTCTTGATCTGGCTTAGGAAGATTAAATACTTGTTCTAAATTTGCTCCCCGTTTAATCAAGAAAGTAGTTGCCTGCTGCGACTCGGTCATTAATGCTAAATGTAGTGGAGTTAATCCATGAATATTAGGTCGATCTAAGTTTAATCCCCGACTCTCTAAATATAACAAAAGACTTAGTTGGTTTCTTAGTGCAGCATAGTGGGTCAAATCATTACCATAAGAATCCTGTATATTTAGATGACTAATAAGCTTTAGTTCCAGCTTATTTTTAGTTTTAAATACACAATTAGCTAAAATTATATCATTGTTCGCATCTGGTAATACATGTTCAGCTAAATTTATATCTTGGAAAAACTTTGAGACTTTTTTCATAAATACTTAATAAATTTATAGATCTGTTAATGCCTGCTCTTTGATTTCGAGTTGATCAATACTGCAGGCGATTAGTCTTCCTAGATCATAACCATCCTCTCTAAATGCACCAAGCAGAAATTTCTTTTGATCAGTTCGATTCATAAATATTTTTAATCCGGCATAGTGAGTTAAGGCACCTTGCGGCTCAACTCCTGGGCGAACATAAGATTTTCTAATATAGGAATTTAAAGCATCTGCTTCACTAGTAGCTTTTTGAAGTTCTTTTATTGGAATATCATTAATTCTTAATCTCTTTTCAGCAACTTCTGCAATCATTCTATCTAATACAATAATCGCTTCTTTTGGCGCTGCTTGGTTGGCAACTCCTCTAAATTCAATTACTTGCAAAGTTCTACCTTTCTCTTGGTTGTCTACAATTGAAACTTCTACTGTTGCAATCGATCGACCTTGATCTTTAATACTTAAAACATGCGACTCTCCCCTAGCACAACGGTCAGCTCTAGAACTAACACAGTGCTTCATTGCAACTCCTTCCTCTGTTAACTCTCTTCCACTTCGTAGATTTACAACACTAAACCTTGAATCCATTTGCCATAAACCATTTGGTAGTACAGGTTGCCATTTGATATTTTCCAGATCAGGACAACTAGCATCAGGCAGTCTCATATCCGGTCGATGCCAAAGAGTATTAAAGCGAAAAAGACTACCAATCGATTTGTCATCAACAATATGCTCAAGTGCCAGCTTTAATGCTCGCCGATCTAATTCTGTCTCTTGGGCAATAATCGACCTAAAATCCAACCCTTCTTTTAAAAGTTTATTAACTAAGGAAGGATAAATTACAGCATTTTGATATTCTTTGATGACATCAACAAAACCATCAATTTTATAAACATTAGCTTCTATTTTTTGGCTGACATATTGCGACCAAGTCATTCTTAAATGTTGCTGTTCCCTGATAGTATTTGTTAATATCTTATATAAATGAGGAATACTAAGGTGATTATCTTCAGGATGGATCGCAGCAAGTAAAAAGGAAACATAGCAAACTACTTGTCCAAAGTTCTTATTTTGCAATTTCCCATGTGGTATTAATTGATTTAAAAGTTTTTCAAATTTTGGTTCTTCGGCAAGAATTCCCTTTTTTATAGTATCAAAGCCATTAACTAGAATACGCATGAGTCTAATTTTTTCATTTATTTTATGTTCTAAAGGAAAATCCTTTAAAATCTCTAAACCTGCTCCAAGTTCACTTGTGCTAATTTTTTTTATTAAATATTTATTTAATAAATTAAGTCGGCTCTTCATTTTATAGCCGATTAAAAAGTTTTCTGAGCTCCAAGCATCAAAAAATTCATCCGTAAAAGTATCCCGATCTACACCTACTTTATCAATTATATCTTTAACTAAATTAAATTTTTTGTGTTTTAAACAGGTAAGAGCTAACGGAAATTCTGCTTGAACTAGCTTAATTGCTTCTGAACTAGCCATTGAAATAAACTTTTCTATTGCTTCTTTCATATTAGCAGAGAAAAAATAGGTAACGATTGATTTCCCAAGTAATTTGCTATTCGGATTTGCTTTATTTTCAAGTAATAAGCAGATCATTTTTTCATCTTTTATTAATGTTGCGAATTGCAAGGAAGTTAACTCTAGTGGTAAAGTTTCAAGGACTCTAGGTTGGTTAATTCGATTTTTGAAAAAATGAACATATTTATCCCCAAAGAAGACTGGTGCTTTAGAGTAGAGGGGGAATAAATTGTCTGGAGATGCCCCTAATTTTAATAACCCAGCAACTACTTGGTGATGTCCCAAAAGCACGGCAATCGTTAGTGGTGTAAATCCTAAATTATTGGGACGATCAATATCCATCCCACGTTTTGCTAGTAATTGTAATGCATCTAAACGTCCTCGAATACTAGCAACATGTGATAGATCGTTCGCATAACTATCTTGAACATTTAATGCTTTAACTTGATCAAGATTTTTACTGCGTTCTCTTACCGAGAAGTGAAATCTACGGAAGCATGCATCATAATCCGAAGTTGGAGTAACATTTTCAGCTACCGGTATCTTTCCAAGCAAATAAGTTACGGATGACATTTGAAAATCTCTAAGTTTTTAAAAAATTATGCCGCTTCAGGTAATCTAAACTTTAATTGAGCAATTCTTTTTGATATAATTTCATGCAGTAAATAACCTGCTGGTCGAAAGGCTCCTAACATAAATTTTTCTTGTCCATCTCTATTCATATATATTCGAAGCCCCGCGTAATGTTGAATTGCGCCATCAGGAGCAACCCCTGGTCGGACATAGGTTTTCAGAATATAATCTCTATGAGAATCAGCTTCTCTATTTTTTCTTTGAGTTTCCAATCGGTCAATTTTATTAATAACTAATGCTCCCTGATCAATTGCCTCCAAAAAATTTTTCATAACATGTTCTGCTTGTACAGATGGCTTGCAATTACGTGGCCCCTTAATTTCTTTAACTATCAAGCCGATCTTGCCATTTTTAAGTTCGCTAAGAGATACTTCAACTGTTGCCAATGATTTTCCATGATCGCGAATACTTAAAATATGACTATCAGCATTACTACAGGAATATGTACGACCTTTTACACAATGCCTCATATCATTCCCTTCTTGCGCTAATTCAGCACCTGTTCTTAAATTCACCACAGTATATCTAGAATCCATTGGCCAACTAGAATTGGGAATGATCGCTGCCCACTTATTATTTTCTAAGTCAGGGCATGCTGCTTCTGGTAAACGCATATCCGTTCTGTGCCACAGAGTATTAAACCTAAAAATATTTCCAATTGATTTGTCATCTAATAAATGTTCCAGGGCGATTTCCTTACTAGAATAGCTTAACCAAAGATCTTTTTTCCTAATATCTTCAAATTTAAATCCTTGTTCTAATAATCGATTAACCAGAGAAGGGTAAATTACAGCATTCTGATATTCATTTAGAACATCATTAAAACCATCAAGTTTGTAAATATTTCCTTCAATCTTATGGTGTAAATATTCTGACCAGGAAATCCTTAAACTCTGTTGCTCGCGAATTGTATTAGCAAGAATTCTGTAAAAGTGGCTCGATTCTTGGAAAGGAGTATCGCAATCTACTTGTTCCGCTAATTTAGCAATATAAAAAACTACTTGTCCAAAACTCTTATTTTGAATTTTACCTTTAGGGCTAAGCTGATCAAGAAGTGATTGATACTCGGGAACAAGTTTTACTAATTCCTTTTTAAAAGCATTAAAATCAGTCAATAATACTTTAATGTTTCTTATTAAAGTTAAGACCTGCTTTTTGTCTTTTAAATTTAATAATCCCGCTTCATAACTGCCAAAACGGTCACGAAATATTTGTCCTACTAATAACTGATGAGGTTTTTTAAAGTATTGCGGCTTCCAAGAATAATTCTCAAAATCAGAGTCCGTTACTTTTGCTAAAAAATTAAAGAAGTCTTTGGCTAAAACTTCTTCGGGAATTCCAATTTTATTAACTAAAATTCCTAAAAGATTATCATTTCGATTCTTTAAAAAATAATTGAATAATCCCGCTTCCGACTGTGCTTTTTTAAGAAAATCTTTTTCTGCAGTATTTAATAATGTACAAACTGAATCTGTAAAATTATTACTAAGCAAATAACTTACAAAGCTTTCATCTCCTATCTGACAATCAGGATTTGCTCCAGACTTAAGTAAAAGACAGATCATTCTTTGATCTTTTGTGATCGCGGCAATTTGGATCAGACTCAGTGACTTTACATAGTCCTGATCCCATAACTTTAGATCCGTTCTTTTTTGAAGTAGCTGAAAATTCTTGTTACTTAAAAAAGATAAAGATTTCGTTGCTAAGGATATTAGTACGTTGGAATCGAAACCTTTCTTTAATAATTCTGAAACAATATCTAGATGTCCAAAAATTACTGCTAAATGAAGTGGTGTAAAACCATAATTATTTGGACGATTAATATCCATCCCTAATTTTTCAAAGTAATTTAGAAAATTTAATGTATTATACTGCCCTCTAATACCAGCCATGTGAGTTAAATCATTTCCGTGAGAATCTTGAGAATTTAAAGCGGAAAGTTTTCCAAGTAAGCTATTCCGATCATAATTTGTAAAACTGTATTCTCGGAGATCGCGATTAAGCTTAGGATCTTGCTGAACGAATTCAGCCAAGGGTAAACTGCCAAGCAAATCACTAATTTTTAGCATGGTAAGACAAATCAGAAATTGGAAGTATGATTGTAATTACATTCTCTAGCTAGTCAAATTTAGTCATTTTGGGGTTCAAATTTGATTAAGAACAAGATTCTAGTTAAATTCTTTTAGTGCATGTATCTCCCTCTCTCGCTTCGCAGTTACCACTTGCAGAAATCTCTGATTTAAATCGAGAACTGTATCTAGAAAGACTAGCAATAATTAGAACTCAAATAATTGATGGGACTCTTTCACCTACTGAATTTCAAAAAGAAATTACCTTTAAAGGAGAATGGCGACCAAGTTGCGTTGAAGAGCTATTAGGCTTTGATGATCATGTCTTTCAAAGTTTAAATCAAATTAGCTATCCTAATAACACTGATTCTTTTCCCTATATGAAGTCTATGGCTTACTTGCCACAAGTACTTTTAAAACATTGTAACCTGACTCCGGCTGATACATTTTATGATTTAGGTTCAGGAGGAGGCTTCCCCTGCCTATTAATGCATTTGGCTTCAGGCTGTCGAACAGTTGGCGTAGAAATCCAGGAAGCACTTTGCTCAGCGGCAGAGCAAAAGGCTCGGGACTTAAATCTTTCCAAAAGTGTCAGTTTTAAATTAGCTGATGCCTCTGAAGTAAATTATCAAGATGGCACAGTCTTTTATTTCTTTAATCCATTTCAGGGCGAAACAATGAAAAAAGTTATTGATCAACTTCATCAGCTATCACTTCAGAAGGAGATTGTAATTTTTAATGCAACTTGGTGTTCCGATGGTGCTAGACTACCTGAGTTATTTGATGAGGTTCTAAAAGGAAGAATCTACAAAAGTAAGTCCTAGCTTTTAAGACTATTTACTTCATAAAATGAAT
Organism: bacterium; assembly: GCA_031385045.1. Classification (GTDB taxonomy): domain Bacteria; phylum Bdellovibrionota_C; class UBA2361; order UBA2361; family CALJRW01; genus JANNBC01. The sequence continues at coordinate 135,856 of JANNBC010000024.1, read as the reverse complement.
TGCTAAACTTCCCTTAATTGCAGTTCGTAGTCCGCTAGCTTCAAAAAAAGCATCGTAGCCTTGTCTTGAGAGTGCTCTAGGAATTAATGATTTTTTTCGCCCATGTCGCAATTTAACAAAGCCATGACTACGACCAGCGAATAAGTCAATTACTTGCTCACAGCGCTCGGCATTAAACCTATCCTTGCGAATCCCAACATAATTTTCTAAAAAACTAATTTGAGTGAAATCTACAACACCTTGTTCGTTAACTATAGTTTGTGGTTTTAAATCATAAATACCAAACTTAACTTGATCCATAAAATATTCAATAATCTTCTTACATTCCTCCGAGGGACTAGCATTTCTTTCTCCAGAATGTTGAACAAGTCTAAATATTCGTGCTGGCTCACTTCCTGTTTCCGGAATGGCAAACCCTACATTTCGAAATGATGCTACTCGGTCTTTATAATTGGCATCATCGGCTAGTAATACTTTAAATTCAAATGTTGATCGAGAGACATTACTTGGATCACGAATTGAGCAAATATGGCTATTATGTTCCATACAAGACCGCGAATATCCAGCAACGCAATGACGAAGGGCCTGTCCCTCATGACTCAGTTGCTCACCATTAACTAAATTAATTATCTTCCATCCGGCAAGCTCAGGAAGGCCAGTTGGTATCTCACAATTAGGAAGTACCGGCCTCCAGGAATCACCAACTGGAGAAAAATCCCGAGCTAGCGCAATAAAATCATTTACTCGCAAGTGCCAGATTTGATTTAAATTTTGTAATAAATCAATTGGTCGGTGCATTGTTAAATATTCCAGAAAGGACTTTCCTATATCCTGCTCTACTTTGTGAAAAATATGTTTATTAAATTCTGATAAATAACCTGCGGGAATTTGATTGAGGATTTCAGGAACAACTAGATATTTCAAAGCAAACTGATAAAAGTCCTTAAAATGTTTCAAATCAGCCTGCTCAAAATTTAACAATCCTTGACTAACTTTGCTGATATCTTCAACTGCAACACTAAAAATATTTTTTAAAAGCCTAGATATATGAGGATAAGCTTCTTTAGGCCGAAAGGTAAAGGAATCTGAAGTATAGTGATCTGGATCCACCGAGCTAAGCAATGCTCCTGCCATTACAAAGATATGTAATACTTCTAAGTCTCGTACTGTGATCAAGGCATCAGGGGGCTTTGGAAAAACTGGGAATACTTTCATTAAATCAGGCGCTTCAAGAAAGAACATTCTTGATGCTTCTTGCAAGATAGTTAAGGGATCAAAACCTTTATTATTTAATTTGAGTAATTGATTTGCTAGAAAAGTAAATTGCGCTCCAATGCCATTATGACTTTGATCTAAATCAAATCCCAAAGTTGCTAGCATCCAGACAGCACGCTCATCCTTATTCTTTAAAGCAATTGCTAAGGGCGCATAATTATTCACAGAACGAATGCTAGCATCAGCACCTGCCGCAATTAGTAAACCTAAAATTGCATATTGTTTATTTTGAATAGCTAAGTGTAGCTTTGTATGACCAGTTTCATTAACGGTGTTAATTCTAGCACCAGCTAAAATTAGTTGCTCCACTCTGTTCAGATCATTCGTTGCAAGAAACTCTTGATCTAGCCTAATTGCAGCTAGATCACTATTAACCCCTACTTGCTCCATCAATTTCTCCTTAACTAAGCTTTCGGGCGTTCTGTTTCATTTGGATCTATATGTGGAGGAAGTCGAAAAGGACTATCAGGATTCGGTGCAGGCGTTGGTACTTTTGGGGTAACTGGTTGCGGTTCAATAATTGGCCTAACTGCAGGTTCTCTAACAGGGGTAGGAGCTACAGCAGCTGTTCTGCTACTTTCTATAATTACCATAAAATCTCCGATAACTTTAAGCTTGTAAATAATAACTCAATTAATAAGCTAAAATCAAACAAAATTTGACTAAGAAACAACTTAGTTTAGAAATACCTTACTATGAATATCGCAGAAATTCTTGGGTCTACTATAAGCCAACATTTAACATCAATCGCCAAAGAGGATCTTCAGACTAGACTTATTGCAGCAGGCCTTAACCAAAACTTTAGTTTGCAACAAGCTTCTATTAGAATTCAAACAATTGAAGAGCCTCACCAAGAAAAACTTCAACAACTAGCAAAAACTTGGATTTATGAAGCATTTCAAGCTAATGAATCTGATATCAAACTTAGTGCAAGTTTAGTCTCTCCACAGGAAATCCCACATCACCCAGAACAATTAATTCAGGCGAACCCCTTAGCTCTAGCTACATTTTTACCGGCTAATCCAATTACTCCAGAGATTGAGTTAGAAATTAAGAAACGCCGCCTAATTAATTTTTTAATTGCTGGTGCTGGGCACTCTTGTCAAAATATCTACATGTTAAAAGATGATCAGTTAGATCAAATAAATCCTGACTTAGCTCTAAACTATAAAAAGGTCATGCCCTTCGCTGAATCTCTTTATTGGGCAATCAATCCGCAAATGTTAAAAGAAATGCAAAAGCATACTCCCCCAGCGGGCATTGTAAATCTAGAAAATGATTCCAGCGGAGGGACTAGTGTCAATGCTGCAGGAGTTGTTTTACCTGTATTACTTTTAGAGCTTGGCAAAGGAATGATGCAAGCAATTGCTCGACATGGACTACCTGCAGATAGTGACACTAGACAAATTGTCAAAGCTCATGCCGATCGACTTGATTATGAGATTGAAGAAACAAAGCTCGGAAAATCTCTCTATCAAGCTTTAATTAGATCCCGAACTGATACTGAAAAAAAATTACCCCTAGCTAATTTTTTACACCAAGTTGTTAAATTACCAGCCGAAGAATTTATTACTAAAATCCAAAGTAGCTTTAAATAATTAGCAATTAGATTTACCAAAAGTCTTTTCCATCCCTGCTTGAACAGAATACTTTGGCTGAAAACCTAAAAATTCCTTGGCTCTGGCTAGGTCAAAGTAATGATCTGTGGCCATTTCAGAAACTAAAAATCGAGTTAAAATTGGTTCTGGAGCACTAGGAATTAGCCTAGCAAGCAACTCTAAAACTGTCGCCAAACTATAAGCAAACTTAAAAGGTATCTTTCTGGTAATTTTTGGTAGACCATTTAATTCTAAGACTTGGTTAATCCAATCCCAAAGTATTACTGGCTCCCCTTGGCTGATAAAATAAGCCTTACCCGCAGCTTTCGGATTAGCATCAAGTGCGGAGTAAGCACAAAGATGTGCCGAGATACAATCCTCAATGTAACAAATATCTACTTTATTCTGGCCATCACCAATAATCTTTAATTTTCCAGATTTGGCCTTAGCTAAAATTGTGGGAATTAGATTTGTATCTCCTGGTCCCCAAATAAGATGCGGACGAAGTGCTAGAGTTTTAAAATCCTTGGAGTTATTTGCAAGAACAAATTTTTCAGCCAAAGATTTTGTTTGTGGATAATAGGCTTTGTACTTTTTGGGATAGGAGTAAGCTTCGTTAATACCCTTTAAATCTTTACCGTCTGCAATTACACTTGGAGAGCTAGTATAAATAAATTTCTTAACGTGCTGAGCCTTAGCTTTTTCTAGTAGATATTTGGTTCCTAAGAAATTTGTTTGATAGAAATTATTATATTTCCCCCACATTTTTACATAAGCAGCAGTATGAAAAATAGTTTCTACCCCAGTAAGTGAGATAGAATCAATCTCATCTTTTTTTGCTAAATCACAGGAAATAATTTGGATTCCAAGCTTTTGTAGTTCCGGATTAGGCTTACGACTTAAAGCAATTACTTGATGACCAGCCTGACTAAGAGCAATCGCTAGTGCTTGACCAACAAATCCACTTCCACCAGTGACAAGAATTTTCGCCATTTTATATTTCACTCAAATTAGGTTCTTGTTGGCTAGCCCAAACCCCTAAGATGTCTCGATAAATCTTAGCATTATGTCGCGGATCGACTGGAAATGATTGGTGAAAGAAAAAACGATTAATGTGTTTAGTGAAGGACTGCTGTCCAGCAATTAACTTCAACTCTTTCACGAAAATTGCCTTTTTCTCGCTAGTATCTGGATAGTACTGAGGTAATGGCTCAATCACAATTGCTGGCTCACCAGAATCTAGTTTAACTAAAGCTGTTCTAGAAACCTTAGGATGTAAGTTAAAAGGAATTTCGCAGGGCTCGCTATAATAAATAGCTCCTTGATATTCAACTAAATGAGTGGTTCGTCCACAGAAATATAAATTACCACTTAGATCTAAATATCCAAGATCACCGATTACATGCCAAAGCTTTGAACCTTCTAGGATCTTAGACTTTTTATTTGCTTCCGGAAGTTCAAAATATTTTTTACTAATATTATCACCAGCAACGATAATCTCACCAATGGCTAAATGTTCTAACTCCTGAATTGCTGAAAAGTCAGTGGTCTGATCAGATCGTCGCGCAATAATTTTGATCTCAACCCCTTTCACTTCTTTTCCAACAAGGGTTCCTTGCTCGCCAGATTTGGCAGGTTGTCGTTTTAGATCTAAAATTTCCTGACCACTAATTAAGGTCACAGGCAAAGCCTCTGTTGCACCATAAGGTGTGAAAGATTCTCCATTCGGAACAACATCTTTTAACAACCCCACTGTACTTTCTGGAACTGGAGCCCCAGCCATAAATATTTTCTCGAGGGACAATAAAGATTGCCGAGAACGGAAACAATATTCTGCAATCTTTCTCCAAAGTGTGGGAGAACCAAATGAGTAATTAATTCCTAGATCGTTAATAATCTGGGTAACTTTTCGAGGATCTAATTCCAATGGCTTGGAAGGATTAAGTGGTGCGATTACGCTAGTAATACCCAAGGCCAAATTAAACAAAGAAAAGATAGGCAGTAATGGCAAATCTTTTTTACCAGCTTCTAATCCAAACTGCTCTTTAAAAATCTTTAGCTGCGCATTAATCATTTGATTGTCATAAACCACGCCCTTCGGCCTACCTGTCGCACCTGAGGTATAAGCAACTAAAACATTCTGATCCGGATTGGCAATTGCTGGAATACTTTGCTCAGCAAACTTCTTTAAATATGATAAGGAATAAGCACGACCCAGAAACCATTCACTGGCAACAATTCTAAATCGAACCGAGCTAAATATTTTAGGCTTTAAAAACCTAAATAGTTCCGCTTTCAACGAAGCAATTAAAACATCTGGTTTTAATTCTTCAATGCAATTAATTAATTTCTCTTTGCCCATTCCAGGATCAAGAAATACGGGCACGGCTCCACGCCCCATTACCGCATAACTTAAGGTTAAAAAATTAATTCCCGGTGGAACTAGCATCAGAACTTTATCCCCGGCCTTCAGTCCTAATTCACTTAATCCACGCTGGTATTTATTAATTGTCTTGGCCAGATCTTTAAAATTAATCTGCCGATATTTTAAATCATCAATCAAAAAGCTTGGTTCAATTGCCGCGTAGGTGTAAGGCTGTTTTTTCACATTTGCAGTGAAGGCTCGAAAAAAAGCGTTAATGTCTTCCGGAGTTTCTGTAGAAGCATCATCAGAATAAATCGGTTGAATCGCTTCCTCGTAAGGCATAGCTAGAAAATTTTTGATTGTTTTGCAGGTAAGTTCCTCAGCATCTTCTAGAACTAAGTGTGAAGCATCCGGAATTTCTAAGACACGAGATTGTGGGAATAATCCAGCTACGTTATTTAGCATCTCACGATGGAAGCAAGGATCTTTTAATCCCCAAATAATTTGGACAGGAATTTTACTTAAGGTACCAATATTTTCTGCCAAATCTAACATGGCTGGATAACTTGGATGGTTACTATCAAAAGGAATGTCCGCAACAAAATCCCAAATTGCCTTGCGTCTAGCTCTGGTTTTGTAAGGTAATAAATAACACTTCTTAATCTCTTTCGGTAACTTTTTAGCAACGCCAACTTCAGTTGTTAATTTTAAGAAATGTTTAGTTCTTTGAGTTAGGAAGTTTCCAATTAAAGGCTTTGTTGCTCTTTTAATAATTAGCGGCAAACTTTCTGTAACTGTAAGCGTTGTATTTAAGTATACAAGTCGCTCTAATTTTTCTAAGTTACGAATTGCTAATCCCGAACCAATCGATCCACCCCAATCATGGGTTACTAAAGAAAACTTTTTAATCTCTAAAGAATCAATAAATTCCTGCATGTGCTGAATTCGATCAGAAGACCGAAAGCTAGCATCAATCGGATGATCAGAAAGTCCCATACCCAAAAAATCAGGCACAATCACTCGATAGTTTTCTTGTAAAGTTTTTACTAACTCTCGATAGTAAAAACCCCAAGTAGGATTACCATGTAATAAAATTACAACTGGCCCCGAACCAACATCAATGTAATGCATTTGATGCCCGGCAATTGTAAGAAATTTAGATGGAAATGGATAATACTGCTTTAGCAGATCGATCTCTTGTTGGTTCACCAAATAATGCCGGAAAAAATTGTATTTAAACCACTACCATAAGCAGTTAACAAGATCTTATCTCCTGTCATGAACTTATTATTTTCAGCTGCCATAATTAAGGCCGAAGGCAATGCTGCGGAAACCAAATTACCATATTCAGGATATGACAAATGCTCCCGATCATGAGGCAATCCTTGCGATCCGTAAAAACTAGCATTCACCTGCTTCCCAATTTGATGACAAACTATATGATCTAATTCTTCCGCACTCCAACCAGTTAACTCAGAAAATTCTGGCCATGCCCGAGCTCCAAGTTTAGCGGCAGCAGCAATTAACTTCTGAGACTCTGTCTCCATCAATGGATCTAAGCCATCAGCCTGAGTAAAGCAAAAGTCACCATTACCAATACATAAATCAGCATGCTCACTGGCACTTCTTGGATGACTGGCAACTAAGCGATGATTTTGTGTAGCTAAATCTTGATGGCAAAGAACCATTGCTACGCCTCCACTGCCTAAAGTAAAAGTTGGTAACATTTTTACAAATTCAGAGCGAGTGATATGAGAGCTATCTTCATTTAATAATTTATTAAATGTGGTGTCTGTAATTGGAGCCATATTCTCCCCAGATGTCACAAGACCTGCCTTGATCACACCAGACTCAATCATATTAGCAATTAACATCATGCCATTAGAGAATCCAATACAAGCATTGGTAATATCAAAAGCAAGAACCTCTTCTTTCATTCCAAGATTACGATGCACAAGAATAGCGGTTGCTGGTTCAAAAAAATCTCGAGTGACAGAACAATTAATGACCGCACCAATGTCTTCCATGGCGATACCCGATTTTTCAATAGCTTCTTTTGCGGCAGCTGTGGCAATTTGACTAGGACGAGTTCCTTTTTCAAAAAACCCTCTTTCCGTAATCCCGCTAAGTCTTTCCAGGGTTCCAAAAGGAACGGAGTAGCGCTGATAAATAGGTGCTAAACGATCTTCGATTTCCGCACTAGTAACTTTGATCAAGGGACGATTAAAGGCATAGGACTCAATGCGAACATTATTGTATTTAAGTGACAACATTCGGGTATCTTCAAATTAAAGCATGATTCCAGTACTTTATAACCTATGACAAGCTCTATTACAAGTTATCGAAAGTATTAGAAATCGCTCAATTTAGTCTCACATTAGTCTAAAATACTTGCATAACTTAAGCGTAATGCAACAGAAATCAATCTCCCTAACTAACCCACTATCACGCGCTTTACCTAGTCTACAGATAGGTGATTTGGTTAATGCTGATATGCTTCAGGGAACAGCCTTAGGGAAAATCTGGCCAATCCTCGAACTAGATCGAGCTAAAGCCCAGAACGTAATACAAGTACCCTCAGGTCTAATTGTTCGAATAAACCTACCAATGACTCTAGCTAAATTTTTCCCTTACAAATTATCTACTGATCCTAGTGCTCACCTTCTAACTCATGACTTAAAAGATCGCCAACTCGATTTGCTAATTGACCAATTCAATATTCCAATTGCAATTCTTCCGGTCAATTTACCACTATTTCAACGTGAAAAAATAACTGCCTTTCCAATGTGGGATTTATCAATTCAAAGTTTGCCAGTTGATGCATTTAGATTTAATTCAGATTTGCCCTTAAGTATACAATCGCAACTTTGGACTGAGCGATTAGAAACTAGAGATAAACTACTGACTGAATATATCTCAAATTATATCAAGAATCCGCAATCACCAGCACTAGTCCAATTAATTAATGGGTATGAATTATCAAATATTCGTTTAGCAAACAAATCTTGTACAGTTTGCTTCATCGATACACTGGGAGAAACTTTTCAAGAAATTAACATTCCCTATGGAACAATCAATAGTCCTAAGCTTTTTCAAAAACCATCATTTATACTAAGCAGTAGTTCTAATTTATTAACTCCCTACCCACCAACTGTATATACTCCACAGTTAGGATTTGACCAAAAATTTTATAATATTATTATTCAAACTACCAAAGAACTCTGCCTGTGCTCTGCGGATCTCAAAGTACTTGATATTGCAACTGGCTCTGGGATTATTCCAACTATAATTAATAATATAGCCAAACAATCTGGAACAAATACTAGTATCTGTGCCTATGATATCAATCCGATAGCAGTCGCGGGAGCAGATTTTCTCTTAAATCAAGTACACCAAGCAAATGCCCAACTTTGTCAGGCGGATAATCCTCAAACAGCCCTAGAGAAAATGCAAAGATCTAATTGGAAATTTGATTTGATAACTATTAATAGTCCATTTTTAAATCCGAAAGGTAGTCCTGCAAAAACACTTACGGATCTACACGACAACTCTAGAGAATCATTAAAATTTCACCAAGATTTAAAATGTTTAGCTAATTACTTAGCACCTGGTGGTAAAATAATCCTTTGGGGTTCAGGTGCAGATTTAGCGCCAATTACAGGACTGCAAGTAGAGCGTATTGGGCACCAAGAAGACTACTGCGTCACATATATCTTCAGTCATCATGATAAATAAATTATTTATTATTAATAATCTCTCTTAGAAACTCCGACTCCAGCGCATGAAATTGTTTGAAAAGATACAACTGATTAAGCCCCCGATCACGATTATGCTCGGCATAGTCAACTTTAAAATACTGACTACCGTTTAAGTAATCTGCCAAAAATCGAATTGCTAAAATTAAAGTCATATAACTAGGAGCATAGGCAATTGACTGAACCTCATTCGGCTCAAGTAGCTCTTTTGTCTGTTGATGATATGCTTTAAATAAGCTTACAAAATATTCTTTACGTACAGCAACATCTAAGTAGTGGGGATCGTCCTCAACTAAATTACAGGCTACTGTTCTAGCTAATTCGCCAAAGTCATAGGCAATTTTCCCTGGCATCATCGTATCATAATCAACTAAGCAAACTGCCTGCCGCCGATCATTAAAAAGAATATTATTAAACTTCAAATCATTATGAACAATACGATCTGGCGTCTGCTCCAAGATCTCCACAATATTATTAATCCAAGGCTCAAGTCCTAACAAATAATCCACATCCTTCTTTATTTTCTGAAGTAAGCCATAAGCATCCGTCTCAACTGCCTGCTTAAATGTTACTAAGCGCGATTTAATATCATGAAAATTTTCAATCGTAATAAAAAAATCGCTTTGCTTTAGTGGTGCTAGGTATTTTTGAAAACGAGCTAAAGATCTAGCCGCTTCTTCGGCATCACTTAATGACTCGCAGATATAACTGCTACTAGTCTCCTCAACTAAAGTCATCAATCTCCAATAATTCTCATCTTGATCAAGAAAAAAATCTTCACCATTTTTTGTAGCAATTAATGATGGGTAACGATCTTGATCTGTCGGTACTAGGAATCTTTGTAGATGATCTAAAACTAGCCGAATATTCGACATTAATTCGGGAATATTTAGAAAAACATGGTGATTGATTTTTTGGAGAATAAACTTCTGTGAAGGCTCACTTACAATAAAAGTATCATTAATAATACCAATCTTAATAGCTCGCACATTGGTATTCATGGGGAAAGGATGATTAAAAGCTTGGAGGATTTTTTGGAAATCTGACATATTGACTTAATAAACAAAACTTAAGCTAGTTAGTAGTATATGATTATTCCGATTCCATTTATCGTCAATCTGAATTCTTTCATTTAAATAGCCAAGCTCCCAACGAAGTTTTTGATAAGTTAAATAAGGTCCTAAAAAAGCTCGATTACGATACCACCCGGACTGAGTTTGAGCAGAACTAGTCGGAAGATTATAAGCCACTTCATCAAAACAAGTAATGCCAATTACCTTATTTTGATAGTCAAAGAGTGGATGACTAGCCCGCAATTGATACCTTAATCGCTCTGCAGAATGAGGATCGTCTTCAACGTCTCGCTCCTCAAGTCGCAAACGATGTGCGATTGTTAAATCATGATATTTTTGACTATAATTAATTTGTTGCCAAAACCTAGTCTCTACTAATCGATCTCCATCAGCCAAACGGTAGCCAGTTGTAGCCCAAAGATACCCAACCCAAAGTGTAAGTTGAGGACTAAGGCGATATCCCAAAGCAGAATTTAAATAAACTTTCTCAATTCGATGTTCAGAGAAATTGTAACGAGGTTGCCCCTCTAAATACAAACGATACTGACTAGAGTCTTGGATGATTGGTAAGTCAACACTCATAGCTGCCCATGTCTGAGATGATGTCTCGGCACTAACAGTGACTGAAGTTGCAAAAAAACAAAAAATCAAGATTAGCCAACGATTTAACATTGGCCAATCTTGGCATAAGATTGCTACTTTTTAAAGTTGCGTAGGAATTATCTGTACTAGGCTTCCCCGCGAACAACTGTATGTAAGCAGTTCTTTAAACGGATTAACGCTCTAGTTCGAATTTGAGAAATACGAGACTCGGTAAGTTCTAAGATATCTCCGATTTCTTTTAAACTTAACTCTTCATAAAAATGTAAGGTAACAACTAATCTTTCTTTATACGTTAATCGCTCCAATGCTCTCGCTAATAACTCAACTCTTTGTTTTGAAATCATTCGATCCGCTGGATCTTGATTGATTTTAGATGAATATTCTGATTGAAACCGATCATCCCCATGACCAAAGCCAATCTCTTCAAAACTATACATTACTGCATTACTTACTTGACCTAATTGCGTTCTAAAATCTTCTAAGTTAAGACCTAATTCCCCAGCAACTTCCTTGTCACTAGCAGCGCGACCTAATTTCTGTTCTACTAATTTATAAGCTTTCTCAATCTGATTAGCTCTAGCCCTGATAGAACGAGGCATCCAATCTTGAGATCTAAAACTATCTAATATTGCTCCACGGATACGAAACTGAGCATAAGTTGCAAAACTTGTTTCCTTGGCAGAATCAAATTTCTCTAAAGCATCAACCAAGCCAATCAGACCTGAATTGAGCATTTCTTTTAAATCGACATCTTTTGGTAATCTTCCAGCTAAGCGATGAACTACGCGCTTTACTAATGGAATATAAGACTTGATGATTTCTTCTTGTTCTAGCGGACTAAAACTTAAATAATCTTCAACTTTAAACTGCGTTAATGCTGACATGACAAAACCCTTTAAAACCTAAAACCATAATGCGAATTATACTTTTATTAGTGCAAGGATTATGCCAAACTGTAGGGACTCGTCTTGTATTGCTAAGATGTTGATTTAATAGGATTTAGTGAAACACAGGGGTAAGCTAAATAGTACAAAATTTGTCATATCGTACAATAATGTACAACAAACATGTACACTAATCGCGAATAACGGTTTCTTGAACATAAAACCTGCTTGGTTTACTAGCAAAGTTTTCCATCTTCTAGGCTGACGAGAGACATTGTCTTTTATTCAATGCCTCCCGGCTAAGATAGAAAAGGTAAATGGAAAACCATTAACCATCCGCTGTAAACTTGCGCTCAACACCCTACAGGAATATCCATCAGGACTTGAGTTTAGCAACAAATTTTTTGTAACTTTATTTCTATAATGTTTATCGACAGAAAAACTGAAAACTTTAGTAAACTATGTTTAATTGGTATGTCGGGGGTTGGAAAATCCTACTGGGCTCAAAAATTTGAGCTAGAAGGCTATCAACTTGTATCCTGCGACCAAAGAATCTGTGAACATATACTACACAAAATAGGCTCTGCGGATGAAATTATTTCTTCCTTAGGTACCTGGCTTGGATTCCCTTGGCAGGACGGCTTCCAGCAAAGAGAAAAAATCTACCGTGATTTAGAAAACGAATACATGTTCGAACTAAGTGGCAGAATGGATCCTCAACCAACAATCTTAGATTCGACTGGGAGCTTAATTTACTGCTCCCCTGAAACACTTAAGTTAGTTAAGGATAACTTTCTAGTAATTTATCTAAAGCTAACATCTGAACAGCAGGAAAAGATCATTAGAAGTTACTCAACTGAACCTCGGCCAATTCTTTGGAACAATCGCTTTCCAAAAGAACTAAGCTCACCACAGCCTACCGAAATTGAAAACCAGCTTCGAATATTAATTGAAGAACGCGAAATGCTCTACCAAAACTTGGCTGATTTAACTATTCTTAGTAAGGAATTAGAAAACTGCCTAAGTGCGAAAGAATTGCTTAGGATTATTAAGCAAAAATATGGACAAAAATAATCAACTGGCTGATTTCATCAAAGAGATTGAAGAGTTTCGTACTGCTAGAAACTGGAAACAGTTTCACAATCTTAAAGATATGTTAATTTCTCTTAATTTGGAATCAGCAGAGCTACTTGAACTTATTCAGTGGAAGACTTCCGAAGAGTTCTTAGAAGAAGTTGAGAAAGATCAAACATCTGTAGCTGATGAACTAGCAGATATTTTCTATTGGCTCTTAATTATTTCTAAAGATTTAAATATTGATTTAGCTCAGGCTTTTAAAGACAAGATGAAGAAAAATAAGCTAAAATATCCAGTTGAAAAAAGTTTCAATAACAAATCAAAGTATAGCAATCTACCAGAATAATCTTTTACTGTTAATCAAGCATCACAGCTACATATCTTGCTCTAAAAATTCACAAAAAGCATGAATCGCTAAAATATGCACCTCTTGAATCCGATCTGTCCTTTCACATGGAACGATTAAAGAAATATCGGCAACAGTTTTTGCTATCCCGCCATCTTTACCAGTTAAAAGAATCGTAGGCACTTTCTTCTCTTTAGCAGCCTTAAGTGCTGCTAAGATATTCTTAGAATTACCCGAAGTACTAATAACAACTAAAACATCTTGATTTGTACAAAATGTTTCCACCTGACGGCTAAAAATTGTTTCAAAGCTATAATCGTTTCCCCAGCATGTAATTGTCGACATATCCATGAAATGCTGGGACTTAATCCCCTTACGCTCTTTAGCATAGCGAGCAACCAATTCTTCATTGAAATGCATAGCATCACAAGCTGAGCCCCCATTTCCACAGATATAAATTGTGCCACCAGCAATCCGAGTTGCCAGTAGTAATTCCGCGGCTAATTGAAAAGAGTTTTGAAAATTCAAATCCACTGTTAATTCTTTTTTAACAGTAACGCTCTGCTCAAGAGCACCCATCAATAAAGGCTTAGCATTTTTAATCATATGTATATTCATTTTGACTATTCAATTAACTATTGATTGTCCCAGTCTGGCTCATCATCCCAATTCTCACTTTCAGCACCAGTCCTTGGCTTCTCCCCATCATATACCAATCCTTCTCGGTACTGATAATAAGAAGACTGCATGAAGGAGTAGTAATCCAAGGAGCTCTCTTTCGCGCCATTGATTGCCTCAGTTAAATTATAACGCATGTCAATTACTTCCAAGATAGTTGTGCCAATTGAAATTCGAAGTGCATCGGTGCTATCAATTTCGTCAAACTGGCCAAGCCAATAAATTGGGTTTAACAGTCGGTCAACTATACTACCAGTAAAATCACGTACATTGCTTGGACCAACAAAAGGGATCACCATGTACGGCCCAGCAGGGACTTCGTAGTAAGCTAATGCCGTTGCAAAATCTTCGTAATGTTCAGGAAGTCCCCAATCTTCAGCAACATCAATCGTTCCTGCCAATCCAATTGTGGAGTTAATTAAAAATCGTCCAGTATGAGTAAGAACTTGCCCAAATTTTAATTGGAGCAAGTCACTAACTAGATATCTTGGATATCGAAGGTTTTCAAAAAAACTTGTAACCCCTTTCTGAAGACGAGAGGGAGTTATCTTACCATAAGTGCTAGCAACAGGTTCTAGAAGATGAACATCTAACTTATCATTAATATTAAAAACAGTTCGGTTAGTTTTCTCCCAAGGATCATAAATATCTTCGGCCTGCACCCAAGTGCTAATTCCAAGTACCAGAGCTAATATTACTAACAATTTCTTAAACATTTACGTAGTTTAAAATAAAATCTTTAAACGCCAACAGGGCTTACTATCTCCAGAGGGATAATAAAATCATATAGTTATGACAAAAAACACAAAACTGACTTTTAAATACTCGGAAAATACTTTTTGTCATAACTATAAACCTTAAATCAATTCCAATAATTTCGCCATTAGCATTTGAAACTTTTATCAATGACTTGAAGAAAGAAGAGTTTTTCTAAAGAAAATCAAAGCCTAGCTGAGTGACCTGTGCCTGTTCATTCTGTCGTTTACTATCCTGTAAGGCAATGTCTAAGGACTCACGTAATTGGATCAAACTTTTAATACTAGTTTGTTTTTGATCATTTAAATAAAAATTAATCTCTGTTAATGCTAAAAATTGTGTATTTAGACTTATTTCAACTAAGTTTCCCAGATTATAATATTGATTTCTGATTTGTAGCAGTTTTCTGGCACGAGTATTGCCTTGAACATCAACCCCAAACATCTCTGCCAACCAATTAGGCTCCTTTATTATAGTTAGAGATAAACTATGAGCTAAACTTTTTTTAGCACCAGATAAAATAAAAACATTCTTTGAACCCATCTGGGATAAGCAAACTGACTGAATCAAGAAATAAGCTAAAGACTTTACACCACTTGACCAAAGAAAACTGCCTGACTGTCCAGAATGTGTAAAATTCTTGCCACGAACAGTGATGATTGGAGCATTGAAATTAAAATAAAAGCACGTCTTGACTAGTTGCAGATCTGGACTACTTGTAAAGTAGAGGTCAAAACTATTCACAATTGAATTCTTTAAAGATGGGTAATTTATGTCATCATATCAGCATATTAAAATAGTTTTCAACAAAAAGTTTGCCCCCTTAATAAAAAGATTTATCCAAATAATTAATCAATAATCATGATAATTATCGACTATTATAACTAGCAAAATCGAAATTACCGAAAATTCAAAGGCGCTTAGTATCTCAAGTCCAAAAAACGCCACAGGTGCCTCCCCAAGTTTTGTAAGAGATTGTTAGTTTTATACTTTTTGTTTGATTAACTCATTCGACAAGCTAATTGCCACTAATAATGAATTTTGCTAACTTCTGCCTTCGGTATTTGAATTGTTTAAGCATCAAGTAAATTATTATGGATCAAGACTTAATTACCCAGCTCTACACAAACATGTTACGAATCAGAAGATTTGAAGAAGAAGCTGCGCGTCTCTATACCGAAAGAAAGATCGGTGGATTTCTACACCTTTATATTGGACAAGAAGCAGTTGCTGTTGGAGCATTATCCGTTCTTGATCCACAGGATCAAATTTTAACTTCCTATCGTTGCCATGGACACTATTTAGCTCGTGGCGGTTCCGTCAAAGCTGGTTTCTCCGAGTTACTTGGTAAAGTTACGGGATGTTCCAAAGGACGTGGTGGCTCGATGCACTTTTTTGATGTTGAACATGCTTTTTATGGTGGCTGGGCAATTATTGGTGGACAAATCCCAATGGCGGCTGGTATGGCTTTTGCAAATAAGTATAAAGGGAATAAAAATATCAGCCTAAGTTTTCTTGGTGATGGCTCAATTAATATTGGTGCTTTTCATGAAGGATTAGCCCTAGCTGCTCTTTGGGAATTACCTGCGATTTTTATTATTGAGAATAATCACTTTGCAATGGGCACTCCATTAGAGAAAACTGCAACAAGTGAAGATCTTTCGATTCGTGCTTTAGGCTACCCAATGGCCCGAGAATCTGTTGATGGACACGACATCTTTGCCGTTCGAGCTGCTGTTCACAAGGCAGCTAAACGAGCTCGTGAACAAAATCAACCAACGCTAATTGAAGCAAAAACTTATCGCTACCGTGGACACTCCATGGCCGACCCAGGCAATTATCGCACTAAAGATGATATTGAGGCGTGGAGAAGTCGTGATCCAATTTTAGTTTTGGCGGACAAGCTAAATGAGCTTGGACTTTCAGAAACCAGAGAAAGAGTTATTAAACAAATTGAAGCAGAAATTGCTGAAGGCTTGGAGTTTGCTGAAAGCTCTCCATTTCCGGACACTGCTGATGCCGCCAAATATACTTACTTTGATCTAAAACAATAATACATCATTTACTTAGGAGTTCCCCCAATGCGTGAAATTATGATGAGAGATGCAATCCGTGAAGCAATGAGTGAAGAAATGCGTCATGATCCAAATGTCTTTTTAGTTGGTGAAGAAGTTGGTGCCTACAATGGTGCTTATAAATGCTCCAAGGGAATGTTAGAAGAATTCGGTGCTAAAAGAGTAATCGATGCTCCAATTGCTGAAACAGGATTCTCAGGAATTGGAGTTGGCGCTGCTCTTTGTGGTCTAAGGCCAATTGTCGAGTTTATGACGTTTAACTTCTCACTTGTAGCAATTGATCAAATTATCAACAGTGCTGCCAAAGCGCACCTAATGTCTGCCGGACAGTTAACTTGCCCTATGGTTTTTCGCGGAGCAAATGGTGGCGCCTTTCAACTTGGTGCCCAACACGTAAATTACCTAGAAGGAATTTATGCTAATACTCCAGGCTTAGTAGTAATTGCACCTTCCACGCCTTATGATACTAAAGGTCTTCTAAAAAGCGCTATCCGCAATAATGATCCAGTTATTTTCTTAGAAGCAGAACTAACTTATGGACTTCGAGGTAATGTCCCAGAAGAAGAATATATAATTCCAATTGGCAAAGCTGACATTAAAAGAGAAGGAACTGATGTAACCCTAATCTCTTGGTCGCGCTCAGTATTTATTACTTTGGAAGTTGCTGAGAAACTTGCAGAACAGGGTATTAATGCTGAGGTCCTAGATCTTCGAACTCTTCGACCATTAGATAAGGAAGCAGTCTTAAAATCGGTTTCTAAAACTCACCGCTGTATTATTATTCAAGATCAATTTGAAACTGCTAGTTATGGAGCATATCTTTCACACATGATCCAAAGAGAGATCTTTGATCAGTTAGATGCTCCAGTTGGACTTGTCTCTACAATGGACGTACCAATGCCATATTCCAAAGTATTAGAGAATTATATTCGACCTAATGTAGAAATGTGCTTAAAAGAAATTAAACAAATTCTTGGATAAAAATCGGACTTACAATTATTATCTAATAGTTCTAGTTAGTATCGTCTGTTTACTAACTGGATGCTCAGCAAGTAATAATCTTCTACCTAAAAAACCTTGGGTACTTAACTATCAAGTTGAAGATCAAATCTGGGATCCACACTTAGGTAGAATTAAGCGCTCTTGGAATGAGGCGAATCAAGAATTACTACAAATTTTTCCATTACCTACCTGCCCAGGTCCCCGTTTATTTCTAGTCTCTAATCAGCAATTTAATTCTATTTTAAATTCTAACCTAAAACCCAATGGATTTTATGCCAAAGAAAGTATTTTCCTAAACTACTCCATTACTAATTCACCAAATCAAATTTCTAGAACATTAAAACACGAACTAACTCATGCCTATCTTGATTGTCTAGCCTCCGGCAAAACACCAGTTTGGTTTGATGAAGGGCTCGCCCAATTCATGGAAGGACATTACTCTGAAGCAGAAAAATCTAGAGACCAAAGACTGGTACAGCGAGTCCCAGAACTAAAAATTAGCGAACTAGAAAATAGCTTTAGCTTACTTTCTAAAGACCGGGCAATCATTGCCTATAAACAATCCAAGCTGATGTTTGCCTATTTACTAAAAGTTACCAATACAGGAAGGTTACGAATTTATCTAAAACTACTGAAATCTAAGGAACCCGAAGCCTTTCAAAGGGCCTTTGCCCTAAGTTTAAAAGATTTTTACGTCAATTCTAGTCGCTATGCTCGTCATAATTGAGTAGTCTAATTATTTACTATACTGTTAGATACATTAACCAATGAATCAAAACAAAAAAAACGAAGAAATGAATAACTCCATAAATGACAATGCCTCTTTCGTAATTGATGCAAAAACAGTCCATAGCATCAACCCTCTGGGAATGAGAGTTTTAGTTAAAATTCTAGATCATCAAGATAAATCTCGCGGTGGATTATATATCCCTGATAATGCCAAAGAAAATTTGTCCGAGTCAGTGATTGCTCAAGTAGTTGCCGTTGCTATGGCGAATGAAGAAGATGATGAGGAACCAACAAACATTAGTGGAATCCCACAAGATGCTCTTGTTTTAATTGAAAAAGCAATTGGCATTAAAGTTCCTTGGGACGATCGTTTAAGGATCATTGAAACAGCTGATGTCTTAGCAATAATTGAAAGTTCTAATCTTACATAAATATAATTTACATTGGAAGCCTTGAGCCCCGCAGGAATTATATACAAAAGCTCTAAGAAACTTAGAAAGACGAGGCTTTTTTTCAAGCAGTTAAGAGAAGGTTAATCGGTTTTAATGTACACAAGTAACTTCAAATAATTTTGACTTAAGCAAGAATCAACAAATTAAATTTGATCATTTAAGTCATTCACTTAAACAATTTTTTACAATAAAACTTAAATTGCTTAATCGATAAAAAATTTAACTTAAATCATTGTAAAGCTTTAAACAAAGACACTTTGCTGCTCCTCCAGCTTTTAAATACTGGTTTAATTGAACTTGGTATGGACTATAACCCCTATTAGCTAACTCTAAATAAACCTGAAAACAACCTTCTGGCATCACAATATCTTTTCCAGAAACAACCGCATTACAACAGAAGCGATGGGCTTCTTCCTTAGACACACTAATCACTTCCATTTCCTGCTTAATTGCAGCTAGGCTTTCACTAGCGATTGCCCCCTCATAGAGCATCACCAAATCTTTCCCTAAGGGAGTAAAGCAAGTATCGAAATGATAAAAATACGGATCAGTTAATTTGACATAAATAATTTTGGAAAGGCCTAGGAAATCTTTAATTTCCTCAGCAACGGGAGTCTCACTTCTAAATCCATGTCCATAATACAGTGTATCACCAATAATAAAGGAATCTCCTTCTCCTTCGTAAAATCCTTTCTGGGGGGTATAAATTTCTAATCCAGCATCTTGGAACCATTTGCTATAATAAGGCTCCTCTAGTTGCCTTTCTTGATGTTTCATCTTGGCTAAAACAACTTTATTCCCACGAACTAAGCCATGATTAGCTGTAAATACTAAATCTGGCACACCTAGTTGTGGCTCTAGGTAATATAAATCAAAATCAAGCATCGCTAAAATATTTTCATATTGGTGCCATTGCTCTCGAGCTATGGAGTGATTAGGCTTCTGCTCAACATTCATCCAGGCGTTGATTTCATAAATCACATCAAAATGATCAGGTGGACAGATTAAAAGGGACTTTTGTGTAAAGCTCATCGGACTTATAATTATAATGTATGTCGCTTAACTTAACAGAAATAAATCAGAATTCCCTAAAAAACGTAATTGATTATTATCTAAATTACTATGCCTCAGGCTCTTCCCACACTGCTAAAGCTAAACGCTTAGATTTAAAAAAGTTTATCGCATTTCTAACAAATATTAAAGGTTACTCCAAGTCTGATAAATTAAAGCTGGCTGACTGGGATCACTCAAGCAGCCTACAATTTGCCGAAGAATGTTTGTTAGTGGAAAGTCCAGCAACCGTCTCTCGTCGCTTGGCAACCCTAAAACACTGTGGGAGAACCCTAGCGGATCAACTACCCAACTTTAAAAATCCCACTAAAGAACTAAAAACTCCAAAAGTTCAAACTCCTACACCCAAGTCACTTTCAACAGAGGAGCTTGGAAATATTTTTGAAAAGGCACTCAGTCGAATCAATCATAAGAACTCCTTCATTCGCTATCGGAATCAAATAATCTTATGCTTTTTACTTGAAACTGGTCTAAGGGCTGATGAGGTTCGACTGCTTCGAATGTCTCAAATTGATGACGATGTTTCTTGGATTAAAAATGTTCGGACTAAAGGGAAGCGTTATCGGAATGTTTATTTAAACTCTAAGATCCAAGAAATCCTAATTCCCTATTTAAATCGTCGTCATCAAGAATTAGGAAAATACTTCAAAAAACTCCCTAATCAAATCGATCAAAAACTCCCGCTATTCATTAGTACATACAAAGTAGATTTACTTGATCCGCAAAGTTTTTTAATGGGATCAAAAACTCTCTGGCGAGCAATTAATGAATTTAGTTCAGAAATCTCTCTGCACCCACACCTACTTCGACATACTTTTGCGATGGAATTACTAGATAGCTCCAAAGATATTCGTCTTGTTTCTCAAGCACTAGGCCATGGAGATGTTAAAATAACGATGAGATACACAGAGCGATCCGAACTAGAAATTGCTCAGGCTCTAGAAAATAAAGTGAAAAAAACTAAAAAATCTTAATGCTAGAGAGTAACATTGTCCTTTCCCCTTGAAACTCTTAATATGAGTAATTAATATAATGTTATTCAGAACCACAGCTGAGAGGCTCCCTATTAAAGATAAATTTTACCTAAGATAATTGAAAATGTTTAAAAGAATTGGTCTTTTTATTTTAACTAACATTCTAGTTCTTACAGTTGTAACAATTGTAATGAACCTATTTGGTGTTTCAGGATACTTAACAGCGAAAGGAATTGATTATCGCTCCCTAATTATTCTTTGCTTAGTCTGGGGTATGGTGGGATCTTTTATCTCCTTGGCATTAAGTCGTTGGATGGCAAAAAAAATGATGGGGGTTCAAGTCTTGGATCCTCGAAATGCCCAAGAGTATCAATGGTTAGTTGATATGATTCACAACATTGCCCGTCAAGCAAAATTACCTGCGATGCCCGAAGTGGGTATTTTCCCTAGTGCCGATGTTAATGCCTTTGCCACTGGGCCATCTAAATCAAAATCATTAGTTGCTGTCTCAACTGGCCTACTAAGCTTCATGAGTAAAAATGAAATTGAAGGTGTTATGGCTCATGAAATCTCGCACATCAAAAATGGTGACATGGTGACAATGACTCTGATTCAAGGTGTGATTAACGCTTTTGTTATGTTTCTTTCCAGAATTATTGCCTACGGCGTATCCCAAGCTGTTAAAGATGACTTAAAAGGAATTGTGCATTTTATCAGTGTCATTGTACTTCAAATTTTATTTGGAATTTTGGGATCAACTGTTGTCGCTTGGTTTTCACGAAAACGGGAATTTCGAGCGGATAGTGGAAGCGGCCACCTTGTCGGTAAAGATAAAATGATTGCGGCTCTTGAAGCACTACAAAAAATTAAAGGACAGATTATTCCAGATAAAAGAACTGAAGCAATCGCAAGCCTACAAATCTCAGATAATTCCAATAAAAGTAAATTTATTAGTTTCTTTTCAACACATCCAGCTTTAGCTGAGAGAATTGCAGCTTTAAAAAATGATTAATGTTGGCCTAGTAGGCTTTGGACTTTCTGGCCGCTACCTACAAGCTCCCTTTTTTATGGTGCACAATGCTTTTAATTTAAAGGCAATTATCACCAGTCAAGAAATATCCAATGAGCTTTTTCCAAATGTTGCTAAGCTTGAGAGTATCGATAATTTATTAAACGATCCAAGAATTGATCTAATCTCTATCTGCTCACCAAATGCAACACACTATCAGTATGCTAAGAAAGCCTTGCTGTCCAGGAAGCATGTACTGATTGAAAAACCAATGACCACGACAGTGACTGAGGCCGAAGAGCTACTTGCACTTTCTAAGGCCAATGGAAAAATACTTTATACTTTTCAAAATCGCCGCTTCGATAGTGACTTTCTAACAATTTGTAAAATTCTACAATCAAAAATCTTAGGTGAGATACTTTCCTTTGAAGCGAGTTACGAACGTTTTAAACCAGCTCTAAATCCCAAGCAGTGGAAAGAAGAAGCCAGCCCTGGAAGTGGGATACTCTATGACTTAGGTGCACACTTAATTGATCAAGTAATTTGCCTATTTGGTATTCCGTTAAATTATAGTGGAAATGTCTTTACTGAGCGAGCAAACTCCATCATAGATGATGCTTTTAACTTGCAATTAGATTATTCCAATTTAAAAGTTACTTTAAAATCTAGTCTAATGGCCAAAGAACTAGGACCGCGTTACAAAATACAAGGTACAAATGGATCATTCATTAAATATGGAATTGATCCTCAGGAGGACCAGTTAAAATTAGGAATCTGGCCAAAAAACCCTCAGTTCGGAAAAGAGTCAGAAGAGTTTCGGGGAGTAATAAGAAGCAAATTAAATGGTTTTGAGTCAGTTAGCCAAGTCACATCTGAAACTGGAAACTGGATGGAACTTTTTAATAATTTAGCTTTAGCGATTAAAGGAGAAGCCGACAGTTATATCAAACCGGCAGAAATTATTGAGCAATTAAGAATAATCGAAAAAATTAAAAAGATTTAACATGTAAAAGATTCTTAGCTAATTTAGGAAAATCTTAGTGTGACTTTGCTTTGTCCTTCCAAATCTCTTGTAGTCTTTGATCGCGTCCACAACCCTCACGATATCTAGAATAATGTTCCGGGTTTTTCTTATAAAAATCCTGATGATATTCTTCTGCTGGATAAAAACTTTTGTATGCTAGAACTTGAGTTTTAACTTTGTCACTATTTTCTAACTTAGCGATATATTCCATAATTTCTTTTTGCTGTTCTGGATTATGATAAAAAGCAGCCGGACGGTAATGATCTCCACGATCACAAAATTGACCGCCTCCGTCATAAGGATCATGCTCTAAAAAAAAGTTGTGTAGTAACTGGTGATAACTTACTTTACTAGGAAAATATTTTACTTGGATACTTTCGCGGTGTGCTGTTTGACCATATGAAACTTGCTTATATGTAGGATTTTTTTCATCACCACCAGAATATCCAACTACCGTTTGAATAACTCCTGGAGTCACATTAAATGTAGACTGCAAACACCAAAAGCAACCTCCTGCGAAAGTTGCAAAGGCTGGCTTTTCTCCCTCAGGGTTTGGCTGTTCCGTCTCTTCTGCATTAATAGAAGTAAAAGGTGCAATCACTAATAAAACTAATAATAAGAG
This sequence comes from bacterium, assembly GCA_031385045.1. Taxonomy (GTDB): domain Bacteria; phylum Bdellovibrionota_C; class UBA2361; order UBA2361; family CALJRW01; genus JANNBC01. The sequence continues at coordinate 112,488 of JANNBC010000024.1, read as the reverse complement.
TAGATTAATTTTTGTATTCATAATGGATTAGACTAGCTGGCAAATGCCTTCCTCACAATGAGGAGATAACTTTTTAATAAGTTAGCCAGTCTAAGGAATCAAGAGACCCTGAGTAACTAATAAATTTACAGCCAATTGAGCGGGCATATTAGCTTGAAACTGATTGTAAGTTAGCTCCGAAGTAAAATCTTGCTGATTAAGTGCTAGTTTCACCTTAAAGTAGGGATTTTTAACAGACGACTTTCTCTGAAATACCCCTGATTCTCGAAGTAATTCTAAAATCCTTAAGGGGTTATTAATTTTAGCAGAGTCAATATCATTTACGGCAAAATCACCTAAATCAAATTGAAGTCTAAACTTGGGGGCTAGCTTTTTATTAGCTAGTTCCTGAAAACTAGTTTCAAAATTTCTAGCTGGCACCCAAATTAAATCAGCATGGAAAGGATATAAGGCTAAAATAACGCAGGATAAGAGAAGGCAATAAATAGTCTGTTTCATTGATTACTGGAAATCAGCTCTTTAGCTTTATTTAATAAAATATCTCTTTGATTCAAATCAGGATTATCCATTAACTCCTCTTTTATAATCGAAAGGATGCGACCAATTTCTTTACCAGGTAAAACTCCGAGGCTAATTAGATCATCTCCATTGATTGCCAGATTACCATAGACTGGGGAAGCTTGTCGTTGTTTTTCAACCTCAATTATTTCTAGAAATTTCTTTTGCCCATCTTGAAACTCTTCAATATCAAATTTAGCAGAATAATCTGCTTGCTTATGTTTAAACCAATCTTCAAAATCATCTTCTAGATCTCGGATTAAGCGCCGAGCACCAGCAGCCCCACAGCTTAAAGGTCTCATATGAAAAGCTACAATTCGACTGACAGATCTAACCATATTCTTGGAAAATCTTAGTCGCTCCATGATCTTGATACAAAGCTCTGTACTAATTTTTTCATGATTAAAAAAATGTCTCCTACCGTCTTCGCCAATCGTAAGTGTATGAGGCTTACCAAAGTCATGGAATAAAGCAGCCAAGCGAACTTTTAATTCAGGTGCTGACTGTTCAACAACACTTAGCAGATGATTATAAACATCTTCATGATGAAAATCATTCTGCTCAAAACCAACAGCAGGTAACATTTCAGGAAGAATCTCAGCCAGAACTCCTAACTCTAACATCTGGTTAAAAGCAATTCTGGTGCGGTTTGTTAGCAAGATTTTCTCTAACTCAACACGAATCCGCTCCGGGCTAACTCTGCGCAGCTCTAATAAGTAATTTTTGGCAACATTAAAAGTTTCCGGATCAATATCTACTTCCACTTCCGCAGCAATTCGAATCATTCGCAGAACACGCAGTGGATCTTCAGCAAAACGAATCTTAGGATCTGTCACTGCTTTAAGCATCTTATTAGCTAAATCTTTTAATCCTTCAAAAGGATCAATGATTTGCTTATTAGCAAGATCGTAAGCTACGGCGTTTAAAGTAAAATCACGCCCTGCTAAGTCAATCGCAATTTCTTTTGAAAAAATTTCCGATTCGCGATTACCAGGCTGACGGAATGTTGTGATTTCATAGTTTTCTCCGCCAATATTAGCAGTCACTGTGCCATGCGCTAAGCCAGTAGAATAAACAGAAATCTTAGCTTTCTGACATGCTTTAAAAACTTCTTGAGGCGTAAGGATTGTTGCAAAATCTAAGTCTCGTGTGGGAAGATCTAAAGCGAGATTTCTAATAGCACCACCAACAAGATGTAATTTAGAAGTAGCACCTAAAGCACTAGCTAAAAATGTAACATTAGGATTACTTATTAATCGCTCACACTGATTTAATAACTGCGGGAAATAAACTAAAGAGTTCAAATAGCTATAACTGTGGGGAAAAGTTCAGAAAAGGATTTAGCAAAGAAAAAAAGAGAGTGGACCCAATCAGGATCGAACTGATGACCTCCTGCGTGCAAGGCAGGCGCTCTCCCAGCTGAGCTATGGGCCCACAAGTCCACTTCTCTTCTCAAATAATTTCAATAAATTATTTGAGAAAATAAGTTCGACAATTTTTTATATACTATATCAAGAGATATAGAAAAACGAAAATTTACCTAAATCTATCTGCCAAATTTGTTTGATAATGTCAGCTTCTGACCTACCCTATTACAAAATTGGCGGGGCAAACGAGTTAAATTTGCTTCGCAAATTTAGGATTCGCAGTTTCTTCCCTATCCACCTTCGCTAAAGCTTCGGCTGATAGACTGGGGCAGGGTTCGAATCCCTACCTAGCATTATGCCAAATAAATTGGCGGGGCAAACGGGATTCGAACCCGCGACCTCTCGCGTGACAGGCGAGCGTTCTAACCGCTGAACTATTGCCCCAAGTTTAAGTATATTTTATGAAGTTGTAATTCATTTGCCAAAATGCTCGACTTTCCCGAGTAAGACTTACTTTAGTAAGGCCTTACTCAAACAGGCGAGCGTTCTAACCGCTGAACTATTGCCCCAATATTTCGCAGAAAATTCATCCCTCCTTTAGAAGTTCCTAATTTCAGCCACGCATTTTTAACTTAATTCTCAGCTTTTATCAAGTGATGCAAAGTAATTAAATTTTTGCTATTACTAGACATTCGAAGATCATCAAAAATACAGATTAATCATGCAAAAAGAATATAATTTCCAAGAAATAGAAGAAAAATGGCAGTCCCGCTGGGAAGAATCTCAACCATACAAAGTACCAGTGGAAAATGCTGGTAAAAATAAAGCCTACGTGCTCGATATGTTCCCTTATCCAAGTGGTAGTGGTTTACATATGGGACACCCATTAGGATACACTGGAACAGATATCTATTCCCGCTTTAAGCGCTTACAAGGCTTTAGCGTACTTCATCCAATGGGCTTTGATGCCTTTGGCTTACCAGCCGAGCAACATGCCATCCGAACAGGAAATCATCCCGCAGAATTTACTAAACAAAACTGTGAAGTTTTTAAAAAACAGCTAAAAAGATTAGGCTTCTCATATGATTGGGAAAGAGAAATTGCCACCTGCGATCCAGAATATTATCAATGGACTCAATGGATTTTCCTAAAAATATATAATTCTTGGTTTGATGAAGAAATTCAAAAAGCTAGGCCTATCTCTGAATTACCAATTCCAGCTGATATTTCGCAAGCAGGAGAATTAGCAATTGCCAAATATCTTGATAGTAAAAGATTAGCATACATGGATTATGCCATGGTTAATTGGTGTCCAGATCTTGGAACGGTCCTCTCTAATGAAGAAGTAATTGATGGTAAATCTGAAGTAGGTAGTTTTGATGTGATTCGAAAACCAATGCGTCAATGGCTACTAAGAATTACAAAATACTCGGAAAGATTAATTAATGATTTAGTAGAAATCAATTGGCCAGAAAGTATTAAAGATCAGCAAAGAAATTGGATTGGCCGTCGCTATGGTGCGGAGATTGATTTTCAAGTTAAAGATCAAGATTTAATTCTAACTGCTTTTACGACAAGACCAGATACACTTTTTGGAGTTACATTTTTTGTAATCTCTCCAGAACATCCACTTGTTTCAGAATTAACTACTAAAGAGCAATCCTTGGCAGTCAATGAATACTGCCAGCAAGCAAGTAAATTAAGTGATCTAGCAAGAACTATTGAAAATCGTGAAAAAACAGGTGTTTTCACTGGGACACACTTAATCAATCCAATTAATCAGCAAGCCGTGCCACTTTATATCGGTGATTATGTTTTAATGAATTATGGCACTGGAGCGGTGATGGGAGTTCCAGCACATGATGAGCGCGATTTTGAATTTGCTAAAAAATTTGCTGTGGAAATTATTCCTGTAATTATCCCAGCAAATTCTGAACAAGCACAGCAGGTCCTAGCTAAAAATCTTTGCTGGACTGAGCCAGGTCAAATGATTGCAATCAAGGATCCAATATTTGAAGAACTTGAATTAAGTAATAAATCCAATGAAATCGCCAAAGCTACGATTTGTACATGGTTAGAAACTCAGCAAAAAGGAAGACAAGTTGTTAACTATCGATTACGTGATTGGCTTTTCTCACGGCAAAGATACTGGGGAGAGCCGATTCCAATAATCCACTGGGAGAATGGAACTATTACTGGTTTAAGCGATCAGGAGCTACCATTAGTTCTTCCCGAAGTTGCTGATTATAAACCATCTGCTGATGGAGAATCTCCTCTGTCAAAAGCGGAAAATTGGCTAGAAGTCATATGTCCCAAGACGGGCATGAAAGGCCGTCGCGAAACAAATACTATGCCGCAGTGGGCTGGCTCCTGTTGGTATTACCTCCGTTTTATCGATCCAAAAAATAGTTCTTTACCTTGGGCTAAAGATCTTGAGCAAAGCTGGATGAATGTCGACTTGTATGTGGGAGGTGCAGAACATGCTGTATTACACCTACTGTATGCCCGCTTCTGGCATAAAATTCTCTTTGACTTAGGATTTGTAACAACAAATGAACCATTTCAAAGATTATTTAATCAAGGGATGCTAACTAGTTTTGCTTATAAGGACTCGCGCGGTGCTCTAGTGGCAATTGACGAAGTAAAGACAACGGATTCTGGGGAATTTATTCAAATCTCTACTGGTGAAAAAGTAGAAAGGATCACGGCAAAAATGTCTAAATCCTTAAGGAATGTTGTTACTCCCGATGAGATTATTAATGAGTACGGAGCAGATACACTAAGAACCTTCTTAATGTTTATGGCTCCCCTTGAAGCTCAAAAGTCCTGGGACTCACAAGCAATTACAGGTGTAAATCGCTTCTTAAAAAAGGCCTATAGTTTCATAGCAAATCGTGGAGAATTTGTGCCACCTGCAGAAGAAGATTTACAAGTTAAAAAATCAATAGCTGGTTTAATTCAAAAAATTACACTTGATTTAGAAAATTTAAGATTTAATACTCCAGTTTCTAGTATGATGGAATTTCTTAATAATACTTCAAATTTAAAATTCTCTAAGAAATCTGCCGGTGAATTTGCCATCTTACTGTCCCCTTACGCTCCTCATTTAGCAGAAGAGCTATGGTGCTTACTAGGGAATAAAGATTCAATTGTTACAGCAAAATGGCCAAGCTTTGATCCTCAACTACTGCAACAAGAGAAAATTAATATTGTGATTCAGGTTAATGGTAAAAAAAGAGCTAATATTGAGGTTGATGTAAAGATTGATGACGAGCTTCTAAAGCAAATGATTGTGGAAAATCTAAAAGATAGCCTGCACCCAGTAAGCCTAGCAGACCGCTTTATCTTAGTTAAAAATCCTAAAGATGGGACAGTCAAGCTTGCCAACATAATAGTAAATTAATTTATCGAAGTGGCAGTGAAACTTGACATTAATTAACTAAATTACTATCTTACGACCTCTGAAATCAAAGTGATTTTGAACTAGTTATAAGTATTATTTTATAACTAAACTTAATAACTTTATTTTGGGCTGGTAGCTCAGGTGGTTAGAGCGCACGCCTGATAAGCGTGAGGTCGGAAGTTCAACTCTTCCCCAGCCCACCATTTTCTTCAATAGATTTCGCGCAGCGAAAAAACACTAAGAAAATGTCGCGTCATAGCCCAAAGGGCGACGACGGACTCTCCAAAATCTAATCAATCTCATTCCATAATTTTCACAATTTTTATCCACCGTAGATTTGGAAAAGACGGAAATAAGGTCTTACTATTGCTTCTCAAGTAATTCTCTTAGCTCAGGTACAATATCTGAAAGAAATATTTTCCCTGCTAGCTTGCTGTTGGAATATTTTGTAATCCATTTCTCTGCTTCTTTACTATACATTTTAGCTCGATCAAATTTATAAGCAGATTTAAAACAATGTAAAATTCGAAAATCAATATTTCCCCAGGAGTTATATACTTCATCAAGATATGCTATCGGCAGACCTGCCTTAATACAGGCAAGAGCAATAGCTCCCTGTTCAATTGGCCAATTTTGTAAAACCTCTTTTCGACTAGGGAGTAATCCAAAGTGAAAAAGATATTTTATACCAGGCAAACCTTCAAAAGCGTCCCGTCTCAACCACTGATCATAAAGCGCATATGTAAATTCAACCGAATCTCCCCTGATCTGGCGAACTGCTTTAGATGTTGCTACAAAAACTCCTGTATTAAACATTGGCCACTCTTGTTTTTCTTCAAAGGAAATCTTTTGCTTAGACTTTGGTCCACAGATATTTTTTACAAGCGCATCAAAGTCAACAAATCTATCTCTATCGGACTTACCGCCACGTCGGCAGAGAAACTCAGCTTCTCCGTTAATGATTGGATCCACAATATGATCAAGTGGCTTTCTAATAACCGTATCACAATCCAAGTAAATCAAAATATCATAGCTTGATGGATCTACTGAATAAAAAATATTTAATTTAGATGTATGTAATATAGCACCAAGCCTAGGAGCAGTTTTAAACTCTATTGGTGAAAAATGTTTAGTAAATATTGCCTTCTGTCTTCTGCAAAGTGAATTGCTATTTGTAATAAGAGTAACCAGTACCTGACTTAAAGATCCACCATTCTTTCTTAAACTATACAAGCAAAGTTTTACTTGATTTAGATACTGCTCACTTGTTTCAGAAACTAGTGCTAGCTTTATTCTCATTGACTTTTTTGCTCCTTAGGCGAAATAAGAAATATTTCTATATTCCAATCTAGATATTAGCTCAGGAGACATTTAGTAGCCAGTCACAGTATTTTTAAATATAAGATTAATTTAGATTTATTGATAAGATATAGCGAAATTAAAAATCTAATGAGAAACTTGTGACTAGTTGGCATATCAATCTCATTCTTGTATTATCCATTTGCGTGACTAAACATTGTTTACATATTATTAAGGGTAGTAGCTGCAAGGACGGTATCGCTTCGGTCTTTGAGCTTTTGTGAACAACAGTAAAATAAATCAACATATTGTCCTATCAATTTTACCCACTCGCTACCAGTCAGATCTTACACAAGATTTAGAAACCTATACATTGCTGTCTTTTAGATTCTACAAATTATTTTATCTATTTAAAAAGCTTAGAAAGCTATCACTCTCAGATAATTTAGTGATAAAAACATGGGGACACGCCGCAGCATTCATTTCAAAATTCTCTCGTTTATTCCTCACTGCTCCGATCATTTGGGGCATTCATGATTCAGGACCTGGTAATCAAAAATTGGTCAGTTTGCTTGTAAAACTGACTAGAAAAATTTCTTATTATTTACCCGATTCAATAATCTGTGTCTCTCAAGCAACTTGCGATCAATATAAAAAGTTGGGCTATGATCATAAAAAATTTATATATATTGCAAATGGTCTGGACTCCAACAGATTTCATCCTAATTCTCAAAGTTATGAAACAAGAAAGTTGCTTGGTGTCCCCGATTCTACTGCTGTGATTGGTCTGATTTACCGATATTGCATAGAAAAGGGTGTAAACATATTCATTGAAACCATGCCAGAAATTTTCAAAGAATTACCAAATGTAAAATTTGTTTTCTGTGGATCTAGGATGGATTCACAGAATAGGAAACTAATTAAAAAATTGCGCAAACATGAAATTCTTTAGCATAGTATCTTGCTTGGTCAGCGCAGTGAGATGCCCTCTATATATAGCATTCTTGATATCTTAGTCCTTCCTTCCTTTTTTAAAGAAGCACAAAGTTGTTGTTTAGTTGAAGCTATGTCCTGCGGAGTAACCTGTGTGTCTAGCGATATTGGTGATTCAAAGATAATATTAGGAAACACCGTAAGCTGTTACAAAATAATGACCCGCAATTAATCACTGAGGCCTGCTTATCTTTGATAAATCAAAATGAACAGGAAAAAAATAGGCTAAGAAAAGAAAACAGGGAGTGGGTAGTAAAAAGATTCGATCTTCTAACTTTCATCGATCAATATGATTCCGTACTAAAAATTTAAAGCTAGGTTATTTAAAAAGTTAATTTGAATCATGAAAATAGCTTTTATCTTAAAGTGCTTTCCGCAACTGACGGAAACTTTTGTACTTAATCAGATTAAGGATTTTTTAAATTCTGGAGCGGAAGTCTGGATTATTGCTTGCTATCCAATCTCTGATAATCTTAAGCTGACTGAAGATTTACCGGTTCAAAAGGTAATCTATCTTTCCTCATCTAATAATTTTTTTATACGTAATTTAAGACATCTATCTGCTTTTAAAAAACTTACTTCCTTACAAAAGCTCTTATTTTGTAAATGCTTTGCGGTGGAAAGAAAGCTTAACGACATAACTGATTTTGATTATATTATTGCCCACTTTGGACAACAAGGCGTTCTCGCCTTGCGATTAAGAGATATGGGTCTACTCTCTAGTAAAATAGCTACATTTTTTCATGGTTACGACTTGAGTAGATATCTAATTTTGAATCTTTATCAGTCTGCGTATCGAGAATTATTTAAGAGAACTGAAATAATTTTGCCAATTAGTGACTTCTGGCGAAGGAAATTGCTAACACTTGGTTGTGCCGAACAATCTGCAATTACACAGCATCTGGGAGTGAATACAAACTATTATCAATATCAACCCAAAACTAATCTTAGTAGTCCACTTCTGATTATTTCCGTTGCTCGTCTTACTGAAAAAAAAGGATTATCCTATGCCATTAAAGCAGTAGCAGATCTGTCTCAGAAAGTGGATGTTGAATACATGATCATAGGGGCAGGAGGCCTACACGACTCCCTTGCAAGCCTTATCAAAGATTTAAATGCTTAAAAATTCATAAATTTGATCGGAGCGGAGGAGCAAGAGCTAATCCACAAATATCTTTTGCGAGCAGATCTCATGTTGTTTCCTAGTCTAACAGCTGCAAATGGAGACATGGAAGGAATCCCGGTATCTCTGATGGAAGCGATGGCTTGTGGAGTCCCTGTAATTACAACCTTTCATTCTGGTATTCCGGAGTTAGTTAACGATAAAGTGAGTGACTTACTTACTAAAGAAAAAAGCAGCCAAGCTATTTTAGAAAAAATTGAAGTTTTTTTATCGATGACTGCAGAAGAAAGAATCGCCCTACAAGAGAATGCCAGAAAAACGATCGAAAAAAATTTCTGTAGTAGTATCCAACATAAAAAATTATTAGGACTTCTTAATTAGCAATTAAGTTAATCTTCTTCCCTGATTAAATCCTGTAGATCCATGATAGATGAAACACTGACCGACCGTAGCCTGCCCGACCGTAGCATGTAAGTTACATCTGCTTCTAATATTACCCCTGGCCTGTGACTTACAAGGATGATTGCCATATCTTTCTTCAATTCATGAATTCGTTTTAGGACAATCTCCTCTGTCCTTAGATCAAGTGCACTAGTTGATTCATCTAGTAGCAAAACGCGAGTATTTTGTAGAAGGGCCCGTGCAATCGATAGACGCTGAGATTCACCCTTGGAAAGCTTAAGTTGACCTCCTAATTTGGTCTCTAAACCCAACGGTAAGCTACGAACGAAACCTGAGGCCTCGAGCATATCAAGCGCCTGCCAGAGCTCACTGTCGGAACAATCACTATCTGCCATGCAAAGGTTATTACGTACTGTATCTTCAAATATAAATGGCTCATGATCAACATAACTAATCAACTTCTGCCACTCAAGAATCTGAGACTGATTAAGTGCTATTTGATCAATAAGAATTTCTCCCTTTAAAGGCTGAATATGACCTGCAAGTATTTCCAGCAGGGTTGTCTTCCCTGACCCAGAAGAGCCAATAATTGCCGTTAGCTTTCCAACCTCGATTTGCAATGATATATCCTTAAGCAGACTACTACAAAGTTGTCCTGGATATTGGAAAGATACATTTCTAAATTCAATTTGATGCTTTAGCTCAATTGGGCGTGTAGTTTTATAGTCATAAAACTTATTAAGCTCGGCATTATCAATAAGTAATTTAATTTCCTGCGCTACAGGCAAGAGACTCACACAGCTAAAACATTTATTAATTGCGTATGAAAGTCTGGTGGCTACTCGACTAAAAATGATTATAAAAAAAATAAGATCAGCACTTCCTAGCTTCTTAAAATCAATTATGAAGAAGAGAATAAAACAGAAAATTACAGCAGCTCCAACTTGAAAGAGATGATAGGAATTAGCAACAGAAATAGTATACCTAAGTCTGGCGGAACTCTCCTTTTGTACAGCCTGTACAAAATGGTTAACAATTAACTTTTTATGCGTTGATGCTCTAATATACCTAACTCCTCCTAGGTAGTTTTGCATCAGTTCTGAAAGCTTTTGTAGCTTCTCATGGGCACTTAGACCCTGACGCCAAGTAATACCCAACAAAGATTTAAGAATAATCAAAATTATCACAGAAATCACACAAACATATGCTGTCAGCTGCCAGGATATCAGGCCAGAGACCAAGGTGTAGACACTGACAATAATTAAATCTCTGATCACCTCAAGTGAAAGTGATAATGCCCGCTCAAGATCTGTGACTCCTCTCGTTATCAAACGCTGCAAAGTTTCCTGATTTAAAGTACGATAGAAATCCCAGCGAGTATTAATTGATACTTCAAAGAGTCTTTTGCGTTGGTTATCACCATAAAATTTAGACAGTTGTCCTGTTGTTCTTACATGACAAACTCTCAAATATTCGTTCAGAATCACTATCCCTAGAAAAACAAGTAGAGCTCCTGCAAGTCCCAAAGAAAATCCAGCAGGGTGAAAGAAATTCAGTAGTAAAGGCATATTTTGGGAAGGTTGGGCAAGATCAATTTCCAAACCACTATTAGTAAGTATTGGGATAATAAGTAGCAATCCACAGCCTTCCGATATACTGACCATGACTGATAATGCAATTGCAGAAATAAAAACCTTGGGGAAGTCTCTGAAAATAGACGTTAAAAATATAGCTATAAGTTTTAAGGAATTGACCATTTAGAAAAGTACATCACAATAAAGTAACTGATGCAAGATATTGCAAAAAAGCAAGCTGCTAAAGGATCAAGTTTTTATAGCTAATAAGATTCTCTAGCATTAACTTTGGTAAAGTTGATATCGGCAAATATTTTTTTGCAATTATCTCAATATAGTTAAAAGTTGTTACTGCTAATTTAAAATCAATAAAATCATTTTAAAGTTTAGTAACGAGCCTTTCTCGGCTTTAGAAAAATTTCTCAAATATAAATCATTAATCCAACGTGTCCTAAACTTAGCATTCCACGGCTTTAAACTTCCAAAAATGAATAATACATCGAAGACTAGCAACTGCGGAATTATTTCTTTTCTGAGAAAATTTTTTTGTAAGACCTTTTCTCTATCCGCTAGATTATGAATAAAATAGGTTTTTTGACTGGCTACTAAATAGTATTAATTTTTAAGAAGATCTTCTAAATACTAGTAAGTCTCCAGATTTATTACCATCTCCAGCACAACAATGGTAATTTTAAATATGAGATTTTTTTCCATTCTATCCGAAAGAAGCGCCGTACTCTGCTGACAACTTTTTGCCAGTATGGATACTCATACTTATAATCAGCTATCAAAAAATTTGGATTATTAATATCGAATTTAAAATGTAGTTTCTTTTTAGATTATTGTATTATAAAAAAGTTATAATTGAATGAATATAGAAGTAACTTATTTTATAATCATAAAAGCGCCAATCATAAGAAAAATCAGCTAATTAAAGGAGTAATAAATCGCCTAATCACTAATAATACTTACGATGCTTAGTAACAGATAGCCATAAATAATCATTCAATATAAATGCTGATTTATTATTAGTCGCCTTAGTAATGCTCAACTGCTAAAAAGTTTTCAAATCTAGATATACTAGTTGATGAACAAATTAAACGAGCGTTCGCTATTGCTTAAGTCTTATCTGATTATTTCTTTTTGTTTCATTAATAATTAAAGAGTTCAGATACTTAACAAAACATAAAACTCATGTAACAAAGTTCTAAGATAGTCCATAACTTAGAAAATATTTGAGTTTTAAGAATATTCGATGAATCATATCCACCCAAACACATTAAAAAACCTTCTAATGACTGGTCTTGCTGCAGCATCATTCTGTTCTGATAGAACTTCTGCTGCGTCATACTCCAGTGGCGCTGGGGCAGGAATTGGCGCTGGGCAAATAAATGCTTCCAATATGGCATTAAACTCTGAGGAAGCGAAAGGAGGACGCTCTGGTGGTCGTTCTAGTAAGCACTTAAAAAGGCCTACTGAACAAGAGCTGAAAATCTTAAAAAGCAAGTTATCACCCGAGGCAACACTAGGTGACTGGAATGGATATCCTGTAGTGATTGAAAAAAACTTAGCCTTAGAGCGAATCTCAACAATAGAGCTTGTTTACTTGCAAAATCAAGTTGCAATGACAACTGGGTGTATTACATTATTAGCTGGGATAGGATTAATTACTTTGGCTGTGAAAAGTGGCAAAGCAGCAAGAGGAGATGGAGGTGGATGTCTATTCTTAGCGATCGGATTTGCAGCAATATTTGCTTCTCCCTTATTACTAATTCCAGATCATAAAAAATTACCATTAATTACCAAAGCCGGAGTTGGAGAGGCTCCAGTTATTTTACTTACTAACAACAAAGCTACACCACTCGAAAGTGATGTAAGTCCATTATTGGTCCTAGCCTGGAAAGAAGACCGATATATACCAATTAATTGGATAGCAAAATAAAATGAAGATTAATTTCCTCGCTTTCCTGAAACAAAAACCAATAGCCGGAGACCAAATAGCTTATAACCCAAATACAAATATAAGCTAATTTAAAAATCCATAAAAAATAGAATATCCTCATCATCTCAACTAAACGATTTATTGTGGAGCAATACTTTGAAAGCAAGAAGCGAAAATTTAATTTTCACCAGACTAGGTATTTTTCTAAACAGAGCGCTCAAGCTCAGGAAGTGCTAAAAGCAATCTGTTTTAACTTGCTAAAGGCTAGGAATATCTTTGCTCCTCCAATTAATATTTACGCATAACTGGAGAGTTATATCTAGAGTTTAAGTTTTGGGAATAGAAGAAGTGTTTTACGGTTAAGTAAATAAAATTTAGGCTATCAAAATCAAAAAATATCAGGTATTATTTAAAGATATCCTGTGAGTTGGGGTTTAACAGGTCTTAAATTATATGAAGTTTCTTAATAAAAAATATAATAATTTAAGACTATTCAAAGAACATGCTTTCACTCTTATTGAACTAATAATTAGTATCGTCATTGCTGGAATATTGTCTAGTATCTCTTTAACAATCTTTACAGAATACAAAGATAAGGCTTACCAAACTGAATTAACTTTGGCGATGAAAGATTTAGCAACTGCTTCCGAAGCAACCTATATGGAATTAGAAGCCGCCTTGAGTGCTGTTCCAGAGGGGGGGCCTATAAAATCATCATTCTACGGCGTTGGTAGCTCTATCAACTCTAAGGAAGTTGATTTTGTAAATACCTTTAATCTCGATATTAACATTGGCCCCGAATTACTTTCCCATCTAACAAAGAGTGGTAATATTCAATTCTCAATGAGCCATTGGCGTGCTGATTTTGGTTCTATCGTGCATCTCTGGAGAACATATTACGCATTTACATGTAAAACTAGAGCTGGCTCAGCTAATTTTGCCATTTACCAAAACGTTGAAAATTTTACCAGTCGGCCAACATATAGACCAAATATTTTCTTTGATGGCAAGAGTCTGCTGTACGATTCTATTTATGGAGTTGGCGGTTCCAACTGTCATTGACCACTTGTGCCTAATAAATCTATTTTTCAAATGTCATAACTTATAAAATATATTGAAAAAAACTGGTTAATGAACTTAATTTAAAAGAAAAAGTTCTCATTAAGAGTGGAATTATAGTCCTCGCCATCTTATTCCACCACCTCAACATCCCCATCGACAAATTTCTTAGTCAAAATATCAAACTTAGCTCGACGATCTTTGACCTCAATAACTTGATCCAAAGTATCTACGGCAGTCATCTTTGATAAAACATTAAGCAAATCCTCTTTTTGATTAATGGATTGTTCGCATGCTTGATAAAGGGCTTCGGTGGTTAAATAACAACTATAACTGGCAGCAGATGGTATGCGATCTTTTGAGAAAATCTTATACTGTTCCATAAATTTTGGCTTTAAGGAGTCAACCTCTACGAAGGTAATATTATTTAGCAATTCCTTGGTAAGCGCCTTTACAACATCTTCATATTTAACATTAAATGTTGAATACAAAGTCTGCTTCATCCCAGCTTCACGAAATTGTTTGATAAAAATTGCTAATTGATTTGGAGCAAGGCCCATAAAGACGGCATTAGCTTTTGATTGTTTGATCTTTAAAATTAGACTTCGAAAATCATTAAACGTTGGTTCGATGTTTTGACTAGCAATAATCTTTCCGCCTAAGCCTTGGTAATTTTTAACTAAGTCGTCCTGAAAAGCTAATAACCAATCATCTTCTGTAGTTAAAGAATAAATTGATTTCACATCATCACTAATAATTTGTTTTGCGAGTGCCTTTGATTCATCAAAAGTTGAAGGCCAAAACTGATAGGCAAAAGGATTTCCCACAACAAAACCAGGATGACCAACAGCACCGATAACGGGAATCTTTAGACTTTTAGAAAGTGGGTTAACTGCCATGCCTACTGGCGAGCGCATTAATTCCACGGCATGAACTTGATCAATCTCAACTAATTTCTTAAACAGCGTCACAGACTCTTTTGCTTGTGCTTTAGAATCTTCAAGAATAAATTTAATAGGTAATTTTTTAGGATCGTTCCTGGACTTTGCAACATTATATCCAGCTATGCACTCTTCCCCACCGCTAGCATACTCACCAGTGATTGGCACAAGCAAACCAAATCGACATTCCGCAGATAATAAAAAAGGATTTATTATTTGAAACAAGAAAAAAGAGGCTAAGCAAGAAAATCTATTCATGGCTAGATAACTTAGCCCAAGAATAGTCCAATTTCTAGCTTATTTTTTTTCGACCATCTCCCATGCTTCCCAGCCACCACCAAGTGCTTTGTAAATATTTACAATTGCAGTTGCTTGGCTCTGCTGATTCACAGCTAGTTCATTCTCAGTACTTAACATTTGAGTTTGGGCATCAAGAACAGAGAGCAAATCAATTGACCCAACTTGATATTGAGCTTGGGCTAACTGATAGGCTCTTTTGGAAGAATCAAAGGCAGTTTGTAGATAATAGGTCCGGGCAGACTGAGCTTGATAATTGTTAAAAGAGTTTTTTAAATCTTCCAAGGCTTTTAATACTGTCTCTTCATAAAAATATAATGCTTCCTCGGCTCGAGCATCGGCAGATTTTATCTTAGATCTAATTGTACCTAAATCAAATGGTGACCAAGTAATTGTTGGTCCATAGCCATAGACCTCACGATTAGAATTGAATAATCCGTGCCCTTTGGTATTTTCATAACCAAAAAAACCGGTGAGTTTTATTTTTGGAAAAAGCTGCCCAGTCTCTACTCCGATAATAGCATTATACTCAGCTAACATTCTTTCTGCCGAACGAATATCTGGTCGTCTCTGAAGAATATCTTCCACCTGGCCAATTTGTACTGAACCTTGATAAACTGGTACAGCATCAACCTTTCTTAATAATTTAGTAAATCTTGTTGGACTCTTACTGCAGAGAACAGAGATTCGGTATATATAACTCTTCACCATTGCTTTTAAAGGGGCAACTGTTGAGCTAGTCTGTGCAAGTTGCGAATTGGCGCGGGCTAAATCTAACTCCCCAATAGAACCAGCCTTTAACTTTGCCTCAACAATGCGCACAGTTTCTTGTTGCAACTTGAGATTATTTTTTGCGATAGCTAGCTGTTGTTGCGCTGAACGTAACTGAAAATAATTATTTGCCAATTCACTAAGTAAAATCTGAATCGAATCATCTAAGCCAGCTACCTTTGCTTCATAATCGGCATTACTAGCCTCTAAATTACGTCGCAGTCGGCCAAAAATATCGATCTCCCATGCGGCATCAAGACTAGAGCGATAAAGATCATATTTATTCGCCTTGCCTCCAAACTGAACTCCTGAGATTTGTCGCTCTTCATAACTACTATTAAACTGAAAACCAGGAAGCAATTCAGCAAATGCTACTCTAGCTAAAGCCCTTGACTGATTAACTCTAGAAAGCGCCTGCTTAACAGACTTATTGGCAGCAACTCCTTTTAAGACCAGTTGATTTAAGATCGGATCTTGAAATGACTCCCACCAACGAATGTTCAGCTTCTGATCACTAATATTAGCAATTTTAGGAGACTTAATCTGCTTAGGAATTTTTGATTCTGGACGATGGTAATTGGGACCAACAGCACAGGCACTAAAAGCTATTAGCAATAAGGCTGCTAGAATTTTTTTTATTACGTTGAAATTACAAATCACTCTCAATCTCCTGATGACGTTGGCCAGTAAGTTTCAGATAAATAATTGGCACTACAAATAAAGTAAAAAAAGTTCCGATAATCATCCCACTAACTAGCATAATTCCAATGCTATTTCGCGAACCTGCGCCAGCACCGGTTGCAAAGATTAATGGAGTATGACCAACCACAGTTGCTATTGAAGTCATCATAATTGGACGAAAACGAGTTTCTACAGCTTGCCGAACAGCAGTAATTTTATCTAAGCCCTTTTCTCTTAATGTATTTGCAAACTCTACAATCAGAATTCCATTCTTGGAAACCAGACCAACAAGTGTTACCAAACCTACCTGAGAATAAATATTAATGGAGGTAAAACCTAAGAAGGAAAAAACTAATGAGCCTGCAATTGCTAATGGCACTGAACCTAACAAAATAATAAATGGATCACGAAAACTTTCAAATTGAGCAGCTAAAACTAAATAAATGAAAATAATTGAAAAAATCATTGTCGTTAGAAAAGTATTTCCTTCACTTCTTAACTGACGAGATTCTCCCATGTAATCAACTTGATAATTACTTGGCAAAATCTCCTTAGCCTTAGCCTCAATCGCGCTTAAGGCTTGATCCAAAGTTGCACCAGGATGATTAGCACCTTGGATGGTCACGGAATTTAACTGTTGGAATTTTTTTAGTTCCCTCGCTTGAACTCGATCCTCAATAGTGGCAATCGTTGAAAGTGATATCAACTTTTTATTAGGGCCAGTAATATATACAGAATTTAGTTGCTCTGGATTTAAACGCGCTTGACGTTCGAGTTGAGGAATCACCTTATAACTTCGACCTTCTAAGTTAAAACGATTTAGATAATTACCCCCTGTTAGTAATCCCAGTTCTTGGGTAACAGACTGCAGAGTTAGACCCATAGTTGAAATCTGATCTCGATCTAGATTAATTCTAGCCTCTGGCAAATCAAACTTTAAATCAGTATCAGCAAACATAAAGTGCCCACTGGCAAAAGCCGCTTGAACTAATTGTACTCCATAATCATAAAGCTTTTCAGGAGTATCGGTAGAAGAAATTACAAATTCAACTGGAAAATCACTACCACCTGGCAGTGGTGGTGGAGTTGTCATAATCGCTCGAATCGCTGGATACATTCCAACTTTCGCTGAGATTTCTGGCACAATTTGTTGGGGAGTTCTAGTCCGTTCTGACCAAGGCTTTAAAACCATTCCAGAAAAACCAAAATTTGCTCCAGTTAATTGAAAAGAAGTTTTAGCTTCTGGCGTTTCAGCATACTCTTTGGCAATCCGCGAGGTGTAAAAAGAAGTTTGATCTAAGGAAGCATTGGGATCTGCTTGTACAATCCCAAAGACAATCCCTTGATCCTCACGCGGAGCTAGTTCTTTACTAGAGAACATGTAAAGCGGAACCATACAAAACATAATCAATATTGCAGTTCCAATTACAACTCCTTGAATCTTAAATAAACCATCTAATAAGCGTAGATAAGCATTTTTAACTCGCTCAAAGATATCATTAACTCTCACTTGAAATTTATTGGGCTGATGATCGGCCGTTACTAATCGTGATGACATCATTGGGGATAATGTAATCGCTACAAACCCAGAGACCAATACTGCACCTGCTAACGTAAATGCAAACTCTCGAAAAAGAGTCCCAGTTAATCCACCTTGGATACCAATCGGAGCATAAACGGCAGCCAGAGTTATTGTCATAGCAATAATCGGAGCAATTAACTCCCTCGCCGCAATAATCGCCGCATCATAGGGTTTCTTGCCTTCCTGTACGTGTCGCTCAACATTCTCCAACATCACAATGGCATCATCCACCACAAGTCCAACAGCTAACACGATCGCTAAAAGCGTCAGTAGATTGATCGTAAATCCTAAGATATACATTATAACAATTGCCCCAAGCAGTGAGAGCGGAATAGCAATTACAGGTACTAAGACTGCTCGAAAAGAGCCGATAAATAGAAAGATCACAAAAATTACAATCAGAATTGTTTCCGCTAGGGTTTTAACAACATCATTAATCGAGTTCTCAATATATTCCGTAGCGTCGTAAGGCACACTTAATTTCAGTGATGCTGGTAGTGTTCCCTGAATTTCAGGAAAAGCTTTGCGGACTTGGCTAATAACTTCCAACGAGTTTGCTGTTGGTAATACCCATATACCCATGAAAGTTGCTGTCTTACCTCCGAAGCGAACATCTTCGTTATAATTTTCAGCGCCCATTTCCACATCAGAAATATCATCTAGGCGAACCACCGCATTTTGATCGTTTTTGATAACTAATCTTTTAAATTCATCAATACTTTTGAGATCTGAATTGGCGTTAAGATTAACAGTGACCAAGGAGCCCTTAGTCTGGCCCAGAGCCGCTAAATAATTGTTCGCTAATAATGCTTTCTGCACATCACTAGGGGAAACGTTTAAAGCTGCCATCTGTTCTGGCTGAAGCCAAATCCTAACGGCAAATGTTCTCGCTCCCAAAATATCTGCTTTTTGAACCCCGGCAATCGAAGATAGTTTTGGTTGAACCACGCGTAGTAAATAATCTGTAATTTGATTAGATTTTAATTCATCAGAAGCAAAACTCAGATACATGGAAGCAAAACGATTGTCTGTAGTCTCTACCTTAATCTCCGGCACTTCAGCTTCAGTAGGTAAATCATTTCGGACCTGATTCACCTTTGATTGGATCTGAGTTAAGGCATCATTAACATTATAATTGAGTATTAGATGTGCACTGATTGTACTTACACCTTGGGCACTAGATGACTTTAAGTAGTCAATCCCATCGGCACTGGCAATTGCCTTCTCTAGAGGAGTAGTAATAAAACCCCTAACTAACTCAGCATCTGCACCAATATATGCAGTGGTAACAGTAACAACAGCTAAATCGCTGCGGGGATATTGCCGGGTTTTAAGATTGTGAACCGCTTGATAGCCAGCAACAACAATCATTAGATTGATACAAATGGCTAGAACCGGTCTTCGAATAAAGATATCGCTAATTTTCATTTTTAGTTATTTTCAACTTGTGGTTTTTCAGAAAGAGTTGGTTGCAGATCGTTATTGATAAAAACTTTTACACCTGGAAATAATTTGAACGTTCCTGAGGCAATAATTTCCTGAGCCAACTTAAGACCAGTAAGTACTTCAACAAAGTCTCCACGTTTACGACCTAAAGTCACTGCATGAGCTTCAATTTCAAATGGTGGCTCTGGTGTAGTTTTATTGATTGTGTAAACAGTGTTGCCATAAGGGGCATAATGAATGCTTGTAACTGGAATTAACAGTGCTTCTTGCGGAACTGATTTGATTAAATTTAGATCAACAAACATCCCAGGTCTTAGTTGATCGTTAATATTACTAACTGTCGCCTGCATTAAGATGTTTCTATTTACTGGATCGATCTGGGAGTTAATGCTTGTTAAATTGCCAACAAACATCTGCTCGGGAATATTGCGAAGCGTAACTTCCACAATATCTCCAACTTTATATTCACCAATACTTTTTTGAGGCAAATAGAAGTCCAGTAAGAACTTATCAGAAGAGTTAACATCAACTACTTCTGTTCCTGATGTTACAAATTCTCCAACATTTAACTTGCGTACTCCAGCTGTACCGGCAAATGGAGCCACAATTTGTCGTCTTTGGATTACTGCCTCTAGCCGGGCAATCTCTGCTCGAGCTAATGACAAATCAGCATCAGCGATATCTAAATCTGCTTGGGAGTTAGCATTTTGTGCCCGAAGTTCTTTTTGTCTTTTGGAAGTTAACTCCGATAACTTATATTTAGCTTGCGCTGCTTGGAGCTGTGCTTTTTCAACTTCGCTATCTAGCTCAACCAAAACTTGTCCTTGCTCGACAACTTGGCCAGATTGAAAATTAACCGCGGCCACTCGACCACTGTCCTGAGTTCGCAGAATCGAACCTTGGACGGCTCTTAAAGATCCCACTCCCTGAAATGTTACCGGCCAATTTTCTGCTTTAACAAGAAAAGTATTAACAGCAGCAGGTGGAGCCCCTCTTCCTTTACTCGCTTGAATTAATGAATAAATCTGAAAAAACTTAATCCCACCAAGTACAAAAATAATTGCTAGGGTTATGAAGAGAATTTTATATTTTGTTTTTAAGAACGGCACTTTCAATTTCAAATCGAAAAATTAAAATTTAATTAAGCTAAAATATTTTATTTAGCGATGATGAGTCTTATGAAAGACTCGCGATTAATTATTGAACATCAAACATTATTTAGGGACGAAGAGAAAAGCTAAACCTGAACAATCTAATCTACTCAGGTTTAAAAAAACGTCTAGAAGATGACAATTATATTTACAGAGCAATATCAAGGTCAATTTCTAAAATATTTTTTGATCTTTCCAAGTCAACGATACCAGAAAATTACTAACGTCCTAAAAATTCCAGCAACAACTGATCGACGGGAACTGTCTCCTTCCAAGCAATCTTAATTTCAGCAATACAAAATAGCTTTTCGGCAGACAATAAAACTCGGGATTAATGCTTTTAACAGATAATAATTACTCTGTTTCCTGCCTACAATGCAAATATTCAAACAAAACTTTATATCTGTTTGAATAGCTTATTATCCTATCAAATTAGATTAATTACCAAGTATTAGAGAAACACTTTTTAAATCAAAATTAGCCTAGTAGAAAAATAATATTTACAATAAATCGAAAACATTTTCTTAATAACTTTACAGTAACCACAAATGCTGTATTAGCTAATTGCAGCTTTTTTAAACATAGCTAATGCTAACTCGCGCGTTTCGGAATGATTAACAATTGGCCTAGGGTATTTTGCTAAAATTTGTGTCTCCATAAAAGCTTCCTGATGAATTTGCTTAGGAGCAAGAGGTGCTAATTCAGGAACCCATTTCTTGATATATTCAGCTTGCAAATCAAATCTTGTCTGTTGAGTCCAGGCATTAAAAATCCGAAAATAGGGCTGGGCATCACAACCTGTAGATGCTGCCCACTGCCAATTTCCATTATTTAATGCGGGATCATAATCCGTTAACTTAGTCGCAAAATACTTTTCCCCCCAACGCCAATCAATCTGTAAATTTTTGGTCAAAAAAGATGCGACGATCATTCGAACACGATTATGCATGTATCCAGTTTTATTTAATTCCCGCATTCCCGCATCAACAATTGGAAATCCTGTATTACCATCACACCAACGTGCAAAATTTTCTTTGGAATAACTCCAGTCCACCTGTCGGAATTTTTTCTGAAAAGCATTACCATAAACTTCTGGATAGAAAAAGGAAATCTGGGTAAAGAAATCACGCCAATTAAGTTGAGTGATCAATAAATGTTGTGGATGGATTGCTACTAAACGACGATATACTTCACGCACGGAGACTGTCCCAAACTTTAAATGTGCTGATAATTTTGTAGAAGAATGGATGGCAGGAAAATCCCGCTCCTGTTGATAGGCCTCATGGCTTGGCAAGTCTGATAAGATCTGAACTCCCTCAACTCTGCCGCCATTTGCGATAAGATTACTGTTGTCATTTGGCAATAACTTATCCAGTAAATCTAAATTAGCGCCAGTTAAAAACGTATTAGAAAAATTCTTAGCAAATAATGTTGCTGGCCGCTTTACAGGTAATTGTTCAGCTTTTTTACGATAATAAGTGTAAACACTATACGGCTCTCCATTATCCTTTAAAACTTTTCCGGGCTCATTTAACATTAGATCATGGGCAGGGAAAAATTTGATTTGTAATTCTTCACAAATATTTTTTAGCGCAAGATCTCTGTGCTTGCTAAATGGTGTGTAATCATAATTAAAGAAAACAGCTTCAATTTTCTGCTCCTGCTGGATTAACTTCAAGTGCTCTTCAACTTTCCCCTGAAAAACATTTAACTTACCGCCATTAACCTCCAACTCTTTTGCTAATTCCAAAAGACTATTTCGCATAAACTGCGCAGCATTAGCTGAATAATACTCATTATTGGATAACTGCCGAGGGTCCAAAAAAAATACTGGGTAGACTTCTTTAGAATACTGTAAAGCTAGATTTAAAGCACTGTTATCATCAAGTCTTAAATCGCGTCGGAAGATAAATAATGACTTGCTAAAAGTAGACATCTTTTAATATTAAATTACCTAATTGTTTTTTAAAATAGACCAATGATCAAAAATTTATTTCTTGCTGCTTTACTAATCACTCCTGGCTTTTACTAGCCGATGATACACCGACCTATCAGGCAGTGGAATTAGATCAGGGTCATTGGAAAAGTAAATTTAACTTTGGCTACAATAAGACGACTGGGAATAGCGATGTCTGACTTTTAAATTTAGGTTTGTTAAGTAAATACGAGCAAGATGACAATATTTGGCGTCTACAGACAGATTATAACTTTGGCCAAACTAAAGCAGTTGATTAGGAGTAGATTTTTAACAATTTGATCCTAAGGGTCAATAATATCAAGACCAGAAGTATTATTCCAATGAAAACTTCGCCCACTACCAAAAGTTGAGGAGGAGGTGCCTTCAAAGGAGTTTCCAGCATCAGCAGTCATACTAATAATTGTTTTTTCGTTGAAGTTTTTTACACCGATTAGCTTCGTAATGCAGTCATCACGATCCGTACAGGCAATATAATTGGCAGTATCAACATACTGGGCTTCTTGAGCAGTAGCAGCACTCCTTAAATCTTGGTTGGCATTAGCATCATTACCTCGGGCACGATATTGTCCAAAAGCGGCCATAGCAATAGCTGACATAATTCCTACAATAGCAATCGTTACCAACAACTCAATCAATGTAAATGCTTTTTTTGTCTTCATGATAAAATATCGTAAAATAATCCAAGATACTTTAGACTAAATAATAAAAATCTTTTATAAAAGAGGTTATTTTCATTCTTACGCAATTAAAATCATTTTAACTGAATATTATCAATTTTAAAAACTAAATCTTAACTAAATGTGGGACTCTTTTTGGCATAAATTACCTCAACCAATTAAAGTTCTAGCTCCAATGGAAGATGTAACCGATACTGTCTTTCGTCGAGTAGTCGCAAGCTGTGGTCGTCCTGATGTCTTTTTTACAGAATTTACATCCACTGATGGCCTCCTCTCTCTTGGTCGAGAAAGAGTCATTGAAAGATTAGAATACACACCTCTAGAACTTCCTTTAGTTTCCCAAATCTGGGGCAATAAGCCCGAAAACTACTTAAAAGCCTGCACCGAGATGCGGGAGCGCGGATTTGATGGCATTGATATTAACATGGGCTGTCCTGTTGCTAAAATTGCCGCTAAAGGCTGTTGCTCTGGGCTAATTGAAAATCCAACTTTAGCCAAAGAATTGATTTTAGCCGCGAGAGAAGGCGCCAAGCATCTACCAGTCAGTGTTAAGACCAGACTTGGCTATCGAGATTTAAGAACTGAAGAGTGGGCAGGATTTCTACTAGATCTAGATTTACCAGTACTTACAATCCATGGTCGGGTTGCTAAGCACCAATCAAAATACCCAGCAAATTGGGATGAAATTGCTAAAGTTGTGCAGTTAAGAAATCAGATGCAAAAGAAAACTTTAATTATTGGTAATGGTGACATCTTTAATCAAGAAGATTTACATCGTCGCTATCATGAATCCAAAGTTAATGGACTAATGATCGGCAGAGGCATCTTCCAAAATCTATTTATTTTTAACGATCATGGCATCACAAGCATGTCACAATTATCAGCGATCGAGAAGATTCAACTCCTGCTACAACATATGAATCTTCACGGAGCACGATGGGGAAATAAGACCAGATATACGGTCATGAAAAAATTCTACAAAATCTACATTGCCGGCTTTCCACTTGCTAGCGAGGTGCGAGCCAAATTAATGGAAACAATTGATTTAGACCAAGCCTATGCCATTTTAAACCAATTAACAGCCGAGCTTGAGTTAGACCTAGTAAGTGCTACAATCTAAAGATTCGTAGCTAGACTAGAACCCTTTCAAAATCAGCTACTTATACTGTTTTAAGGACTAATAAAAGTTCAAATTAAAACTTTTCTAAATAAGATTTTATGCCGACAGTGTTGCAGGTAACAAATCTGAATCATAACTGTTGCTATAATGGATAAGCCTTTATCGCTATGAAGACTCTAAGTAGGAAACTTTTTTTAACAACCTTAATGCTATTTGCCACCTTTGCTCAGGCAGAAGAGCTAGGCTTTTATATTGATCCTAATTTCACTGCTTGTAATACTTCTAAATATAACCAGTTCAATGTAAAAACAAATTTTGCTGAGTTTAAGTACGATACAATAACTAAACTACTAAACGTTGAAGTTGAATTTACTGATCAAGGTGGCACAAGCTTGGCTAATGGATTTCAGTTTGGGCTTAACTCTGAAAGTGATCTAATTACGAATAATTATAAGCTAGCATATTTTTATGTGGATGGAACAAACCTCAAGAGTGGTATTGCTCCAACAATTACCGCTTATATTTATAATCGTGAAGCTCAGCCCGAGTCTAGCTGCAATAACTCACCAGGTAGCTGGCAGACGGATCCAGGAATTGGACTAAATAAAACTGAGCCAATATTACTTAGCAGCACTTCCAACACAAATCCAGACTGGGTTTCCTTTGCCGAGATGAGTGATAGCACCCTATCTGGAGTTACAAAAAGAAAATTCACGATTATTCTTGATACCACGCAAATTCAAGCCTTTATTCCAAATAATACGCCTGAGTATCAACAAGAAATGGCGGTCTCTTGTAAAACATCATCAAGAGGCTGTTTAAACTATAATAAATTAACACGAATCTTTGATTTTGGAAGAGAAGTCAGTGTAGAAAAATGGCTAACGTTAGATTTTGTACCTTCTGTAATCAGTAATTCTACTTATGGAACTGACAATTTGATTTCAGCTTTTAGCCTATCTAGCTGTAGCCTTTGTCGGGCCGAGAGACGAGTTCCAAATACTAGCCCAACTTGTACTGGGGTAACTGGAATAGCCAGTCAAATCGGCGTAGGAGAATCCGTAGAAGCAAGTGTTCATTTTTCAGATGACGATACAAACGATCAACATCGTGTACAGTTCTTAAGTAGCTTAAAGCCGAGCATGCAGTTTGTAAGCAAACCTAATAACAATCCAATTATTAATGATGGTATTATTCCAACAGGTGAAAATCAGTCAGTGACATTAAACTGGACTCCCACCGAAGCAGACGTTGGAAGCTATTCTATCCCAGTCCGCTTTCAACAAATTTATGGTCAAAATGGTAGCTCCACAGAAGTTACAGATTGCACCTTGAATTTTGAAGTATTATCTAGTGCTCCAATATGTCAAAGCAATGACATTACTGGTATCTTAAATCAAATTAAAACCAATATTAGTAGCTTAAAGTCATTTTTACTTGCTAAAAATAGCTATAATCAAAGTTACCTAACTACGGCGAGACAGAAAAAACGCCAAGACTTCAGCACAAAAATTAATAATTATAGTCAGGTTGTTCAAAATCAAATAAATAGTCTGCCTAATCCATTTATTACTTGTAGCTCAGGTTATAGCGCCTGCCAACAAATAGATACCTATAACCAACTACATGAAGCCGGGGAAAATATTAAAATGACATACTGTGATGGTCAAAAAATCTCTGATTGTAACTTTATTGATAATATTGGCCTTAAATTAATTAATAGAATACGTCGTAACCAAATCCTTATTGGTCGTGCTAACGGAACCCTTACGCCTGCAAAATTAGCCATAATTAACAAAAAATTTAACAATTATCAGAAAAAAGCGGCTGATTTAAGCTTTAATGCCTATGATGGGGTCAGTCAATTATTAGCAAATAAGTATGTCCTACATTTTATCTGTGAATAAAGACTTTTAAAGTTTTTTAAAAAAAATCACTGATTTCCTTGAGTAAAATCCAAAAAAGCATATCTTTAATGCAACAACTCCACTTAATCCGCCATAACAAATGACGATACTGTTTTTTCATGGAAGCAGGAATCAAAGCTTGGCTGATTAGTAGTTGAGTAACGAGTGCATAGTGAATACAAAAAAATATTTTTCTCACTATGTAATTTTTGTTTATCGCCACTTAAATTTAGAACTATCTAAAACTTAAGTCGCTGGCAAACCTAAAATTTATTTTCTTAATATTTTTTCAGTTTGCTTATTTGTACCGAGGAAATATGAAACACCTAGTAGCACTTTTAGTCACAACTTTTGTTAGCCTTAGTTGCCTTAGCGCCGAAGAGTATAACCTACATATCCCAGACTTCAATGATTTGAAGTATTGTGAGAACGTGATTTGTGAAGGAGTAGGCTGTGCTCAGACTAACGCTATTCTTCAGAAAGATATTGAAGACCGTAATAATTTAATCAAAGTAAAATACTTAAATCTTAACTATGACGAAGTTGCCGAAAAACTAATTGTTGAAGCTGAGATTGATACAACTACTGCTAAAACTGCTAACTTCTTTCATTTAGTATTAACTGATGGAGCTTTAGATGTTAGTCGTAAAAACTGCGAAGGCAGTGTTGGTCACCTCTATGTTGATTTTACAGACGAAGCTAATCCAAAAGTTAACGTATTCGCCTTTAATGGTCACTTAAACCTTTATTGCAATAACGGTGAAACTCATCAATCACAAAACATTACTCATAATGGCTATGACGATAGCATCCCATTTGGTGATGGCACTGGGCCTTATCGCAATAAAGCTAGCTTAGCCCAAAGTTTTTACGCTAAGTATGCTCCACCTTATAGAGAGACGATTTTTAGCTCAGTAGCAACTCCTGGTGCTGTAAAATTCTCAATTGATACTACTGCAACTTCTAAGATAATTAACTTAGAACTAGATGTTTCTGGCATTAACTCACATCAAGTTGATGAACTCCTACTACAAAACAAATCATATACTTATAAAGGTATTAAATTTGGTGAGCGCGTAGGTGTTTGGTTTTGGGCTGCTGCAAATGCCGTTCCAACTTACTATAACAATTTCCTGAACAGCTTATTAACTGCTAAAACGGATTGCTCAACTTGTACTCATCCAGAACTAGAAACAAAATCAAAAGTTATGTGTGGTGCGTCTAATGTTACAGCGAATCCTGTAGAAGTTGGCAAACCAACTACTCTTACTTTCGATGTAATCAATAAAGATTATTTTGATACTGATAAATCTCCAGTAATAGTTAGCTACACAGGATTACCAACTGGTGCTAAACCAAATGTTCCTGCTGGTGAAGAAGTAATC
Source organism: bacterium (assembly GCA_031385045.1). Taxonomy (GTDB): domain Bacteria; phylum Bdellovibrionota_C; class UBA2361; order UBA2361; family CALJRW01; genus JANNBC01. Next base: position 84,832 of record JANNBC010000024.1, on the reverse strand, counting down.
TTCGCAGAGGAAGGAGCTAATGGTAAAGCAACTATTAATATCGAATGGACTCCAACTGCAGAACAAGTTGGAGACTATACAATTGGTGCTAACTTCTTGGTAGATTACGGTTTAAAAAACTTATACACAGAATGTACTGGGGTTAAAGTTACCGTTAAACCAATTGTCCCAGAATGTAAGCAAGCTGATTTACAAGTAATTACTCAAGCTGACCAAGACATGGCTCAACTTAATTTACTGGCTAGTCAGTTAGAGATCCGAATCAAAAATGTTCGCTTAAAACTAGGTGGTAAAGCTAAAGTTGATGATTTTGATCCAAACCAAGAAAACGTTGTGGGCTGGCAGTCATACAACGCAATTGTTGGAAATGGCGTCTACTTGTTTGAATGTAACAATATTGACTCATGTGCTGGAGACCTACAAATCTCTTCCTTGGGTTCAGACTTGGATACATTTAATACTGCGATCAATAACCTAAAGAATATTGGTCTTAGTCGCGCAGCTAAGTTAGAAAAAGCCTTAACTCGGCTGTATATCAAAAATGGATTGAGTACTGCAGTCGCTATAAGAAAAGCAAAAAGAATTGTATTGCATACTTACCTAGATGGCACTAGCAACCAAGGTATTAATCCAACTTACAATTCAGCAACAACATTTGTTAACCAACATGTTAATACTTATGGATTAACTCGCTTCTCAGCGGAAAGCATTGCTTCACTTGAGGAGTCTTGTGGATTAAAAGTAGTTAAATAAGACGAATGTAATGCAAACGAAAAAGGGAGCTCAATGCTCCCTTTTTTTATCTAACTAGAACCGAGTCCAGTACTTATTAATTCCATCCCGCTCTTAATTTATTACTTTCAGCAATAATCCGACTGGCTCCTTTTAAAACTAGTTCCTCGGCGATCTCCTCGCTCATCTGCAAATGATTATTAATACTCCCTACTACCGAGGCCTCAATCTTTTCACTGCCATCAGGCATTAAAATTCGGCAGGTCAGCTCTAGCTCTTGCCCGATGACCTTAGCAAAAACACCGACAGCCGAATGGCAATTGGCATCTAATAAATTAATACATTGCCGCTCCGCTTCAAAGGCAATCCTAACCTCTGGGTCAATCACCTTATTCATCAAAGTCAGTAAGTCGTTGCGATGTAACATGATATGCCCAACTACACAGCCTTGATTAACGGCAGGAAGCATAATCTTGGGATCAATCTTATAGAATCGTGAGGTATCAATTGTCATTCGACTTAAGCCAGCATTAGCCAAAACAATTGCCGAGAGAGTTGGACTCTCTTTAAAAGTTTCAATTCGAGTATTGATATTACCGCGATGGGCAACTAACTTTAAATCTGATCGATAATTTAAAATCTGCGCCTGACGTCTTAAGCTTGCTGTCCCAATAATGGCACCTTTTGGCAAGGAATCTAGATTTTTATATTGGGAGTTTTTGACAATTAACAGATCTGCTGGATTTTCTCTAACTCCTAAAGGAAAGATCTGACTTGCAGGATGAATCTCTACGGGCACATCCTTTGCCGAATGAACTGCTAGATCAATCTCACCACTGACTAAGGCCGTATCTAAACCTTGAATCCAGTCCTGTTTATCACTAATAGCAGCTTCAGCAGTCCCTTGTTTTGAATCACCCAGTGTTTTAATGATTTTAATTGTAGTTTCAAGCGTGGGATCAACTTCTTTCAGTAACTTGATCACTTGTTCAGTTTGTTTTAGTGCTAGCGCACTACCTCTGGTACCTAGGATTAATTTCATGATTCGTGACTTCGTTACACTAAGCGAATCCTAAGTCGCTAGAAGGCTAGCGCAAATAGTAGCTTTTTGTCTAAGTTGTTCTGAAAATTTAAAGACTGCTGTATAGCATAGTTGATTAAGATACTCCAATAATTCCCAAGTGCAAAAAAGACCAAGACCGATCCTAAATTAGGTTACATCTTTACAGGTAAAGCTTCCTCATTGCTTCATTGCCAAATCCCGCAAAATTCACTATTTTTAATTAATGTTCAGACTATTGTTGTTGATTTGCTTATTAGCTATTGGGTGTACTCCTTATCAAATAGATCCTAACTCAGCGTATGCTGATATTCATAAGTACCCAACTGCCTATTACTACCATAATTTCACTAAAACCGAGCTTCCACAGCCAAAAATACTAGCAAGTAAAATCAAAGTTTCTGAGGTAAAATATCAGTTATTACCTGATAAACGGGGATTCTGGACTGGTTTAGTGGAAGGAGAGGGAGAATACAATCTTCGTTTAAACTTTTATCAAAAAAATCGCCTATTAAAGTCAAAGCATATTGGTTCTAGAAGTCTAATGCCAGAAGAAGGTCCAATGTGGTTTAAATTTAATAGTCCCCTTCCGAAATTAAAACATTACACTTGGAAGATCGAAGCCTATCAACAATGATGGAAATTTGTAAAATTTCATCTTTGTTAAAAACTTTACAACAAAGTTTAAAAATCCTAACATACTGCCTTTATTATTATAATAATCAATGTCCTTAGCTAGTGCCACTTCTGAATCTGAGTTACGTTCTTCCCTCAAACCTTTTGCCCCATATTCTGTTGTTGATCGTGGATTTGAGTATGCCGCCTTTGGTCAAGTTAGCGAATGTCAGGCCGTTGGTAATTTAATCTCTGGTCAAGTCATCGAGGACGAGGAAACTTTCTTTACTAGCGTTGAGATTAAGAGTGATCAATTTATTAATCCAAAATGTACTTGTTGCTCAGAAGAAGATTTAGCAGATCAGTGGTGTTCACATTTAGTAGCTTTAACTTTTCATTGTTTTCAACAAAATATTTATTCCAATTCTGGAAATTCCAAGGAAGCTTCACAAACCGATGTTTTTAAAATTAATGCTAGCCCAGAAGAAATCGTTAAATCTTTGGAGACGGCGCGGCACCTGGGGTATCATTGTATTTCTAAAGAAATCTATCCAGAAGTAAAAGTAACTTTAAGCACTTCTAATCAAAGCTTAGGAATTAAATTATATTTTGATCAATTATTAATTACCCCGAGCGAATTAAATTCCGATGAAAATCTTTCTAGTCGTCAGTTAGATCAAGTTCTTTTGCAGCTGATTGAAGACCATTGTGAATGGGATGATCTGGATGGAATCTGGTATCTCAATGCTAGTCATCAGATCAAAATAATTTTAGGTTTACTGGAAGAATATCCCCAGATCACTCTCACCGAGACAGATCAAAAAGTTACTTTTAATCATGACTTACTTGACTTACTAGTTCAAATTACTTGGCAAGAATCAACTGTAGAACTGCAAGCACTTTGGGTTATGCCTGATGGGACTCACCTACTAAAAGAAACTGAAATTGTTGGTACTGAAGATTTCTGGACCTTAGTTAACGATCAAGTTTTTAAGCTATCCCCTTCGGCTAATGAATTAATTAAACTTTATCCGTTTAGTAATAAAATTAGTTTCAGCTATCAGCAAGCTGGTGCAATTTTAGAACTCTTAGAGAAAGACTTAATCCCTAAGAATCTATTAAAGGTTGTCAATCCTGCGAAACAACCTAAAGCTGAAATTAAGCGCCCAACTATTCGCCTGCAAGTTGAAGCGGCTAACTCCGAAATATTTGATCGTGGCGTAAACCTAGATCAAATTAATCTAAGAGCTTATCTAAATTTTGAATATCCTCCATCACCTCAAAATAAAAAAGTAGTCTACATTCCAGACAGAGCATTTGAGGAAGAGTGCAGTGAAAAAATCTGCCAATTAGGTTTTGAACCTCAAGAAGGTCTTGATTATTATAACATCGGCGGTGACTACGCTTTAGATCTACTTTATAAAGAAGTTCCCGAAGAGATTAATAGCTGGGGCGTTGAAGGATTACAAGACATCAAGGACAGTATTCGCTTCTCCAAGTTAACACTTAATATGGACATTAAGAAGTCTGGAGAACAAGAACAGAAAGGTTCCATTGATTGGTTTGAATGTAATATTACTCTAAGTCAGAACTCGGCAACTGTTCCCCTAACTAAAATTTTCCAAAGCACTAATAAAGGCTTCGATCGTTGGATCCAATTAGATAATGGTGCTTGGGCAGAAATTCCTGGTGGCGGACTTAAACGCTTAAAAACTACCTTGGGATTTGTTTCCGCAAACTACAAACACTCCAGTAAAATTGAAACTAAAATTTCTGTTGCTCAAGCAATCACCCTACAAAGCGGTGAAAGTGCTAATGTAAAAATCAAAGCAGAGAAATCATTAATTGAACTTGGTCAAAAATTAGCTAACTTTGAAAATATTAAATCAATTAATCCACCAGCAATTTTCAAAGGACAATTAAGAAAATACCAAAAAGAAGGGCTGTCTTGGCTTAACTTCCTACATGAATATGGTTTTAATGGAATTTTAGCTGATGAGATGGGACTTGGAAAAACTGTTCAAACTCTAGCACTTGTTCAGTCCTTAAAAATTGCCAAGGCCAAAGCAAAAGCAGTGAATAAACCAGTTTTAGTAATTGCACCAACCTCAGTAACAACTAACTGGCTTTACGAAGCAATGCGCTTTACACCAAATTTAAAGACTTTAGTCCTACAAGGCGCTAATCGCAAAAAAGATTTCGCTAACATTCCAGACTACGATATTATTATTACCTCCTATGCTCTGCTTCGAATTGATCGCTCCGAGCTAGAAAAACATTCTTTCTTATATATAATTTTGGATGAAGCTCAGAATATTAAGAATCCGCTGACAGCAACTTGCAAAGCTGCCAAAGCATTAAAATCGGAGTCTCGCTTAGCACTAAGTGGTACTCCAACAGAGAACAGACCATTAGAACTTTGGTCAATTTTTGATTTCTTAATGCCGGGTTATTTGGGGTCACTAGAATTCTTTAAAAATCAAATTGAGAAACCTATCCTAGAGAATATTAACGGAATTGAATCTACTCGTTTCTTAAAAAACAAGACTAAGCCTTTCTTATTACGTCGCCTGAAATCTGAAGTAGAGAAGCAATTGCCTCCTAAAACAGAATCAGAAATGCATGTAGCGATGACTGACTCTCAAAAAGCTCTGTATGGGCAAATACTAGCTGAAGTTCGTCCACAAATTATGGATGCGGTAGAAGCTAAAGGTGTTCGCGGAGCTAGCATCTCAATTTTGGCCGCCCTGCTGCGATTACGCCAAGTTTGTAACCACCCAAATTCGATTGAAGGACTAAAAGATCTTCCTGATTTTGATTCTGGAAAATTTGAATTATTAAAAGATCTAGTTCTAGAATCACTTGCCGCTGGACGTAAGATTCTACTCTTTAGCCAGTTCCGAGAAATGCTGGCAATTATTAAACGTTGGATGGAAACAGAGAAAATTAACTATCTATATCTTGATGGTAGTACTAAAAACCGCCAAGACTTGGTTGATAGTTTCAATGCCGATGAGCGTATTAAGCTATTCTTAATTAGCTTAAAAGCTGGGGGAACTGGACTAAACTTAACTGGTGCGGATACAGTAATTATTTACGATCCATGGTGGAACCCGGCAGTTGAGAACCAAGCGATTGACCGAGCTCACCGTATTGGCCAGGTAAAACCAGTAAACGTTTATCGTTTAGTAACAGAAGATTCGATTGAACAAAAAATTATGAATCTGAAATCTAAGAAGTCAGACATTATTGATTCATTAATTAATGATAATGGCTTGAGTAATCTAAACTTAACGAAAGATGATCTAGATCAATTATTTCAATAAGAATTAACTTCTAATAAATAGACAATATTTCAATTACTAATCAACTTGCTTAGCAAGTTGGTTACTAGCAATAACACAGATTAAACTTTACTTGCTTTTAAAACACCTAAACGTCTAAGAAAAGACAAAGTAAATAATATCGCCACTAGGACTACAGCAGTATGTTCCCACCAGGCATAGTGAGAATGATGATGGTTAATACTTTTAGGCAGTGAGAATCCACCAGTTTCAAAAACAAGATTCGTAACAAATCCAGCAGTTATTGCTAGCAAGATAGCAACTATGGCAAAAGCTACAGAAAACTTTTTACCGTGCAATTTTGAAAGCATGGCAAAGGTACTAATATTTGTAGCTGGTCCAGTCATTAAAAAACTAATTGCTGCCCCCGGAGATACCCCACCAGCTAAAAAAATCGCAACTACAGGAGTTGCACCACTAGCACATACATAGAGAAAGACTCCGACTAAGGAGGCTAACAAAATATCCCATCCCTGATAGTCAGCTAAATTATGCTGATCTAAAACTAATTGAAATAAAGCAGCTACTGCAATTCCTAACATTACTAGTGGTGCAATATCATCGACTATTTTCTTGGTAGAATAATGCCAGACCTGTTGCAGTTTAGGGACATTTAACTCTTGCTCTAATTCATCGACATTCAAAGGGCTAGTATTTGTCTTTAAAAATCGACTTAGAATTAAAGATATACCTAGAGAGAGAAAGATTGCCGCAATTAATCTAGTGATTGTTAAATCAAGGCCCAAGAGTGGCAAGGAGATTAATAATGCATCTAAGCCTAACTCTGGTGTCGCTATCAAAAATGCTAGTCCTGCTGCTGGCGCTAAGCCTTTTTTAGTTAAAGTTTGATAAAATGGTAAAATACCACAGCTACAAATTGGAAGCGGAAGTCCAAGAAGCATCCCTTTAAATGCCTGTAGATACTTATTGCCACGATTAAACCAAGCTAAGGTCTTAAGTGTAATAAAAACTTGAATAATACCAGAGAGGATAAAGGCGATTAGTAAGGCTGGCGAGCTTAGATAAAAGAGGTCAATTAAATTTCTAAAAAAGATTTGTTGGTTATTGGTATCATGCAGGTGACTATGACTAGAAAAATAGAGAAATAAGCCAAGAAAAATAACGCCAAAGATATTACCATAGCCACGAACACGATTTTTCTTTGGTTTAGCATGATGATGGTGTTCTTTTGTGCAACAACTTTTTTTGTGTTGGTGGGCTATCGGATCTAAATGAAAGCTAAAAAATAAAACATGTAGCAACATCCCGGCCATGAATATTTCTAAATAATGCCAGACGTTAGAACCAAGATTAAAACTATCAGCTAGAAAAAAGCCCAGTAAATTAGCAATCAAGAGTAAGACAATTCCTACACCAGCAACCTTATCTCCGTATTTAGGGCGAAGTAACCACCAAATGAGCATGCCATCGGTTACACGATGAATCAAAATCCCAGAATGCAAAGCATTAAAATGATTATCTTGATCTTGGCTTAAAACAGAAGCTTCCAAGAATACATGTAATAGAAAAGCAATAACGACAATTAAATTTACGAAACTATGTATATCTGTTTTTGCTTTAGAAAAAATCCCTTCAAAGATATTGGGCAGATAAAGGCCAATTGCTAGTAAACCAACAATTAAAAAAATATTATGCTCACCAATAAAATGCATTAAATGCGAGGAGCTTAGTCCCGTAATCGCAACGAGTAGGAATCCCTCTAGAAAAGGGAGGCCTTGTTTAAAACGAACGCAAATTTGATAAATAAATGGGCCAATAAAATAGGCCAGATAACTAGCGATTAACATACAATAATCTTACAATAATCTGAGGATCTTGAATAGCTCTTGCAAAATTACAAATTGAGACGTTAATTATCTAAGCAATGAGTTAAAGTTTACCACTTAAATTTTCTAACTCATCCCAACGACGATACAAACCTTCAACCTTCTCTTGAGCGACTGTGAGCTCATTAGCGACTTGCACCATTAAATGATGATCATTAGCTGTTGCCGCCTTCACTGCTCGATCTTCAATTAAAGCTAATTCTTGCTCAGCCTTCATAATTTTTTTCTCCATCTGTCCATATTCACGTATTTCCTCTGAGGACATTTTCTTAGCAACTGGGATAGATGGAATACTCCCTGAACCTCTTGATTCTTTAGCATGTTGAACTCTAGCTCGACTCTCTTGCCACTGAGCATATGAAGCATAAGTTAATAACTTCTGTTCCTGATTAAACCCAAGGAAATTCGTACAGACCTTTTCTAACATGTAGCGATCATGTGTAACTAGAATCACTGCTCCTGGAAAATCAACTAGCATGCCTTCTAACATTTCTAACATTGGAAGATCTAAATCATTAGTAGGTTCATCTAAAATTAATAAATCGGCTTCCTGTCTTACTAAGATCGATAATAATAATCTAGCCTGCTCTCCCCCTGAAAGGTTTTTGATTGGCTTATCAAGATCTGCGGGATCAAAACCAAATTTTTTACCCCAACTAATAATATGCAAAGATCTAGATTGATAGACCACTTGATCATAACCATCTGCTAGCGCCTGACGCAAAGTTGAGGCAGAGCTTAATGCTCCACGCAATTGATCAAAATAAACTACTTTTAAATGACCAGCTCGTTTAACCTTTCCGGCCTGAGGCTCTAACGCACCTCCAATCAACTTTAGTAATGTTGATTTCCCCTGTCCATTCGTTCCCAGAACGCCCAAACAAACACCACTATTAATAATAAAATTTTCTTGTGTAACAATTGGTAAATTATCAAAACCAAAAGTCACATTAATAAATTCGGCTAATTCTTTAGTTTGGCGCTGACTAGCAGTGAAGCTAACTTTTGTCGCCTCGCCAGTAACTCGCGAACGACGTTCTTGCAATTCAGAATCTAGGCGATCGGCTTCTTTCACTCGATAATTTGCTTTAGTTCCCCGAGCTTTCGGCGCTCGAGAGGCCCACTCTTGTTCATTACGAACCTTATTAGCAAGTGAGGCAATGCCTTTTGCTTCTTGATCTAAAAACTCATCCCTCTTTTCTAAAAAGGTTTGATATGAACCACCCAATTTAATAATTCCATTTTTATAACAAGGAGCAACCTCGATTACTTCTTTAACGGTTCTTTCTAGAAAATAGCGATCGTGAGAAATTAAAGCCCAAGCAAAGTTGGCATTATTTAAAAGGTTCTCTAACCACAGCAATCCGGCTAAGTCTAAATGATTAGTAGGTTCATCTAATAGCAAAACTTCTGGCTCACGCGCTAAAGCAACTGCTAATGACAACCGCTTACGCCAGCCTCCTGATAAATCTCCTACTTTCTGAGTTAAGTCTTCAAAACCAACTTTGCTAAGAAATTTACCAGCACGAGTATTAGCTTCTAGATCAGTAAAGTTATTACTTAACTCCTTAATCATTACTTCTTGGGCTGTTAATGCTGGATTAAAGCTATCCATCTGGGGTACATATGCTACCTGAACACTACGACCACAAACTACCCGACCACTATCAGGAACAATTTCTTCGGCAATAATTTTCATTAGGGTTGATTTACCAGAACCATTTGGTCCAATAATCCCAATTCGGGAATCATCACTAATAGCTAATTTTAAATCAGAGAATAACTGCTTATTACCAATTTGATGGGAAACAGAATCAAGGCTAATTAAGGTACTCATAGAATTTCAAAAAACGACAGGATGGTCTATTATTGGTTAACTGACTTAGTAATTAAGAACTAAGACTGGGGCAAAATATGACAACTTCCAAACAAATAAAAATAGCGGTTATCGGTGGTGGGGCTGCCGGATTCTTTAGTGCAATCAGTGCGGCTCACCATGATTCGAACGCTGAAGTTAGCATTTATGAAGCCACAAATAAACTCTTGGCCAAGGTTTTAATTTCTGGGGGTGGACGTTGTAATGTAACAAATAATACCCCAGAAATATCCGAATTAGTTAAAAATTACCCTCGAGGTCATAAAGAATTAAGAGGAGCATTTACTAGGTTTGCAGTTTTAGACACCATTGCTTGGTTTAAATCTAATGGCGTGGAACTAAAAACTGAACCTGATAAGCGAATGTTTCCAATTACTAATGAATCTTCAACTATCGCTAATTGCTTAATCAATAAAGCAAAAGATTTAGGCATTAAAGTAATTCTGAAGCAGAAAGTTTCCCAAATTAAACTTGCTGCTAATCAACAATTCCAGCTCCATTTTAATGGAGCGGAAGAAGAATCAGCAGTAGCAATCTTTGATCAAGTAATTCTAACAACAGGAGGCACAAAGAGTAGCCTAGAACTCGCAAGATCTCTTGGACATACAATAACAGCGCTAGTACCCTCACTATTTAGTTTTGAGATTAATGATTCTCGACTAGCGGAATTAGCTGGTGTCAGTTTTACAGATATTCAATTAGAACTTATTGCTCCTAATGGTAATAAGTTTAAACAGCAGGGTCCAGTTTTAATTACCCATTGGGGACTTAGTGGGCCAGCAACAATTAAACTTTCAGCATTGGCTGCAAAAGATCTTTTTGCTAGCGGCTACATAGCAACATTAAAAATTAATTTTTTACCAAAAGAAAACTGGGAGTCCGTCTTAGGGCTATTAACCTTACATAAAGAGCATCACCCCAAAGCTATTGCAAGCGGAGACTCCTTCCTTAATATTCCCAAAAGATATTGGGCTAAGATTCTTCTACAAATTGAAACTAAAGAAAAACAAATTTGGTCAGAGTTTTCTAAAAAACAACTGCAATTAATTGCTAGTGAAATTACCCAAGCAACATATGCTGTAGCAGGCAAAGGTAAATTTAAAGATGAATTCGTTACCTGTGGTGGGGTGTCCTTAAAAGAAGTTGATTTTACAACGATGCAGAGCAAAATAGTGCCTGGTCTCTTTTTCTCCGGAGAGGTTCTAGATATAGACGGAATAACAGGAGGATTTAACTTTCAGTCTGCTTGGACAACTGGCTGGATTGCTGGTAGCCGTTAGAATTTATTCCTTGAGTAACTTCTCTATCTGACTGGTAATACTTTCACTAGTTGGCTTTGTAAATGATCCGAAGCGATCCACTAACTTACCATCTTTATTAATCAGAAATTTTTCGAAATTCCATTTTATATTACCGCTTAAATCTTCCCCAGAATCTTCAGTTAGAAATTTAAAAAGTGGCGATTTAAGATCGCCTTTTACAACAGTTTTTTCAAACACAGGAAAAGTTACGTCATAAGTCTTCTGACAAAATAATCCAATTTCTTCATTCGTACCAGGCTCTTGTCCACCAAAATCATTACTAGGAAATGCTAAGACAACTAACCCTTGATCCTGATATTTTTGATAAATTTCTTGTAATCCTTCGTACTGTGGTGTGAATCCACAATTAGATGCTGTGTTAGCAAGGAGCACAACCTTACCTTGATAATCAGCCAGTTGAATCTTTTGACCATTTACTAGATTGGCTGAAAAACTGTACAAATTAGTTTCCGCATAAATATCAGAACAAAAAATAGCTAGTACTAAACTTGAGATCAAAAACAATTTCATGAAAATTATAAAATTAAATTTACAATTTCTTTAGACGACACAATTAACAAACCTTACTGATCAGTTACACAACCTTCGCTAGCTGACTTAACAGTCTTAATATACTTATAAAGTGTTCCTTTCGTCGCAAGATATGGGGGCATCACCCACTTGGCACGTCGCTTAACTAATTCATCATCTGATAAATCAACAGAGATTGTTAAATTTCTAGCATCGATTGTAATTAAATCACCTTCTTCAACTAGTGCAATTGGTCCACCTTCTTGCGCTTCAGGACAGACATGTCCAATAATAAAGCCGTGCGAACCACCAGAGAATCTACCATCAGTAATTAGAGCAACATCATTTCCCAGACCGGCACCCATCACCGCTGATGTCGGAGTAAGCATTTCAGGCATACCTGGCCCTCCCTTAGGACCTTCATAACGAATTACAATTACATCCCCTTTCTGAATTTTCTTATCTTCTAAAGCTTTAAGCATAGCTTCTTCTTGATAATAAACCTTGGCAGGCCCTTGAAAATATTCTCCTTCTTTACCTGTAATTTTGGCAACAGAACCTTCCGGAGCCAAGTTGCCTTTTAAGATTTTTAAATGACCTTTGGCTTGAATTGGCTCTTTAATTGGTACAATTATTTTTTGCCCAGGCGTTAATCCTGGTAATTCTGCTAAATTCTCAGCAATTGTTTTCCCAGTAACAGTTAAGCAACTACCATCAATCAAACCTGCTTCTAATAACAGCTTCATTACTGCAGGAATTCCACCAACAGCATGTAAATCTTCCATTACATATTTACCACTTGGCTTTAAGTCAGCTATAAATGGAACACGATCACTAACTTTTTGAAAATCATCAATCGTTAAATTAACACCAATCGCCTTGGCCATAGCAACAAGATGTAAGACAGCATTGGTAGAACCACCAGTTGCCATAATTACCACCATCGCATTTTCAAACGCTTGGCGAGTCATAATCTGGGATGGTTTAAGATCTAATTCTAATAATTTACGAATTTGTTTTCCAGCGGTAATACATTCTTGTATTTTTTGCTCAGTTGCTGCTGGAGTACTTGAGCTATATGGCAAGCTCATTCCTAAAGCTTCGATCGCGCTCGACATGGTATTGGCCGTATACATTCCACCACAAGCTCCAGCACCAGGGCAAGAAGATCTAAGAATATCATTGCGCTCTTGCTCATCAATTTTTCCAGCAAGCAATTCTCCGTAACTTTGAAAGGCTGAAACTACATCTAGCTTTTCGTGTTTAGCAGTACAACCAGCTTTAATTGTTCCACCGTAAACCATAATCGATGGTCGATCTAAACGAGCCATGGCCATTAAACATCCCGGCATATTTTTATCGCAGCCAGGTATAGTAATCAGTCCATCATACCACTGAGCTGACATTACTGTTTCAATCGAATCGGCAATTAAATCTCTTGATTGCAAGGAAAAACTCATCCCATCTGTACCCATAGAAATTCCATCGCTTACACCAATCGTGTTAAAACGCATGCCAACTAAGTCAGCCTCCACAACTCCTTTTTTAACTTCTATCGCAAGATCATTCAGGTGCATATTACAAGTATTCCCTTCATACCAAACAGAGGCAATGCCAACTTGAGCTTTCTCTAAATCTGTTAATGATAAACCAGTGCCCAACAGCATTGCTTGGGAAGCACCTTGTGATTTGACGGCTGTTAAACGAGAAGAATATTTATTTAATTTCATAATAATAATTTTAAAATTGGATCGATTGAAATTTGCTAATCGAAGAAAGATTTTTAATTGGTATAAATACTTTGATATTTTTTACGGAGGGCGATACGACCACTGCGTACGAATTGTAATACTTCAAATTGCTGAAGTTCTTTATAAATTGCTTTTGTATCTGCCTCTTTACCGTAAGTCTCAACAACAATTGTCTCTTCATCACTATAAACAACTTGGGCATCATGAGCCTTTGCTATTACTTCTACTTTAGCTAAATCCTCCGCAGACTTTCTAGTTACTCGAATTAAAGCAACCTCAACAAAAATTAAGTTATCATCATCGCAAGCAAAGGCTTTGCGCACTTCAATAATTCGTTCAATTTGCTTAACGATCGTTGGAACAATTTTTGGATCGATATAGGCTGTGATTGTAAACAAAGATAATCCCGATTGCGAAGTTTCTGAAACGGTCAAAGTCTCAATATTAATCTTTCGTTTAGTAAAAGAGGTGGCAATCCTTTGTAGAATCCCAGGACTATTTTCTGTGTAAGCAGAAATAGTAAATAAACGATCTTGAGTATTTTCCATCATAACGTAAACCTTATTTTAAACGGATATCACGAACACCTTGTCCTGCTGGTACCATTGGAAAAACATTATCTTCCCGTTCAACCTTAACTTCTAGAACGTATGGCCCCTGATGCGCTAGCATAACATCAATTGCAGCTGATAATTCTGAACTATCTGTTACACGACTCGCAGTAACACCCATTCCTTGCGCCACCATTACAAAATCTGGATTTTTTAATTCCACAAAAGAATATCTTTTTTCAAAGAACAATTCTTGCCACTGACGAACCATTCCAAGGAAATTGTTATTAAGGACAATAACTTTGACTGCAATATTATCTTGCACCAGAGTAGCTAACTCTTGAATCGTCATTTGAAAACAACCATCTCCAATAATTGCAATTACTTCCCGATCGGTAGCAACCTTTGCACCCATCGCTGCAGGCAAAGCAAAGCCCATTGTTCCCAATCCGCCAGAGGTAATCCAACTATCAGGTAATTGATATTGATAATATCTGGCCGCCATCATTTGATGCTGACCGACATCGCCAACAATCACTGCCTTACCTTCAGTTTTCTCCGATAGCATGTGGATTGTTTGGATCATCCTTGGCTTTGAACCATTATAATTGATGGCCTCTCCAATCACTACTTGATACTCTTCTTGATAACAGGCTTTAAATTTTTCCATCCAGATCGGATAAGATTTCTTTTGGATTAAACTATTCAAAGCGACCAAGACTTCTTTAGCATCCGCGCAAATTGCTACTTCGGCCTTTTTAACCTTATCAATCTCAGCAATATCAATTTCAATGTGGATAATCTTAGAATTAGGCAAATAAGAATCTACCTTACCAGTAACTCGGTCATCAAAACGCATCCCTACAGCAATTACGACATCGGCTTCATTGCATAAATAATTTGGTCCATAGTTTCCATGCATTCCTAACATGCCAACATAATTGGCATGACCTGTTGGAAAGGAAGATAGGCCATGTAATGTACAAGCAACTGGAATGCCCGACTTCTCGGCAAATTCAACTAAGGCTTTCTCTGCTTTAGAAATCAATATTCCATGCCCAGCTAAAATTAAAGGGCGCTCAGCCCGATTAATCAAATCAACAGCCGCAGATAATTTCTCTGGCGTCGGACTTGGTGGCAAAAAATAAGTAGGATGCTTTTCCATTTTTTTATAGGAAAAGTTTTCAATCATTTCAAATTGAGCGTCCTTCGTAATATCGATTAACACAGGCCCTGGTCGTCCCGTGCCAGCAATATAAAAAGCTTTGGCAATAATATCAGGAATTTCAGCAGCCCGACTAACTTGATAATTCCATTTAGTAATTGGAATAGTAATGCCGATAACATCCGTTTCCTGAAAAGCATCAGTGCCTAAGGCACTACTAGCAACTTGTCCAGTAATACAAACTATTGGAACGGAGTCCATCATGGCATCAGCAATTCCCGTTACTAAGTTAGTGGCTCCTGGACCAGAGGTTGCAAAGCAAACACCCGGTGTTCCAGTAATTCGCGCAAATCCTTCAGCGGCGTGCGCCGCACCTTGTTCATGACGAACTAAGATATGTCTAATCTGATCTTGATAATCATACAGGGCATCATAAATTGGCATGATCGCACCACCAGGATAGCCAAAAATTGTTTTAACATTTTCCGCTAATAACGATTTAATAAGGGCGTGTGACCCAGAGATTTTAGACATCCCCACAGTTTAGCAATTTTTACTTAAAAATCAATAAGTTGATTCAATCTGCCACAAAAATTGTCTGTTTTGAGAAGATTTACAGGGACATCCTAAAGTTGATACATAATTTAGACTTCCTTTCTACTTAAAATAAGAGTTTAGTATTACAAACTTCAGAAAAAGTATGGCAAAATAAACGCAAAGCTAAATCCAATTAAGTACAAAATTGCCGATAGTATTAAGATATATTTGGAAAAAGATTTACTTGAGCGACAAGCCTCTGCCAAGTCAGCATCAATTGGACAACTCATTTTTTGTCCTGAATAATACCCAAATGTTGCAAGTGCCAACATTACTCCAGCAAAAATAAATACTAAAAGTTTATTTTCAGAAATCCAAATTAACTGTGGAAAGTTACTCGTTGCTGAAACTACAGTTGCTCCCAACCCTAAACTCACTAAGAGTGCGGGTAGTGCACAGCAAATTAAAGTACCCAACGATCCGAAGAGGGTTAGAAAATTAATTAACTTTTTCATTAGAACTCCTTGATGTTTCTAAAATACCATAGCCAGCATCATTAATTACAGTAGCAATTTGAGGATCTGTAACTGTTACAGCTTCATCTGTATAAATTAAGACTGTCTTATCTGCTAAGTTTGGAATAACCTCTTTAACTCCTGGCACTTTCATTAAGTTCTTTTTGATACCTTGGGCACAGAAAGAACAAACCATTCCACTTACAGTTACCTTAATTTCTTCGGCAATTAGTACCTGAGGCATAATAAGGATTAAGATTATTAATAAAGTCTTCATATATTTCTCCAGATTAAAAATGAAAAATTCCCGCCATAAATAATTGACCATTTAAACTACTACCTACTTCCAGCAAATAATTTTTATAAAAAAATCTAACTACGGGTGAAAACATCACGCCATTCATAGTTGCTGGGTTATAATCAGCTTGCGCAATTAACCAAGTATGCAAACCTTCAAAGTCAGCTAAATATGGCGCGACTCCAAGACGATAACGCGAGCTCCAAAAATCTCTGCCTCCATTATTTTCTAAATGTTCCGTTAAAAATAAGGTGTAAATTCGGCGGGTTTCATAATCAAATTGTAGTCCAGTGAGCAAGGCGGGATTGCTAGAATCATTTTCATCCACTACTCCCAGCCCAGCAGTCAGATATAAATTAAGCTGTGAATCTAATTGATTGCGTCTGAAAATTCGCTGATTATATCGGGGGATAAGAAATTGATACTCCGAATCTTTTCCTTCAATCTTGATTGCCGAAACTCCAAAAGCCTGATTATTACTAAAGGAATAATTTAGTTCTAATTCCTGACGATTGGCCATAATCGTAGGCATAATTCCATAAGCATCCTTGTAACTTACAGGATGTGCCCAAGAGCTATTAAAGAAAACTATGATTGATAGAAATATACAAAGCCACTTCATCGTTATTCACTGAAAGTAATTATTCTGATTAGCAATTGCCTGAACAATTACAAAATTTTATGTAGTCTAAGAGACGGTGCAAAAAATTAAGCTTGGAGTGGCGGTGCGTTTGGTGATAGGGCAAGTGGGCTAATTAGCTTAGATGCAAAAAGAGGATTGGGAGCATTGGAGAAATTATCAGACCGACGCTCTGTCTGGAAATGATAATTTACGGCATTAAGATCAGAGCTAACTAATAAAAAGTTAGACACATTAGTTTGACTGAGGATTAATTTTGCTAAATCTAACTTTCCTGACTCAACAATTTTAATTCCATGCTGACAGTCTATGCAGTTTTGATGGTCTGAATGTTTTTTATTTTTAGAATTATCTTTTCTACAACAATCATGTTCCCCAGAAGCCTGTTTGGCTGCTTGTGAGTGCTCATTTGGACAACAATTAACTGTGGCAGTAAGTAATAATAACCCGATAAACAGAATCTGCAATATGTCTGAAAGCTTAGACAATCTCTTCATTATTAAAACTATCGGTGACAAGCTGTAAAAACATTAGTTTTACTTAAAAACACTAATAATCAGACGGGATATGCTAAAAAATATTCGAATTTAAGCGATTTCAATGCAATTGCCCGAGTACCCAATCAAGTATTGGAGCTAAGTAAAGCTGAGGTACCTTGAAATAAATCATGGCGATAACAATTATAAATCCAAATCGCTCAATTCGAGAATATTTAATCGCTAATTTCAGTGGTAAAATCCCCACCATAATCCTGCCCCCATCTAACGGTGGAATTGGTAATAAATTAAATAGTCCAAGTACTAAGTTCATTAGGACACTGTATGCTAACCAGGAATAAAACAATTCTGCAAAATAGAATTCTTGTGAAACAAAAATTATTAATAGTTTAAAAAGGATAAAGGATATTCCAGCAATTATAAAATTAATTATTGGTCCTGCAATAGCAACCCACATCATTCCTCTTCGCGGATCTTTAAAATATCTTGGATCAACTGGTACCGGCTTAGCGGATCCAAAAACAATTGGTGAACCACTAAAAATTAATAATCCCGGAACCAAAACAGTCCAAATTGGATCAATGTGAACTAGCGGATTAAGATTAAGCCGATTTAAGTTTTTAGCTGTAGGATCTCCCAGGCGATAAGCAACATAGGCGTGGGCTATTTCATGAAGCACCATAGCAACTAAAAGTGGCGGAATAAAAATTAAAGCTTTTTCCAGAATTGCTAAAAAAGTTAGGGAGGTATCCAATTGTGATTATTTATAAATAGTTAAGTACATAGACTAGCGGATGGATTATTTTGGCTATTTAAACCCTCCGCAGATGAAATTTGCGGAGGGCAAACGCAATCTTGGCGTTAGCCAAGTTACACCGTAGAAGACAAAACCAATACTCACCGCTGATTTGCATAGGGTTTGGTGTTGTTTTCTACGGCAAAACCTGTCTTTGACAGGTTTTTGCTCGCTCACCTTTCTTTTCATTTTTTATCAAAAATGAAAAGCGATGATTATAATAGCATAACTCGATTCATGAAAGATCACAAAAGTAACAGATCGAATATTACCTAGACCCAGTCATAGCACGAAAAACCTGAGAATATAAGTCTGATAAGAAAAAGTCATGCCCCCAATCCTCAGTCTGACTTCGAAGAATTACATGAAGCTTATCGGCCAACTTGGTCTCTGGACAGGCGTAGGGATCTGGAAAGATCATTTCATATTCTGGTAAGATGTAAGTAATTTTTGTATCTGGATCTTTAGCTAGCTTAAGTTCCTCAGGAGAAGGAAATGAGTTATCTAACATTTGCTTTAGTAAAGAAACATAACTGTAAGGATCCATCCGAGCAGGAAAAGCTTCGGCTTGATTCATTAAAAAATCTATAGAACTACCCATCGTTCGAACATCATAGTTTTCAGGGGTCTGAAATCTAAGAAAGGAAACGGCACGGACAACTTTTAATGCTTCATTCAAATAATCGTCATAATCCTCAGTCTGATGTACCTTTTCTAATTGTTCAATCTTACCTTTAAGATAATAGATACAGGCATTAAAAGTACTATTCTCAATACAAGTACAATCCACATCCAGATTTTTCTCTAAGCCTGAAGCAATTTGAGTAAAATCAGGAGTTACTCCAGGCCGAGCCAAAAGATCTAATTGGATCTGCCAATACTCTCTGGTAACATCATTGATCTGGTAATTTGTAAAATGATTATGAATTTCTCTGATTTTAATTTCAGTCTGTGTGAGCCAAGCTGGCAATGTGATACCACCCATTGAAAAACAGGTAATATTATCAACCTCATCAACACCTTCCGTCTTAAGCAATTTAGTTAAAAGCGTAACTGTGTCATAACTAGAAAGGGCAATCTCTCCATGATTCATGAAAAAATCACGCCCAGAACAATTGTGTTGAGGACTTAATCCTTGAGAATTACCACCCAGAGGTTCAACAACTAAAATTGTATATTTATCTAAATTAAATTTAGGTAAATCTTTCATGAAATTACCCCAGCCATCCCCTTGCGAAGCAGATCCCTCAGTAAAGGCATTAGTACTTCCAGTCAAAGCTTTGTGCACAATGACAATTGGCTTTTCCCAAGGATTGCCTTGGTTATTATGAAAAAGTCGATAACTAAGCTCTGCTGCTACAGTCTCACCACATCTTAAAACTAGCTGATCGTCAACAAACGATTGCTCGCGTCCAGAGGTAAGAAGTGAATCTTTTGGATTAAAAACAGCAAGCCCAATCCCAGAAGTTGCTCTCGGCGTTATTGGTTCAAATAGCTTAGGTGCGGCAGATGAGGCAGACATACAAGTATAAAAACAAAATACCTGTATCAAGCTTTAAAGCCTTACTTTAATGAGTAATATATTGTTTTCCGGTATACGAATTATTTAGGAGAAGTGTGAGCTTGATCCTAATTTTTGTCGTGATGACCGTATCAATATCCTAACTCCAATTGCCGAAACTTTTTAGCAACGAAGGACTTACTGCGAGCACCTTTAAATTATAAAGGTTGCTGGACGTGCAATGCAGAAACACACCCTCTTGATACAGTCAGAAAACTACCAAGATTTTAATTATTAGTAAAGTAAAGTCTTCAAAAACTTATTCGCGAAGCGAATAAAAAACAGGGAGACTTTATCACGCCAAAGCCCCACAAAATCTCCCAGATTCCCAATATCGTCTGGCGACAGCGGATTGCCCATGAAATCAATGTCCCAAGTATCAAAAACTTATTCGCGAAGCGAATAAAAAACAGGGAGACTTTAAATTAACCCCAAAAGCGCTTTAACTTCTTCATTAGCCTGCCAAGCTGGATCAAAAGTAACAATCACTTCCACTTGGGAAATCCCATCTAAATCCAATAAGCGATCATTTACTTGCTGCACCAAATCAGGCCCCGATGGGCAAAGCGGAGTAGTAAAAGTCATCGTAATCTTAGCCGACTGTTCTTTTTCATCATACTCAATCTCGTAGATTAGTCCCAAGAACCAAATATCCAAAAAAACATCGGGATCTTCAATTTTTTTTAACTCTTCAATTATCTTATCTCTCATGATACTGTCAGCCTAAATTTATTAGCAAATTAACTTTATGGATTTAAAAATTTCGATTGCCCTTCATATTATAGGGTTTATAATGTGGACAGGAAGTCTCTTGATTTCTTCTCGTATCATAGCTTTGTCTGCAAAGAATAATCAACTAGCGAGTATCTCAGCTTGGTCTAAAAAAATTGTTTTTGGTTGGATGTTACCGGGGTTAGTTATAACTGTACTTACTGGAACCTATCAATTAATGAGTAAGGGTATGGGCTATTACATGACCCAAGGCTGGTTTCATGGAAAGTTAACCCTAGCAATTATTCTTTTTGTAGCTAGTATCTTAATGATCAAGGTAGTAAAAAGCCCCCAGGCAAATTCTAAACTTCCGATGGTTATTCATGGCATAGCTGGTATTTGCATGTTCTTAATTGTCTTTTTAACTGTTATTAATAAGTAAACAAATATGAAATCCTATCTTCTTTGGTTAGCCAAATTTATTACTGTTATCTTCATTTTTATTTTTCTAATACCTGTACTCCTAGCTACAACCATAAGTAAAATATCTAATAAAAGTAGTTCATCACTTTTGCCTAGCAAACATAATGTAGCAGTAGTTGAATTACTAGGACCAATCATGGACTCAAAATCAATTGTCCAAGATCTTTATACGCAAGTTAATGACGAAAGTGTGGATGGCGTAATTTTAAGAATTGACTCTCCCGGGGGCGCTGTCGCTCCTTCTCAAGAAATTTACAATGCAGTTAAAACTCTTAAAAGTATCAAGCCAATTGTAGTCTCTATGGGATCTGTTGCTGCTTCTGGCGGACTTTACTCTGCACTAGCAGCAAGTAAAATCTTCCTTCAACCTGGTACTCAAACTGGATCAATTGGAGTTATCGTCCAAATTCCCAATTTTCATAAACTAACAGAAAAGTACGGTGTAGATTTCTTAACTATCAAAAGTGGCCAGTTAAAAGATGTTGGTAACCCCACACGAGCACTAACAGAACAAGATCGTAGCTTTCTACAATCTACTGTTGATAAAATATACCAACAATTTTTACATGATGTGGCGGAAGGAAGAAATCTGAATATCGAAGAAGTCAAAAAGTATGCTGATGGTCGATTAATCCTAGGAAGCGAAGCAGTAGAACTGGGCTTGGCTGATGAGATTGGAGACATTTATGCAGCAGCTAGAGCAATCTATCAAATTAAAGGTCAACCCTTAGCTGCAAATGAAACTCCAAAGTTAACCTATAGCGAGGATAAGTTTGCCAGATTTAGAAAGATTTTTGGAACCAAGCTGAGTCTGTTAAATAAAGTACTAGGAATGGAGGATACTTATCAGCAACAGGCTGAATTTTTTCTCTATTAAAACAGAGTAATTCAAAGTATAACAAACCTGAAGAGTATTGAACTCTGGTTAATTATTTTGATAATTAATATACAGTAAAATTGACTAGATAGGAGTTTTTCTTAGATATTTAATATCCCTAGCTAACTCAAGATTTACTGTTAGGTTACCGATAGCTACTTAGAAAGTTGACTCCTGCTGAAGCTTTGCAATTTACAGATACTTTTGATCTAGTAATATTTATTTAACCTAGGACTAGATCTATCGATGAATATTAAGGACATAGTTAAGTGAACGACATAATCAGCTCTGGAATTACCCCAGGAACAATGATTTCCGGAAGGTACAAAATCATCTCCGCTCTAGGTCAAGGAGCTATGGGTGATGTTTACCTTTGTTCTCACAAAGATCTCCAAGATAAACTATTTGTTTTAAAAGTTTTAAAACCCGAAATATCTAATGACGAAACAATTATGAAGCGCTTTCATAATGAAGTTATTGCGGCACTAAATGTTTCCCACGAAAATGTTGTTCGAGCTTACGAATTTATTAAAGAAGGCTCTTTAGTTGGATATACTATGGAGTATGTCCGTGGTGGAGATCTCGCTGACAAGATGATGATCAACTCACAATTACCAATCGAGCTAATTATCAACTATCTATATCAAATGTGCGCTGGCACCGGGGCACTCCACAAACATGGTATTATCCACCGCGATTTAAAACCAGAGAATATTCTAATTACAGAAGACAATATTGTAAAGATTTCTGACTTTGGAATTTCCATGATGGATAAAAATTCTCGAATGACAGAAACAGGGGCACTGCTTGGATCTACAAATTATATTGCTCCAGAATATATCCAGTACCAAAAAGTAGATGAAAGAACGGATATCTATGCCCTTGGCATTATTGCCTATGAAATGGTTACCGGCACAGATCCGTTTCCGGGGGATAATATTTTTATCAAGATGCAACAAAGAACACAGGTAAACCCTTACGATCCTCGGATGTATCGTAATGATTGTCCTGAAAAACTTGCTCTCTGGATTAACAAATCGATCACTATTTCACCTAAAGATCGTTTTCAAACTTGTGCTGAGATGGCCGATGCCTTGGATGAGGTTAATGCAAATGACATTGGAACATTCTCTAAGAATCCGACACATTTAGATATTCGCAACAGAGACACTTACGAACTAAAGGACTCCGTAAATGAAGCAGTCGGAGGGAATAGACCAAAACACTTTGCCCAAAACTATAAGAGTGAGGTAATCGATCTTACAAGTACTAGACAAAAGTCTCAATATTCTCCCTACGTCACAACTACAATTGCTAGAAAGACAAAGAAAAATCACTTGGCTTCATTGCTGTATATCTTTCCTATAGTGGCCCTGAGTATCTTTGGTTATTTAATATACGAGAAATATCAAGCAAACAAACGCCCCGTAGTAATAACTCCTGTAGTACTTCCTCAACAGTTAGTTACTGTGCCAAAAAAGAATCTTCCGAATGAAATTGTAATCTTTAAGGATGTGGAGTCAGTTTTTATTGACGCCACCCTTAATTTTAATCAAGGCAAAATTCAAAACCTAACTTTTACTGCATCACCACCAATAACTACTAACCCTGATGCTCAATTAAGAAGGGTAAGTTTAACCAAAACATTATTAACTCAAGAAAATGGGCCAGAGTTCACTATACTAGGAGAAGCTAATGCTGAAATCAGTATTGGAGATAAAACAGTTACACAAAAAACTAGTATTAGAATTACAGGGCGACGTAATAATGATAACAGTAGCCTCAAACTTAATTTTATAGTGCCTGATAAATTTGATACCAACTCCTTGAATAATAGCTATGGAGTTCAAAGGGCAAATAAATTATTAACGCCTTACCTTTTTGGTTCATTTGTAGTTGATGCTGAAGAACTTGATCTCTCAGAAGATTTAGAAAAAGACCTAGAATTAAACTAAAAACTCTTAGTAAATGACTCTCTCTAAAAAGAGCCCTTCGGCTGGAGCTGTCTGACCAGCACTACGACGATCTCTTTTTAACAAAATTTCCTTAATCGAAGAATCTTTAAGGTGTGCACTCCCCTTACCAAAATCAACGAGCGTTCCTACAATATTTCGAACCATTTGCTTTAAAAAGCCAGTCCCCTCAATTCGAATAATTACCAAAAAATCTCTTAACTCAAAGTCAATCTGATGAATTTTCTTGACTGCACTTTTGGCCTCGCAATTCATCGCCCGAAAACTTGTAAAATCATGCTCACCAATTAATGACTGAGCTTCGAGCTGCATTAACTCTAAATTTAATTTTTGCGGAACATGCCAAACTTGCTGACGTAAATAACTTGCTGGTGCTGGACGATTAAGAATTTGATAAGTATAGACTTTGCCAACAGCAGAAAAACGCGCATGAAAGTCATCAGGCACAAGCTCTACAGCTAATACGGCAACTCGGCCTCTCAGAATACTACTAATGCTTAATAACAAAGCATCACAGTCAATTAGCTGCGGGTAATGAAAATTGGCGATTTGAGCCTTAGCATGAACTCCCGAATCAGTTCGTCCGGAGGCGTAGATCTGCTCAACTGGCAGAGGTAAAATTAAGCTTAACGTCTTTAATATTTCTTCAGAAATTGAAGATCCATTTTTCTGCTGATGCCAGCCTTGAAAGCTTGAACCATCATACTCTAAAGTTAATTTGTAGTTTGGCATTACTTAACAAACAATTCCGCAATCTGCACAGCATTTAAGGCAGCACCTTTCTTTAAATTATCAGCTACGATCCATAAATTGTAACCAAAAGGAACTGAAGAATCACGACGAATTCGACCAACAAAAATATCATCAGAACCAGAAACGTTAATCTGTAGTGGATATTCACTCGGATCACTAAAAACCTTAACACCAGGAATACTTTTTAACTTGTCAATCAAAGCTTCCATTGACAGGTCTTGTTTGAGTTCGACATTGACACTTTCGGCATGTGAATTAAAAACTGGAACTCGAACGGCCGTACATGTAATCGCTAAATCAGGAAGTTCTAGAATCTTCCGACTCTCATTTATGACTTTAGTTTCTTCTTTGGTGTAACCATCATCTTGAAACACATCGATTTGAGGAATACAGTTAAAAGCAATCTGGTGTAAAAATGCTTCTGGAGCAACTTCTTTTTGATTTAAAATCCCAACTGTCTGTTGCCACAGCTCCTCCATAGCAGCTTTTCCTGCGCCAGAGACAGCCTGATAAGTGGAAACAACGACTCGTTTAATCCCTACAGCCGCTTCCAAAGCTTTTAAAACTGGAACCAACTGGATTGTTGAACAGTTAGGATTCGCAATAATTCGATCTGTTGATTTGATAGCATGAGGATTGACTTCTGGAACAACTAACGGAACATTTGGATCCATTCGAAAGTAACTTGAGTTATCAATAGAAATAGCTCCAGCTTTTTGAGCTATTGGTACATATTTAGCAGATAATTCCGCACTAGTTGCAAATAAAGCAATATCAACTTGCTCAAATGAATTATCATTTAACTCTTCAACAATTAATTCTTGATCATCAAATTCATAAAGCTCGCCGGCAGAATTAGCTGACGCCAATAAACGAATCTCAGCATAAGGAAAATTTCTTTCCTTTAGGACATTCAACATCTCAGTACCAACGACTCCAGTGCAACCAACGATAGCAACTTTTGGATTTGTGATTTTCATGATTAACCAATTAAATAAATTTATTGAGTATAAAAAAAGAAGAGTTTCAGGAAGTTTCCCGAAGTACAGATTTTCTACAAAAACTAACTCTTATTAGAAGAAACAGGACTTTTTGTGATGCCATATAATGTCCATTCATAACCTTCTTCATCACTTCCGGCGGTTAATAATAAAACCCAACCCTCTTTAGGAGTTGACTGTGCACCGCCAGAACGCAAGGCAATCTGCTCACCATTTGATGTCAAAACTTGTTCTAGCCCAGATTTACGATCATCCCAGTTAGCTGGACGACTAAGGCCAGAGAAGTCTGTGAACATTTCTGAATTATATCTAGACTTTATAACGGCTTGAACTTTAATTCTTTGTGGAAGATTCATCTTTGATTATGACTCTCCAGGCTTACGATAAGCATCTACTCGCTCTTTTAGCTCCTTCCCGACTTTAAATGCAGGAAGACGCTTGTCTGGAACAGGAATTTCATCACCAGTCTTAGGATTACGCCCCTTATAAGACTGATATTTCTTAACTACAAAACTGCCGAAACCTCTAATTTCGATTCTTCCATCATTTACTAGAGTATCGCGCATCTTACGAAAGATTAGGTTAATAATCTCTTCCGCCTGAAGAATACTGATGTTTGACTTAATAGCTAATTTTTCAATGAGTTCAGATTTATTCATAACAACAAATGTAAATTATAATGGCTAAGCCATCATATTAACCACCAGATACAATTTAAGCATATATGCAAAATTTGTTTGTTACTGGGTGGATAATCAAATAAGTAATGATACTAGTCATTTAGGAAATATAAAGCAAGTCTAAAAAACCCTTAAATTTTCAGACGACAAGCCCTCGATGGCCTCGCAAAATCATACCCCGCCTGCCAGGCCATTGGTAACTCCTCACGCGGACAATCTTGAAAGCCAAAATTACGAAAAATATCTAAAACATTCTGATTACGACTTAAAGCAAATAAGTAATCAAGCTTTTGAGCCTGACAGTATTTGATTACCTGCTGAATCAGACTACTAGCCAAACCTTTATTACGATAACGCGGCAAGGTGCAGAGCTTTCCAATCTCCGCAGCTTGTTCATAAATCTTAATAGAAACAACTCCAATCACCTCATCTTCGATACTAAGTACAAAAAAATCACCTAGCCGTTCGACAATCTCTTGTTCAGAAATTGGCAAAATTAACCCCTCATCCACGTAGGTCAGAAGAATATAATAAATTTGTGGAACTTGTTTTAGTAAGGCCAGCTGAAAAACTATATCAGACTGTGCTGTTACTAGAGTTCCAGCACCTAAATAGGTAAATATTTCTCGAAATAACTCCCCTTGTTTAGCCGGAATCAACACCAAGTCAGATTTATTATTTAACAAATGGAGGTAGCTAGCTAGTAAATTATAAGACTGATTCTGTTCCACTTTTTCAATTAAATCAGTTTGCGTAATAAAATACTTAATCTCCCCTTCAATTATCAAAGGTTGATAACAACCAGCAAAAATTAATTTATTAATTGCCTGCAAGTCATCCAGGCTTTTAATAAATTCGATAGTCGATTCCAGATTTAAATTAATTACAGGACACAATCCTTGCCGCTGCAGATCAATAACCTCGTAGCTTATTGCTAAATCTGCCACATCAATAGTTTTAAATTCTAAATCAAAGCGACAATATTCTTGAATCTTTAAAAAATCTTTTTCTTGTTCCAAAATCACTATTAAATTGATTTGCGCCTTATGAATAACTTTTAAATCAGTAACTAAACTAAAAAAGTCCGCATTGTTTTTAAATATTACAATAAAAACCTGGCCTCTAAATTTATTAGCATAGTGAAATAATTCAGCAGCATTAAGTAACTTGGCAGTGATTTGGCTATCGCTCATACGAAATACTATTCTTGGTAAATTCGCGGAATACGCGATTTTAGATTTGTTAAAATTTCATAAGAAATGGTGCCAGATAACTCCGCAAGTTTTTCTACCGTAATTCGTTGATCACCATCTTGACCAATTAATACAACCGAGTCATCGACATAAGCCTGATGATCCCCTAAATCCACCATTAATTGATCCATACAAATATTTCCAACAAGTTGACAGCGCTTGCCATGAATCAGCACATCTGCTCGATTAGCCAAGGCGCGCGAATAACCATGCCCATAACCAATTGGTAAAGTGACAATTCTAGTTTGCTTAGTAGATTTCCAACTATGACTATAACTTACGCCAGTATTTGCCGGAATGACTTTAAAATAAACAACTTTAGTCTCTAAAGATAAAACAGGTCGAAGCTCCAAGGAAGATTGGAAATGATTTTCTGGATAGCAACCGTAAAGAAAAATCCCTGGCCTCACTAAATCTAAAAAACTTTCAGGACAAGTATCTAGAGCAGCAGAATTAGCAAGATGCATTAATACCGGACTCCGATAATTCTGCTTTTTAAAGTAATCAACAACATTTAAAAACTTTTCTAATTGGAGCTTTGTAAAATTTGAACCAACTTGATCCGCACAGGCAAAATGGGAATAGACTCCTTTAATCTCAATCCACTTGGAATTAATTGCTCGATCAATTAATTGACTGGCATTCTCCGAGTGAATGCCAATACGCTCCATTCCTGTATCAATCTTTAAATGAACTTGAGCAATTTTATTTTTCTGCTGACAAACGCTCTCTAGCTCCGCCAGTTTATAAACCGAAGAAAGAGTAATTTCTAAATTATAATCTAAAAAATTTGCAAATTGCTTTCCTAAGATACCACCCGTGACCAAAACTGGTGTCAAAACTCCTGCTTGGCGCAAAGCAATCCCCTCTTCGACAAATGCAACTCCCAAATAATCAACTCCCGAAGTAATTAATCGCTGAGCAATAGGGATCATTCCATGGCCATAAGCATCAGCTTTAACCATTGCCATAATCTTCGTTCTACCGACTAATTTCTTAATCGCTAGAAAATTATGTGCTAGATTAGCTAAATTAATTTTAGCAATAGTGCCAGAAGATTCGTTTAAGTTTTCAGTTAACACAAAAAATAAAAATATAAAAAAAAAGGGAGCTGGCTTAATATTTGCAACATGCAAAATAGTTACTCCAAATCAAAATCCCCAAATGTAAGGTAAATTATTTCTTGGACTCAATATAGAAAGTCCAAAAGTAATTTACATAAGGAAATTACTTTTTGGGGCTTTCTATCCCCCGGAGGGATAATAAAACCATATAGTTATGACAAAAAAACAAATTGATCTATGTAACTTTTACGTAATTTATTTTTTGTCATCACTATATAAACTTATCAAAATGGATTTAATATGTAAAAACTCATGAAGTTCTACCCCAAAACTTATCTCCAAAAGATGTTACGCTATTAACACATTTTGGGGTTGCAAAAGGAAAACTTAAGCCGATCCCACTAAAGCTTTTGCCTGCTGGAGTCTCGACGGTGCGATTTACTCCACAACTACTAAAGTAATCATTGCTGCAGGCTCCGCCACCTTGACCCTCGTTCTCATCTAAAAGCCAAGGTGCTCCCCAGGGGTCACGGATCATTCCATCTAGCGCACCAGGAATACCAGCAGCATTGGCAATTCGAGTAAAAGATAACAATGTTCTTTGGTAACATGGATGAGAGTCTGCTATCTGACTTAAATCAGAAGAACCAAAACAAGGTCCTACTGAATATTCAGAACCAGTGATGTCAGCTAAACGTAGGTTAGAATTATTTTGAGCAGCGACCACAACAGTTCTAATTTGGATCATCTCAGATTTAGCAGCGGCATACATTGCCGACTCTCTAAAAGCATTAACATTAGCTACGCTTAAAGATGCCAGTATCGAAACGATACTAGTTGTTACTAATAATTCAATAAGAGAAAATCCCCGATTCATTCTTTATACAATAAATGCCCTGTATTAATATCGAAGATTAAGAACCAAACCTTTAATTTTTAATTAAAAATCAGCTTTTTAGTTTTAAATTGAGCCTGTTTTAAGCTAAATGGCCAATTTAAATTGTTTAGTTAAGGAATAATATGTCCTAGCAAGCAAAATATCTTTCTACTATATTAAATTAAGCTATTTTTTGCCCCTTAAATAAAATATGAAAAAAATTGTTTTTTTACTAATCGTCTTAATATTTCCAATACAACTTTTTGCAAATCCTAATTGGGAAGAACAAATTCCAAACAGTTTAAAGCCTTGGGTTAAATGGGTTAGCCGAGATTTTGACACTAATAAATGTAGTTATAGTTTTAATAATTATGATCAGAAAATTTGTTCTTGGGAATCAAAGTTAAATCTAGCATTAAATAATACTAGCGGTAATTTTAGCTATAATATTATTTTAGATGATCAAAGTTCAATTCCACTTCCCGGTAACTTAGAATTCTGGCCACAATCAGTAAAAGTTAATGGTCAATTACAAGCGATTACTAATATTAATAATTCCCCGGGTATATACTTAGAGGCGGGAGAGTATCAGATCACCGGCGAATATACATGGGCAACCTTACCTGATAAATTCACACTACCTCCGAACATCGCGCTTTTAGATATTTCACTTAATGGCAAAAATTTACCTTTCCCCAATATTCAAAATGGGGCCTTAACACTTAATCAACCAACTACAGAAACTGTTACTGCAGATATTAATTATTTAGATTTAAAAGTATTTCGTAAGATCGAGGACGACCTTCCAGCCAAACTAGAAACAATTGTAAAACTAGAAATCTCTGGTAAATCTCGTGAAATAAAATTAAACCAGATTAGCTTACCAGGATTTGCCTTAACTAATATCACCTCAGCCTTGCCAATTAATATTGACCAACAGGGTAATATTTTAGTGCAAGCTAGAGCAGGTTCTTATACAATTCAAACAGAAAGTTTTACCAATAATGCGTTGGAAAAAATTAAATTTCCAACAGGTGACGATTGGGTTCCCTTTGAGCTTTGGTCTTTTGCCAGCAATCCAAGCTTAAGGGTTGTGGATTTAGCAGGTGCAAGTGCAGTGGATCCCACTCTCTATAACATCCCTGCGGAATGGCAAAATCTTAATACCTATAAAATTGAACCAAGCCAAACGCTAGAAATACTTGAGCACAAACGAGGTGAGGCCAAACAATCAACTAACTCGCTAAGTCTTAATCGCCAAATTAAGCTAAATTTTGATGGTGCCTCCCTCTCCATTCGGGATGAACTTAATGGACAAATTGCTAGCGATCAACATTTAACAATTAATCCTGATTACAGCTTAGGAAATGTGAATATCAATGGTATCGATCAACTTATTACTAAAACTTCTGACTCTGGAGACTTGGTTGGAATTGAGGTTCGACCAGGTAATATTAATATGATTGCCAATAGCCAAACCACTAATGTTCAAGAACTAAATTTTCCTGGCTGGAAAACTGAGTTTAATTCAGTAAATAATAGTTTATTTTTAGCCCCAGGCTGGCAACTATTTCATATCTGGGGGGTAGATTATGTAAATGGTAGTTGGTTAGCAAAATGGACACTACTTGATATCTTCCTAGTGATGTTAACTGTGGTAGCAATTTTTAAAGTCTTTAACTGGCAAAGTGCCGTTTTAGCTTTTGGCGCTTTATTATTATTCGAAAAAAATGTTTTTAGCATTACTGGCATTATACTTTTTGCTACGGCACTATCAGCACTCAGCATTTATGTTAAGCATCAACGATTTGCAAGTTTTTGTAATCGATTTAAGATCTTAATAATTGGCGTCACTACGCTTTTTGTTTTAAATTATATTTTTAATGATATTAAATTTAGTATCCACCCTCAACTAAAAAGAATCTATTTTAACGATCAACTAAATGCTAGTGCCTTTGGTGGCGCCTCTGAATCAGTAGCTTCGCCTAGCATTTCCTACGATGAGCCAATGAAGAAAGCGCTGTCTGCTCTGGAGAGCGACAGCGTAATGGGCTCGCTCGCTCGTGGCAAAGTTTCTGATGAAGGCTATCAAAATGATAAAAAAGAAGAAGTTAAGAAGTTACAATATCAAACTAACATTGATCAGGCTGTACAAACTGGTCGAGGAGTCTCTAACTGGCAATCAAATAGTTCCTATAGTTTTGGTTGGAATACGCCAGTAATCCAAGATCAAAAAATTAAATTTAGCTTAATCTCACCGATGACTAATATTATTCTAAGTTTCTTAAGAGCAATCTTGATCCTGCTATTATTAGCTAGATTCTTAATAAACTCATTGCCATTTAGAGTCCCATTTTTAAAAGCCAGTTTAATGCTAGCACTACTACTTTGCCAGCAAACTAAAGTTATGGCTCAGGAGCAAACAACTGGAGATATCTTTCCTGACGAACACTTACTGCAAGAGCTCTCAAGTTACGTTCTCACTAACCAAGAAAAATCTCCCGAGTGCTTACCTAATTGTGCGAATATTTCCCGCTTTGAAATAGATTTAGCAGAACAAAAATTCAAGTTTAAATTTGAAATTCACAATCTTAGTGACTCTTTTTTCCCCCTACCGTTTAATCGCCATGACTTAGCGGTTGAAGAAATTACAATTAATAATAGTAGTGAACATTTACGACTAAAAACAAATGGGGATTTATTACTTGTGGCACTGGCTAAAGGAATAAACAATTTAGTAATTAGTGGCTCCTTAAAAGACCGTGAATCAATTAACTTATCATTCCCAGTAATTCCAAGTTCTGGAAAATTTAAAGCCAGTGATTGGGTTGTTACAGGAATTAGTAATACCGGCAAAGTAGATCAAGTGATCAGCCTAACCAGAGCAGCAAAAGAACTTCCGGTGGACGCAACCGCCAATAAACAACAAGGAGATCTAGTCAAACCTTTAAAGCTTGATCAACAATTTACGATCAGTCGGCAAATCGACCTTGCCTATGATGCCTCAATTACTACAACTATCGTTCGACTTTCACCGGCGAGTAGTAGTTATGAAATTAG
The DNA here is from genome assembly GCA_031385045.1 of bacterium. Taxonomy (GTDB): domain Bacteria; phylum Bdellovibrionota_C; class UBA2361; order UBA2361; family CALJRW01; genus JANNBC01. The sequence goes on along the minus strand of JANNBC010000024.1, from coordinate 52,483 downwards.
TTATCAGCTCTTAAAAGAAGAATCGCTGGTGACTCCTGGAGTTGAAGTAAAAAATGGTCAAGTTATTGCCGAATTTAAACCGAACGAATATCAAAAAACTTTTAAATCAATTTTAAAAGTAACAGATCAGCTAGAGCTAGTAGCTGCTTCCAATAAAGTTTGGAATGAGAAGTGGTACCTTAATGCCAGTAATCTCTGGCATTTTGATTACTCGGGAACCCCAAGAATATATTTCAACCAAGAAATTCCCGAGTGGCATCCACGTCCCGGAGAAAAGCTACTTTTAAAACTAGAGAAACCGGTAGGAATTGTGGGCACTACCAAAACTATTGAGTCATTAAATCTAGTAGCGGATCTTGGAAAAGATTTACAAAAATATACTTTAAATTTTTTAATCAAATCAAGTAAAGGTGAGATTCATCCAATCGATCTACCCATCGGAATTGAAATTATTAGTGTCAAAATTAATCAAGTAGCACAGTCATTTAAAGCAGATTCCAATAAAATTGATCTTAATCTTGTACCAGGCTCTCAATCTATTGATATAGAATGGCGGGAAAAGAAAAAGTTAAATAACTATTTTAAGCTACCTAAGATCCAACTAAATGCCCCAACTGCAAATTTAAATCTTAGCTATCAATTGCCAACAAGGAACTGGGTAACAGCTACCGGAGGGACACAGTATGGCCCAGCCGTTCTTTTTTGGGGTTATTTTCCGCTGGCATTAATCTTAGCTTGGGCACTAAGTCGCCTAAAAGATTTACCATTAAAATTCCATCAGTGGTGTTTATTATTAATGGGTTTAAGTCAGGTAAACTTTGGTCTTAACATTATGGTTATTACCTGGTTTATCTTCTTAGGATTTAGAGCAAAAACAAAACTCTCGAACCACAGTTTGAAGTTTCCATTAATGCAAATCTTTTTGGCATTTTGGTCATTTTGGGCTTTTCAAGCACTTTACCAAGCAATTGAAACTGGCTTATTGGGATCTCCTAGAATGATGATTGCTGGAAATGATTCTAGTAGCTCATACTTAAGCTGGTATCAGGATTTAACTACTGGAGAAATCCCAAGTCCTTGGTTCTTAGCATTTGATATTTGGTACTACCGCATATTAATGTTGCTCTGGGCACTATGGCTAGCAGCCTCAATCATAAAATGGGTTAAGTGGGGCTTTGATGCCTACACCACAAATGGTGGCTGGTATAAACAAAAACCAAAAGATACTTTGCCGGTTACTAATCCCTGATTAGTAACAACTATTTAACCTAGAAGAAAGATAACTTGGTGATTAACTTTCTCTAACCTTAGATTCTCTACTAGAATTTAATACTCTCAGTTTATTGCTGTGTTCTTTAATAAATATTTTTTAAGTTTAGATAATAAACTGATGAGTAATTCTAATCTTCATAACTTAAACTTTAAAAACAGCTTTGTGCAGACCTTCCCTGGAGACCTACGCGATCTGCTAACTCCTGGAACTACAAGTGAAATTCTATTTTGCAAGACCTCACCAACTCCCGTCAGTAAACCAGAAATATTAATCTGGTCAGAATCAGCTGGGGAACTCCTTGATCTAGTAGAACCTATAACTACGGACGGAATTGAAGCAAAAGTTTTTACTGGCAATCAAATTTTACCTGAGATGTTTCCTTATGCTACTCGCTATGGAGGACATCAATTTGGTTTTTGGGCGGGTCAACTAGGAGATGGACGAGCAATCTCACTAGGAGAAGTAATCAACTCAAAAAACCAAAAAGTTGAAATTCAATTAAAAGGAGCTGGGCCAACTCCGTACTCCAGACGAGGAGATGGTCGAGCAGTTTTAAGATCTTCACTTCGAGAATTTCTATGTAGTGAGGCAATGTATTATCTAAATATTCCAACAACTAGAGCTCTCTGCTGCACGCTCACAGGCGATTCTGTAATTCGCGACATGTTTTATGATGGCAATCCCCAAGCTGAGCCTGGAGCAATTACCACAAGACTAGCCCCAAGCTTCTTACGCTTTGGACATTTCGAGATCTTAACTGCTAGCGGTGAATTTAAACTTTTAAAGGATCTAGTTGACTACACCATCACTCAACATTACCCCGAATATCAAAATCTAACGAAAGACAAATATTTACTTTGGTTTACTGAAGTATGTCAAAGAACAGCTCGTCTAGTTGTAGACTGGATGCGAGTTGGTTTTGTTCATGGCGTGATGAATACTGATAATCTTTCAATTCTTGGATTAACAATTGATTATGGACCATATGGCTGGCTTGATATCTACGATCCTTCATGGACTCCAAATACGACTGATAGTCAACATAGTCGTTACAGCTTTGGCAACCAAGCAAATATTGCTTTTTGGAATTTAACCAAACTAGCAGAAGCGCTAGAGCCTTTAATGGAGACTGCTGAGCAATTACAAATTGGACTTAAAAGTTATCAAGAAACCTTTGAATCTGAGATTATTAAAATGTTCTCCAAGAAATTAGGCTTTGAAAATTTACCAGCAGAAATAGCAACACAATTAATCACAGATCTAGATCAAGCCTTACAATCAACAGAAATAGATCCAACTATTTTCTATCGTGAACTTGCTAAGGTCATTGAATTAACTAAACAAACAGAATTAACAGAGCAGTTAATTTTAAAACAGATTGAGGCCTGCTACTACCAACAAGAAAATCTTCCGGAAATTGCGAAACCACTGATTAGTTGGATTAAAGCTTTCCTAAAAATACAAATAAGTAATCCACTTGCAGTGACTGAACAAACTAAACTAATGAATAGTCATAATCCCTATTTCATCCTACGTAATTACTTAGTTCAAGAAGCTCTCGAGCAACTCGCTTTTGGAAACCGCGAACAACTTGATTCGCTAATGCTAGCATTAAAAACTCCTTACCAAGAAAATAGTGTAACTCAAAAATTTTATAAAAGAAGGCCAGATTGGGCCAAAGATAAAGCAGGCTGCTCGGCATTATCCTGTAGCTCTTAAAGAATCACTAAAAATACTTGATAGGTCTGGGCAATCCTTCAAACATCCGTTATATTCATAATACTTCTTAATTATATCAAAACACCAACCTACTGCATCATGGGCATCCCACTTCTCTCTGAGATTGTTATTATTCTAGCTTGTTCCGTTTTTACGATCTTAGTTTTTCAAAAGTTAAAACTTCCAGCAATTTTAGGATTTTTAATGACTGGGGCTTTAATCGGACCATCCGCTCTAGGTTTTATTCAAGCAACCCATGAAGTAGAATTATTAGCAGAAATCGGAGTGATCTTTTTACTATTTGTCATCGGTATTGAGTTTTCCTTAAAAAGTTTAGTTGCAATTCGCAAAACTGTAATTGGCGGTGGAATCTTACAAGTAGGTGGTACAATCTTATTAACAGCCTTAATTAGTTATACCCTAGGACTAGCTTGGAATCAGGCCATCTTTATTGGGTTTCTCTTATCGCTTAGCAGTACCGCAATTGTTCTTAAAGTCTTGCATCGCAATGGTGAGATTACCTCACCCCACGGACGCGTAGCCGTCGGTATCTTAATTTTTCAGGACATTATTGTTGTCCCAATGATGCTCTTAACCCCAATCCTTGCTGGACAAGCAAATAACATACCGATGACCTTGTTTTTGATGGTCCTAAAGTTTGCTTTGGTCTTAGGGATAATTATTATACTTGCCCGCTATGTCGTTCCTTACCTTTTAACACAGGTTGTTAAAACAAGAAGTAATGAACTTTTCATGATGACAATCTTAGTCCTTTGCTTTGCAACTGCTTGGCTAACATCATCAGTCGGACTATCCCTAGCCCTTGGCGCTTTTTTTGCTGGCCTAGTAATTTCAGAGTCTGATTATCACCATCAAGCGACAGCAATTGTTCTGCCTTTTCGGGAAATCTTTGTAAGCTTTTTCTTTGTCTCGATTGGAATGCTCCTTGATTTGTCATTTGTGATTCAACACTTACCAGCAATCTTGATTTTTACTCTCGGAGTAATTCTCATAAAATGTTTAATTCTCGCCCTAACCGTAGCAATCCTGCGCTACCATGCCAGAACAATTATCATGTCCACTTTAATGCTCTTTCAAGTAGGAGAATTTGCTTTTATTCTTTCTGCTACTGGTATGCAGTATCACGTTTTAACAAGAGAAGTTTATCAATATTTTCTAGCAATTTGTATTGTCACAATGGCCATGACTCCTTTTGTGATTAGCTCTGCCAGTAGAATTTCTAATTGGCTACTACAAAGAACTCTGCCAGAACGTGTCCGGGAACGCCTCAATGCTATTAATAAAAAAAGGCAATTAACAGAAGTAAAAGACCAAACTGGTCAGCAGTTAAAAGATCACTTAGTAATTATTGGCTATGGGATTAATGGACAAAACTTAGCTAAGGCTGCCAAACAAGCGGGTATTTCCTATGTAATTGTCGAACTAAATCCCGATTCAATAGAAGAAGCTAAAAAAGAAGGTGAGCCAATTTTCTTTGGAGATGCAACTCACGAAACTATCTTACAACACTTACATGTCTCAGAAGCTCGCGTTGTAGTAATCGCAATCTCCGATCCACTAGCAACTAAACTAATTATTACTAAAGTCCGCTCACTAACTCACAATGCCTATTTAATTGTTCGGACTCGTTTTATTAAAGAAATCCCTGAGACTCTTCAATTAGGCGCTGATGAAATTATCCCTGAAGAATTTGAAACATCAATTGAAATATTTAACCGCGTACTTAAAAAGTATCTAATTCCTAATGATGAGATTCAATTATTTACTCAACAAATCAGATCTCAGAACTATGAACTTTTTCGGCTACCAACAAAGCAGATCACACCAGTTCTACATTTGCCAAACATGGAAATTTCTACACTTACAGTGCAGCAAGGGAATAACCGGATTGTTGGAAAATCAATTGCTGAAAGCAACCTGCGACAAGAATTTGAAATTAATATTTTAGCAATTAAACGCGGAAGAGAATTTATTACTCAAATCACTGCCGAAGAAATGATCTTTCCAGATGACATTCTCTATGTTTTTGGTGCAATTGATAAGATTCAAGCCTTAGATAAATATCTATTACTTTAGTTAGAGCTTAGTCTTTATCAAGTAACTGTTGAAAAATTTCTGACCCCCGATAAAACTTACCTAGTGCTTCCATTAAAGGCAGATTCTCGGCGCTTTCATTAGCTACCTGATCGATCTCAGCAATTAATTCAATCAATGTTGGATGAAAATCTTTACGATGTTCTGAATCTTCCCAAGTAGACTTAGAAGTATTGGCCAGCTGGGCACGTCCTAAGTAACGATATTCGGCATATTCTTTTAAGGCCTGACTTATTTTTTGATCATCCCCTGAACCAAGCTGATAATTTGCTAGGCGATACCGTTTAACTAATTCCTTCTCATCAGCACTTAGTTGAGCAGAACCCTTGGGGTCTTGCATAAATTTGGCCAGCATTGGGAAACTATTAAAGGGAATTCGATAAATAAATTGTTCGATATCGCATGTTGTCTCTTCAAAGAAATTACTGATCTGTAAATCTTTTAGCGCCACTAATGCTTGCTTTGCAAGCTCGTGATACGTGGCATCATGAACCTCTTGTCCATCTGTCACAAAGATTTTTCCTTCAAACTTAATCCAACGAACTGCTGATTTGAGCTCAAGGCCTTGCTCTTGGCACTCCTTAAATTTATCTAGATCAATCCATAAAGCACTTTTCGGCTCAGCTTGCAGTAAAGTAAAATGACTAATTTGTGTTTCTAACTTATAAATTCCTGTCGCTACAGAAAAAACCGATCCGCGAGGCATACGATGAAGTGAGCGTCCTTCATAAGGATCAAATGTCCGCACATCTAAACCATAAAGTTGTAAAAAAGTTTTTGCCAATTCGATTGTTAAAATTACATCTTCCCGACTTTCATGGGACTGTTTTCCTTCTAACAAATTATGCGCCTTACAAAGTGTTTCTAGTTTAAGATTTGCTGGCAGCGAGTTTTGATCCGCATAATCAATAATTTTCTTTCTAAATTCAGGATAACTAATCCATAATTTTTGAGCTACTAACAACAAGTCTCGATTCTGAATCTTAAAGTAAGGGTTGTAACCATTTCGAATTAAACTTGTCCGCAAATATGGCAAATCAAAACTTCCTGAATTGTAACCAATTAATTGCCCCGTGCTGACTCCCGAGTTATCTAAGCAATCTTGCAAAAACTCAACTATTCGACTCATGGCAGTGGCCTCGGTATACTTGGCCCGTTGCTGATGCTCCAAAACATTAATCTGATTTGCCAGAATTGCTCGCGCTCGTGGTAATTGCAAACGACTTAGTTTTATTTCCCCATTTAACTCGTCAACAATATTCCATTCCGAATCAACCACAATAAAACTAAAATTAAGAATTTGCCCCATGAAATTAAGGTCACTAGTTTCTAAGTCAAAAAATATGGAATAAGTCATAGACTAGTTTTACCTTTTGAGGTTTAGAATGTCCATGGAAAGGATCGATTTTGGACTAGATCATTATTTATGCATTAATGATGAACTATCTTACTATTAATCTTTAGGTGATCCTAGATTTTCAAGGTAAACTGAGATAAATTTTTAAAGTTATATAACCATGAAAATTACAGTTAAAAAAAGTAAGCTTCATCAAAGAGGAGTTTTTGCCCTAAAAGATATTACCAAAGGTGAAATCTTGGAAATTTGTCCAGTCATCATACTTGATAAAAAAGACACAAAGATTATTGATCCAACAGAACTGTATAACTATTATTTTAGTTGGAAAGATGAAGGGGGCGGACTGGCCCTTGGATATGGGTCAATCTATAACCACTCCTATCAACCAAATGCGCGTTATAAAACAAAATACCCGAGTAAACAAATTATTTTTACTGCAATTAAAAATATTAAGCAGGGCGAAGAAATACTAGTTAATTATAACGGGAATCCGCTAACCCAGAACAAAGTCTGGTTTGATCAGTCACCTGCTAAAAATTAAATTATTTTTAAACAACTATTTCCCTAGACTAGCACGCACTTCCTGATAAGTTTTTAAGTTACTTTGAAATTCGGCCTCAACTCCGGTATAACTTAAAGAGTAAAGATGGGTCTGATCAACAGCTATCAATAATGATTGGTGTAATTTTGTTTCCGGCGCAACTACAGTAATTTCTGCTTCATTAGTTGCCGTTTGGTTAAGTACATTTTTTTGTACAGGGCTAAACTCCGCCTTTAAACCCATTTTTTGATAACCAGCTTGGATTGCTTTTGCCGCAGCTTCAAACTCACCTTCTAAGCTTAACTTTCGACCATTTAGCGGAACACAGGCATACTCAATGGCAACTTTTAATTCTTCCCCATTATTTAAAAACGCTCGTACACGCTTACCACCAAAATCTTTATTATTCTGATCTGTGAATTGTGGCATTGGTGTTACTTTCCAACCTCTAGGCCAATCAATATGACATTCTTCTTTTGCTTCTTCTGCAATTAAATTAATGGCCAATAATGGAATAAATAAAAATGATAGGAAGATTTTAGTAATGGTGCGCATACTGTAACTTAAAAAGTTTATAAACTATTTGTAGATAATAGGTAAATTAATGGAACTCGACAATCCTCGATTTCCAAAGCTAAGGAATTAAAACATCTAACACCTATTGGGTTTTAGTATATACGAATTGTACAACTGATTTAATTCTTTTCTACTAAAGTTAAATTAATGAAAAAGTTAAAAATAAAGCTAATTTAGTAATTGATTTTATTGAGAAATATCTCAATAACAGATAAAGACTTGAAATATTCGTTTATGACTAAATCAAAGAGGATTTATTCTATATTAAATATGGGGGAGACTTCTTACTTGCTTAAAGTTTGAAAGGGAAAGAAGTTTTATAAAACAAGTAATAGTGTGTCCCCGACACGACTTGAACGTGCGACCCCCAGTTTAGGAAACTAGTGCTCTATCCAGCTGAGCTACGAGGACAAGATTTTGATGCTGATCATCAATTCCTTGAAAATAATTACAGTATACCTTAATCAGCATTAACATAGTAACAGTTTGTTGTCGATCACTAGCAAGTCTATAGGAGTTTTAGTATTCCCTTAGCTAAATTATTGTATAATGATAAGTGATTTTACTAATATAGAGAGTCCAAAAAATAATTTTCGTTAAGGAAATTATTTTTTGGACTCGGGCTTTTCAAATCCTGGCTAAAGTCAGGTTTGAATGCCTAAAAACAACAAATATAGTAAAAACAACATGAATTTCCGAAAATGTTTTTCGGAAATTCATTCTTGGGTTTGCTATATTCAACCTGCAAATAGCAGATTCTGCTAAGGACCTACAAATTTATGGTTAATGTACTGAACAAATTTTTACAGAATACAAATAAAACCTCTCTTCATTTGGTCACTCTGTTCTCTCTCATAATATTTACAATTTTCTTTTACCTACCAACAACAAAATTTGGGTACTTTGTCCTTGATGATTCCATGTATACTAATTCTTGGCCAATAAACATTGTTCAAGTCACTTGGAATGAAATTAAATGGGTGCTTACCAATATTTACTTTGCTAACTATTCACCCTTCTTAATATTAACTCATATCTTGGATTATCAAATCTTTGCTGATGATCCGACACCTCGTCACTGGCAACAAATTATAATCCATGCCATGAATACTTGCTTAGTTTTTTTGATCTTTAAAAGATTTTTTCAAAGCTTTTGGTTAGTAATTTTTGGTACATTAATTTTTTCATTACATCCACTACAAGTAGAGCCTATTAGTTGGCTGGCGAGTAAAAAGGATTTACTAAGTGGCTTTTTTGGATTGCTGACAATACTGCTCTATCTTCAATATCGTGAAAATCGAACAATTTTTAAGTATCTCTTAATCTGTTTCACTTTTCTAATAGGTATACTTACTAAACCAAGCTTAATTCCAATCCCAATTATCTTAATTGCAATAGAGCTTCTAGCTTCTAAATCAAATTCTTACATTAAGAATAAATGGCAACTAACTGAGACATTACCTTTATTAATTTGCTCCGTAATTATTGGACTTATCTCTTTCTATGCTCAAGTAGATGATGAACGCTTTGTTAGTAGTGCCTCTAATATTAATCTTAGTCAAAATTTAACTATTGGTTCTTACTACTTTGGAAGATACTTGCTACATTTTTTCTATCCAAATTCAGTCGGATTTTTTTATCAAAATTTTGATTGGGGAAATTCTGATCTAGTTATTAATCTTGGCTTTACAGCAGTGTTTATTTTTGGACTAATTTTTTGCTACCTCAAAAAAGAAAACTTGCTGGCGCTCGGCCTGCTCTGGTTTGGAATTGGAATTACTCTTTTTATACAATTTAAACAAATTGGAATTGAGGTTAATGCCAATCGCTGGATGTACTTACCTCAGGTCGGATTAATACTGATTATACTAACAATCGCATCAAAATTAGATTATTTGCCAAAAAAAATAATTGTATTTTTGGGAGTCTTAATTTTACTGCTACTTGGTCTCAAAACTTCAGAAGAGTTATATTCTTGGCGTCATTCTGTTAGTCGAATAACTCAGTCAATCACTGAGAATCCTAAAAGCCCAGCACTATATAGTTTCCTAAGCTTAGCTTACGACCGGGCCTATCAAAAATCTCACAATCAATCTCTCCTACCTCTAATCGAAGCAAATCTACAACGAGCTCTTAAGATTGATCCTTACTATAATGGGGCATTAGATCAAATTAAAGACTTAAAAACTAGGAATTTATTGCGTGCGAATCTTGCTCAATTAATTCCAGCAATGACTTTTACTGATGAGGCCGAGCATCAAATTAAGTTACAAAAACAAGCTGACTTAATTAACTCCTTACTGGAAGTTGTGAGTCCAGCAGAGCGAGATGAAATCCTTCAAAAAGGCGAGCTTCTTTATCTTCAAAATCAAAGCTTTTTCCAAAGCCACTTCAAGATGCGTTACCGGGAAGCAATCTTTCTAATTCACAAAAAATCATTTCCTAGAGCAATTCAGATTCTAAATGACATACTACCAGCAACTAATAATCCAGTGGAAATTTACAATGCTTTAGCTCTAATCTATTTAAATACTGGAGAGTCAAAACTTGCGATTGAAAATAGTGAACTAGCCATTGCTTCCAGCCCAGGAACACTTAAAGCACGCTATAATCTGGCCTTAACTTATCTCTTAATAAATCAAAAACAAGAAGCATTAAAAATAGCAAATGAAATATTAGAAAAGCATCCGTTTGATCTTACCGCTCTAGAAATTAGAACAAGGATATTAAGTACAAGTTAACTCTTAAAAAGTTTCTACTAGAATATTATTAAGGAAGATAATCACCAGGGTCAGTCGATACAAACTTACGATCATCATTTCGAAAACGGATTTCAAAATGTAAATGAGGGCCAGTTGCTTTTCCTGTCGCCCCTACATCACCAATGTGTTGTCCAACACTAACGTTTTGACCAACATCAACGTAGTTAGTACTATTGTGAGCATAAACAGTCAGCATGTTATCCTTTTGAATAATTAGCATTTTCCCATAGCCACTAATTTGGTAGCCACTCATCATCACTCGACCAGAATGCGCCGCGTAAATTGGAGTTCCTGTTTCAGCAGCAATATCTAAGCCTTCATGAAATTTAGCCCAGCGCCACCCATAGTTAGAACTAATCCTTGCTTTGTTGGTTCGAATTGGCCAAGCAAGTAAATTATGATTGACTTTGCCTTTCTTCCTAAAAAACTTCGCTGGCTTACCAAATTGAATAGAATTGGCTACCCCCCGACCTCCCTGAGACTTTGGGTCTAATGGTATTTCTAGAACCTGACCAATAATAATTTGATTAGCATTAGTAATGCCATTGTAGCGAGCCAACTCTCTAAAATCCATCTGGAAATTAGCAGCGATACTAGCCAAAGTATCTCCTAATTTTACTTGATAGACGTAGTTCCTTTCAGTCGTATAAAAGATTGAGCAGGAAGATAGAGAAATCCCCAGCAGGACTAGCAGTACTATTCTCACTAGGCCTCCCCAAATAGGGTTTTTTTGATTAAAGATTACTTTTTCCGTCAACACTTACGTAAATATAGCTAATCTAGCTAAGTTTCACCATAGTTTTGAGCCATACTGGTAAATAAGTTACTCCATTTCTCAGAATGATATCTCTAAAAATTAGTTTTATGTACTTATTTATAATTATTTCCTGATATCCAAAACTCAAATATCAAGCTTCTCATCATAGATTAAAGTATGCATTACTTCGTGCCGAAAGATTAGTGAACTTTGTTTATAAAAAATCATGAAAATACATCATAAAATCTTGATAATCCTACTATGCTTACTTTTCGCACTCCATGTCTCAGCAGAAAATCAAACTGGGAAAGTTAGTAAAGTAGCGGCTGTTATCAAAATAGATAAACAAATTAACCGTCTTCAAGCTCGTCTTAAGACACTATTTGGAAAATTAACATTACTTGAAACTCAAAAAGTTTTAGAAAAAAGATCTGCGTCCCTGCAAGATTCTGATGAAGATTCACTTCCTGATATTTATGAATCTAATACAGGCCTCTGTGAGCCTGACTCAGATCAGGATGGAATAGATGATGGGGTTGAGATTATTGATGGTCAAGACCCAACAGACTCAGATAGTGATGATGATGGGGTTACGGACGATCAGGAATCAGGTTTATCAGGGACATGGTTTGGTGAATGGGAATTAGTTTCTGATAATTGTAATTTAAGATCTAGATTGGGAGTTGAACAAGGGCGCTTCTCAATCGGCATTAATCACAATCCCGAGAATAATCTTATTACTATCGGTGGATTTACTGCCCCAACCTGCCATGAGGAACTAGAAGGTTATCTAAATCTTGATTCTGAAACAATATATGCAATCAGAACAAATGACTTTGAATGTCCTGATTTTGGCGTCTCTGAAGTTACTAGTACTCTAATTATTTCAGGATTAGATGGTGGCCACTTTAATCACGGGTCATTAGTTCGCGAAGCTACCTGTGGTGAACATAACTGCCGCCTGGAATATGCTGGAATAGGTCATAAAATTTCACCTGAAAACTTTTGTGAATAATCTTAAGTAGAGGCCCTAAGATAGGGTCTCTACCTCCCACTTTCCTATCATACACAAGCTAGATCTATAGTTAATACCGAAATTTTTAAGTAAAATTTCAAAATTATTTTTAAAAATTGCTTAGCACTTGATTTTTGATATTATTCTAAAAGTTCTAGACATTCGCTATTAATATTATGATTTTTAATGCTCCCTCCTATGATGGGCTTGCTCATAAAGCCACAATCCAAGGAAAAGAAGTTACAATCTATCGGTCAGTTGACGGCCAAAATCTATCAATTAATGTGGTTAATGGTCGATGCCAAACCAACCATCAAGTAGGCATTGAAAAACGGGTGGAACATGATGGGGAAAAGGAAGTAGTAAAAGAAATTATAGATACAACTAACCCTTTAAGACATAATACCTTCAGCTACAAAACTTTTACCACCCAAAATGCAGGAACACCCCACTCCTACACGGCGACTTGTAAAGCATTATTAAGCCTTGCTACCGTTCTTAAAAATTTCCCTGAAATCATCCCTTCACCACCTAAACATGTGCCACCTACTGCCGAATTCTTAGCAATGGTTTGGAAAGACGAAGACCCAGAGGAACCTAGACGAACTTATCCAACTAGCACAAGTAACTAAAATTACAGACAATAAAATCTATAAAAATATTTTTTATAAAAAATATATCAGATTATAGAAATATCCTATTGACGGTTTCTAGTATTTTTGGATATAAGAAAATCCTAATAGATTTTTAAGATATTCAAAAATATGAGCTCAAACTCCCACAAAACGAGTAGCCTAGCACCAGTTCAGCGCAAAACATTGGAATTCTTAAGAAATTTCATGGCAGAGCATGGCTTTGCTCCAACCTTAAAAGATATCTGCAACTCGATTGGTGTTAAATCACCATCCACTGCCCACTTTCACTTAGAAAGACTAGAAAGCAAAGGCTTCATTCAAAGAGGTGAAGACGGAGCAATGGAATTAATGGATTGTGATTCCCCAGAGATGAGCCCAACAGCGGTTCCACTAGCAGGAGTCATTGCGGCTGGTCGACCAATCGAAGCCATAGAACAACAAACAATGATTGATATTCCACCAAGTATGATTAATGGCAAAGGAGAAATCTATTGCCTAGAAGTCAGCGGAGAATCAATGATCGATGAACATATTTGCGATGGTGATATTGTTGTTATTCGTAAACAAGACACGGCAGAGAACGGGCAGATTGTAGTAGCACTTTTAGATGATGGGACAGCAACTTTAAAAAAATATCGCCGATTAAAGAGCGGGCAAGTAATGTTAATCCCGGCTAACCCCGCACTACAACCGATCACTTTAGATAGTGTAACTGTCCAAGGACGAGTAATTGGAATAATGAGAGAACTTCATTAATAACTAAAAATTTTTTGTAAAAGGAAATAAACATGACAGAGAACAAAACAAGAGAATTAGAAACGGCCATTAGCCAACTTGAAAAAAGATATGGCAAAGGCACAATTATGAACTTAGGTGACAAGCCTCATGAGAAAATCGAATCCTATTCCACGGGTAGCTTAGGATTAGACATCGCCTTAGGCATCGGCGGTATTCCTAAAGGAAGAATTTGCGAAATTTATGGCCCTGAATCTTCTGGTAAAACTACACTAGCACTACACATTGCCGCAGAGGTACAAAAGACAGGTGGTACGGTAGTTTTTATTGATGCTGAACATGCACTGGATGTGGGTTATGCAAAAAAACTTGGTGTAGATACTTCTAAACTACTAGTCAGTCAGCCAGATTGCGGAGAGCAGGCATTAGAAATTTGCGAAGCATTAATTTTGTCTGGGGCAGTTCAATTTGTAATCATTGATTCTGTTGCTGCATTAACTCCACGAGCTGAAATTGATGGTGAGATGACGGACATGCAACCGGGGATGCAAGCACGCTTAATGAGTAAGGCTTTACGAAAATTAACTGCCCATACTCACCGAGCTAATTGTTCAATTCTATTTATTAACCAAATTAGAATGAAAATTGGGGTGATGTTTGGTTCTCCAGAAACAACTGCTGGTGGTAATGCTTTAAAGTTTTACAGTAGTATTCGGATGGACATTCGTCGTACAGCATCAATTAAAGAAAATGATGTAGTAAGCGGAAGCCGGACTCGTGTGAAGGTTGTTAAAAATAAAGTTGCTCCACCTTTTAGAGAAGCTGAATTTGATATCATTTTCAATGAAGGTATTAATCAAGTTGGAGAAATTCTTGATTTAGGAGTAACGCAAGGAGTGATTGATAAGTCAGGGGCTTGGTACTCGTACAAAGGAGAACGCCTAGGACAAGGTCGCGAAGGAGCGAAGGATTATTTAACTCAAAATCCAGAATTAACTCAAGAGATGAAAAAGTTAATCATGGATAGCTTGGATGTCACAATTGAAAAAAAAGTGGAATTCAACTTGATTGAAAATTCTGAAATGTCTGACAAGGAAGATGAAACAGGCGTAAAAAATAAGAAAACTTCTAAAAAAGTTGCTTAGAGGAAAATAATTTGCGTTTAGTTGCAATCGATCCAAGCATTACATGTACTGGCTGGGCATTATTTGATGTCCAGTCAGAACGCTTACTAGGGGTGGGAAAGATTAAACCTCTTCCCCCTACATACACTTTAGCCAATCGGCTAGATAACCTACAGAGTCAAATTAAAAGTTTCTTGTCTGAAATCAAACTAACGAAAGATGACATCCTAATCTGTGAATCGCCGACCTCAATGAAAGATCCTTCTGCGGCATTTAAAGTGGAGCAAGTTCGTTGCATCTTTGAAGCCCTAGCAAGAGAACAGAACATTCAAGTCCCAGGAAGAATTAATCCAAGAACAATTCAATATGAGATCTTAGGACTTCGTGGCCGACAACTAGAGAGAGCAATCGTTAAAGAGTTGGCAGTGGGCATTGTGGAAAGAACTCAAAAGAAAAACTTAGATCGAATTGGATTTAGTTGCTCAACGGAAAATTTAAAAAAGCATCAAGACATTGTAGATGCTATCCTTATTGGCTCACTAGCAATTAGTAGAGTTAAATCAGCATTGGCTAGCGAGACTCCCGTTGATATCTACCTCAGATCTTTAGAACGAATAGTTACACGCACAAAGTTTAAGGCTGCTTGATGCATCAAGCCATCTACTACTTATTCATTATACTTTTTGCCTTCCCAGCAATTGCTGAAATTAGAATTTGTACACAAAATCTGGGAAATTTTGGAGATCATGAAGTCGTTATTAAACGTACTAATAAATCTAAAAAGGAATTATTAAAACAAAAAGCGGCACTCACTAAAAGTTTTTATCAAGCTAAGTGCGATCTAATTGCTACTCAAGAAGTTATTTCAAGCACTCCGGAAGATGCAATCAAGGTTCTGGAAAGTCTAGCATCTGAACTTAGTAAACTAACGCATAAGAAATATTTAGTTGTCAGCGGACAATCAAACGATCCTTTCTCGAAGCAAGGATACATTTTGCGTCAGGATCTTTTTCGATTAGAATACGCAGAATCCTATAGTGATTACTTATTAAAACCACTCACTCGTTGGGAAAAAAATCGCTACTTTTCGCGTGGCCCATTAAGAATTGACTTAAGGGAGATTAAAACTGGACAGAAGTTAACTTTGATTAATTTTCATTTTAAATCAAAGGCTGCGTTTCATAGTTTTGACAGTACTAAATTTCAATTTGAATATGACCGATTACAAATGGCACAAGGACTCCATGATATTGCAAATAATATTCAAAAAGAGCTTCCTGAAAATTTAATGTTCTTACTTGGAGATCGAAATAGTACTTATGAATCAGCTAGTGCTAGAACTTTGGCTGGAGAAATAGACTTAAGTCATTTTAAACAGCAGATCTGCCAACTCTCCAAGGATCTAACTGCCGATTGCAACACTAAACTTCCAACTAAACCAAAATATATTAGTTTGCTAGAGCAGGCAGGCAAGACTCTTTACCCAAACGAAAAAATAATTAAAAACTTTACTAGAATCGACGAGATCTTGATTGCCAAGAAAAGCCTAGAAACACTGCAAAAAAATAATTATAAAATCTCAGCAAAAATGTTAGCTAGGGATCTTATAGCAAGCGATCACTCGTTGTTTTATATTACAATTAAGAAATCCAATTAATACTCCTGCAATCATCAGTAGCAAATAATCCCCTGATTAATTAAAAAGTCTATTAAAATCAAGGGTATATAATAGCAAACTTGGCCTGTTGTTTCTTCCTTTAATAAAGAATTTTCTAACTAAGGTTTTACTTAATTAATTGAAGAAAATAGCTACTAATTATCATCAGATTTGCAGGCCAATAAGCAATAATTTACAATAAAATGTGATTTTTCATCTTATTAATCCAAACTTTATACGCTATTGTTGAATTATTGCTTATCAGCCAAGGAATCTCTAAAAAATATTTCTAGCTGGCCAAGTATTTTCATTATAGTAATTGCTTCAAATCATATGACAATTTCCAATTTTATTTCTTATGAAAAACTAGCGTCGGGAATAGGTCTGATTCGACTTGGAACCCCAGATGAAAAAGTAATTATTCTTAGTCGAGCTAGATTAGAAGAATTAGAAAAAACATTAATTACAATCGCTAAAGATTTACCAAAGGGTTTAATCATTGCTGGCAATTCTGAAAGTATGTTTTCTGCTGGTGCAGATATCAATGTGATTCAAGCAATCGCCGATGCGGACGAAGGAGAAGCTTTAGCAAAAAAAGGACAGGATGTATTTAATTTAATTGAAAACCTGCCAATCAAAACTGTTGCAGCCATCAGTGGCCCTTGCGTTGGAGGTGCCTGTGAATTAGCAATTTCTTGCTCTTATCGTATAATATCAGACAATGATAAAAGCTCCATTGGTTTACCAGAGGTAAAGATTGGTATTTTACCAGGATTTGGAGGGACGCAAAGATTACCCCGACTAATTGGTCTCACTGAGTCTTTAAAGATAATCCTATCAGGAAATGTACTCCGTGCTTGGAAGGCTAAGAAAGTTGGTCTAGTTGATGCTGTGGTACCATATAAAGATCTTATTTCTAAAGCGGAAAGCCTGCTTAATAATAATGAGCCAACTCCAGCTAGAATGAGCTTGAAGGATCAGTTAATTACCAAGATATCATTTCTGAGAAATATAGTAGCTAACATCGCTCGTAAGGATTTACTTAAAAAGACAAATGGTCACTACCCTGCTCCCTTAAAAGCTCTTGAATGCGTTCTCTACGGTTTAGCTGAAGGTCAAGTAAAAGGCTTAATCTTTGAGGCTCGTAGTCTAGGAGAATTAATTGTAACTCCGGAATGTAAAGCTCTAACAAACTTATTTTTTCTATCAGAGAATGCCAAAGGAATTGGCAAATCTGCAAAAGAGCATATCAAAAACCTAAATACTTTAGTGATTGGATCAGGAATCATGGGTGCTGGAATTGCTGGGGAATTAGCTCGAAATGACTATCCAGTAATTCTTAAAGATACTAAGCCTGAAGCTGTTGCTGCTGGCCTAGAGACAATTAAGAAAAACCTAAGCTATCGTCAATCTTTGACAGAACAGGACCAAATAAAAATCATCCAAAAAGTTAAAGCTGTCACTGAGTATACCAATGATATTGCTTCAGTAAACTTTGTAGTTGAAGCAATTTTTGAAAATTTGGAACTAAAATCAAAAATATTAGAAGATGTTTCTGAATTAATCGATCCCGAAGCAATCATTGCTTCAAACACATCTTCCCTCTCAATTTCAAAAATTGCGCATAAGATAACTAACCCAGAGCGCGTCGTAGGAATGCATTTTTTCAATCCAGTTCCACAATTACCTTTAGTAGAAATTATCCGCGGGGAGCATACTAGTGACCAAACAATTTGTTTAGTTGCCGCACTTGCTACCAAAATTGGTAAATTTCCAATTGTCGTAGCCGATGTACCGGGATTTCTTGTTAATCGAATTCTCACAACTTATCTCAACGAAGCAGCCTTCTTACTTCAAGAAGGTTATGCCATTGAAGACATCGATCAAGCGGCACTAAATTTTGGATTACCAATGGGGCCAATTAGATTATTAGATCAAATTGGGCTTGATGTTGCTAGTCATGTCTGCAAGACAATGATTAATGGTTATGGCAAAAGAATGATTGCTCCAAATCATATTGAGAAAATGCTATTAATCAATCGCTTAGGGAAGAAAAACTCCTTTGGTTTTTATAATTATCAAAATAAAAAGCCGACGATTGATCCTAAAGTTTATGAAATTTTAGAGATTAAAAATAAAAAATCTGCTGATCTGCAACAGATCCAAGATCGCTTAATACTTAGCTTAATCAATGAAGCAGTGCTTTGCTTAGATGAAGGTGTCGCCGGAATTCCTGGTCGTGACGCTGCCAGACAAATTGATTTAGGAACAGTCATGGGAACTGGATTTCCTGCGTTCCGAGGTGGCGTAATATATTATGCCAACAACGTAGGACCAGCAAAACTAGTACACATGATGCAAACCTTGGAGCGACAAATAGATGCTCGTTTTCGTCCAGTAACTGGAATTCTGACAAGAGCTGAAAAGGGGATTGGGTTCTACGAATAATTCTACCCTTTTGGAACACCCAGCATTATTGCCGATAATAGTCTCTGTCTGTTGTGTCCCAAAAGGGTAGAATTAATAAGACCCATGACTAATTGGAATTCGTCTTCCAACACCAAAGGCTTTACCTGTGACACGAATTCCAGGTGCTGCTTGGCGACGTTTAAATTCATTAATTTTTAAAAGCCTAGCAGTCTCCCGAATAGTTTGTGGATTATACTTTAACTCTAACTCCTCAAGTGATAGTTCATGATCAACTAAATCATCGACTAGCGGTGATAAAATATTATAATCAGCCGGTAAATTATCAGAATCTTTTTGGTCTAATTCTAATTCAGCAGTTGGCGCTCGATCAATTGTTGTTTGAGGAATTAACTCTTGGCCACTCGTCTGATTAATATAATCAGCTAACTGATAAACCTTTAGCTTGCTCAAATCTGCTATAACTGCCAAACCACCACACATATCGCCATACATTGTGCAATATCCCAGTGCTAATTCTGTTTTATTTCCAGTGCTTAAAACTAATCCCGCTCGATCTTGATTAGTATATTCCATCAAAATCATTCCACGGAATCTAGCTTGAACGTTTTGCTTAGTTAAACGCTCTGGTTCAAAGCCTTGAGTCAATCTAAATTCATCTAACCAAGCTTGGTAAAGAGCTTTAATCGGACGCTCCTCAATTTGAATTCCAAGATTATTGGCTACCAAGTGGGCATCAGACTTTGTTTCCAAAGATGTTATCTCAGATGGCATTGTTACCCCTTTAACATTACCTGCTCCAAGTGCTTGAACTGCTAACGCAGCAGTCAGTGCGGAATCAATTCCACCACTTAATCCAATATAGGCATGCTTTAATCCTGAGCGACGAAAATATTCCTTAATCCCTAAAATTAATGCTTGATGAATTTCTTTTAAAGGATTTTCTAACTGAAAAAAAACACTTTCAGACAAAGACAAATCCACAGTCCCAATCTTTTCCTGACAAGCAGGCGCTAAATAAAATAACTTTCCATCTGCCCCGCTTACAAAACTTTGCCCATCAAAAACAACTTCTCCGTCATAGCCATCAAAAGAACCTACTAAGTTAGTATAAACAAAAGGTATTGTTCCCAGTTGATTTACTAGACTTAATCGCTTACTGAGCTTAGCAGGCTGAAAGGGAGAGGCAGAAATATTTACTAGCAACTCCGCACCTTCCAGGATTAATTTTTCATAAATTTGACGATTGTATCCCTCATCCCAAAGATCCTCACAAATACCAATTCCAACTTTTACACCTGCTATCTGGGTGACACTAGATGTTCCACCGGCACGAAAATAACGTTCCTCAAAAAAGATATCGTAAGTTGGTAATAGCTGTTTGCGCACAATGGATTGCAAAGATCCATTTTCAATCACTGCCGCAGAATTATAAAGAATAGGCTTGCCTTCGGCTTGTAGATTTTTAAAATCTGCCTCTACAAAACCAATAATTACAGCTAAGCCTTTAGTTAAAGGTAATAATCTTTTGAGGTACTCTTGATTTGCTTTTAAAAAACTATCACGCTTAGCTAAATCTAAATGGGCATAACCACAAAGTGCTAGTTCTGGAAAAACGACTAGTTGCGCTCCATCATTCCTAGCAATGTTTAAGGCATTGGAAATTTTATGAAAGTTTTCTTCGAAACAGGCTGGGTCACTAGTTATTTGAGCAATAGTAACCTTTAGTTTCATCCACGCTTCTCGAATTACTTTAAAAAGAATTGCTGCGCTTTATCGCTCGCAAAGAGATTTATCAAGTATTATTTCCCTCGCCATTTTTCCCAAGCAAGAGCTACAGGTGAGGCAATAAAAATTGTAGAATAAGATCCTACAATAATCCCAGCAACTAGAAATAATGCTAGCTCTTTAATTGCTCCACCACCAAAAACCAAGAGGGCAATCGCAGAAAAAAGAGTTAATAAACTAGTAATAATAGTTCGCGACAATGTGGCATTAACGCTAAAGTTTACAACATCATCTAAGACAAAGTCTTTACGTTTTATCATTTCTTCACGCACACGATCAAAAATAATAATAGTATCATTGACCGAGTAACCAACGATCGACATAGCAGCGGCAAGCGTTGCCATACTAAGTGGCAAATCAAAAAATAGATACACACCGAGGGAAATAATTACGTCATGTGTTAAAGCAACAACAGCACCCAAAGCAAAAGCAAACTCAAAGCGATAGGAAATGTATGCTAACATTCCAATCAACCCAATAACAATGGCAATCAATGCACTACGACGCAACTCTGCACCGACAGTTGGCCCAACAAAGTTTGCACTTAAAATCTTGGCATCAGCCTCAACTGACTGCAAGCTAGCAAGAATCTTATCCTGAAGTACTTTAGTCTCCTGAAAATCACCAGAAAGTCGAATTGAAAATTCCCCACTGCCTTTTTCAAATTCTTGTACCACAGCACCATCAATTTCAGCTTTTTTTAGACCCTGTCGAATAGCTTCTGTGTCAGCTTTAGGCGCAGAAATAATAAATTCATTTCCTCCTGTATAATCAACCCCATACTTCGAATCTCCCATTTGTACCCAAAGATAAACTGAGTAAACAATCAAGATCATTGAAAAAGCGATAGCATATTTAGCCTTGCTAAGAAAATTGAAATTTAAATTTGTTGCAATTAGTTCCATAGTCTTAAATTATCTAAATTAAATGGAGAGTCCCTTGTTATTTTTAAGCGAAAAGTAATCAAACGCTAATTGCGCCACAAAGGTAGCACAAAAAACAGTTGATAAAACTCCGATTGAAAGCGTTACGGCAAAGCCACGAATTGGTCCTGTTCCAAAATAGAAAAGAATTACACCGGCAAGCAAGGTAGTAAAGTTAGAATCTAAAATTGCACTTAGTGCCTTGGCAAATCCTTCACTTACTGAGGCATCACGATCCGAACCATTCCGCATCTCATCTTTAATTCGCTCAAAACTAATGATATTAGCATCAACTGCCATACCAATAGTTAAAGCCAAACCAGCAAGACCTGGTAAAGTTAATGTGGCGCCAAAAGCAGAAAGCGCGCCTAAAATTAAAAATAAATTAATCAATAAAATAACTGAGGCAACAAATCCTGACTTCTTATAGTAAACAACCATGAAGCCTAGAATTGCACAAAATCCAATTAAAATTGCAAAGATACCACTGCGAATTGAATCTGCGCCTAAGCTTGGACCTACAGTTCTTTCTTCCAAAACTTTAAGTGGGGCTGGTAGCGCACCTGCTCTTAAAACTAATGCTAGATCCTTAGCCTCTTCTAACTTAAAACCACCAGTAATACTGCAACGTCCCCCAGCGATCCTTTCATTGATATTTGGTGACGAATAAACCACACCATCTAAGATAATTGCTAAATTACGTCCAACATTAGTTCCCGTAATGCTAGCAAAGCTTTTTGCTCCATCAGAATTTAAACTTAGCATAACTTCGATTCGACCATTCTGATCAAAACCAACAGTCGCATTATCAATTGACTCTCCAGTCATTTGTACAGTATCTTCCACTGGGATTGGAGCACCTTCCCGATCTTTTAATGTGACAGAATCTCCCGAGGCACCTGAAGCTGGTAATAATCGGAACTCTAATTTAGCGATCTTACCAACAACTTTTTTAACTGCTTCAATATCTTGAATACCAGGCATTTGTAATAAAATCCGATCTGTTCCAACTTTTTGAATTAATGGCTCTGCCACACCGAACTGGTCAACACGTGCCCTTAATGTTTCAATCGCTTGATTTACAGCAGAGTCTTTGATTTTAACTTGCTCTGCTTCGTTAATTTTATAGACAAGCTTTGCACCAGTTCCTACTTGTTCATCAGAAACAAGCTCGTAACCACGATTACTTGTAATCATTAACTCTTTAGCTTTCTCTAAGTGACGAGAACTAAGTAAATCAATCTCCAGCAAATTCCCTGGTGCAACACGGGCTTTAGTAACCGCAATTTTTTCAGTTCTTAATTCAGAACGAAACGAGGCTGCCGCTGTTTGTAATCTGGCAGTTACTGCTTCTTCGGTTACAACTTGGTAAACCAAATGAACACCGCCGCTAAGATCAAGTCCTAGGGAGATTGGTTTAGAAAACCATTTATTAATAATACTATCTTCCCCGGCAGGCCCTTCGCCAGAGATATTCCTAAACATACTGGCAACAGTTGGAACTAAGAATAAGGCTGCTAATAAAAAAACAGCAAAAAAGATTATGGCTCGATTTTTTATACTAGAATTCATAATTAAACTTTTTTTGTAATAAACTCTTTATCAAACTTGATTTTGACATTTGGGGCAACCTCTAAGCTAATACTATCTTCTTCAATTGAGGCAACTTTTCCAAAAATTCCACTCGCAGTAACCACCTTATCCCCAGACTTAATTTCATTTAACAACTGCAAATGAGCCTTAAGTTTTTGATTTTGAGGTTTAACCACTAAAAAATAAAATATTAGAAAAACAATCACGAACATTGGAGCCATCTGCATTAACTTAACAGGCAGTGGCAAATCGCCTGTTGTTTGAGCCTGCTGAGCAAAGACATCTGTTGTGGAAATAGTTAAGAAAATGGATAATAGGGACAGGTATTTAAACATAGTGCAAAGTAAAATATTCAGTCATAATTTATAGCAATTACTTGATAATTAGCAAGTAGACTAAACCCTAATTCCCCTGCTACTTGTAAAAACCTAAGAAACTGAAAAAGTGACTTTTGTGACATAAAAGCTCGATTCGCTAGTGCCACAGTAGGCTGGAAAACCAAACTGCTTTAAAACTTAGGATAATATGCATCTTAGTAAAAAATCCTGGCGCTTACTTCTCATAACCTTATTAACAATTATTGTTTGTACATATCTCTTTAAGCCTATCTATCTCAGTTCTCCCTTAAGATTTGGTTTCATCTGTAGATTCTGTGCTAATCCTCAAAACAATCAACTAGTAGCAATTCGACTAGCAGGCGAAAAGGTTGTAACACTGGCAAAAGTCTTAGCTCAACCAATGGAAAGCGTTCAGATTGAAAATGGCCAACTAAAATTAGATCAAAACCTATCCGATCTTGTGTTACCTCGACATTTCAACTACGAACTAAGAAGTAATGAAGCAACTGAATATTTTGTGATTATCTATAATTCTGATTTATCAGAGACCCTTGACTTTGGACGGGTCAAAAAAAATCGATTAATCGGAGAGATCTTTTTCTTATGGTAAAAATTAACTCCAAATATCTATTAATAGCCTTAGCCTGCTTTACACTTTGGTTTGCTAAATCCTATATCTTTGTAAGCGATCTAGACTTAGTAAAAACAACCCTAAATCGCGTTGCCAGTGAAGTAAGCTTTACGAAGAAAACCTTGCACCCTTTTGAGCAAATTAAGAAAGCTAAAGAATTAGCTGAGAACTTCGCAGATCAAGTGGAAATTACCCTAGAAACTCCTCATGGAGAAAAAGAAAAAATTTACAATCACGAACAGTTAATCAAATTTGCGACTTTAACTCGTAGCTATCTTGATGAATTAGCTGTTCGCTTTAAAGATCAAAAAATTGTCCTAACCGGCAAACAGGCAGAAGTGACTCTTACGGCAGTTGCTACAATTAAAGAAAAAAGTAACGCTACTAGCGAAGACTTCGCTCAAGAATTAATTATCAAACTAAAAAAGATTGGCACAGAATGGATTATTCAAAGTGCTGAGAATGTGGAATTACTAGAAAAATAATTTTAAGAAACAATCTTTACACGACATTCAGAAACACCATGGCCTTCAATTCCTAAGACCTTAAATTCTAAGCCTTGAAACTTAACCTTGTCCCCAACAAGCGGTGGACGACCAAGGAGGGCTAAAACCAAGCCACTTACTGTTTCTACATCTTCATGCTCTAATACTGACTCTAAGACCTCAGCAACCTCATCAAGTCGCTCCGTCCCTTTAACAATAATTGTTGTTGGATCTTCAATATCAGGAGTTTCATTACTACCCTCTTCGATTTCGCCAACAATCTCTTCAAATAAATCTTCAATTGTAATAATTCCAGAAGTTCCTCCATGCTCATCCATCACCACGATCATTTGAGCGCGCTCGTTACGCATGGTATTAAAAACAGAATCAAGCGGAGTATTTTCTGGGATATAGGGAATTGAGCGGACAGCTTCAGCACTAATCGAATTTTTATTAATTAAAATGGATAGGATTTCTTTAATGTGAATTACCCCAATAATATGATCTAAATTTTCTTTATAAACAGGGTATCTGGTATGAGAATCTTCTCCTATTAATTCTCGCAACTTGGCATAATCAGCACCGACCGGAATACCCGCAACATGAACTCGAGGCGTCATTGCAGAGTAAGCAGTAAGATCGCCAAATTTTAATAAATCCTTAATAACTTTGCCAGAATCTTTATGAATTAACCCTACTTCCTGACTTTTTTCTACAATCATTTCTAATTCATCTGGAGTATAAAAACGAGAAGAAGCAACCTCGCGATGAATTCCACATACACGTAACAAATAATAGCTAGTCCAATTTAAAGTCGCCACAAGTGGATAAATTAAATAGCTAATCCAAATCATCGGACGAGCAATAATCATAATTGGTCTTTCACTGTTTTGTAGTGCTAAAGATTTTGGAACTACCTCACCAAGTACAATATGCAAAAAAGTTAAAATAGAAATAGATAATACTGTAGCTAAGGCATGAGCTCCGAGCAGACTCGCAACGCCAAGTAACTCAAATCTTTGAAAAATCCAATGAGCCAAAACATGCTCGCCATACATCCCCAGACCTAGGCTTGCAAAAGTAATTCCCAGCTGAGCTGTACCAATATAACGATCTTGTAGTTTAGGATTTTCAATTAATTCTAAAACTTTACGAGCAAGCTTCTCACCTTGATTAGCCCGTCCTTCAATAATTGTTTTTGGAGCAGCCAAGATTGCGAACTCAGCCAATACAAATAAACCATTCAATAGAACTAGAGATAGGATGATAATTATCGCTGTCATTATTTATCTTGCACCTCTGGAATTAGAACTGGCTCTGATAGGTTATCTGAAGATTTTAATTTGCGAATGACAGCAGTTGTAACAACATGGTTTTTTACTTTCTCAATGCGAATCCGCCAACCATCAACTTCCAAAATTTCCTTACCTTTTGGAAGATAGCCTAATTTTTCGACTAAGTATCCACTAAGTGTATCGGCATCGCCTTGAAAATCGATTCCTGTTTTACTAGCCAAATGATCTAAGCGAATTTTACCCGGGACACGAAAGCGATCTGGGCCAAGTGCTTCAAAATTTGCTTCGCCTTTAACTTTAAATTCATCAGCAATCTCTCCAAACAATTCGGATAGAACATCTTCCAAAGTAATTAAGCCTTTAAGGGAGCCATGCTCATCTACAACCAAGGCTTGATGTGCACCTTTTTCACGAAGTAATGTTAATACTCTTTCGGCACTGATTGATTCCGGAACTAAAGTTACTGGAGTAATTAACTCATCAATAGAGCTAAAGGTTTCCTCTCGAGAATACTTGGTAACTAAATCTTTAACTCGGACTACGCCAATTACTTTATCAATTGAATCCCGATAAACAGGTAATCTAGTGTAAGGGCTATCTACCAAATTTTTTACAATTTCAGCAATTGGCAATTCAATATCAATTGCTCTAATCTCCTGACGTGGAACCATAATTTGATGAGCTGTCTTAGAAGATAATGTTAGCGCCTGATTTAGTCGTTTAAACTCTTCTTCTTCTAAGTAACCACCATCACGACTTTCTGCTATCAACATGGCAATTTCTTGCGGAGAATGTACATGCCCATGGTGAGCTGGCTGAATCTTAATTAATTTTAGCAAAAGTGCCCCGCTACCATTTAAAAATGTAATGAAGGGTCCTAATACTTTTAATGACCACCTCATTGGAATTACTGTCCAAAGCGCGGTCTTAATGGGGAACTGTAAGGCGATCGACTTTGGTAATAATTCTCCAAAGATGACTTGTGCCGCTGTGAGCAAAAAAAGTGTAATTAAAGAGGAAGCCGAATAAGCTTGAGCGGGAGTAGTGTCAAACAAAACAATGATTAAATCACCTAACATCACCCCTAAAGTTAATTGTCCAAAAGCCCCAAGAACTAGACTAGATAAAGTAATACCAACCTGGCAACAAGCAATATAGCGATCAAGACTAAGTGGATTATCTAAGATCGGTAATAATTTTTTAGCTAAGGCATCACCATTATCAGCATATGATTTTACCTGTGTATGCCTGACACCAACGGCAGCAAACTCGGCGGCAACATAAAGCGCGTTGATTAGGATTAGAATGATTAAGAAAAGTAAGACTAAACTCATTAAGTTGTTTAAATAAGTTATGAGCTTTGCAAAGCAGTGTCAAGATTAACATCTGCCGTATATACTCAAACCCATTAAGGGTTAATGTACTGCTTGGCAAAATGCAAAATGCATTTTTAGTTTATTGGGGTTTTCGTATATTTGTCTTCCCCAGTATTAAGCCTTACTTCGTAAATCTTAATACCTTAGTGACCCCCTTGGGTCACCTCAAGCACTTCGTGCTTGATATACTAGGCGACTAATTTTAAAATGGAATTTTTTAATATCGCCTAGTATAACTATAAATAATAGTATTTTGAAAATTTTCAGAACGGGCTAAAGTTCTGATATGAATTACATAATTGAAATAACAAATCATTTCTCTGATGAGATTAGCATGTTGCTAATTGCTTCGCTACTAGGTGGAATTGTTGGCCTAGAACGTAAAGTTTCTAAAAAGTCATCTGGCCCAAAAACATTTAGTTTAATTTGCCTAGGAAGTTGCTTATTTACAATTACATCCAAAATTATCGCCGAAGATGTGCCAGGAGCAGACCCAGGAAGAATTGCCGCTCAGATTGTAACAGGGATTGGCTTCTTAGGAGCTGGGACAATTTTTCGCTCTGGAGGAACAGTTAACGGCCTAACTACTGCTGCCTATATTTGGTTTACTGCAGCAGTTGGTATTCTAGCTGGCCTAGGAGAAACACCACTCGCAATTATCGCTGTCATCATCAGCTTACTAGTAATCATGGCCTCTCGTATTATTACTTGGACTTTTATCAAGCAAAGATCCTACAGAAATCAAAATAAAAAACTAGAGCATGAAATGGATGAAGATCCAGATCAAAACAGCAACGAGTAAAAATTTATTCTTGGTAAGGTAAGCTAAGTTTAAGCAATTGCTCCCCAGGGACACAAAGCTCTTGGTTGCAAGCTAGCCATTTAACTGCAACTTGCAAATTAAGGTTTTTCTTAAAATTATACTGAGGAATTAATTCTAAAGAAAAATGTGCCTGATTCGCATATCCCCAGGTAAAATCATTTGTTAGTTCTTGAAATTTTTGGGGAGTCGGATAAACCCATTCCTTGGCAGAAAACTTGCTAGTACTTGTTAATTTCAACTCTGTTGGCAAACCAAATTTACCTGGCTCTTTAGAATAAATATGCCAGCCAGGATTTAGTTTAAAATCAACTGTGATATCTAGAGCCCTATCTTCTAGATAAGAATCTTGCTTAGCGCCTAACTGTAAATCTTGAACTGCCACCTCGGCAAGTAAATTACAATTTGCGAAAAGTAACATCAAAATTACATATCTCACGCTTTAGTCCTAAAATTGTTCCAACGACTTTGCTCAAAACTATGGAACTGATCATATTTATCTAATTTGATCGCTAGACGAATATCCTCCATTAAGCGCAGATAATACCGTAAATTATGAATACTAAGTAATTGCGGTCCTAACATCTCACCAACTTTAAATAAATGATGGACATAAGCTAATGAATAAGTTTGGCAGGCGAAACAATCACAGTTCGGATCGATTGCCTGATCCAAGGTAGCATATTGAGAATTTTTAACGTTGATATAAGGCTGCTCTCCAGAGACAAAAGCCCGACCAAAGCGACCTGAACGAGTTGGCATAACACAATCAAATAAATCTATTCCACGATAGACAGCCTCAGTAATATCTTGAGGAGTACCTACGCCCATTAGATAACGAATTTTATTTTTAGGTAACTGATTTACATGATAACTGAGCACCTCATACATCTGTTCAGTAGTTTCTCCTACGCTTAATCCGCCAATTGCTAGGCCATCAAAATTCTGCTCTGCTAATACTTCGGCAGATTTTTGTCGCAAATCAGGATACAAGGCTCCTTGGGTAATTCCAAAAATTGCTGTTTGCTTGCGTCTTGCCTCCAGACACCTTTTACTCCAGCGTAATGTTCGATCAAGTGAATCAGAAATTTTTTGCCAACTTAAAGTTGCATCAGGACACTCATCTAAAACCATGGCAACATCAACACCATAAGCCTCTTGAATTTGAATAGCCTTTTCTGGAGAAAGAAATAAGACCTTACCATCAAGATGAGATTTAAAAGTTACTCCTTCCTCTTCTAATTTTCTAATAGCCTTTAAACTATAGATTTGAAAGCCACCACTATCGCTAAGAATTGGTCCTGACCAGCCACAGAATTTATGAATCCCGCCAAAATTTTCAATCAACTCGGGGCCAGGCCGTAGCCACAGATGATATGTATTAACTAAAGTAATCTGTGTTCCAATTTCTTTTAATCTTTGAACATCAACGCCTTTGACACTGGCTTTGGTGCCAACAGGCATAAAATTGGGAGTATCAAAACTTCCATGTAAGGTTGTGTAGCTTCCCAGACGAGCTTCTCCGTCTTGTTTTGAAATTTGATGAGTATTTAAAGACATAATAGCTTATAGACAAATCATCCCATCGCCATAACTTAGGAATCGAAAATCATTGTTTAGTGCATACTGATAACTAGCAGTAATCAAATCTATTCCAATAAAAGCTTGCACCAACATTAGATGAGTGGTGCTTGGCTGGTGAAAGTTTGTTACCATAGCATCAATTACTTTGAATTTATAGCCAGGCTGAATAAAGAGTTTTGTATCTCCAGCATAATTATTAATCTCTAAATTGCTACTTTCTAGCGCTCTAACAGCAGTAGTTCCAACAGCGATTACTCGACCACCGTTTTCCTTAGTCGCAATAATTTTTTTAATTAGATCTTCACTAACTAGAAATTCTTCCGAGCCTGGTGGAGTAATAGAATCTTGATCACTAAACTGCAGTGGTAGAAAACTAGCTGTACCAACATGTAATGTTAAATATTCAATGGCAATTTTTTTTGCTTTAATCTCAGCAATTAAATTTGTAGTAAAATGAAGACTAGCTGTGGGGGCAGCAATTGAACCCTCAATCTCAGCAAAGCAAGTCTGATAATCAATTAAGTCTTGGCTATCCCCGTGTCCCCGGCGGATATAGGGAGGAATCGGCATAAGGGCAATTTCTTTAATTTGTAGATCAGATAAATTAAATTTGATTAGTACTTGCTGTTCAGATTGAGATACTACTTTACCCTGCAATCCTAGATCAAAATTAATAATTTTACCGGCAACTAACTTTTTCAAGGGGCGAGCTAAACACCACCAACTAGATGGCTGAGAGCTCTTAACCAATAATAATTCTACATGGCCACCAGTATCTAATTTTCCAAATAATCTAGAAGGCCTCACTGCTGTATTATTAAAAATCAGTAGATCATTGGAATTTAAATATTGAGCAATATTAGCAAAGGTACTTTCGCTTAATTGTTTTGCACTTCGCTCAACCACTAATAGCCTTGCTTGATCATAAGGATAGACTGGTCGCTGAGCGATTTTTTCGGGTGGTAATTGATAATTAAAAAACGACACCTGAGATTCCTATTTCTTATCGAGGAAGGCTCTCATAAAGTCTAATGGTACTGGAAAGATAACTGTCGAACTATTCTCAGCAGAGATATCTCGCAAAGTCTCTAAGTAACGTAACTGAATAGTAATCGGCTCACTAGCCATAATGGCAGCAGCTTCAGTTAACTTAGTAGCTGCTTGATACTCACCTTCAGCTTGAATAACTTTTGCTCTTCTTTCGCGCTCAGCTTCAGCTTGCTTAGCCATTGCTCTTTGCATTTCTTGTGGAAGGTCAATGTTTTTAATTTCCACTAAAGATATTTTGACACCCCAAGGATCTGTTTGTTTATCAATAATTAGTTGGATTCTTTGGTTGATATCGTCACGTTCAGAAAGTAATTGATCTAGCTCCACTTCTCCACAAACACTACGCAGTGTTGTTTGAGCCAACTGATTAGTGGCGTAATGATAATCTTCCACCTGAACTAAGGCCTTAGAAGGATCAACTACACGATAGTAAAGTACGGCATTAACTTTAACTGTAATATTATCTTTAGTAATAATATCCTGTGAAGGAACATCCATAGTAATTGTTCGAATATCTAGGCGAACAATTTTTTGAATAAATGGCAGGACAATAATTAATCCTGGGCCTTTAATTCCAGTTAAGCGACCAAGAGTAAAAACTACGGCTCGTTCATATTCAGGTAAAATATGAATAGTATTCATTAATACTATTACTAAAAATACGGCTAAAACAATTAATGAAGTTCCCATATGATTTTATTTTTTAAATAAAGTAATGACAAACAATATTTTCCAAAAGGAAATTAAATGTAGTCAATTTTCTTTGTTGAAGAACACTAGTGAATGAAATAAGTTACTAAACTTTTTTAATGACTAGAACTAATCCGTCTTTGACTTCTACGACCTCTACGGTATCATTTTCTAGAACAGCTGGCGAGTCATTTTGTAACTCGGCATTCCAGATTTCCCCATTTACAAAAATTGTTTGTCTTTTTAAATAATTTAGATCAATTTGCACCCGCTCACCAATCAGACCAGGAGTTCCAGTTGTAATCGCTTGATTCTTAGCTTTTAATAGCTCTCTAAGGACCCAAAGCATTAATCCAGATAAACAGATCGCAAATGGAATTAGTAAATTTAAATTAACCGAGAGTCCTGGCGCAGTTGATGGATCCACTAGGTAAATTGCCCCAATCACAATCGCAAAAATTCCACCGATTGCCAAAACCCCACTGGGAATAAACATTTCCGAAGCCAGCATTAAAGCTCCAACTCCTAACAAGATCATTCCAGTTTGAGTAATCGGAATAATTTGCATTACGGCCATCGCTAGGACAAGACAAATAACCCCGACCACTCCCGGCAAGATTGCTCCAGGACTATATAATTCGATCGAAAGTCCCGTTGTCGCCCCAAGCCATAACAGGGCGGCAACGCTTGGATTCGACATAACATTAACAACTTTATTCTTGAGCGACATTTCATAAGACACGATTGGCAACTCAGAATAATCTCCTAGAATAAATTCTTGATCATTTAGAATAATTTTTTTGCCTTTCAATTGTTTTAAAAGATCAATTAGATCGCTAGCAATAAAATCAACAACCTTTTTTTGAACTGCCTCATTAGCAGTAATCGAGGAACTATTTTTAACTGACTCCTCCGCCCAATCAATATTACGACCGCGCCGTTCACTAATCGACCTAACCATAGCAATAGTCATGTTTTCAGCTTTCTTACGCATGTCCCCTTCAATATCCTTGCCATCACTAGAGACTGGATGTGCGGCACCGATACTTGTTCCTGGCGACATTACTGCAACATGTCCAGCCATAGTAATAAACACTCCAGCAGAAGCCGCGGTTGCTCCAGTAGGTGAGACGTAAATAACTATTGGAATCGGCGACTCAAAGATCTTTTGAATCATCTCTTGAGAAGTCTGTAGCATTCCACCTGGAGTATTTAATTTAACAATAATTAATTTAGCGCCACTCTCCTTGGCTTGCGCAATAGCATTTTCTAAGTACCCTTGAGTGCCTGGCAAGATCATCAAATTCATATCGACTAAGGCGACATGTGATTGGGTAGCCGCTGTAAGCATTGATGGTGTCAATAATAGCAGAAGTGCGAAGATAAACTTAGGCATAACGTTTTAATACCTCCCAAAATTCTTTCTTCTTATCAGGATTGTTTTTTATTTGACTTAAACTATCAGTTACTAGCATGTCAGAACTTGTTCCAGCTATGATGCTATTACGCACCTGTGGAAAATCATGCCCCAATGCCAGTGATCCCAAACTATTAATACCAAAACAAACTAGCAACTTAGTAGACATAGCTAATACAGCTAGGTCATTAGTTATGATTTGATAATCGTCGAGATTTAATTTTAGACCTTTATTAATGATTTGATCTAAAAAGCCAGCAAGCTCTGGATCGCTTGTCAGGCTTTGATCTACAACAAAAATAAATTCTCTAGTGAGATTCTCCTTGGCATCAGCTTGTCTCGCACTTTGACCAGCAGCAATTAGATCTTGCAAAGAAATACCTTCTGGATAATTTGCAAAATAATATTTAAAGCTAGCAATTAACTCAGGAGAGATTTCGGTTGGTAATTCCATTAAAATACTAGGTATTTAAAATTTTTATAGCTTATGCACAAAGTCTAAGATCTTTCTGGCAATACGACTCTTATAAGTTGTGGAAACTTCCTCACTCCGTCCAATCTTATCAACAATCCAGACATGGTTAGTTTCACGATCTAAAGATTCATGAGCCAAATTTCCCACAATCAAATCTACTTTCTTACGAGCAATTTTTTGATGCACGAACTCGATCAATTGTTCTTCGTCACAAGTTTCCACTGCAAAGCCAACCAGTTTAGGACTGCCAGCATCTGCCCGCTTTTCACCAAGGACTTGTAGAATATCATCATTCGGAAGAAGCTCGAGACTTTTTAATTCAGAAGATTTTTTAATTTTATAATCTTCCGGATGTTTTGGCTTAAAATCAGCAACTGCTGCTGCCATCACCACGACATCAACCTCCGGCGTATAGGATTTTAAAACGGCATCACGCATTTCATCTGCTGATAAAACGGGAGTTAACTTAACACCACTAGGAACTTTTACTGCAATTGGACCATGGATCAGCTCCACTTCGGCACCACGCAAATAGGCTTCTTTCGCAAGTGCCACGCCCATTTTCCCTGAAGATCGATTAGTCATAAACCTTACAGGATCAATCATTTCCCTAGTTGGTCCAGCAGTAATGACCATCTTCTTACCAGCATAATCTTGAATTGTAAGGGCACGAAGAATGCGATACTGAATTTCATAAACATCAGCAAGGCATCCAGTTCCATTCCAACCACAGGCCAAGTCTCCCTCAATCGGCTCAATAATTTCTACACCACGAGATTTAAGAATTTGTAAATTAGCTTGCGTGGCCGGATGAGTATACATATTAGTATTCATCGCTGGGGCAACAAGCAACGGAACTCGAGTAATTAAGGCGGTGGCTAACAATTCATTATTTGCTTGACCATAAGCTAAGCCGGAAATAGTTTCAGCCGTTGCTGGGACTATCGCAAAAACATCAGCCCAAGAACCAAGCTCGACATGATTAATTGAATCTGAATCTAATGGATCCCAAAGCGATGTAACTACCGGATTTCTAGTTAATGTTTCAAAACTTAAAGGACGAATAAACTCTTCCGCCGATTTAGTCATTATGACCTTAACTTCCAAGCCACGCTTGATCAGCAGTCGCACCAACTCCAATGATTTATAGGCCGCAATCGAGCCAGATACACCTAACAAAACTTTATTTCTACCAACGTGTGAATAAGCCATAACTTTATATTTAAATTTTTTAACAGAAACTAGTTTCCTAGCAATTGAAATTTTTAAAAACTACTGACTGCGCAGTCTCTACTACTTACCTTAAAAATTGATTGTATGATTTTTCATACCCAACGGTCGTACTCGGACCATGGCCAGGCATTATCTCTGTTTTTTCAGGTAATACTAAGATTTTATTACGGATACTCTCAATTAACAACTGATAGTTTCCACCTGGCAAATCTGTGCGTCCAATTGATTGCCGAAAGACAGTATCACCAGCAATTAGTAAATTATTGGCTTTGTTGTAAAAAACAAGATGATCAGGCGCATGACCTGGAGTATAAAAAACTTGGAACTCGTGTCCAGCGACGCTAAGCAGATCTCCCTCATTTAAATACACATCCGGCTCAGGACAATTACTCATATCCTTAGCGCGTCCTCCAAAACGAGATGCTGAATACTCTACTGCCTCGCGAAACATCTGCCCTTCAATGTGCCCAAAGAGCTTAATCGGCAATTGTTTTAGTAGTGTTGCGACTCCACCACAATGATCATAATGGGAGTGCGTTAACCAAACTGCTTCAGGCGTCAAGTTTTGCGAATTAAGAAAATTAATAATTAAATCTATATCACCACCAGGATCAACAATAACTGCTGATTTAATTTCTGAATCATAAATCACGCGACAGTTTTGCTGAATTGGAGTTACTTCAATAGTTTCAATTTTTAACATTGCTTTGTTCCATAGTTTTTCAATTTTTCAACTAATTTTTCAACATTAGCAATCGGAGTTTGAGGTAAAATTCCATGCCCCAGATTAAAAACAAATCCACTTAAGCCTTCTGCTTCTCGTAAAATTTGATCTACTTCTAATTCGATCTGCTTCCAATCGGCAAATAACATTAAGGGGTCAAGATTGCCTTGCAAACAAAACTTACCTCCCAGCGCTTGGGTAGCAACCGTTAAGCTTTGTCTCCAATCGACACCCTGACATTCCACATTCAAATTTTTAAGCTCCGAAGAAAGATGGAATAAGCCCGTTCCAAAAAAAACAATCGGACAATCAGTCTTGACTCGAATGTTATCAATTAATTTTTCCAGATAAGGTTTAACAAAGACTTGATACTGACGAAGGCTCATACCTCCAAGCCAAGAATCAAAAATCTGCAGTGCCTGACAACCAGCATCAACCTGAGCAAGTAGATAGGAAGTTAAGGCTTCTACTAAATGTTCTTGTAATTTATGCCAAGCTTCTGGATGCTCAAAGAAAAACTTCTTAGTTAAGTTCAATTTAGGATTACTTTTTCCTTCAATTAAATATGAAGAGACTGTAAATGGTGCTCCGGCAAATCCAATAAGTGGCGTGCTAGTCTTTTGCAATTCAGCACTTAATAATTCTATTGCTTGAAGCGTTCCGGCAACACTTTCTTCCGGAATAAATGGAGTTAAGCGATCTAAATCACGCACATCTCTAATCGGAGCTTCTAATTTTGGTCCAATTGATTCCAAGAAATCAAATTTAAAACCTAGGCCCTGAAGTGGTGTTAATAAGTCAGCAAAAACAATTGAAGCATCAAAACCAAACCGCCTAATTGGCTGCATGGTAACCTCAAAGGCTAATTCCGGATTATTAATAACTTGATTAATTGAGTATTTTTCCCTGATAGCCAAATATTCTGGCAAATAACGTCCGGCTTGCCGCATTAACCAAATGGGAGGACGTGGAACGGGTTGACTTCTATACGATCTAATTAAGAGTGATTCTGATAACATAGAAGCTAATTTAACATTAATCCTTAAAAGCTCAAATTATCAGTAAATTTCGTGAATGGCACCAGAACAATTGTTTTAATTGTAAAAGCGAGAATTAAAATCTGTTATTTATGAAACCTAAGTCATTGATAACTAAATAGAATTCAATATATATAATATTCCAACACTTCAAATAGAATTTTCAACACACATTATTATTAAGCTCAATAACAGGTATGTAAAAAAGCAATTATACTGATTTGCAATTTGGATATCCAGGCAATTTTTAGTATACCTGCGCCTTAGAATTTAACCAAAACTCCAATTGTTCATGATGGCAGTTGGGTAATTAATTAATCTATATGTTATTACAGTTTTTAGAAAAAGCTGCTCGAGCTATTAATGGTAGTACCACTCCCACTCCTCCACCAGTTACTCCAGATGTAGTTATTAGTCTTGCCCCGGAGTCAGATCGCGTTCACGCTGGATACAAAAGAGCAGTCACTCAGCTTTTAGAATTACCTCATTTTACTTTTAAAGTTAGAGATATCAAAACCCAAAAAGAGGTACTAGTTCTAGATAAAATAGTTGAGATTATTAAAGAGCGACCAACACTAATAAACAATCCAATTATTCAAGAGAAATTGCATGAAGTTATCGAACACTATCAACACTGGAAGGATCATGCTTCACTTTACAAATTCCTTTCCAAAATTGAACCGCTTGTCACACCTGAACTTTTAAATAGATTTTCCTCTGATACACTTCGTTTTGTCGGTGAACTAAGAACACTTTATGTTGACTCTGCCAAAGAAACCTTAAAGCAATTAAAAAAATGCTTTCCAGACGATCTAAGAGTTGAATATGGTTATAATGGTGCCCTGCCTCCCGGGTTAAAACATAGATTAAAGGCTATTCGTCAGTTAACTCGACATGTTAAAGGCTCCGAGTTTGGAAAATATGAAACAGATTTGATTAAGGATTTAGAAGCTACAAAAGTTAAATGGAATCGGGCAGTAATGCCTAAACTTAGAAATATTCAAAAGTTTCGTAATGAATTTAAAAAATCGACTGGTCGACTATATAACCAGAAAGAGAAGCTTAAGAATTCTCCATTAGCATCTCTAAGCTAAAAAATAATCAGACTATTTTCTATAAAGTTGTCGCGATAGAATATAATCACGAACTTTATCGGGTAGGATACCTTTGGGAAAATCTGCCTGATAAATACCCTCTCGTACTTGTGTCGCAGACATTGGAAGATTAAGTGGAACTAAATTGGCTTCAATCTCTTGCCACTCTAGATCTGAATACTGACTTCGGTTAACTTTTGCTAATTCTTCTTTTTTAAAATCATCTCTGGCAACAAAGCTTAAGTGCGCTAACTGAAATATTTCGGATTTATTTTTCCAATAAGGTAAAGATGTATGTTTATCTTTTTGATCAAATAAATTATCAGTCCCAAGAATTAAATGAAGCTCGGCAGTTGGACTGATTTGAGCTTTAATTTCCTGAAGTGTTAAGCAAGTATAGGAAGGTTCCGTCCTAGCAATCTCCATGTTGGAAATAAAAATATTTTCCTCCCCAGAAACTAACAGCTCTAACATTTTTAATCGCTCGGCATCACTGGCAACTGGACCTGACTCTTTAAGAGGGTTCCGTTTAGCAGGAATTAAAACAACACAGTCTAGTTGATAACGATTTTTTACCTCTTGGGCGACTTGCAAGTGACCATTATGTGGTGGATCAAAAGTACCTCCTAGCAAGCCAATCTTATTCGCTCGTAAATCAGCAAAAGATTTTATTAATGCTCGGTTAAAATCAATCAAGGTTTATTGCTTAGGTTTAATAACTGTTTTACCACCCATAAACTTCTGTAAAGCCTTAGGGATATTAATGCTACCATCTTCATTCTGATTTAATTCTAAGAGAGGAATTAAAATTCGAGGTGATGCTACGCAGGTATTATTGAGAGTATGGCATAAAACATTATTACCGTCCTCATCTTTATATCTTAATTTTAAACGTCTAGCCTGAAAATCATAAAAAGTTGAACAGCTATGAGTTTCTCCGTAAGCCTGTCTCGATGGCATCCAAACTTCGATATCATTCTTATAAACTTGCCCCTGTCCCATGTCCCCTGTACAAACATCGACTACCCGATAAGGCATCTCCAAAAGCTGTAAGACTTTTTCGGCGTTACCTAACAATTCTTGATGTAATTTTGCAGATTCTTTAGGACAAGCTTTACAAATTACTACTTGTTCCACTTTATAGAATTGATGCACTCGATAAAGTCCATGAGTATCCCGACCATAAGCCCCAGCCTCTCGGCGATAACATGGAGAATAGCCAGCGTAACGCAGTGGCAACTCCTCCAAATCAAGAATTTCATCTTTATGATACGAACAAACTGAAACCTCTGAAGTTCCAATTAAATAATGATTATCATCCCGCTCATCAAGATGGAATGCCATTTCTTCCCCGCCTGGAAAATAGCCCGTACCCTCCATACTCTCTTTTAGAACCAAGTGGGGACAATCCATAATCGTATAATTTTCCTGCTCCAATACTTCCATCGCTAAAGACAGAATAGCATGTTGTAACATGGCACCTGCACCTTTTAGAAAATAATTTCTCGCGCCAGCAACCTTAACCCCTCTTGGGATATCAATAATATCTAAGAGGTCACCAAGAGCTACGTGATCTCTGATTTCAAAATCATACTGAGGTAAAGTTCCCCAAGTTCTACGCTCAACATTATCGGCATCTGTCTTACCATAGGGAACTTCTGCTAGAGGAATTGCTGGGATTTGTAATTGTAACCTTGACCATTTAGTTTCAATCTCGCCAAAACTACTAGATAAATCCTTTAATTGACTTGATAATTCTTTCATTTCAGCCAACTTAGCTTCCTTGGCTGCGCCACTTAACTTAGGCATTTCCTTACTTACTGAATTTTGTAAGGAGCGCATTTCTTCTGTCTTTTGCTTAGTGGAACGATACTCCCGATCTAAGTCTAGAAATTCGCTAATACTAAATTTTACTCCCTTTTTGAGGCAAGCATCTTCGTATAACTCAGGATTTGTTCGTAAGTGGTTTAAGTCAATCATTTAATTAATATATAGTTTTCAATAATGAGTGTAAACAAGCAGGACAGATCTAAACCCTAACAAACTGAAAAAGTTTAGGCATAGGCATGTTTTGCCCTGCCTTTATAAAAAAACCAATCGATTTTAGTATCTATAAATTGTTAATTATTTTAAATAAATTGAATCAATCACTGTACAGAATATAGCTTTAGAAATACTATATATGGATAAGCGTCTTTCTGAAAATTCCAGCTTGCTAAAATGCTCGTGGATAAAACTGGATCTCTAGGACTAAAACCCAATTATAAGCTTATAGAATAACTCTAATAAATTTATATACCTTTCATCGACATTAGATATCATGCCCACAAGTAATCCAAATATTTTTACTGAATTTTGGGAACAAATCAGAGTCCTAATCTGGGGAGATATACTTCGTGCCGAAGAGGTTGCCGAGTTACTTGAGGAAGAGCTGCTGGCAAATTACTCAACAATACTTGATTCAATATCAGAAAAACGAGTTGAAAGACTTCAGGTTATTATCAAATATTTACAAACCAAGGGCTTCCCTTATTCCGTCTCAGATTGTGCCGAGTTATCTATAATTCCTTTTATTCTGCACGAATTAAACGTCACTGATATTAATTGGAAAAGTCGGAACGCTAATTTAAAACAACTAACTGTGTTACTCGATGCTGATTTTCTAATTCAAAATAAAGGGAAAAAACGCTTGAGAGTCACTAATAAAGAGTTTCAAGATTATCTTGATCATACCAAGCGCTATATTGACTACTGGAAAAATAAAATCTCCCTTAAAACGGAAGCAATTCTCTACCCTCCTAACCAAGATCCAAAATAGCTTTTACTAACAACAGCTGATCAGGGCGAGCCAATTCACAAGTAGCTATTAATTGATAATCAAGAAGCCTTGCTGAAGTCTTTGCGCCAATACTAATAATCTTTGCCTGCTGTAAACAATCAGCATTAACTGATAGTAATTTTATACAATTATCCACGGCCGAGGGACTAAAAAAAGGAAAAATTAAATCTCCTGCCTCTGACTGACTTATTTCTTGTAAGGCTTGCGGATCTGCCTGGGGAATAATATTTCTATAAACTTGTAAAGTATCAACAAGCATTCCGCCGGTAACAAGCTTTTGTGGTAAAATATCTAGAGTTAAATTGCCTGCCAAGAATAAAACTTTTTGTTTTGGCTGTAGCTTTTGGAGCAAATCATCTGCTAAGGATTCACTATTAGACTTTGGCGCAATGATATTAGCAGATCTTCTAAAACATTCCTGAAAACTTTTAGCCGAAGCCTGTCCCACAACAGCAATTAAAGTTTTTTTCGGAATAAAGACTTGTAAAGACTCAAGATACCGTCTAGTTGCGTAGATAGCTTTGGCCGAGGTAAAAACCAAGCAATCGTAGTCTTCTAAGGAAATTTTTTGATTTAAATTAAAATGATCGACAATTTTAATTGCTGGAAACTCGATAACACTATAATTTAATGCTAGTAACTGTTTGGCCAAAGCTTGATTATCTTCGACACTTCGAGTCAAAATTATTTTTTTGGACATAGCGCAGTAAACTTTCCGTATGAATGATAATTCCTATAATTCCAATAATAATCATACTTTGATTCGTGGTAAAATCAATAAAGTATCTTTCAGTAATACGACAACTGGCTTTACGATCCTCGAAGTAGAAACTGCGGACTCACCTTTAAGCCTAACTGTTGTTGGTGTTGGCTTGCCGACAGTTCCCGGAATCGAACTCTTGCTTCGTGGACAATATGCCAAACATCCCAAATTTGGCCGACAATTTAAAGTTGCTTTCTGGGAACAAGTTGCTCCAACTGGCAAAGAAAGTCTAATCAATTTTCTAAGTAGTGGACTCTTCCCAGGGATCGGAGAGAAAAAAGCTGCTGATATTTATCAGAGATTTGGCGATGATAGTTATAAAATTATCCAACAACAGCCCTACCGCCTAAACGAAGTTTCTGGAATCGGCCCAAAAACGATCCAAGATATTCAAGAAACTTTTGGTAAACACAATCAACATTTAGAACTCCGTCGTTATCTCCTAGATCTTGGTCTTAGTACTTTTCAAATTCAAAAAATTATTGAGACCTATCAAAATGAAGCACTTGATATCATTAAAACTAATCCTTACCGACTAGCCTGGGACTTACCGGGTTTTGGTTTTACACGTGCCGATCAAATTGCCCTAAACACTGGAATGGATTTACACCACCCACTTCGGATTCAAGCAGGGATCTATTTCACCCTTGTAAAGTTACAAGATGATGGCCACTGTTTCCTGGAGCTGGATAACCTCTATGAAAAGACAAAATTTCTTTTAAAGATTGAAGAGATTGAAGATTTAACCGAAAGCATTCAAAAACTAGCAGAGGAACAAAAAGTTGTTTTGGAAAATGATAAGATTTATCTTAAAAGTATTTATGATGCAGAATGTTTTGTTGCTAAATTTATACAACAACGTGTACACCTAGATACCCTAAAATTAGATATTACTTCTAGCCTCCCAAGTTTACTTGATAAAAATTTTGCAACCCAACAAATTACCCTTAGTGAGCAACAAATTGCAGCTCTCTACCTCGCAGCTAAGCAAAATTTAATTGTTATTACTGGTGGTCCTGGTTGTGGCAAAACTACAATTGTTCGAACAATTGTGGAGATTTTTAAAAAAGCTAATAAGACAATAAAATTAGCCGCGCCTACTGGCAAAGCAGCCCAAAGACTAAGTGAGGTCTGTCAGATTCCAGCTAGTACAATTCATCGCTTGCTTGGTTTTGATCCAATCAAAAAATCTTTTGTGCATAATTTAAATAATCCCATTCGCTTTA
This sequence comes from bacterium, assembly GCA_031385045.1. GTDB lineage: Bacteria > Bdellovibrionota_C > UBA2361 > UBA2361 > CALJRW01 > JANNBC01. Next base: position 10,409 of record JANNBC010000024.1, on the reverse strand, counting down.
CAGAAGATGATTTGGAAAATGAGCAGCCATTAGATCTCTTAATTATTGATGAAGCCTCGATGATTGATTTAATGCTTGCTAAAGATTTATTTAGTGCCATTAGCCTAGAGACTAAATTAATTATTGTTGGTGACCAAGACCAATTACCTTCGGTTGGCGCCGGTAAAGTTTTAGCAGATATCCTTGCTAGTCCAATTGTCCCACGAGTAGTTTTAAATCAAATCTTTCGACAGGCTAATAAATCAGCAATTATTGAATTTGCTCATCAGGTCAATTCTGGAATTCTTCCCGAAATTCCAGTTCCCGATGGTAATACTACAAGTGATGTTTATTTTATTCCAAGGCGCGAGACCCAGGAAATTGCTAACTTAGTAGAGAGTCTTTATGCTGAACAAATTCCTCAAAAATTTGGAATTAGTAACGATCAAATTATGTTACTTACTGCTACAAATCGTGGCCCAGTTGGATCGGAATTATTAAATCAAAAGCTTCAAGCACGAATTAACCCTCCAGAAAATAAAGCACGCTTGGAGTTAGGTGAACAATACTTGGCAATTGGCGATCGCATCTGCCAACGAGTAAATAATTATCAAATCGATCCTGAGGGTGTGTTTAATGGTGACCAAGGGGTGATTCAAGATCTAAATCCCCAAACAGGCGAAGCAATCATCGAACTTTGGGATGGGCGTCATGTACGCTATCAGAAGAATGAATTATCACAGGTTTCTCTTTCTTATGCTATGACAATTCATCGCTCTCAAGGCTCCGAAATTCCATGTGTAATAATTGTCCTTCATGAATCTCAATTTATATTACTGGATCGACAATTGCTATACACGGCAATGACCCGAGCCAAAAAATTATTAATCATAGTGGGGAGTAAACGCGCCCTGCAAATTGCTTGTCAGAGAACTTTAGCCAAACGTCGCAATACCTCACTTACTATTAGACTTAATCCTTAATTTTTATCGAATCTTAAATAAAGTTACTTTAGGATTATTAAATCCATAGGTGCCGGAAGAAGCTTCAAACTCTTGCACTACAGGAAAACTCTTAAAAACATTTCGAATAATTCCTCGTAACTGTGGAGGAATCCCTGGTTGGGAAAAATAGCGATCGTAAAATAAGCTTGAAAGTAACAAATAGTCGCCGCCAGATTTACGAAGTGACTCCGGAGATAACTCTTCTAGAATTAAATTACGAGTTAAGGCCGAAACCTGAAATTTATCCGGAGCGATTGGTGCTTGATAAGCTGGTAAATCAATTAATATTTTACTGCCAGCTGGAATATTTTGATCTACCCACTGACTCATTAAATCCCTGGTATCAGGCTTTAAATCCCTAGCTAGTTGCCAAGATCTAACTGCCGGAAATGATACTACCAAGAGCATTAAAATTCCTAGTAAGATCTTGTTAGTGAATCTACGAGCATTGATTGTTAATTCACTAATCAAAACACCAATTGCAATGGCTAGAAATGGCAAGCAGGGCACAACATAACGTTCCGGCTGTGGCGCTGGCTTTGCTTTCACATATTCTGCTGGGATATAATAAAGTAAAAACAAGGCAATGATATACCAATATTTAATTTTATTTTGATATAATAAATAGCCTAAACCTATCACTCCAAATGCTAAAGCCACTGGCTCCATCCCCGCCCATAAGCTTCGAGCAAGATGGTAAGTCCAAATTTGTGAACCTGCTGTAATTAAACCATCATGACCAGTCGCCATGTGACTGCGTTCATAATTAAAATCTTGTAAAAACTTACCTAAATCTAACAATGTGTAGGGAGAAGCAAGTAAAAATCCTAGGGGTAAAACAAAAATTGCCCGCACGGTCCATTTTAAAAATTCCTTATCAGGAACTAATCGCTCCGACTTTAGAAAGGGCGCAGCGACTAAAATCATTATAGATACTAGTCCAGTATATTTAACTGAAGCACTAAAGCCCGCGACTAAGCCTGCTAGCAATAACCCACCGGCCCGATTTTCCTGCACACTGCGTATCACTAAGTATACAGCAAGAAGAATAAAGAATACCAAGAGAGCATCTTCTTTTAAGTAGCGTGAACAAGTTACATGAAGTGGAAATACAGCAATTAAAAAAGCACTAATAACAGCGGCATAATTATTAAATAATCTCCTAGCAATTAAGGCAGTTAGTAGAATGCTAAGACTTCCCGCCGTGGCACTCATCATTCTTCCAGCAAGAATTAAAGTATCCATCCACGGTATTTCAAGGTTTGTAAAAAACCTTAATAAAAAATTAAAGAAGTAGGCACTGTATAGTAGGAGAGTGGGATGTAAAAAATAGCGCGGATTAAAATCACCAAAGTGCCGCATGCGTTCAATTGCATTATACTTAGGAACCTCGTCCGGGTGATAGTTAGCTGGCAACCCAAAGTCAATATCATAGAAGCGTAAACACGCTCCTAAAATAAAAATTAAGATAATCAAGAGCGAATTCCCTAGTGGGGCTTTGGGAAAATAAGGGAACTGTAAGTTTGTTCTAAAATTAAACCTTGCAACTAATAATCCGAGTAAAAATAAAATTAAGAAAAGATAAAAATTACCTAGGACAATCTGATTAGAAAAATAAAATTCGGAGATTAGGCAATATCCACCGACCGTTACTAAGGTGATTAGACTACCTGCGATAACAGTTGGAAAAATATTAATTAAAACAATAAATATTAATAATAAGGCTCCAGCAACTTGGAAAATAATTGACGGACTTGAAAAAACTAACCCAGACTTAGCGCTTAAGTTTAGAAAATCTAATTTAGCAATCAACGGTCGTGGATCTCCTTCACTAGCAACGAAAGCATTAGTGCTTTGAATTCGAATAACTCGAGGCTCACAATCCCCTCTTAAGTAGACATCTTGTTCTAGACCTGGGGTGACTACAAATTGACTAGCAAGTTGATCGCAAACATAAACTTGCAATTGTGGTGCGGGCATATTCTCTGGATGCCAAGTGCTAAAATGGAAAGTGACTTTATTACCTCGGCTTAAAAGATTGTTAAATTTAATTTCGGCACCATCTAGAATCCAGCGATCGGCATCAATCTGATTAAAAGTACCTTGATTGTCTAGTGGTGAATATAAAGTTGGATATGCCTTGCCTAAGCTGATAAAGGCAATGAATAAAGCCAAAATAATTAAAAAAATAAATTTACAATAATTAAATCTTGACATCTTGCTCCAAAATATTTTGCTGAAGATATGCACCTAACTTTTTAACATCAATTACTACGGAATAATCATCCCTAAAAATTAAATATGGAGTTGCCGTTAAATTAATTGCCCGAGGAATCTGTTTAAAAGCATAATCTTGAGAATCTCTAGCTGTTAGCTCTTTGACCATCGCCTTTAAAGGCTCAAAGTACTTTTCATTAGCAAGTTTATCCGGATAAAACCGCTTGCGATCAAAAACAAAATAATCAATCTTTTCTGGCGCCAGCAAATCGTACACTTCATGTAAGTTACGTGCATAGTGTGCCTTTAAGCTAATCACATTCCGCCTTAAACATTCTTCAAAGTATTTTGGATAAAATGGATGAGAAGTTTCATAAGTAATATAACCTTGTCGCTCGCTAAAGAGCATTAAAGCATCTAAGTGTTGTGGATGACCTGCAATTAAAACATCTGGACTAGTGTTCTTCTTAAGCCAAGCAAAGACTTTGCCTTTTTTGTATAAGTTATAATTAAAGTTAGCATCACCATACATCCCATGGCCATTGCTAAGGATTACGCAAACAGCGAGCAACATTAAAACACTAAATGAAGTCTTAGTCTGCTGAAATGAGTTACCAATAGACTTCCCAAAAATCCTTGTAATTAAAGTTACAAAGGCCAAGGCCCAGAAAATTCCTAGTGGTACCAATAAATGCCTATCAGGAACATAAAGATTAAAAGCAAATAATCTAGATAATATATATACTGTAACAATTGAGACAAAATAACAAAGTAGTTCCTCGCGAAGTGGTAATTTACGCTTTAGAATTGCAATAATTAAAAAGATTGAAAAAATTGATAAGAAAAATGCGGATGAATGTTCTTTAAAAAATTTAATACTGCCACTCCAATATGTTTTTTGCCAGCTAAATCCATTAGATAACCGATGATTAAATGCATCAAATGCATATACATCCAATTCGGTTGGCATATCGAGTAAAGGAGCAAATGGAAACCGCCCATCAGGCCTGCGCATTGCAGGCATTTTCAAGGCCTGCTGATAAGTAACCATTTGGCCCACACTATCAGGACGCTTCACAACCTGTGCTGTAATAAAAACATAGACTGGACTTAAAACTAGGAGAACTAAAAATGGCTTAATAAATTGCGCCCGCTCTTTAGTAAATAATTGCCAGAAAAGAAAAAGCCCATAGGTTAATGCAACCACAATTGTTGCTGGCGGATTAAGCAAACATCCCAAAAGTAATGAAATTAAAACAGCTAGATGATTCCGTCGACTTAGAAAATAAAGTACTGCACAAATAATAACCGAGGCCCAACCTCGCGGTAGCCCTCCAGTCATCCGTTGAAAAACTGTTCGAATACTAATAAACCAAATCAGAGCCAAACAAGCACTTGGCAAATCTGAAATCTTCTTAACAAACAGAAATAAAAAACTAAAACATAGTCCCACTTGGATTAACATCATCCAATGACTAGTCATGATTGGATTGCCAGTTAGATAAGTAATAAAATAAGCTAGCCAATAATGGGCTGGAGCTAAATAGCCCTCCATTACATCCGTGATTAAATCACCGTAAAATAAATTAGGCTGATAGACTTTTAAAAATGGATAAACTTGCTGAAAGCTATCATCAGTAACCCAGTCTTTGTGAAACCAATAAGGTGAAAGATCATAACCCAACACCAATAGATATGTGGCTAGTGCAATCAGACATAGTGAATTTAGGTTAACCTTAAATCTATTTAAATTAATCATTTACCGAAAGTTACCGCAAAAGGTCTAAAGAGATCAACCTACTGGCTAAACTGATAAATCCAAGACACTTTACAGTTTAAATAAATGATTTGATCAGTAAAATAATTCACTTGAGGGTTTATCTGAAAAATATTCTTAGTTGCTACTTTTGCTTCATTTTACCCTAGAATTATTAGAAATTATGGTTGTCAAAAGGAGATCGCAAAGGTAATGTAACGCTATTATCCAGCGCCTTACTGCTGATTCGTATATTAAAAGTTTACATGAAATATTTATTACTGATTTTAACCGGCCTTTTAGCTTCCTGCGGTGGGAGTGGCAATGGAGATTTAGACTTTGTTGGAGCAGCCTCAGTTGAACTAAATGTAACCCCAACAACAATTGATACCGGTGATCGAGTGCGAGTTAAAGTAAAAATTTCTGATACAAATTTCAATGATTTAATTATTAAATTACGCTATCCAGATAGCCTAACTTATGTTCCTTCTACGGCAACAATTGACTACTTAGATGATCCTGAAGATGCCACCCCAAACTTCAATCAATCAGCTGATGGCGAAAACTATTTAGTGTTTTTTATCCCAGCTGATAACTTTGAAGAGTCTGATGAAGCAACGCTCGAAATTCAACTTAGAGCATTAAATGATTTAAGAACAGGCCAGCTGGAAGTTGATGCTGACGTCGATGACCCATTAATTAGTAACAATCGGGAGTTCGATATTAACCAACCAGAGTTTACGGCTGAAGATGCTGTCACAATTAAAGTTTTAGGAGAAAGCTAATGTCTATAGTATTAATCGTTATTATCGCACTTGTCGTAGTCGTCCTGATGTTCATGGCGATTTACAACACCTTAGTTAGAAAAAGAATTGCTTGCGAAAATGCCTGGTCACAAATCGATGTGCAATTAAAGCGTCGTTACGATCTAATTCCTAATCTAGTCGAAACTGTTAAAGGTTATGCAAGTCATGAACAAGAGACCCTTCAAAAAGTTATTGCCGCTAGGAATGCTGCTTCAACCTTGGGCTCTTCTAACATGGCTGAAAAAGCTGCTGCCGAGAACCAATTAACAGGAGCTTTAAGACAACTTTTTGCAGTCTCAGAAAGTTACCCAGACTTAAAAGCAAATCAAAATTTTGCTCAACTTCAAGAAGAAATCACTTCGACTGAAAATAGAATCAGTTTTGCTCGCCAGCACTACAACGATTCAGTAGCTGATTACAATACCAGCGTGCAACAAATGCCAAATAGCATTGTGGCAGGAATTGGTGGATTCACTGCGAAAGAGTTCTTTGAACTTGATGCTGGCGAAGCTGCCGCTGCAAAAGTTGCCCCAAAAGTTAGTTTCTAAAACCGACTCCAATATTGTGCTATCAGATGCCTAAGGCGATTTGATAGCACACACAACTTCCTAAATTACTGTTAATGTCCTGGTTCTACCTTGCCCTAATACCCCCGCTCCTCTTTGGCATAACAAATTATATTGATAAAATTATCCTCTCCAGATTTGTTCCCGATGGAGCATTTGGTGGACTCTTTATCATATCAACCATTATTGGCATTCCAAGTATTCCAATAATCTTATTATTAACGTCCGCGGATCTGACTGCAATTGACCTCCGCTCGGCACTCTACTTAATATCCGAAGGAGCACTAATCGCTTTCTATTTACTACCTTATTACCAAGCGCTTCAAGAAGAAGAGCCGTCTGTAATAATCCCTCTCTTTCAACTAGTTCCAATTTTCACACTAGTCCTAGAATATCTTTTTCTAGGAACAAGTATTAGCCTCATGCAGTTAGGCGGAATGTTCTTAGTTATAACAAGTGGAATATTCATATCTTCTCACCCCAACAGTCGCTACTTTCCAAAACTCAAACCATTCTTATTAATGGCCCTCAGCTGTTTAATTATTGCAATTAGCTTAGTAATCTTTAAAGGAATCGCAGAGAAGCAAAATTTCTGGACAGCGACATGCTATAGCCATCTGGGAGGAACACTAATTGGCCTTGGCTTCCTAATTTTTAACACAAAATTTCGAAATGAATTTCTAAAATTAATCTCTAGTGATTCTAAAAAATTTATTAGTTGGAATTTATTAAATGAATTATTAAACGTCCTTGCAGTTCTAGTATCTAGGTATTGCTTCACAGTGCTTCTTGCGCCAGTAACTTTAGTAGCAACAATCTCCGGAATTCAGCCATTAGTAGTTTTTATCATTGGAATTGCGCTTACCTTCCTCGCACCTAAACTTCATCAAGAAAAACTAACTAGCTTTGAGTTATACAAAAAAATAATTTGCCTGCTATTTATTACAATTGGAGCAGTGCTAATTGCTCTAGGTTAGCTTACGGAGAGATTCTGCCTGAAAATGTGTAGCTAAAGATTAAGTAGCCCTATATATTTTCTAAAAACATACTCTCATAATACAAACTGAAACTATTGATAATTAAAGACCAACTGTAGTAAAATAAAGGAATGGAAAGAGGTTTTACATTAATTGAGCTACTAGTCACAGTTGCCATACTTGGCATTCTTTCTTCCATGTCAATTGCTGCTTACAATAATTATAAAATTAATGCCCATAACCTTGAGGCAATATCATTTCTAGCTATCGGAAAAGTAATTATCACAACGATAGAAAATGATTTAGAAAGTGCCTGTGTAAATTGTAATCAAACATCTTATTCAAGATGTGATAGCTCGCCCTTTGCTCCGCTTTCTTGCCAAAACTCTAACCATACACTTTCTCAAACAGTAGAAGATCTCCTGCCTGATAAAATCGGTCGCTTAGTATTTACAATAAATGTAGAAAGACGACCTATGGGTCCAGGAGGCACATCCAGCTATATTGCTATTTTCACCTATCATTGTGATGGAGATAAACAATATGAGTGGATTCGTTACATCGGGGGAGCATTTGATGAATTAGGTTACGATGAAACTTATGACAAATCTGAGGATCTGATGTCATGGAATCAATATTGTAATTCTTAATAAGCCATACTAAACAAAAGTAGTTGATTCATATTTCCCAAAAATAATTATTTGACTAGCCTGAAGGAAACTTTAGTATATCAGATATTAGAATGTTGCTTAAGCTAGATGAAACCAGTGTCAAAACTACAAATAGATTCTCCTGCCAACAACGAAGTACCGCAAAAAGAAATCCTCAGACTAGATTTAACCACAGAGGTAATCGCTCCGATCAAATTAAATGGCCTGCAAATTGGCCCCAAAGAATTAATAGCCTTAGCAGAAAAAATTGATCAATACTTAAAATTAAAAAGAAAGCCGACTGAAGAAGTACAGACTTTAGAATTTATCTCTAGCCAATTAATGACTGGAGACCTAGGTGTCTTTACCCGAGAACTTCGCCCTCAAGGATTATTACCTAAAGATCAGCACTTAATCACTCTAGCAGAAGAAACTTTTGGGATCGGAAGTTTCCCAAATCTAGCTACCCAACTTGCCCAAATCCCTGACTATGAGACTCAACTTTTATCAGCTGACCCTGAATTTTTAAACTCAGTCGCTCTGGAATTAAAACGATTGAATTTGGAATATTGCACTAAACGCTTACCTCATTTTATTGCACAAGGCGGTATCCCATTATTTACTTTGCTCGCAAACTGCTTAGAAGCAAATAACTTAAAACATACCATCGCCATAAGATTAAATGAAGGTGATAAAATGCGAAACCGTGGAGAACTCTCTGAATACATTCAAAAGATCTTTGGAACTGGCTTTCGACTTAGTAAAGATTACTATGCCAAATATCCAAATTAGTTAACAGTAAATGGTATTCTTAATAACCTATTAAATGTTCTATCTTGAAAATATAGATAAAAGGTATTTCCACCAATTACACTCAAATCATCATTTGTTTGTGGATGATTTAGTCCTCCTGCAAAGAATGGATACGGGTTCTCCTCTTGTGGTGGCACCTTATTTTGTTTAGCAAATTCTGCTAACTCGGCTGCAGAATAATAAATGTGATTAGGTGTATACACCTTCGTTCTTCCTCCCCAGTTCACACCATCAGTTGATGTATAAAGATAATAACCTTTGTTAGCTGGATAGACTGGATATGGATCTCGATATTCATATCCAAGTTGTTCCCAAGCAATTAGCAAATATTTTCCAAGAGCAGAACTATAAACTGCATCAGTGTGCATATCATAGCGATCTGGAGTTTGGGTAGAATTATTATTTAGGCCGGTAATATTATCAATATTCCATGTAATATTTGAGGCCACACCAGTTAGTCCATCTTGAGTCCAAGTTCCATTATTATATTTTTTCCATGGACTAACTGTACCAGCTTTCGCCGCATTAATTACCTCAGCGATAGGTGCACGAGCAACAGCTGGAACTCGAGAACCTCCAATAGGAAGTTCATTAAAGTATTGGTAAAAATAATTTCCAACAATTAATAATGGTGCTCCACCAAGATTAGAAAAACTATTATATTGAGGCTTAAGAACATCCCCTAGATATTTCCAGTGATATCCTCCATCAGTTGATCTGGCAATCCCCTGGCGGTATCGACAATTCGCTCGATCATCATAATCAGCAGTTTCAATATGAACAAACCCAATTAATGTACCATCGGAATGCTTATAAACATTTGCCATCCATGGACGATAATAAAGACTACTCTTATAAGGGACTCCACCAAAATCAAAATTAATTCCACTAAAATCCCATCGGCCGCTACCAGTTCCTTCCCACATCCTTGTTTGAAAAGGATTTGCGAGTGTTCCAGTATACATATTAAAAGCATACGAACCATTACCCGTCCAAGTATAAAACTCAGTTGCTGATTTTCTTAAAGTCGGAGATGACATATCGGAATGATGATCAGAATTATAGCCAGTCTGTAAAACCTCAGCAGCACCAATGGTCAATCTTGTATTTCCAACGGCCACACAAGCAGTACCATTAGATTGATAACCTGCATTACAACTAAGCACTGCAAAAGTTAACCAATCAGTCCAAGCTCCGTTAACACAATTTCTTGTTTTGATTCCAGTCCCATTTGTTATCGGATAAGTCTGAGTAGAATCACCAACACAGGTGATTGGCGGTGTAACTGTTGGAGTCGGAGTTGGTGGAGGTGTTGCTCCCCCTCCGTTACCTCCACTTACCGTAAACACCACAACTTGTTTCACGCTATAAGTATCAGAATTATTAATATCAAAATTACTAGCCTTAGCATGTACCCAGAACTCATATGTCCTGCCTGAGCCTGCTGTTAATTCATAAGAATTTTGTAGATAGGTATTAGAGTCATAGATTCTAGTTCTTGTAGTAGTGACATCATCCACTCTTACTAAGTACCCAATAGCACCAGTAACTGTTGACCAGCGAATAAGCACCTTCCCATTTACAGCATTAACTGTGCTAGTGGTTGGATAGTCAAAATTTGGGGGACTAATCTTACCTGTT
>JANNBC010000021.1:0-66079 GCA_031385045.1 bacterium | reverse complement strand
TGGAGGATAAGGATCGCATTTTTAGTTTATTGGGGTTTTAGTATATTTGTTTTCCCCAGCTAACATGCTTATAAAATAAGCATGTTAGCCTGAGCGTCCCCCTTAGGTCACTTCAAGCGCTTCGCGCTTGATATACTAGGCAACTAATTTTCAATGTCGCCTAGTATACTAACTAAATCTAATTTGAAAACGTGGCTGTTGAGTTTCATCAGCTAAATGTCTTTCCCCCCATCGACTGGTAAGCTCACGGATTAATCCTTTAATGGTCGTAGCCTGAGAAGGAACAAAATCTGTACTCCGAGGATCTCCTACAGCTACTGCACGAACCAAAATCTCCCTCGGAACTTCCCCCCGATACAATCTATTAGCACCACTTTCTAAATCATATAAGCGATCCCCGCGAGCAACTACGATTCTTTCATGAGCAAAATATATTGGAGGCAATGTAATTTTTTGAGATTCCATATAGGCTAAGATTTCCGCCTCTGACCAATTAGCAATTGGATACATGCGATGATGTCCATCATGAAGTGATCTTGACTGGTAAGGTTGCCATCTCTCTGGTAATGGATCCCAAATTTTATGATTCTTAAAATCTTCCTCAACTGAAATTAATTGGGGATGCTTATCTTCACGACGTGCCGCTGTATAGATGCCATCAAATCCAGCCTCTCTAATCGTTAAATCTAATAACTCTCGTTGCACTTTCAAGCATGCTTGATCGTTAGAAGCATAGTCAATCTGACCTGTTTGCTTAGCAAGCTTAACTTTCAGAATCGGCAGTGAGTACTTTTCCCCAATTTCTTTTAATTTTTCCTCGGCCTCAAAGAAATGATATCCAGTATCTAAATAAACTAAGGTGACTTTTTTCTCTTGCTTAGGAAATGCTTTGGCAATCAAATGCGCCATAACTAAGGAATCTCTTCCACCATTAAAAATCAATCCAAGGCGCTCTTGAGTCAATGCTGCCTCACGTATTAAAAAAACAGCTTCATTCTCTAATAATGAAACAGATGATTTTAAATATTCTGGCAGATTAAAATCTGAAATTACAGGGTTCATGAGAAAACCTTTCTAGGAGCTTAAAGAAATTAGAAAAATGAAATTGGTATCAGTAGATGTAGATACAGGGATGTCTGCCAGTAATTAGGCTCGACGCGGGGGAAGATAACAGTATGTGGCAGGGTACGGACTCATATTTAATTAACTTATAACATAATTGATGCTCTGTTGACTAGTCAGTTAAAGAAAAAATTCAATTTATTTTTTATATTTCTTATGAAATTTATTTAATTAATTTTTTACTAATCAATACAGATATCTATTTCCAAAAATCTGGCACATAACTAGGAATAATTCCTAACCTTAGCTTTTGGGCAATCAAATCAATTTTTTCTTCAGTAAGAGTTTGTGTATATTTAGGGTTTGCTAGAAACAAAGGGATCGTTAATTTCAATACTCCAAGATCAATCCGACGTTTAAAGTCTCCCTTTAAATGATCTTCCTTCGCAAGCTGCTGTAAAGTTACTAGTAATTGATCCTCAGGTAAACTAACTAAGTAATAGATTCCTAAAGTCTTATGACTGTTATTATTCTTTTCAAAAAAATATTTTACAGCGCTTACGTGATTGATCTCATCCCAACTACTCAAAATCTGAAGATGTATTAAAAGTTTTATCTGCGTATCTAGAGGTATATTTCTGGCAGTGAGTGATTGGATAAAATTAGTCGCGCAGACTTGCCGATCTTTAGGGTAAACTTCTAATAATAGATCCGCATTTCTAGCAAAACTCATAAAATCAGGGAGTGGTAGGTCAGCGGCTGGCCGAGTTGGCAATTTTTCTGAGACTAAAATATCACTGCAGATTATCGGTTTTGGTTTTGAAGTAGCTGTTATCGCCTGTTGATTCTTTCCATTCTTACTTAGAAGTAGAGAATATTTTTCCTCCTTACGATCTAGAGCCTTGGTAATCTCAGCCATTCTTGCTTCAAATGATTCCAGATCTTGCATTCTTCGATTTTGAATCTGACCAATTTGTGGTCGCACGGCTTCTGCTACTTTTGATAAATCTTGTCTAATTTGCTGCACTTCGGCACTTATGCTCGTCCGGTTAGAACAAGCCTTTAAACGCCGATCTAATCTTCCTAGTATCTGAGGTGAAGTTATTGCCTCACACTTAAAGAAGCAGTGCAAGTATGTTTGAAAATCAGGAAATCCACTCACAGTGGAATAAAGCGTAGTAAGAACTCCGGCACTTCTCATGGCAAGCATGGGATCTTCAGCCACTAATTGTCGTTGAAGCTTGTGAAGATATTCGTCGGGCAACTCGGCAAGTAGAATACCAGTTACTCCTCTAAAAATTGATTTATTATAGTACCCTGGAGTAAAGACTTCTCCAGCAAGACTTTTGTCATCAATCAATTGATCAAGAAATTTCACTAATGTTTCCCCAGGATTTATTGAAGTCCGAATTGCTAAACCAATCCGTCGAATAATTTCTTTTGGGAAACGATATCCTGACTTTTCAGCATCAGGATGGAACTCGTGTATTGGTAAGAACTCAGCTACTCCAATTTGATATTTATTTGAAACAGTACTGGGGGTTAACATAGAATCTTGATACAACTATTCTTCACTAAATAATTTTACTAAGATCTTCCTTCTTAAGCAAACTTGACACAGCTCAAAGTATTACTTCAAGTAATTTTTGCAAAATTAGCTCGTGCCCCTTGGAATTAGGATGCAAACCATCGGTGGAGATAAATTCATCCAGATTATCACTGCTAAATGGGACTTCTACAGCCAAAATCTGGAGTTGTTGGCATAACATATGGATATCGCAAAGGTGAATTTTTGCATCATCTAGAAAGTAGTAATAATTAGCAACTAGTGGTGTGGTTCGTGTTTCATCAAATGACAGTGGGAGAATAACAATTACCGAGGCAAGACTTTGAGCGGAAGATAAGATTTGCGTCCAGTTGTTAATTGTCTCTTCTTCCTCAACTAGCCGTGTACTATCTTTTCCACCGCGCCGCAGGATATCGTTTAGTCCAGGATATAAAATAATCAAATTTGGCTTACGAGGCGGCACTTCCAGTAGAAATCTAGTTAAAAGTTCCCTAGAAGACTCTCCGCTAATTCCTAAATTAAATACAATGTTATTATTATTTTCTTGCTCGGAAAGTTTTCTGAGCCTTGCCACAAAACCACCTTCGGAATCATTCTTTCCATAGACTGTACTTGGTCCAAAAACCACAATTTTCTGAGGAAGCTTTTTCATATCAAAAGACTCGGCATATAACTTAAGATGCTAACTTGCTTAATAAATTAACTCAATCATTAGAATCAAGTCATGAAGCACCCCTCTAGCAGCTAAATCATGGCCTGTTCCGTAGAGCCTCACAATTAAATGTTACCGGAGAGAGGTTCTTTTTGGATACGAAGCCTCATAATTAGATGTTACCGAGGAGTTCTGTAAAAGTTTGTTTAAATTAGCTCGAATTTGTCTTCTTAATAAACATGGATCGAGCGAATCATGAATTTGCTTCAGTTTATTTTTATTTGCTTGATTAATTTTATTTGACTCCATAAGCCGTTGATAAGGAGTCTTTGGTATTTCATATCTCATGGCAAACTTAGAGCCAACTTTTGCTTTTGAGATTAGTTTTTTGCAAGGGTAGAAATGATTTTTAAGCAAAGACCAATTCGCTAGAATTTCTGTTAGCGCTGTCATAATACTTCGGTTATCTAATCGTCCATACCCCAGTAATGAACGAGCATGAGTCCAGTTCTTTTGCTCCACATGAGCATTATCATTTTTCTTGTAAGGACGAGAACGAGAGAAATAGATTTGATTATCACGGTGCATAAAATAATTTAGAAAGTGATGATTCATAAACTCAGCACCATTGTCAGCATTTAGAGCTAGGATTTTAAATGGTAGAGTTTCCGCAATCCTTTTGATTATAGCTAAGGTTTCTTTTGCTTCTTTGTGCCAAACTGGACGAATCTCAGTCCACTGCGTGTGAACATCGGTAAGAGTTAGCGTCCAGACAAATTCACCGAGTAGAGAACCACCACAATGTGCCACCGTATCCACCTCCATAAATCCAGGTAATTTAGGATCCCAATTTTCTCCCTTAATCGGTATCGTATTTTTTATTAATGTCCCAGGCTTAGTTCCACATTTGCCCCTTCCAAATTGTCTTCTGTAGGGGTTAATTATTCGATCGATTGAGGCATGACTGATTTGTAACAAATCATGCCTTACTTTTAGCTCTATTTTGCCATACATCTTCTCATACGAGGGTAGCCATTCTGACATTGCCTCAGCCAAATTCCTAGAACACATCTTTTCAGTTTCTAGCCAAATGTCCTTTAACTTTTCTTTAAACTCAGGATAATCATAAATGCATTTTCTTCCTCGTTTTCCTAACACTCGCTTCTTAACCACCTGATTAATCTTACTATGAAAATAACGGATTATAGACTTGCGATGCATCTTGGTAACTGCCGAGGCTTCATTCAGTATTTGGCATTTTAGCCCTCTATCGCCATTTAAATACCTTAATTTCACTTCTTCTAAGTACTCTCTTCTGCCTTTCATACTGAGTCCCATTGTTAGCCTCCTTCGGTAACATTTAATTGTGAGGCTTCGTATTATACAATTTATACCCTCGGGTAACATTTATTATGAGGCTCCTCGTGTTCTTGCTTAGCAACTTGTTTATGTTATTCTACTGCCCCTTAAATTATTTAGTAAATTCTAAAATGCAGTCACACCATCAATCACAGCTTCCACTTAACCCCCGAACGGATCTACAAACAGTCCTAGAATTCCCTTGTCACGTCGTAACAGATGATACTGGAAAAGCTCAAATTAAAATTGAAAAACCTGGGCGAACAAAAACAATTGATTATCCCTATAATCCATTAGCATTAGTTAGAGCTTTCCAAGAAGACATTGGTATCCAAGAGGTCTATGCTACACAACTAACTGCCATGGTTTTAACTTGTTTATCAGCTTATCGGACAATCGCCAAGGAACTAAAAGAATTAGCTAATCCAGATAAGTTGGAAGTTGTTGAGAGCATGTCTCAACAAAGAAAATCTGCGAAATCATTTATTGATCGAATTACCGCAATCGAAACAAAACTCAGCGAAGAACTTACAATTAATTTAAAAACTTTACACGAGAAAGGAGGAAGTGATTACTTAGAGGATATCACATCAATCGGAGAGGAAAGACGAATAGAATTAAAGCCTAGTTTTCTTGCCCGCCTTAAATTAGAAGTTGATGCTGTTGAAGTTCCTGAAAAGAGACATGAAGCCTTAAAACATTTCGCCTTAAGAGTAGAAGCAGTCATCACCCATTTATTAGATCTTGGTTTTGATAATGCTTTAGTAGTCAGTGATCTACTAGACTGTACTAAAAAAATAGTTGAGAAAACACAGGATCCAATTGCAGGAGCTGTTTATTTGCAATCAAATTTTCATCATTTTGGATTACTACGTCCTAACGATCAACATAATCATACGGAGCTATTGTTAACCGCTCAAAAAAGAGGGCATTTAAACAATGATTATTTAACAAGTGTATTAACTGCTTCAGCAGAAGAACTTCCATTTTTATCAAGATTACCACTCACTCATGAAGTCCTAGAAGATCATCGTTGTTTTGATTATGTACGTAGTACAAGGGAAGCTCTTAGTAAAGTCTGTGGACAACAGTCTGTCGGCCTAAAAAATGTCTGGAATGTATTTGCCAAATTAGAAAAACAAGCAGACCGCAAACTATTCCTGGAGCATATCGGCCAAAACCCAGCCTCATTTGCAATCTACCAACTCAATCATCCTAGTCCTTCTAAAGCTGCTCAAGATTTTATTACCAAGCAATTACCACTTAAAGTTTTCTATTTAGATATCAGCCCCAAGAAAATTGAAATTGGAAGTGATCCAAAAGGAAATGCTTCAATCATAGATTTAGTCGCGATTGTGGCTAAACGACTAAGTCCGCAATTTATCAAAACACACAATTCTCCCGAAGCCTCTTTCCCCATGCTTTTAGAGCAATTAAAAGATAGCCCCAATTTTCTTAAGCTATTTAACTTACTGTGTAATCAAACTAAAAAAATGGAAATTATCTTTGATGACTTGTTTGCCTGTGCGCGATCAAAAGATGAGCCAAGATTTCTAGCTTTTTTAACAATCCTAGAAAAGATAGATGATCCCAAGGAACTATCCCAAATGGGCACAATCTTAAAATCTTTAGATGTTCTACCTAAAGATACCGAAGCCTTACTGGAGAGATTACGGAAAGCTTAAAGATATTGATATCGAATGAGAAGTAATATAATAATGACAAAAAATAATTTACGTTAGTAAATTAAATACTGTCATTACGGCTAATGCAAATCTTGGATTCTTGTGACGCCAAAGCATTTGCAGCGGCGGATATCCAAGTTTGCATAACTAAAAACAACATCAACAGGGAGTCCCAACAAAATCGTTAGTATTTTAACGTAATTTATTTTTTGGACTCACTATATCAACTAAAGTTTTTTCAAAGATTGAGAATTGAATTAACATCGTGGACAGAAATAAATAACTATTCCTGCGATTAATTAGTGATGCAGAGTTAACTACCTCCACATCCTCCGCCACCACAACCTCCTCCTCCGCAAGAAGAACCTCCACCACAACTTGCTCCACCTCCACAGCTAGAAGCACCGCCCCCATCAGCTCCGCCTGCCTCAGCGCCACCACAACCTCCAGAATCATGCGATCCTCCATGTCCACAATCAGTATCAGAAGAACCCCCAGAAAATAGTGAATGTAAAAAGAAGGAATCATGTGTTACTGGACTCGCTGCACAAGCTCCGCTATCAGTAGCTCCTAGATGACTACTAGATTTCTCTCTGGCAGATGTTGCTTCTTGCTTAGGTCTAGGCCATAAATCGCTTGGCGCCTCTTGGCCAAATACTTGCTTGTATGTTGCTAAAGTTCTCAAATACTGCCCTTGATATTTAGCATCATGAGTCGCCTCTCCAGTTCCTGGACTATGGTGAATAATTCTTTCCAAGTTATTAAGGCATAAATCTTCAATGTAAGATTTAGAAAACATTAAATGTGTATGCCAGACCTCATCGACCACGAGCGAGGGAGTAACTTCCGTTGGAGCAGATGTTGCTAGAACAATAAATCTTAAATATTCTTGTTTTGCTTTAGCAATAAACTGCCGATCCCATCCCTGCTCTTCAATCAGGCGATTTGTAAGCCCTGGCTCCGGAAAATCAAAATTTTGTAACTTGGCTGATAAACTTCTAGCTGTTTGTACTTCTGTACTAGAAAGTAATGGTGTTGCCTGCGGTGGGCTTGATTTTCTACTAGATCCTGACCCGAAAAAGAATTCCCTTAGGGACATTTCTACTGGTCCTTGATGTTGTAACATTATTTTATCCTTAATTTATTAAACAAACGTTAATTTAGGGTTATGTAAGCTGTTAAACCTTGCCTTGCCATACCTAACCACTCTCTTAAGGTTTTTTTAGAGGAAAATCCGACTTTACTAAATCAAAATTATTTTGATATAATTCACATAAACAGTTTAAAATGAAATATTCCTGCTATTATATTAAATAATATTGGCAATTTATTAGATATAATCAGACTATTGACCAACCTATGACTTATATAGTTAATTAAATAATAGTCTTAGTGATAAACAAACCTATTTAATATGAAGATCAAAAAGCTAACTTTTGAATGCTCTAATGAACTAAAGCAGCTTCTTGCTGAACCACTAGAAGAATGGAAAAAGAAAAAAGGAGACTATGGTGAGCTCGCTGAAAAATGTGGCGTAACTCCCGCTTACCTCTCACAATTAAAAACATACGGAAGAATACCAGGTCGCTCAGTATTGGTCCTACTGGCATTTAATCTTGATGTCAGTGGTCAGCAAATTTTTTCTGCCGCCCGCCTGAGCGAAGAATTTCCCTATCAAGCAAACCTAACTATTACTGAAAAAAATCGCGAAGCTAATGACCTAATCTCTTTAAATTTTAATACGGATAATTTTACAAATTTAATTCGGAATGTTGTGCGTACGGAAATGCGCCAGAGAAATGTAAAAGATCTGCTGGCTGGACGGCCATTGCGAATGGGTGTTAACTATAACCACTATTGGCTTTTTGGTTCTCAGACACCACCAAGCGATAACAAACATACCGGCTTCTATCCAGAATTTTGCAAAATGCTGGGGCTCGCCTTACAAAAAGAAATAGAATTAGTCTATATCCCGTTTGCTGACTACCGAACTAAGTTAACAACAGGTCAAATCGATCTCTTTGGGCCGACAATGATTGTTCCCAATCTTGCCTCTCAAATACATTTCTCCTTACCAATTTACCGATTGGGAGTTTCGGCAATTATGCGTAAAAGAAAAAGTACTGATCTACCAGATTTACCTGAACCTAAAACTATTCCGGAACTTAGAGATGAAAAATATAAAATTGCCGTTCTTAGGAACTCCTTACCGCACTTAATTGCTAACACAAAATTAAAAAGATCCGATGAATCTTTAATCCTCTGCTCCTCTGACGAAGAAGGCATTGAGAGAGTTACACTACGCGGACTTAATCGCCCGGCACATTTATTCCTAACTAATTCGATGACAGCAATCCTAACTGCCAAAAAGCAACCGAAAGATTTATTAGCAGTTTTTAATCAACGAGAAAACTTATTAGATCTAGCAGAAGAATCAATTGCAATTAGGCCTGATTGGCCAGAAATTATTCCAGTAATTAATGATGCCATTCGCTTTTTACAATCAAGGGATGGGCTACCAGAAAGACTGGCGCACTTACATGGGGCTGAGGCTGCATCAATTATTGAAATTATCAGAACGGATCGAAACTAAAAAAACTCTTGTCGACCAGTATTCCCAGCCAAGACACTCAGAGCTCGATTATACAGACCGTAATCAAAGCCTCTTTGCTCTAAAGCATTTAAACCGGAAGAAGGGGTTGGGCCAACTAGAAAGTTAGCGATCGTACGAACTTGATTTAAATACTCTTTAGATACTCCCGTGCCCCTAACTAAACTCACGGCAACATCCCAAGCACACTTCACTTTCGCGCCAAATGTTTCATCCTGTGCTCGATAAATTCTTAAATAATTTGCCTGAATAAAATCAGAAAGGTTCGGCCTCATAAAATTCAGCGCTGCAGATAACTTATCTAAATCTTTCATTGGATCAATTAAGCAATTTACAAATAAGCTTCTTCTAACTGTAGGTGGAATCTCTGGATCGACAATTGTTTTTAAAATTAGATCTTCGACTTTACTACCCATACTTGGAGTTAAAGAGCGCGCCACAAATCGTAAATACTGTTCTGCTGGGTGCCCCCGTACAACCCCAACACTTTGGAAACGATCTGTTAAGCTTTTAGTATCTAAGCGTAGTGCCTGAACCAATAAATCAATACCAAGCTGATCTTCCGTGCCCTTAAGAATCATTGGTGCAAGCAGATGTTGTACTGATAAATTTGCATAGGTGCTATTTCCTCCAACAACAGAAATACTTTCTTTAATTAGGCTATGAACTTTTGCAATAACAGTAGGATCTTTTGTGCCTGCTAAACACTGCGCTAAACATCCAGCTTTCTGATAACTACTTGCATCCACAAATTGCGCCAAGAGAAACTCAGCAACAATTGGCTCGGAGTTATTAGCAATTGCAAAACGATAGGCATCTGGCTCATGATTAGTAGAGCCAATCCAACGACTATCTAAGATAGCTAAATTTTTCTCTCGATTATAGCCAGATTGAAAGTTAGCATCCTCTAGAAGTCTAGTAATTGCTAAATTAGCAGCCTCCCTAGCCTCTAAAGAAACTTCCACAACTGGTAGGACTAAACCAGCGACTTGCATTAACACCCGATACTCTTCAGGCTGATTTAAACCTGTGGTTCTAGCCAAACGTGTTCTATTTAGTTCTTGAAACATTGCTTCCGCTGACGATATGATTGCATCATGACTGGCTGAAGCTGCTAATCTTTGAGTCTCCGCAGTGACCTTGGAAAGGTCATCTTGTAAGTTAGTTATTTCTTTGACAAGCCGTCCCCTCTCGATCTCAAAATTTGCAGGGACAGGACTAGGAGCAACAACAAAGGAAAGAAGTGAATCTGGACTATCAATTACCACAAAAACTACATTATAAAACTTCAGGAAAACCTAGCAGTCACTTACAAAAATTAATTTTTCTAAGCCAGTACTAAGTTTGCAGATTTTACCTGAGTTCTAGCCCTAAGCAAGAATTCGAATGCAAATAGATCAATATAGTCAAACTTTAGGGGATTAGTAGATCCTAGGATAATCAGTATAACCTGCTGGCCCATCACCATAAAAGGTACTCCCATCTGGCTCATTTAAAGGAGCATTGTTTAGAAATCTCTCTGGTAAATCTGAGTTTGCGATATAAAGCTTACCAAATGCGACAGCGTCAGCTACAGAGTCGGTTAAAACTTGTTCAGCTAGGTCTTTTGAATAACTTTCATTAACAATATATACACCACCAAATGCTTTTTTAAGATTAAGACCTAAGCTATCATCTTTTAGTGCCTCTCTGGCACAAATAAAAGCAATCTTTCTTTTTCCTAACTCCTTAGCAACATATGTAAATGTGGCTAAGCGATCCGAATCTCCCATCGAATGTGCATCTGCTCTTGGAGCTAAATGCATCCCAACCCGCCCAGCTCCCCAGACAGAAATCACCGCATCAGTAACTTCCAACATTAATCGTGCCCGGCTCTCAATTGAACCACCATAAATATCCTGACGTTGATTAGTACTATCTTGTAAAAACTGATCTAAGAGATAACCATTTGCTCCGTGTATCTCCACTCCATCAAAACCAGCTTCTAAGGCATTAATTGCCCCTTGTCGATACGCTTCCACGATCTGAGGAATCTCAGTCAGCTCTAACGCTCTAGGAGTCACATAAGATTTAGTTGGTCGAATTAGACTAACATGTCCATCGGCGGCAATAGCACTAGGCGCAACTGGAAGCTTCCCATCTAAGTACACTGGATCTGACACCCTGCCCACATGCCAGAGCTGAAGAAAAATTCTCCCACCTGCTTGATGCACAGCGTCAGTCACTAATTTCCAACCAATTACTTGTTCCTTAGACCAAATGCCTGGTGTATTTGGGTAACCTACACCCATTGGGTCAACAGATGTTGCTTCCGTGATAATTAAACCAGTAGAGGCTCGTTGGCGATAATATTCTGCCATCATAGCATTCGGCACTCGCCCAGCACTGGCTCTAGTCCTTGTAAGTGGTGCCATCACAATGCGATTTGGAATAGTAAGTGTGCCAATTTTTAATGGTTCAAATAATTTACTCATGCAATTTTATCTTAAAGTTCATTAGTTCATATATTACGAACTAATGAACTTTGTCAATTGTAATTTGTAAAAAAATATTGCAAACTGTTCTAACTAGGCTAAATTTTATCTTGAATTATGGGAAGTCGCCCCTTACATCATCCACCATTAGACCAAATTACTTTGACGGGAATACTCTATGCCCTCTCTGATCCTGTCCGCCTAACAATTGTCGCTACGTTACTTCAACAAAAAACCTGTTTAAATTGTTCCGCGGCTCTTAAACAAGTAAAAGTAAAACTACCAAAATCAACCTGCTCACAACACTTTCAAATCCTACGAGAGGCTGGTTTAATCCTTTGTGAACGCAAAGGAGTAGAACTAGCTAGCAAACTAAGACTAGCTGAGATTGAAAGCCGTTTTCCGAAACTTCTATCAACGATCCTAAAATCTCATCTTCAAAACGAGAACAATAAAGGAACTGTAAAAAGAAAAAAAATTTCGATACTAAGATAATTAAAGGCAAGCTCATTCTGCGCAAGCAAGTAAAAATTTAAATCCAAATGAACGAATTTCCGAAGTAGTTGGCTTTGAAGTCAATAAGTGAAATTTAGAAATAAATTTTTTAAATAGACTAGGGCAAATAAGATGAAATAAATTAATTTAACAAGAAATTCAGGAACTATAAGCAATTATTCTTTCTGATATGATTTATATCATACACTTACAATGATTATCTCCCTTATATTACTTTTATAATTTTAAATTTATAGGGGTTAAGATGCTGAATTGGGCACTAACATTTTTGATTGTTGCGATACTAGCAGGAGTTTTTGGCTTTACGGGAATTGCAGGAACTGCAGCAGGAATGGCAAAAATACTTTTCTTTGTCTTCCTAATCTTGTTTGTTGCTTCTCTGATTATACCGAAACTCAGACCTCCAGTATAAAGTTATTGATTAAAAAGCAAACTGAATAACCTGTATGATATAGTAATGACAGAAAGGAATTTCCGATAGGAAATTATAAATTTAAGATCATTACTATATTGAGACCAGCGGGTTTAACCTCAGAAGCTTGAAAGGCGAAGGAGGTAGCCCAGAGATAAATATAGTAAAACCTATAAAACTCTGTTAAACCGAAGGTTTATCACCCCAGCTTAAAATTTCTAACTTACACTTGTCATTTTCCTTTAGAGTGAAGGTAAGCATTTTACGGAAAATATTTTCTGGTTTTACTATATACTAAACGGAGAGATCAATGTGCGATAAACCGAAGATTGTGGAAAAGCAAATCCTTCCTGGGGAAATGATCTCAGAAAAAGATCAGGTCCGACCGACGGAAGAACCTGAGAGTGAAATAAAAAGAAATAGTGAGCAAGAGCCCCCTACTCATTTAAATACAGACGAAGAACCTTTGGAAATCTCTGAAGATCCCAAAGATCTGCCCGAGCCGATGTAGAAATAATTAAAAGAAAGATTTACTGGCAGTAGTTTTGACTAACTAATTATATTATCGAATTTAAGGACAATGACTTCGCCTCCTGGATATTTTTTAAAATATCCAGGATTTGAGGAAGCATTTAAATCAAAGGAAATAATAATTCGCACTTTAGTTCTGGCATGAACATCGCCCACATTTACGCCAAGTGGGATCCGAACATTTATTTAACCCACAGGAGCAGTCAAAAGATTTTAGATTAGCAAAGCTATCTTGTTTTTCCCAGTTAGTTAGTTCTTCTTGAATAATATTCTTAGCAGCTTCCACCCAACGGTCATGATCGTTTAAACAGGGAACCAGATCAATCCGCTCACCACCATGTTCATGAAAAGATTCCAGTCCCTCATTCCCAATTTCATCAAGGGTCTCTAGGCAATCCGCTGTAAACCCGGGACAGGCAACTGCGATATGCTTAACTCCCTGCTTTCCTAAATCTTCAATTGTATAATCGGTATAAGGCTGGAGCCAGGGGTCACGTCCAAAACGAGATTGGAAAGTATGGATAATTTCACCTTCCGCAAAACCTAATCGTTCTACTAATAGCTTACTGCTAACATTACATTGACAACAATAAGGATCACCCTTCTGAACATATTCTATCGGGATACCATGAAAAGAGAAAACTAATTTCTCGGGACGAGGATTAAGATTTTGATATGTTTCATTAATAACAGTTGTTACCGCTTCTAAATATTCAGGATGATTATAATAGGGCTCAACTACCTTAAGACTCGGAACCCAACGAAATTTTTTTAGACTATCAAAGACGGCATCACAATTAGACGCCGTGGTCGTAGCGGAGTATTGTGGATACATATTAAATAAAACAATCCGACGACACCCTTTCGCCACAAGTTGTTTTAAGGCTTCTTCAATATTATGGCTTCCGTATCGCATTCCAAAGACAACTTCTACGTCCTTGCCATCGTCTTGAAATTTTTTTCTTAATTTGTCTGTAAATTTAATTGTGGAGACTAGAAGCGGAGAGCCTTCTTTCGTCCAGATCCTCTGATAAAGTCTAGCTGATCTTTTTGGCCTAACATTTAAAATAATTATATTTAAAATAATCCACCATAACCAACGAGGCTTTTCAATAATTCTTGGATCGGAGAGAAACTCTTTTAAGTAGGGCCTTAATGCTTTTTTAGTTGGCGCGTCTGGTGTTCCCAAGTTTGCAATTAAAATTCCAACTTTGTTCTCAAAATTTTTACAGCCAAATACTTGCATTGAAAATAAACTAATGAATAAAATTTTTATCTAAATATACTAAATCAAAAATTGGAATTTTCGCTTCAATCATGGATTTATTGGGTCTAAGAAACTGATAACTTCCTTGCATCTGTCCGTAAACTGAACCTATTTGAACATAACTACGATACTCATAAACCCCTCGTGGCTCAATAATTGGTTGCTCACCAACAACGCCCTCACCTTTAACCTCATCAGTCAGTGTTTGATTCTCATAAATCAACCAATGACGGCTAACTAGCTGAATTGTTTCAGATCGTAAATTCTCAATATTGATTAAATATGAAAATGTATATAACTTATTGATAATACTAGATTCTTCAGGCAAAAACTGTGGCGTCACTGAGACTTGAATGTTCTCTGTTGTCTCTTGGTATTGGTGGAATCTAAAAATATCACTCATTTTCAAAACAATGTTTTAAAATCATTAAAATATCCTAATGTCCTTACTTCAAGCAGATTGAATTGGAAGCTGGAGGAATTAAGGAAGTTAGCTAGCCTTTCCACCTAAGAGAAAATTTAACAAACTTAAAGCTAGCAAGTCTAAAAAATAAAAAAAATCTTCTTCTTACTTTTTGCTTAACTTAACATTTTAATTGGAATATAACTAGATTCATATAGAGATCTGGGTCAGAAGAATTAAATTAATAAAGATATTAATTGCCATCGTTAATTAGTGGTTATTTCTCAAAATAACTACTAGAGCTTTACTAAGCCTGAGAACTTAGTGGCTAAAACGAAATCTGAAAAAAATTTTCAGACACAATTAATTTTGTGGTGCTAGTTAAAATTAAATTTTTAACAATTGTTTGTCGGTTTATCAAACAAAACACAGCACAGTTCCAAGAGTTAGTCTGCAAGGACGCTATACTCTAAGGTAGTACTACCGAAGGAACAAACACTTAACTTGCATAGTGTTTAATAGATTACAGTGCGACTGAGTGCCCTGTAAATAATAACTAAAAGCTAGGAAACTGCTTTTGTTAGAGCAATAGAAAAGAATATCGAAGACTAGCATGGTATTGTCAGGAATCAATACTTACAAGTAACTCCGAACTTGAGTCTGATTAACTTAATTTATTATAAATTGATTTTTTAGCTACCAGTCAGAGCGCATTAAAAACGCTTCGAAGCTAATTAATAATATAATTTATACTCTGCCCTCAAGTTTAGCTAACCACTATTCTTGCAGTTTAGACTGATCGAAATTCGAATTTAGGGGACATTGGCGTCAAAACCAATGTCCCCTTTTTTTATCTATAATCCCCCATAACCTAACTTTGCAAATTGAGCATCAAGATAATCTCCAAAAGTCTTTATATTTCAATGGTCTATATTAGGAATAATTTCTACTATCTGATTCCCACTCTAACCGGAAGGATAAGCATTAAAAGTTCCTAAAAATATGAATCGCTTATTTTCTAAAGGATATCTTAAGAACGGATGGTTTTATTATCTTTTTGGATTAATTGATTGCTAGTAATATACGATTAGCCCTAGAACGTAAGGTTTTGCAAACATTCTCTAATCTTACTTAATAAATTAGCTTAAATGACTAATGTAAATAAATTAACACTCCGATATTATAGATAATGAGTAATAAATTTAACCTCGCAAAAATCTTATTTAAGCTTCGAATGATTCCCTTTGTCCCTGACTTTGAGGAAATTGAAAAGGATGAGCGTGGATTAATCCGCTACTTAGATGAAAATAAATTTTTAGATAAGGACTTAGCTTATGAAGCCTTAGCCAAAGAATTCCATATAGACTTCTATGATTTAGACTCGGAAGAGGTTAAAAATCAATTAATGATTGATCGTCTGATTCACCGCGTTGAACTTGATCAGCTTATTGAGAAAAAATGCTTGCCAATTATTGACCATGGCCAAACTTTAATTGTTGCCTGTTGCAACCCATTAGATTACGAAATAAAGAATTGGCTTAAATTTGAATATGCCAAAGATATAGAACTAGTTCTTGCTGATGAACTTAAAATTCTAGAAATCTTAAAGAAAAAAAACTCCCACCTTAATGTAGTTGCGGAACGTGATGGAGAAGAAGAGGGTCTGGATAAAAATGATGCTCCCGCGATTAGAATTTGCAATGAAATTCTGGCTGGTGGTGTCACTAGAGATGCTAGTGATATTCATATTGAACCGAAACAAGAAGTTGTGAAAGTGCGTCTTCGAATTGATGGAACCATGGAAGAATTCATGGAGTTTGATGCTGAACTAAAAAACAACATCGCCAGTAGAATTAAAATCCTTGCTGGCTTAGATATTTCAGAACGACGTCGTCCCCAGGATGGTAAATTACGAATTGGTATTGGTAAAGAAAAATATGACATGAGGGTATCTACTCTACCAACCCCTTATGGCGAAAAGATCGTAATGAGGATTTTAAAGTCCAACTATGATTCATTAAAATTCTCTACGCTAGGACTATATCCAGCTTTAGAAAATCAGATGAAAGATATATTATCTTCTACTGGTAAATTAATGTTAGTAACTGGACCAACTGGCTCAGGTAAAACAACAACTTTATATACCTGCCTAAAGTTCTGCCAAGAGACTGCTGGAAATATTCAAACAGTAGAAGATCCAATCGAACAAACAATTCAGGGTATTAACCAAATTCAAATTAATCATAACATCGGCGTGGATTTCGTAGCCGCGTTACGATCGATCTTACGACAAGATCCTGATGTTATTATGATTGGGGAGATTCGCGATGCGGAGACAGCAAAGATCGCCCTACAAGCAGCTGATACTGGTC
Organism: bacterium; assembly: GCA_031385045.1. Taxonomy (GTDB): domain Bacteria; phylum Bdellovibrionota_C; class UBA2361; order UBA2361; family CALJRW01; genus JANNBC01. Next base: position 49,168 of record JANNBC010000021.1, on the reverse strand, counting down.
ACTTAGTTCTTTCAACTTTACACACTAACTCTGCACCATCTGCTGTGACTCGATTATTAAACTTAGGAATTGACTGTTCCATGATCGCTGCCAATTTAGCGGGAGTATTAGCACAACGTCTTGTCAGACGACTGTGCAACGACTGTAAGGTTCCACTTCCTAAGATTGAATATATCAAGTATCAAAATGCTTTGAATTTCTCTGGCTTTGATGTCGAGAACTCTATTATGTACACCTGCAAAGGTTGTCATAAATGTAATGGTAGTGGCTATAAGGGACGAGTTGGTATTTATAGTTTCCTTAGGATTACTAGTGAAATTGCTGGTTTAATTTTTAATAGTGCCAGCTTAACGCAGGTAATTTCCACAGCAAAAGAAGCTGGCTTTCGTGATCTTCACGAAGCTGCCGCTGATTTACTAACTGATGGCACAACCTCTTTAGAGGAAGCACTACCTTATATTATTGAACAAAGTGCCGAAGCTGAGCGGGCACGACCAAAGACCATATCAATTTCCGTTGAGGAAGTGAATAAAATTAGGATTGAAGCCCAAAATATTATCCGTCAAAAAGAATTAGATCAATCTGCTGATAATCGCACTGAGGCAATTGCAAGTAGTGAATCAACAATGCGGCGTTTGGAAACTCGCATTCCTTCGCAGTCGATCGCTAAACCAAAAATTCTAGTAATTGATGATAGTGACGATGCCCGGTATTTGTTAAGTGTCATGTTAAAAAGTAATTTATTTGAAGTGAAAGAGGCCATTAATGGCAAAGAGGGCTTAGCAGAAGCTAAGAGTTTTCAACCTGATGTTATTCTCTGTGACTACGAAATGCCGATCATGAATGGTAAAGATTTTTTAATTTCAGCCAAGAAAGATCTAGATCTTCAAAGAATACCAGTAGTAATGTTAACGGCGATTGATACTGAAGATAACGAAGCCATGTTATTCGAATTAGGCGCAAGTGATTTTATTAGCAAAGATACTTCTTATAAATTAATGCTTACAAGAATTAAAAGATTCTTGCATTAAGAATAGAGCAAGTTAACTATCGGCATCAACAATAAATAATTTACGATAGGAAATTATAAAATACAGTATGACTATAGTAGCGACCAGCGGGTTTAACTTCCGAATCGTAAAGCGCGAAGGATCTAGCCAAAAGACGAATAGTAGACCCAACTTAAAAAATATCAACTAGCTTTTGAAAGATCTTTTTTTCAAGAAAACTACGAACTACTAGATTCTTGACTTGAGCAGTCACTTCGCCAGCAAAAGCTTCAACTAGCAGTCGTCGAGCTTCAGATTCTGCAAGCCCCCTTGATCTCAAATAGAACAAGGCATCAGTATCTAAATTCCCAAATGTTGCTCCATGGGTACACTTCACATCATCAGCCCAAATTTTCAACTGAGGTTTAGCAAAACTTTGGGCCTCTGCTGACAGTAAGAGACTTTGATTAGACTGAATTGCATTAGTTTTTTGAGCATCTTGCTGGACAATAATCGTCCCATTAAAGGCCGTTTTGGCTTGTTGTCCGAGAACGCTTTTATAAAGCTCATAGGACTCACAATGAGGCGCCACATGATCAAGCACCGTAAAGTTATCAACATGCTCTTGATTACCAACTACATTTAAACCAATTAATGAGCTAAAAGCTCCAGTACCAACTAGCCGACTTAATAAGTTATTTCGTGTGACACCATTATTTAAATTAAAGGTATAACAAAAGAATCGACTATCCTTAGCCAATTGGGAGATTTGATTCGAAATATGATAAGTATTCTTAGCTTCAGAAATAATCTTATAAACTTTCAGCTCGGCATTTTGATCTAAAAAGTATTCGGCAACTGGACAAACCAAGCGCAAGTCTTCTCCGATCGAGAAATAGGATTCAACTATTTCTAAGGCAACACCTGTATTTAACTTGTAAAAAATTCTGGGAGCCGAGAAATTAGCAGTTGAAATATTAATAACCTGAAGTCCCGCATCTAAGGAAAACCCTTGCTTAAAAGTCAGGATTACCGCGTCCTCAAATAAGGCAGAATTTAAAGATTGAAAATCTGCCGGAGCAAATTTTTGTAGACTACCTAGAGTATTGGTATTAACGGACTCCTGCTCCGAGTTTTTCTCTAATAATTTTATTTCTAAAAGATTATCTTTAGGTAAATTACTAAGCTCTAAGTTTACTCGCCCATCTACAACAACCAAATAATTAGCTAATAAAATATTTTCCTTAACAAATTGCGCTAGGTTAATCTCAGCTAAACCTCCATTAAAGTTTAGCTCATTAAGTGGTGCTAGATTTGTATATTTCCAATCTTCCGTTTTGATTGGCAAACCAACTTCAAGAAAAGCCTTCCAAGAGTCCTCTCGAAAATGGCGGTAGCTAAGCTGACTGTGCAACTGAAGCTCCTGGTAAAATTTGCTGATCTTATTTTCAAAACTCATAGTAATACTTTATTGTCTGGTAACTAAGCTGCGTCGGCCTTTAACCAGTTATAACCTTTCTCTTCTAATTGTAGAGCTAATTCCTTTCCACCAGATTTAACAATCTGACCATCAATCATCACATGAACAAAATCAGGTTGAATATAATTAAGTAGTCTTTGGTAGTGAGTAATGACAATTACTGCCTTTTCTGGATCGCTAGCAGTAATGGCATTAACCCCGGCAGAGACAATTTTTAAAGCATCAATATCTAAACCAGAATCAGTTTCATCAAGAATTGCTAGCTTGGGATTAAGCAAGGCCATTTGAAAAATTTCATTTCTTTTCTTTTCGCCACCAGAGAATCCTTCATTTACAGCACGCGCTAAATAAGAAGGATCGAATTCTAACAATTTAAGCTTAGATTGCAGAAGCTCGCTAAACTCCTTAACTCCTGCCTCCACCAAACCGCGATATTTTTGAATAGAATTATAGGCGGTACGAAGAAAATAACTACCTAGGACACCAGGTAATTCTACCGGATACTGAAATGCTAAAAAAATCCCTTCGCCAGCCCGTTCTTCTGGGGCAAGCTCTAAAAGATCCTTCCCCATAAACTCAACTGAGCCGGCAGTCACTTCATAGCCATCACGACCGGCCAAAACATTAGCTAAGGTACTTTTTCCAGAACCATTAAGTCCCATAATGGCATGAACTTCCCCAGCTTTTACTTCCAGATTTAATCCTTTGATAATTTGCTTATCTTCAATTTTAACTTCTAAATTTTTAATGCTTAACATTTTCTATCCTTCAAAACTTATTTCACTGAGCACCAACTAACCAACACTGCCTTCTAAGCTAATTTGTAATAACTGCCTGGCCTCTAAAGCAAATTCCATTGGAAGCTCTTTAAAAACTTCTTTACAAAATCCATGTACAATCATTGACACGGCATCTTCAGTAGGAATCCCTCTCTGATTACAATAAAAAATTTGATCTTCGCCAATCTTGGATGTCGTAGCTTCATGCTCAACCTTGGCAGTCGGATTTTTAATTTCTAAATATGGGAAAGTATGTGCGCCGCAACGATCCCCCATTAACATTGAATCACATTGTGAATAATTACGAGCATTGTCTGCGGATGGCTTAATTTCAACTAAACCACGATAGGAATTTTGCCCAAAACCTGCAGAGATTCCCTTAGAAACAATTGTACTGGTAGTGTTTTTTCCAATATGGATCATTTTTGTCCCAGTATCAGCTTGTTGATAATTATTAGTTAAGGCTACGGAATAGAATTCACCTACAGAATTATCCCCCTTAAGAATACAGCTAGGATATTTCCAAGTAATGGCCGAACCTGTCTCCACTTGTGTCCAAGAAATCTTGGAATGAGCACCAGCACAAATACCGCGCTTAGTAACGAAATTATAAATCCCACCCTTTCCATCTTTATCTCCTGGATACCAGTTTTGAATGGTAGAATATTTAATCTGAGCATTCTTATGGGCATAGAGTTCAACTACTGCGGCATGTAATTGATTTGTATCTCGCATTGGAGCAGTGCACCCTTCTAGATAAGAAACATAACTATCCTCATCAGCAATAATTAAGGTACGCTCGAATTGTCCAGTATTTTCAGCATTAATTCGAAAATAAGTGGAGAGCTCTAGCGGGCAACGGACACCTTTGGGAATGTAAACAAAAGTACCATCTGTAAAAACTGCGGCATTAAGGCAAGCAAAGTAATTATCGGCAACTGGCACAACTGTTCCAAGATACTGTTTAATAAGATCCGGATATTCCCGCACAGCTTCAGAGATAGAACAAAAAATCACTCCGTGTTTTTCAAGTTCTGCTTTAAAAGTTGTAGCAATCGAGACCGAATCAAAAACGGCATCAACAGCGACACCATTCATACGCTTTTGTTCATTAATCGGAATCCCCAGCTTCTCATAAGTTTTCAAGATTTCTGGATCTAATTCGTCTAGTGAATTTAACTTTAATTTCTTTGGTGCAGAATAGTAAATAATATCTTGATAATTAATTGGAGGGTATTTAATAAAAGCCCATTCTGGTTCTTTCATTTTTTTCCAGCGCTCAAAAGCTTTTAAGCGCCAAGTGAGCATGTATTCTGGCTCACTTTTCTTAGCGGAGATTAAGCGAATGACATCTTCATTTAAACCTGGAGCGATAGAGTCTGTCTCAAGTTCAGTATTAAAACCATATTCGTATTCTTTACTCGTAAAACGATCAATTGTGGTATTGGAACTCTCAGACATTATATAAATTTAATAGGTTTGGCTGAGCCATAAATTAGAACAATAAACAACAAACATAGTGCCAACCAAACATTTTCCAACTTTTCTGGAAATAAGTTACAACGGAATAAGTTATTTAAGAACTACCCATTCCCCCTCTAGGCACTATAAGTGGCGGTGAACATTACTATAAAACGAAAAAATCTCCTAATCCAATGCCAGCATAGAATTTATTTCAAACCTAGGTAATTTCAATTGATTCCGACGAGATTTAATCGAAAAACTGTCCTATATTTTAATTATTCAGCAATTTTTTGATAATTGATTGAAAGAACTTCTACTTCCTGTTCTCCTGATGGAGCTCGATATGTAACATAATCCCCTACTTTAGCTTTTAATAAAGCTGCCCCCAAGGGAGACTTCCAAGAAATCTTACCTTTTAGAACATCAACCTCATCTACCCCAACTATCGAGAAGGTCTTTGCCTGATCTAGATCATTTAAAATTTGGACAGTTGCACCGAAAAGTACTTGATCGGAAATAATTTTTTCTGGGTCTACAACCAGTAGTGAATCAATTTTCTTCACTAGAAATTCTAGTCGTTTATCGATTTGGCGGAGCCTTCGCTTACCATATTGATAGTCAGCATTTTCCGAGCGATCCCCATTAGATGCTGCCCAAGCAACAGTTGCTGTCACTTCCGGCCGCTCGATTTTGTATAAATGGTTCCGCTCATCCTGTAATTTTTTATAGCCAGATGGGGTGATATAGTCTTTTTTGTCCATTTTATGCAATTATTGATTGTTCTTTTCGTCTCTAATCATTATACTAGAATGAACATTCTAATGATCATTTTGCATCATAGATATATACTGTCTAAAATCAAGAATCATGACAAAAACAGCCAAATTAATTCTCCCAGACAAACAAGAAATTGAATTACCAATCATTATTGGCTCAGAAAATGAGCACGCAATTGACATTAGCAAACTTCGTTCACAGACTGGTTATATTACATTAGATCCAGGCTATGGTAATACTGGCTCCTGCTTATCCTCGATTACCTATATTGATGGCGAAAATGGAATTCTTCGTCATCGTGGTTACGCGATTGAAGACTTAGCAGAAAAATCAACTTTCATTGAAGTTGCCTACCTATTAATCTACGGTTCGTTTCCAAAGAAAGAGCAGTTAGAAAAATTTAGAACTCAGATTCGTAAGTACTCACTAATTCATGAAGACATGAAAGAGTTTTTCAGCGCCTACCCTCGCGCTGCTCATCCGATGGGAATTCTCTCTTCCATGGTCTGCTCACTTTCCGCATTTAATCCTGAGTTACTAATGCCGAACGTGGCAACAACTGAGGAGGATCGTAATTTAATCATTACCCATCTACTTTCTAAAGTTAGAGTTCTGGCAGCTTTTGCCTATAAACGCTCCGTTGGTCAAAAATTTATTTATCCTCGTAATGACTACGACTATATCGAGAACTTTTTACACATGATGTTCACAACTCCGCTAGATGATTATGTCATCCTGCCAGAGGTTAAAAAGGCTATGGAATTATTATTTATTCTGCATGCCGATCATGAACAGAACTGCTCAGCTTCAACTGTCAGAATGGTAGGATCCTCCAAAGCAAACTTATATGCCTCAGTTTCTGCTGGTATCTGTGCTCTTTGGGGACCACTCCATGGCGGAGCCAATCAAAAAGTAATTGAAATGCTAGAAGAGATTCAAGCAGATGGTGGTGGATTCCAGAAATTTATCGATCGAGCTAAGGATAAAAACGACAGCTTTAAATTAATGGGTTTTGGTCATCGTGTTTATAAAAACTACGATCCGAGAGCTAAGATTATTAAAAAAGCTTGTGATGAATTACTGGAAAAACTTGGGATCAATGATCCAATCTTAGAGATTGCCAAAAGACTAGAAGAAGCAGCGCTAAGTGATCCTTATTTTGTAGAACGCAAACTTTATCCAAACGTCGACTTTTACTCTGGAATTATGTACCGAGCAATCGGGATTCCAACAAATATGTTTACTGTAATGTTTGCTCTTGGCAGATTGCCAGGATGGATAGCACAGTGGAAAGAAATGGTCGAAGAACCAAATCAGACTATTGCTCGACCAAGACAAATTTATACTGGGCCGACACTACAAAGCTCTAAAACTTTAAAGTCTAATTATACCAGTGCTACTGTTTTTTATAAGGGTGTTAAGAAAAAGATCTCCCAGGGACTAGCAATGTTTTTTTAAATTAGCATAGAGCTAATGAATTTTTTATATACTATCAGTTAACAAAAGTGCTCATCCCGCGGAAACACTGAAGTCAGATGAACAAATACTTAATATTTATTTGTTATCTATTCCTCCCTCAAATATTAATTGCAGAAAACCATCTTGAATATGATGGTTTTCTTGACACCTACTATGCTTACGAATCCGATCGAAATGGTCATAGGCTTCGTAACTATACCACTCAAGCCTATTATAATGAAGAACCAGCTATCAACTTGGCTAGTCTAGGAGCTAGATTGAATCAAGAAACCTATCGAGCAAGACTTGCAATACAAGCAGGAAGCTCTGTAGAATCTAACTATTCAGCAGAAGCAGATCAAAGTATTAAATATATTCAAGAAGCCAACTTCGGCTTACAAATCACAGAAGGACTTTGGCTTGATGCTGGAATTTACTACTCTCATATCGGACTAGAAACTTGGGCTTCAAAGGATAACTGGGCTTACACCAGATCTTTAGTTAGTGAATATACACCCTACTATCAGTCGGGAGGCAAACTTACCTATGACTTAGGAGACCAAGACTTCCTTAGCTTGCACCTTTTAAATGGTTGGCAAAATATTACCAGCGATCGCAACTTATGCTATGGCCTCCAATATTATAACCAACTGAGCCCTATTACTTCCTTTAGTTATAGTAATTTTATTGGAGATGAATCCGGAACCAGGATTTTTAATGATTTTGTTTTTAAAATGAAGGCCAATAGCTGGATTGATTTGGGAATTGTTTTTGACTTAGGATATCAAGAACAGTTCTCTGACTGGAATTGGTGGCATGGAATTGCCCTACTATCAAAAATAAGTTTAAATCAAAAAACGTCGTTAACCCTAAGAGCTGAAAGGTTTTCGGATCCCCACCAAGTTTTAGTTAAAAGTATTAGCGGTAGTAGTTTTCAAGTTTATGGGGCCTCTACTAATCTTGATTATCAAATTATAAAAAACCTTTTCTGGCGTAATGAAGTTAAACTATTATTCGGAGGCAATACCACTTTTACTACTTCGGGAGACACAAATAACTTACTTTTAGTTACCTCCATCAGTTATTTTTTTGATTAAAATTTAAATTTCAAAATCTCTTGAAAATAAAATTTGTTTTAGATAAACAAACGAAATTGAAACTGGTGGTAAATTAATTGGATTGTTATAATCTAAATCAAAATCAAAGTTACGAGTTGGTGGAGCGAAGTGTCCACCAGAGACAATCGAACCATTACTGTAACGGGGGGTTGAGAGACTTACAAAAGAGCCTAATATCGTCAGTGTTTTACCTGTCCAGTTTTCATGCAGCCGAGCAAAGTTATTAACTCCGGCGCTATTTGGACTTAAGTTATGCCCAGCCACTCCTTCAGCACCACCAGTTGTAATAGTTCCAGCAACTACAGCTGCGTTCACCGTAGTGTTTACTGCAATTCTATTCGTATAATTTGTTGGTGAATATCCATCAACCCAAGCACTAGAAATTACATTTAAGGAATCCGAAATAAGAGCTGCCGGCTTTTTGTTTACTGAATTATAATTTCCATAAATGTACATTGCTTGATCACTAACAATTGTTAAGCCTTCGATTGCTGGCGCTCCCGTAGCGGCAAGCGTAGCCCCATTTCGAATTCGCACTCCATAGCGATTAATGACACCACTCGAAGGTCCTTCCACAGTTAAATGAAAAACCAAGCCTTTATTCGTCGTATCATTTAAAGCCACTAGTCCTTCATCATGTAAACACTTAAGAAGACTTCCCATATCAACCTCTAACATCCGAATTAAACCTCCATCAATTTCATTATACATAGTATTACTAGTACCAATTGGACGACCATTAAATGGCGCTGCTGCTGGCCCAGCACAAGTAGTAGTGACCATCCGATTTATTTTTTGAGTAATTGCAGTCTGAACAGTCCCTGCTTGAGTTCTAGCTTCGATACCTGTTGGTGAATTAGTAGTAATCGGTGTCCCAGAAGCATTAACACGAAGCACTAAACGTAAATCAGAAAGATCCCAAAACTCCGCACCAGCTACTGGATCAAACTCGGTAATATTTGGAACGTCTAAATCACCAACATGTTGGTGAATCATCCCATTCCATGGACTAAAGGAATTATTCCCTAAAAACTTTCTGGTATTTCCAGTAGCACAACTGTACTGACTGTTAACAGCAAAAGATGTCAGAATGGAAGGATCTAATGTTCCACTAGGCATTTCATGAGCAACACGAATTGTCCCCGTGTAACAATCATTAGCTGCCTTTCGGCCACGGTAAATATCTCCAACTGTAGTAATTTGACCATTAATAGTTAGAGTTGCCGAGGTATTTAAATACAAATTACCATTACTATGAATTGGGCCACCAATTACCATGTTAGCGATTGGAGTAATCTCTAAATCTTTATTATAGAAAGCCGCGAATTGATACATTGGTACAACGCGACTCTTAAATCGCAAGCCTAGTTTCGCACCGACGGAACCATCTGCTCTTGTCGCAGTAGAAAAAACATCATAGCTATATTCTTGAGCATATAATCCAGCATAGGGTTCGCCCTGCGGAATTGTAACAGTGACTGGAGTTGCTGATTTGGCAATCACATAAGTCTTCGCAGAATTCTTGGCAAAAACATAACTTTTACAAGCATAATCTCCTGTCCCATTATTACTTCCACTGCAGGGAGTTGCTTGGTTAGGATTAACTCCGACTGGCAAGTTATGATAAGTAAAGATTTGGCGAAATTCTTCTGCTCTAGCATTTAGCGAAGCTTCGGCCGCATAAAAAGATTTTTCATAACGGGCAGAGGATTTAAGAGTTGCTAAATCAAGCGAGGCAATCGAATGATAAGTGGCCAACATAATTCCCATTACTAAGACCATCATCATTGTAGTTAATAGTGCATAGCCCCGATCCCTGCGCTGTATTAGTAAGGGCCGATTATAAAATTTTGATACTGCTAATTTCATATTAACTTGAAGAAATAATATTTCTTGGGAAAATCTTTCCAGTCCAAGAACGACTTACTGTCTTCCCGGAGCCATTTTGAGTACTAGTAATTGTCACCACTACTGATTGTATCCGTCTCCAATTATCAGCATTATTAAAAACATTAACAGTAGTGCCATCTTGCATTTCAATTGCCACTTGAAAATCTGTAATGTTATTGGCAATGTTTAAAAAATTTGTGGTGTCATCGGCATTAACTAACTTAAGAACTTTGGTAGAGGGGTCTAGCTGCAATTCCCATTCTTCCAGTAGATAAATTGAACCATTATTGATATTGTAACTATTAATCCAATTGTTCAGATTCTGTTTTAATAAACGGTAGTATCCACTATTTATTCCAATATTATTAAAGGTAAAAAACTCCCCAACTCGACTTGTTTGGTTATATAAATACGCTTTTAAATTACCGGAACTTTCCCCCACCCAATAAGCATTCCAAGCATTATAATTAGCCAAATTTACAGAGTAACCACATGATGCTGGCGTTGGATTAGTAGTTGAACTATGTAAGGAAAAACGAAGATTACCACCTGCAGTTCCCGCAGTAATTGTGTCACATAATTTCAGTACTTCGCCCAATAGATTACGTCGCAAAGACAAAACATCTGGTGCACCATTTAAGCCATTTACCAACGTCAGTGCTGGAAAAGTTTCTGGTAAGTTTTCTCCTACTAAGCGAACTTCTGAGGCAACTAAATCAAAAATTCCCCGCAAATCTTGATTTGCTTTTGCTCTTAAAAAATCATGACTATAAAGCTTATGAAGGGAGACTAAAGAAGTTAAAGCTATCGCACTAATCACTAAAAAGATCGTGGTCGAGATCAGTAGCTCGACAATCGTAAACCCTAAATCAGAGTTTTTAATTAAGCTTCGTAAATACACTTTCTACCTCATAAACTAATTGGTTATTGTACTTTACATCTACTGCCACATGGCGCGTGTCGTTAGTGGTGGTTGGTGGGCAATAAGTTAAATTGCTACAATACGTAACTAAAACTTGATAAGTAGTGCGACCAACTATGATATTTTCTGCTGGGTCAGATGTCCTTGTTCTAGGCAGTGTTGAAGGATTGGCTAAACGAAGGACATCCAATACTTGCTGCGCCGCAATTTGAGCCTCCGATTTAATTTCAGCATTTTTAATAGAGTTCGAAGCTTGTGTTAAGGAAGTGTGAAATGCAGTTAGCACAAAGGCCAAAATTGAAAGGGCCACTAAGATCTCAATTAAACTAAAAGCATTTTCTTTTAGCCCCTGAGAATATACAAACTTGTTTGTTCGATCCTTGAACATAATATTTTATTAAATACCTTTTGAGTAAGACTTTATTATTGAGCCTCCACGCCTAAGACATCCCATTTTAATTATGCACTCCAGCTCAATTAAAATGTCTAAATAAGTTTTTATTTAATTTTTTAGCTAACTGATAATCCTCCACCTAAATAAATTTCAATTGTTTTCTTTTTGCCACCGCTTTCACGGACATCAAAGACAACATTAGCATCTGGAAAACCGCGGGTGTCGTAACAAACAACCCACGAATTACTACTCAAATATGCACCGCTAGGTAAATTAAGAGTAAGCTGACCATCGCTTTTCCATGGGTCTGTGGAAACACATTCCGCACGATAACTAGCAACCAGGCGATTGCTACCACTAGGCTCAAGCTTATAAGCAACTGTATTAGAGATTGCTTTGGAACGAACTACCTTGAGAAGCGTAACTAATTCTTCGGAGGCAGAGATGGCTGGATTCACAAGCTGATGAACCCCATAAACGCCAAATCCTAAGAGAATCGAAGTCAGCGAAAGAACTACCAACAGTTCAACTAGTGAAAATCCTTTTTCAAACATTTTTTTCCTTTGACCTAGCAGACACATCATCCTTGACGGGAATTAGGCTAATCATGCATGTCGACCAGATTAATGAGAGGGATTAACCTTTGTGTAAAAAAACTTTAGGCATTCTTAATAATCATTCAGGAAATGAGTTAATATTATTAATATAGTAAGACAAAAAAACTAATTTCCTGATTTTAAAGGGAATTAGTTTTTAGACTCACCCTGAAATCCCTCCAAACCCTTTATTATTAAAACAAGGTTTTCTTATTCTACATCTAAGGCATGCCCACTTCCAAAACCTAAAAACTGAATAACTTGATAAACACTTAAAATCACTGTTTATTCTGAAAATTAAATAAAAGGTTATCTCAGTTTAAGTATTTCAATTTGGTTTTTCTCGTTCTACTACTTAAGCTTGAGACATTTTAAGCCGACAGTTCATCTTAGATTCATCCCTATTTAGGGAATTACCTAAAAATTAGTAATTAAAAATTTATTTAAAATACCCCTTGAAAGAATATCTCGAGATTAAACAATTAGACTCTGGATTTAGCTTATTGGAGCTTTTGGTTGTAGTTGCCTTAATGGGAATTTTTGCTGGAATCTCCACCTTAGGTTTCCAAAAGGTCAGAGAAAGCTACTCACGAATGGATGTACTATCTACTTTTGCTAATGACGTCAGCCTAGCTCGACTTCAAGCTGTGTCTGAGGGCGGTCGTGGGATTATGATTCTAAATGCCGATCAAGATGAATATAGCTTTGGTTATGATTATTTGGAATATGATGTAACTGCCCCAATTACTTATGATACCGCCATATTAACATCGCATCAGTTCACAACAGTACTTCCTGATAATTTCACAATGACTATTACTGATGCGACAGACCCTTCAGTATATACTCCAATTATTTTTGACTCCAAAGGAAAGGTGATTGATGAACTAGGCTTATTAAGAAGTCACACCGTAACTTTTTATTATAATGGGACACTTTACAAACAAGCAACAATTACCCCAGGTGGCGCCTTAACTTTTTTAAATTAGCAAATGTTTAAAATTAATTTTTATATTAAAAATATAAAGAGCCCGAAGGCGGTAGGCATGATCGAAGCATTAGCAGTTATTGTGCTAGTAGGAGTAGTCGGTCTTGGTCTTACTCAAAATATGAATAATCATCTTCGTACTGGTCAGCGTTTTAGGGTGCGAGAAGCAGCTGAGTCTCTGGTACGCAGTCAGTTAGAAGTCTACTCCATGGTTAATCCTAACTCACTAACAACGGGCACTGCTACCTCAAATAATATTACGTATGCCAATTTAGGATCAAGATATACATTCAATCGAGTAACCACAATTGTCTCAAATAGTACACTTATTAGTATCACCGTAACAGTTACTAGTAATCATTCACTCTTTCCGATGACCTACACCGGAACCGTTGATTTTGCAAAATGGTAACTATGAAAAAAGCTTTTACCGTAACCGAATTTTTAGTTAGCTCCACAATAGCCATTATTGTCTTGGGCTTCTTTGTGCAACAAATCACCTTTGCCAGTAAGGTGCATATTGATAATAATCTGATGCAAAGTACCCATAATGAAGCCCAAGCAATTATTAACTTAATTGGAATTGATTTAAGGATGATTGGTAATGGACTGCCTTTTGAAGTTGATAATTTTAATATTGGGGACAGCTTACTAGATGAAAATAATGCTAGCTCTGTACCAGATATTACCTATCCAATTTTCACTGCCAGTGACGATCAAACAATTCAATATCGCTTAAATGAAACTGGAACTGTTTATATGACAACAGCAACTTTTTCGATTGGCGCTAGTAATTTCTATGTGACACTGCATGATGTCGATGGGCTTTTTCCTGGCGATCCAATTTATATTACTAATAAATCTCTAGCAAAACAGGAAGGCTTTTGGGGGGAAATTAAAGATGATAATACAGGAGTTGATGTAGCCAATAAACGTGTACTAATTGATGTTGTCAACAATGGTTACTGGCTTTCCGAAGTCTCTGGATTTGCAGGATTTGGAATTGGATCAATTTTAGAACCAGTTTCAGATATTACACTAACAAATACAGTATCTGGTGGAGTCAACACTATTACACGGCAAATTAATGATAGTACCCCTTTAGAGCTAGCTAGAAATGCTAGCTTTACTGCTCGCTATTATTCTTATACTCAGGTTGGGAATGCTATTACCTTAGTAGAAATACCAACAATTACGGATGATGACTTGCTAGATCAATCATTAAACTTCATTGAAATTACGGTAAATGTCACTTCAGAAAAGAATTTAGCTGCTTTAGGAAATGTTGGAACTCCCTATATAGCTAGTATTACTCAACTGTTTGCTATTAAGAATCTAAGATCTAAAAACTAAAAAATGAATATTCATTCAAATAATATCATTTTGATCATTACTAATAAAATTTTACGAAACTGCCGAATGATAGAGCTGAGAAGGATAATTGCGATATGAAAAAAAATATTAAATTAAACGATCAAGCAGGTTACTTGATGATTGGGGTACTGGGATTAATCACAGTAGTTGCAATTTTAAGTGCGAACATGAACGTTTCGCTTAACAATGCAGTGAAAGCGACATCCACAGTTAATTTAGTTAACGACCGTTACTACGAGGTAGAAAAAGCGATCTCGGAAGTAAACAATTGGCTTCAGCAAAATACTACCAATCTAGGCGCATATTTTGACAGCGCTAATTTTGGAACATATTTCGTTCTAAAAACAAATGAAGATGTTCTAGGCACAAATGAGGTGGCAAACTTTGGTGTTCCTACTCGAGTCCGAGTGAAAACTACTGGGAATCTGACTCCAATGATTTCCAACAATAGCCAATTTGGGACTTCTAACTTTCCATCGATTGGTTCATTTAATCCTGTGACATCATTTAACACAGCTTTTCCAAATGCTAGCAATGGTGGTGTTAACATGAAGTTAACTTTAATCTGGGCTGAAAATAACTTAAATAATGGTTACAATCCAGTATTTAGAATTGATGCAATTACAGGGAACAACCCTGATCGTGGGATTCATCTCTATGCCAATATTGTCGGAAATTTTTCGATGAATGTTTTTCCAGATGTTGTAGGAACTGGTACAGTTGCCAATCCAGAAACTTCATACATGAGAGATTACATCAATTTCTTTGGACAAAATTCTGTAGACAATACTGGAAGCTCTACTTGTAAATCAGCAAACTGGACTTACAGCGGTGGAGCCTGGGCTCGTGGAGCTGACGGATCTAACTGTATTATTTCTAGTACTACAGCAGTAACCTTAGGAGGTTCTGGATATAAAGTTTATGGTGGTGTTTATTCCCCACAAGCATTATCAGCTACCACTCGTGCTAAGATTACTAACAATAATGCCTTAGCGGCGGAGTGTCCAAATGGTGGTTGCGTAGGATTATACAATCCACTTAGGGCTAGATTTGATCGTAACTTAGATGGAACTGTAAATAGTACAGACTATTCTTGGGCACAGTATTGTCCTAATAATGGTACTAAAGTTTGTCCAGTTGGCTCTGGTGCTGGTGGAACAAACCCTGCTAACTGTGATATTACAGTTTCGGCCAACACGGTCTTTAACTTACCTGCAGGATGTTACGATACTGTAACGATTGCTAATAAAGGTACCTTAAAATTAAACGAACTAACACTTGCAACTATCGACGCCACCATGAAGGGCAAAGATGGGAATGCTCTAGACTTTTCTCAACAAGATTTACTCTTATCAACATTACCTTACCCTCATTCTAAAGCGATCTATATCCGCTCAATGTCACTTAGTGGTGGTCAGGCTGCGGTTACAATCAATCCAGGAACTGGCGATGATGGTACATTTGTTGATGCCTATGTAGAAGTTTGGAATGGTAACATTAACGGTGGACAACTAGTAAACAGTACCGCTGCTCCTTATAAATTACGCTTAATGCTTGCTGGGAATAGCATTACGCTTAATGGAACAGCGCAAATGAATGCTCACATCGTTGCACCATTTCAAAACTCAGTTGTTACAACTAGTGGTACATTTGACTTTTATGGTAGCTTAAAGGCCTACGGGATTAGTGCAACTGGTAATGGCAAACTCTTTGCTGATGGAACAGGAGGAAACCTGATTACAATACCTAGTGTAGTCGCTAAACTTGTTAGCTATAATCCGCCAACAAAAGTTTATTCAATTACTTTTGATACCTATAAGATTAGTCAGAAGTTCCGTTAAACTTGAGATAATCTACGGGACAGTTTTCTGTCTCGTAGATGTTTACTTGCCTCGTAGTATTTAATCTAAGACTAATGGCTCTACATTAGTTACTATCACCACAAACAAGATAATTCTCCCCAAAAGCTAACTATCACCCATTTCTAATTTATATAAATACAAAATAATAATTAAGTGTCCTAGAAACCCTGGGTCAAAACAATCAATTTTGTGTATTAATTCAAAGAGTTACGCCCTTAGATAGAATAAGTCGATCATCTTTCCATCCACGAACAAAAAAAAATTGAATAGTAATCCATTTGGGTGTAATAATAACCAGCCTCGAAGTTTCGTTTAATTCTATTTTTGCTGGTACGTGTCATGAGTTCATTTTCCAAACTATTTAAAGCTCTTCCATTAATTTTGTTTTTTACTAGCGCTGTTAATGCGCAACCTTATATTAATCCAGGAAATGTATTTCCAGATGTTTGGCAACCTTCATCAAGTAGTTGGGATCATGGTAATGTCACAGGTTATGCTGAGGGACAAACGTCAGCTCATGTAATCGAGCTTCGACATAACAGTGCTGTAGCAAATAAGATCGATCTTTGTCTGCAGGTACAAGATATTGCTGGCCCAGTAACTAAATATCCTTTTCGCGCATTTAACACTTGGAATGCTTCTTTTAATCCAACAAACTTTCCCGACAACTCTCCTATTCCAGCACTAAGCGACACAAACGGAGTTTTCGGATTAGTTAATGGCACATTTAATTCTGTCAGTGCTGCTAGTCTTGGAGCTGGTGCTTGTAGTGCTAACTATCTAGGAGTTGAAATCGTCTTTACAAAAATCAACACAGCCTTAAGCACTTATTTACTTTATGGTGGAATCCTAACTAAAGAAGGTGACGCCTTACCAGCTGGGGCAAATGATGCAATAGTTCCAGTCTCAAAAAGCTCAAGTTATATCAATGGTGTTTTTCAAAGCCGAATGGCAACATCCTCTGCAGATAAAACAATTAATTTTTCCAATGTTTCTTTAGCACCAGGTATCAACTTACAAAAAACCGTAACTTCTGCCACTGGCACTTGTGGAGTTGATGATGGCGAATCAATTTCTGTCGCTAACGGAACTCAAGTTAAATTCTGTTTCGTAATTTCTAATACTGGTGGCACAGATTTACTTAACTTAACACTCAATGACACTACATTAGGAGTTAATTTAACTGCTGGCTTAACTGGCCTTACAGATGAAGATGGCGATACCTTTGCCGATGATTTAGCATTTGGAGCAACTGCTAAGACAGAATTCTTACATACGGCCACAGGTGATTTGGTTAACACAGCGATTGCAGCTGCTGGCTCAACGACCTCTCAAGATATTAGCTCAGTTACAATTTATGAGTGTGGAGATGGTGATCTTAATCCAGGGGAATCTTGTGACGATGGTAACCTTACTCCCGGAGATGGTTGTAATGCAACTTGTGCTCTCGAAGCTTGTGGTAATGGTGTCGTCGATTCTGGCGAAGGATGTGATGACGGCAATTTAAATGCAGGAGATGGCTGTAACGCAACTTGCCAAACAGAAATTTGTGGCAACGGAGTTATTGACTCTGGTGAGCAATGTGATGACGGCAATATTGTTGCTGCCGATGGTTGTAGTGCAACTTGTCAGACAGAAGCTTGTGGAAACAAAACTCTTGATCCATTTGAACAATGTGATGATGGAAACACAATAGTAGGCGATGGTTGTAACGCCAGTTGCTTAATTGAAGTTTGTGGCAACGGAGTTATTGACTTTAATGAAGACTGTGACGATAGCAACACTACTAGTGGTGACGGTTGTTCTGCTTTCTGCCGAACTGAAGTTTGCGGAAACGGCATTGTGGATCCAAGTGAGCAATGTGACGATGGCAACTTAACTAAAGGTGATGGTTGTAGTGGATTTTGCCAATTTGAAGTTTGTGGGAACTCTGTTATTGACCCAACTGAAGTTTGTGATGATGGTAACGTAACTAATAATGACGGTTGTAATTCAACTTGCCAAAATGAAGCTTGCGGTGATGGAATTAAACAAACAAGTGAAGCTTGTGATGATGGTAATTTAACTAATAATGATGGCTGTTCTGCAACTTGTTTAGATGAAGCTTGTGGTGATGGTATCATTCAATCTTCTGAAGCTTGTGATGATAAAAACACCACTGCTGGTGATGGCTGTAGTGCTACCTGTCAGATTGAAATCTGCGGTAATGGAGCCTTAGATCCAGCAGAAGCTTGCGATGATGCTAATACTACTGAAGGTGATGGCTGTAATGATATTTGCCAAGATGAAATTTGTGGTAATGGCATTATCGATCTAGGTGAAGACTGTGATGATTCTAACACTCTAGATAATGATGGCTGTAATGCAAAATGTGAGATTGAATCTTGTGGTGATGCCGTAGTTCAAAAATCAGAAGGTTGCGATGACGGCAATACAATTGTCGGTGATGGCTGTAATTCAACTTGCGAAGTCGAAATTTGCGGAAATAATGTCGTAGATTCTGGTGAACTTTGTGATGATGGCAACACTACTTCTGGCGATGGCTGCAGTGGCACTTGTGTAACTGAGGCTTGCGGTAATGGTGTTAAAGATCCAAGTGAGCAATGTGATGATGGCAATGTTACTGAAGGTGATGGTTGCAGTGAATTCTGTCAAATGGAAGTCTGTGGCAACTCGATTATTGACCCAAGTGAAGTTTGTGATGATGGAAACACATCTAACAACGATGGTTGTAATTCAACTTGCCAAAATGAAGCTTGTGGCGATGGAACTGTTCAAGCAAGTGAGGCTTGTGATGATGGTAACACCGTAAACAATGATGGCTGTAGCGCTACTTGTACTAGCGAAGCTTGTGGCGATGGGACTGTTCAGACAGATGAAGCTTGTGATGATAGCAACACATCTGCTGGAGATGGTTGTAGTGCCACTTGCCAAATAGAAGTTTGTGGCAATGGTATTCTAGATCCAAGTGAAGCTTGCGACGATGGAAATACTACTACTGGAGATGGTTGTAGCGTAACTTGTGTCGAGGAGACATGTGGTAACGGTATTCTAGATCCAAGTGAAGCTTGCGACTTAGGAAAAAGTAACAGTGACACTGGTGCTTGTACCTTAACTTGCCAAACTCAAATTCAGGACTGCAAAGGTGTTTATGGCGGACCAGCGAAATTAGATCGTTGTAATGTTTGTGCTGGTGATGGCTTGTCTTGTATAACTTGTACCACAACATTTAATACGGCTGGTCAGTTTGTCATGGATGGTTCAGCTTCAGATTTAAACAAGCTAGTTATCCAGGCGACAGGTCAACTTAGAAGAGCAAGCTCTAATAAATACAAATCATTTATTAAAGCAACTAGAGCTGAGGCTGAGAGTCTATACCTTGCAAGTTGGTCAGCAACATGGGGAATACCTCAGAGCACTCAAAGTTGTTCTAGTGTATTTTGTGTTACAGCTAGTCATGCCGACTTAATTACTACAGTAACAAATAATTTAACTAGATTAGAACTACTAGTTAATTCAGTGGTAGAAAAAATTCGTAAAGTTACTGGCAAGAAAAAGTCTGGAACTAGACTAAATGAAACTGCTAAAAAATATAGTAGCGAAGGCTTAACCGAAGCTGCTGGATTACCAAAGTCTACAAGTGTTTGTAACTAGGTAAAACAATTTGGGTGTCAGTTAATTTTAACTGACACCCAAACCTTGACCCTTCAATTTATCTCTATACCGATCAAAGAAGATTTTTAGTTAATAACTTAATCGCCTTATTGGCTTGTTTTTTATCTACGCTAAAAGTTGCTAATAATTTAGCTGACTTTTTAACTTTCTTATTAACCCCCTTAACAAGCTTAGCAAAGTTAGCTCCCGCTACTAATCCAAACTCGCTAGAATGTTGATTGGCATAATTAATTGTATTAGCTAGTTCTGTCTTAACCGCTAGTTTTATTTTCTTAAGTTTTTTTAAGTTAGTAATACCAGTCTTTAATTTTTTAACTGCCTTAGATAACTTTATAAGTTGAGCTTTTAGTTCTGGATTTACTAAACAATCAGTAAGCCCGTTTAGATTTAGATCTTGATCGACAAATCCACAACCACAGATACCTGGTTCAATTTTTACTACATCTTGCTGACATTGATCAATACAATCTGGAGTTCCATCGCTATCACTGTCCGTATCAGAAGTACCACACCCACAACTTCCGGGAGTAGTCTTTAAGGCATCATTGGAACACTGATCTACACAATCGGCTGTTCCATCGGAATCAGTATCAGTCTCAGCAAAACCACAACCACAAGATCCAACTTCCGTCTTTAAAGGATCATTTACGCAACTATCAATACAGTTTGGTGTTCCATCAGAGTCATCATCAAGGGCACTATCTGCTACTCCACAACCACAAATTCCTGGTAAAAGCTTAAGCGGATCATTATCACAGCTTTCTTGGCAATCAAGAGTTCCATCACTATCAGAATCGGAATCAGCAGTCCCGCAACCACATACTCCTGGAGCAAGTTTTAATGGATCAGTATCACATGTCTCATTACAATTAGGCGTTCCGTCACTATCGCTATCTGTGTCCGCCGTTCCACAACCACAGGTGCCAGGCGCAACTTTTAGCGGATCAGCATCACAGGTTTCATTACAATCAGCCGTTCCATCACTATCAGTATCCGTATCTAAAATCCCGCAACCGCAAGCCCCTGGTGAAAGTTTTAATGGATCAGAGTCACAAGTTTCATTACAATCAGCTGTACCATCACTGTCTGTATCACTATCAGCAATGCCACAACCACAAATTCCTGGAGCGAGCTTTAGTGGATCGCTATCACAAGTCTCTAGACAATTTGCCGTTCCATCGCTATCAGTATCAGTGTCTGCTGTTCCACAACCGCAAATTCCAGGAGTAACTTTTAACGGATCGCTATCGCAAGTTTCATTGCAATCAAAAGTCCCATCACTATCAGTATCTGAATCTAAAACTCCACAACCACAAATCCCAGGAGCAGATTTTCCGCCATCGTTAGGACAGCCATCGTTAATATCAGCAGTACCATCATTATCTAGATCGCTTAAGCAACCATAAACAGCGACATCATCAATTGCTACCCCAGCATAGTTACTAGAAGAATCAGAAGCTAATTGAAAATTCAAATTAATTGCGGTGGCATTAAGACTAGTAATGTCCTTTGAAATTAACCCCCATCCTGCACTTTGATTAATATCAATTGCTGGATTACCAACAGAAGAGACCATATCACCATCTAGATGTTCAAAAAGTGTTAAGTCACTTGCTGGATTATTATCATCTTCAACTTCTACCAAATACTGATCAAACTTAGCATCTTCCATATTATATTTATGGGCCCAATTAACAGTATATGGTGGAAGATAAGCACTGAGATCTATTGTTGGAGAACTTAAAGTTTGTAAGCTAGAAGAATTATAAGTATTATTTAAATCAGTCTTCCAGCAATTGCTTCCAGAATAACATGATGCAATTGGAGCAAATGATGGCAATCCATATTCCCACTCATCCCCAGTGCCCGTATGAGTAAAGCTACTGTTATTTGTTTCAAAGTCAGTTGAAAATATTTCAGCTTCTACTTTGGCATCGCCACAATCATTAACTGGGACCGCTGCACATACTGTTAAGCTCCAGGAATTTAATGTTCCGCTATTTGGAGCTAAATCGTCGCGAATTCGAAGCGTCCAGTTTCCACTTTGTTCTAAGCCATTAAACCAGGCAAGTCGACCACTGTTTTCTCCACCTTCTGGCTGAAAAATTAAATTATCAACAAATGAAAAACTACCGATTGGAATTGCTGCCTGATCTTTAAGGATCAGATCCATTGAAGTTTCTAGACTACTACCAACATCAGTAAATAAAACTACTTCATTACCACTGGGAGAAATAAGAGATAAATCTAGATCCGGCATATTAGCATGGCTTAGATTTAAATTGACGGCGAGACTGGCAATTCGCTCTGAGCCAGCGATATTTAAAATAGAATCAAGTGAACCAGGGCCAGCTGGGATCGTAAGATTTAAGCCACTCGCCGTGTATGTTTGACAGTTTGTCTGATCTTCTTCTGAAAAAACGGCAACTTGCAATTGATAATTACCAAATGTTGTACCACCACTACCTACATTTAAACCAACTAATAATGTTCCGGCATTTTTAACTGTAATAAATCCTGCTTCAGAATCAGCTGAACTATCACCCTCCCCCGGATCATTATAAGCTGGAATTGCATTAGTTGCACCAGGGTGAAC
The DNA here is from genome assembly GCA_031385045.1 of bacterium. GTDB lineage: Bacteria > Bdellovibrionota_C > UBA2361 > UBA2361 > CALJRW01 > JANNBC01. The sequence continues at coordinate 26,806 of JANNBC010000021.1, read as the reverse complement.
AAATACCAACTGGCCTTCAAAATTTGTTCCATTGCGATCTGGATCTAAATCTAAAGAAGCAAAAATTGTATCCCCGGCATTAACAGTAACAGAATAAAAATCTTGATCTGACAAAGAAGATAAATTCCCAGAAACAAATTTTGAGGCTGGTAATACATTGGCTTCTGATGCTGGATTCTCGGCTGTGGCAGATGCTGTTTGCAACACTAAATATAAATAGTAGGGACGAACTTGGATGATGGCAGATTTGTCTTTAATTTCTAAATAATATGTCCCTGTTGTAGGAATAGTAACACTTGCTAAACTTGGAGAGAGGCTACTTAGAACTCCGTTATCATCATCGGCTTCAACAACAGTAGTTCCATCACTTTTTAATAATCTAAATTCTGTATCGGTAGAAATACTAGTAGAGGCATTAATCATTACTCCAGCAGACAATTTATTCCCAGCCTGAGCCGTAAAGGAATAATAATCGATATCGGCGTCGGGACTAATCTGCCCTTTGATCTTTAGGGGACTACTTAAACTAATTGATTGAGCTGTGGCAGTTGTATTTCCAGATTCAACTTCATCTAGAGCAAAAGCTAAATTACTAATTAGTATTACAAGTATTAAGAATAACGGGAGCTGGACTATTTTTTTCATAAGACGATATAGATTTCGTCTTATAGATGAAAAAACTTTAAAAAAGCCTTCAAATAACCTAAGTAGCTAGCAACACACTATAAAAGTGTTATATAGTCATATAAGTATGATTTTTACCAAAAAACCATACTTATATGACTATATCAAACACGACAGTGTTTGAGGCGACCCTTGGGGGTCGCCAAGGCTGAAGTGCTTATAAAATAAGCACTTCAGCTGGGGAAGACAAATATACTCCTCGACGAAATGATCGCAAAAGCGGTTAGCTTTTAACCAAGCCGTTTCGGTAAAACCCAATGTCGAGGAGTATATATTAGCTAGTTAACCCCGTAATGAAGCATGGCATCAGCAACCTTTACAAAGCCTGCGATATTGGCACCTTGCACATAGTTTACATAGGTTTTTTCCTGCCCATATTCAACACACTTAGCGTGAATATTTTTCATAATTCCTTGAAGCTTTTGATCTAGCTCTTCTCGTGACCAACTAAGTCGCAAACTATTTTGAGACATCTCTAAACCGGAAACAGAAACACCACCAGCATTAGCTGCTTTTCCAGGTGCAAATAAAATTTTTGCTTCTAAGAAAACATTAATCGCTTCCAGATCAGATGGCATGTTCGCCCCTTCACTAACAACCTTGCAACCATTTTTAACAAGTAATTTAGCATCATTTCCATCGATTTCATTTTGCGTAGCACAAGGAAGAGCGATATCACAAGGAACGCCCCAAGGTTTTTTATCAGCATGAAATTCTAATTTAAATTTCTCAGCTGCCTCACTAATTCTGCCACGAGTAATTGTTTTTAGATCATTAATCCAATTTAGCTGATCTCGATCGAGTCCATTCTTAGCAAAAATATAGCCATCAGAATCAGACAAAGTTAAAACTTTAGCTCCTTGCATAATTGCTTGCTCAGCAGCATAAAGTGCCACGTTTCCTGAGCCCGAAATAACCACTGACTTTCCTACTAAACCATCACCCTGATGATTTAACATGTTGAGTGCAAAATATACTGCTCCGTAACCAGTAGCTTCAGTTCTAATTAAACTTCCGCCAAAGGCCAAGCCTTTGCCAGTTAATACTCCGGTGAACTGGTTAGTTAAACGTTTATGCTGTCCATACATATAACCAATTTCACGAATCCCAACACCGATATCCCCTGCTGGAACATCGGTATCTTTACCTACATAACGTGATAATTCTGTCATAAAAGACTGACAAAAACGCATTACTTCACGATCTGTTTTGCCTTTAGGGTTAAAGTCTGAACCACCCTTAGCTCCACCCATTGGTAGAGTTGTTAAGCTATTCTTAAAGACTTGTTCATAACCTAGAAATTTTAAAATGCTTAGGTTTACTGACGGATGAAAGCGCAGACCCCCTTTGTAAGGGCCAATAGCATTGTTAAACTGAACCCGATAACCTCGATTAACGCGAATATTTCCTTGGTCGTCTTCCCATGGCACTCGGAAAATTACAGTGCGATCAGGCTCTGTCATCCGCTCCAACATATACGCTTCATCATATTTTGGATTTTTCTCGACAAAGGGAATTAAGGTAGTCACTACTTCTTGCACAGCTTGGTGGAACTCAATCTCACCTGGATTTCTTTTACGAAGACCATCCATAAATGTATCTAAACGTTGCTGTTGTTTTGTAGTAAGTTGCATAAATTAAACATTATAAAATAGAACTAAGACAATCTACTATGTGCTCAACTGAGAGACAAGCAACTAATAGTTTCGAAAGTAAAATTTGATCTGCAAAAGAAAGTTTTTAATTAACTAACAAATTAAATTTTCTTTCTTTTTGAGTAGATACTCTTAAATAAGTCTGGATTTATAATAATTCTAAGTAGAATTAAGCCTGGAATACCGGCAAGAGTGCAAATTGTAAAAAATCCAGTCCAGCCAACATAATTTGCTAAATAACCACTAGTCCCTGATAAGAAACTAAGTGGCACCGCCATTAAACTTGTCATTAATGCATACTGCGTAGCAGTATAAGCTTTGTTAGTAAGGCTAGCCATGTAGGCTAAAAAGGCCGCAGTCCCCATTCCAGCACTAGTATTTTCGAAACTAATTACTAAAGCGAAAAGTGTTAAGTTATGTCCCTGCTGGCTTAATAAAATAAAGCCTGCCGTGGAAATCATTTGCAAGATTCCAAAATACCAAAGAGATTTTGTAATCCCCCACCTAATAATTAAAATACTTCCAAGCAGTAGACCTAAAAATTGCGTAAAAAATCCAAAGCTTCCATCAATCAAGGCAATTTCATATTTTTCAAAACCAATATCAATATAAAAGGGGGAAGTCATCACGCTGGCATAGCTATCGCCGAGCTTGAAAAAAAGAATAAACATTAAAGTTAGAACTGCCCGCTTAACCCCAATGCGAATAAAGAAATCCTTTAGAGGAAAAATAAAATGATCGGCAAAGTTTGCTGGGCGTTGATCAATTTCGATGATTGGCTCCTTGGCAAACCAAGTAGTGATTAAATTAAGACTCATCAGTCCTGCCATTGTTAAATAAGCAGCTTGCCAAGAATATGATTGCGCAACAATTAGTGGAACAACCCGAGCGATCCATAAAGCTATTCGGTATCCATAGACATAGAGAGAAGAACCTAATCCTAGCTCTTGATCACTTAGTGTTTCACGTCGATAGGCATCCACTGCAATATCTTGCGTAGCACTAAAAAAGCAAATGAAAATTGCAACAAAGGCAATTAAACTTAAGTCTGCTCTGGGTTGTAGAAAACTTAAAATACAAAGTGCGATAACTAACATTACTTGGCTAAGAATTAACCAACTAGTTCGACGACCTAAAATTGATAAACTAAAATGATCTAAGTAAGGCGCCCAAAGAAATTTTAAGGTATAAGGAATGCCTGCTAAGCTCAGAAGACCAATGTTTTCTAAATCAATGCCGTCTTCTCGAAGCCAAGTTTTTAAAGTACTTTTGGTTAGTAAAAGTGGCAGTCCCGAAGCTATTCCCATTAAGGTTGCGATCAGCAAAGCGCGATTAGAGATTGTGGCAATAAAAATTTGCTTTAAGGTTTTATTAGGATCGGGAATATTTGCGGACATGCCTGTAAGATTATGATGATGCTACTTAAAAAGGCAATAGTATTAACCCGCATAATTCATCAGTGATTAGAAAGAAATAAAATTTCTTTCTAATCTCGATGACTTACGAGGGATTCTGAAGTTTTTTAAAATTACAGTATGTCATCGGTATCGCACTACTGCGGAAAAGAATTTTGGCTCCATTTTTAGATCGCCATAGCGAAGCGAAGGTGGCTTGAACGAAAAAATTCTCCTGTCTTCGCCAAAGGCTACGACAAGGCAGGCGCGAGACCTCGGTCTCACTGTGCTTTTTTAGTCCAAACTGAAACCAAACTTCTTTCCCTCGCTACGTGCACTGATGAATAATGCGGGTTAAAGCCTATTGTTTAACTTCGACGAGACCAGAACGTAACATTCGAATCTCAGTAACCAATTGTTTAACAGTAGGAACTTCATAGCTCCGGTTATCAGGATGAATTGGCGGAGACGTGTATCCTTGTCGTTCCGATCTAAATAATCCAAAATACTTAGAACCTCGAGAATCAGCCGTTAGCATTCTGGCTTCTAAATCATCAATTAAAATACGATCAGCCGCTTGTGGTTCTGAAGCAAAACGATAGCCGACACCATCATTAGTGAACCCCTCTCCGGCATTCATTTCAAACACACCTTCAGGATCATGAATTTCAAGAGCATCTCCATCGGTCTCAATATCATTGCCGGGATAACAACCCGGACAAGGATTTCGCATATACTCCACGCGATCTCCTAAAATATCCTTAGCTAAATTTCTCATTGCTAGATAGGATTGCTTTTGTAAATTATCTTCTAACATAACAATGGCAATATTTTTATTATCAAGACTTAGGCCTGAGTTATAAGCAAAGACTGATTCCGCGTCCCTAACGATTGCCCGAAACTCATTTTTTGCCCGATCTTCCGATTGAATTAATTCCCGAAAAACTTTTGGTTCAATTTTATTAAAACCAGCTTCAATATCAGTTAGATTCCAACGACGCATTGTCGAACCATTACTTAAATAAAGAACTAAAGTCAGGCTATCGCAATGATCACTGAGTTTTTTGATATTACTTTTTAAAAATTCAAAGTCATTGCCAAAGGTTCCATCGATTAAAACAGATAAGTATAAATTACGAATACCTGAGACAACTAATCCTTCAACCTGAGCATTGACTGTTGCTCTAGCCCCTGGATGCATTAAGTAAAGCATTAAATAACCACGCGGTTGACCGGTCACTTGAGGTAATCCTTGAAAGGCCTCCGCGGGTGTTTGTCCTTCGTCTTTGGGGCTTGCAACTGGTGACACAGCACCCGCTGTGCGATTATGAATTCCACCAATTAAGCCTAAATTGGAATTTGGTGTTCCACTATTGTTTAGTGCTTTAATCTCAGCTGGAGTAAGCTCAAAATATGAGGGTTGAGTATTAGAAGGTAACTTATCAGAGACAAATGATGGTTTTAAATCTTGGGTGCCTTCAGTCTTACTTAAATCCAAAGATTCACCTTTCTTTTCAGAATTACCTCCCGAATCTGTAATTAGCTCTTGCTGTAAGTTAGTTAATGCCTGGTTAAACTCGGCATCAGAATCAAGCATTTTTTGATACTCAGCTTGATCTTCAAGCGATTTATGGGAGAGCTCCTGAGGAGTAAGTAGCTTTGTAAACTTCTTGGGATTATGATAACTATCTGATTTAGTTAACTTATTCTGCGAGCCAGAGTTATCACCAGACTGATTTAGAGCCAAAAATAAAATGCCCGCAAATAAAAAAATAACAAGGATAATAGCTCGATTCATTCCCTAAACTATAGACTATCCAGTACAATTGCGAAACTAAACTCTAATAAGCTTAAGCACTAAAACCAGATTCTTTTGAACATAAAAAAACCTATTAATATCAGAGGGATACATCAAGATTACAGCTTGAGAGCTTTTAAATATCGTAAGTCCAAAAAGTAATTTCCGTAGGGAATTACTTTTTGTCATAACTATCAATTCTCAATAAAAAAATTTAATTTAGAAGCAAAAATTTAGTATCAACTGATGTGAATATGTATATAACTATTTTCCATGGCACTAAATATTTTTTCACAATCAAAATCTGAAACAGCTCCAAAGCAAGACTTATCCCGGTCTCAAGAACAGATCGAAGGATCTTTAAATGGAAGAAAAGAAGCACTGCAATCCAGTAGAACAGATCTAAACATTAATTCGAAAATTCGAGAAAATATTTCTGATTTTTTACTTGATCAAAAGAATCAGAGAAACCTCAGCAATGACCAAATTAAATTATACCATCAAGTATTAAGCTCTAAGGAGTTTCAAGAATCATTAAATTCCGTTGATTCTAAAGGACAAACTCTAGCTCATTCTCTAAGTAAATTAATGAGTAGTAATTTAGATCGTGGCTTAGTTAATGCTTTTGATAAATCAGAGTCAGCTTTAAAAACTGAAATCTTAACTAATATTCTAGATAAAATACAAACACACGGGTTTACTAACCAAGGGACAAAAAACACTTGTGTGATCGCGGCTGTTGAAAGCCAAGCCTTTAATGACAATCCCGCGGAAGTTAGTCGCATGGTAATTGAGCTAGCAACCAAAGGGCAATACGAAATTCAACGTGGAAATGAAAAATTAAAGTTTACTTTACCTACCGAGCATTTGGGTCATGACGAACCACACCCAAGATTTGTTGCTAGAAATGTATTTGAACAAGTTTTTCAAGAATCCTCTTCCATTGCTCTATTAAAAAGCATGGGTGGTGCAGTAGAAAGTTATGACTCGCGAACGACAGGTTGCTCGATCCCAAATACCTCGGGTGAATTTATTGATCTAAAAGGTAAATTTGCGGTGGAAGGAGAATTACTTTATTCCATGTTAACTGGTCATGGCCACGAAGTTCTTAGTCGACAAACAAATCCAACTAGATTGCAAAATGCTACCTTAGAGGCCTTAGAAAAATTACAAGCTGGAAATCGTCTATCTTATAATCCTGCTGAGAAAACATTAACTGGCTGTGATTTCACTGAAGGAATTATTGTTCATTTACGCTGGGCACCTGATGGAAGCGAACACGCTAAGCATTGTCTCAAAGCTTTAGGAATTCATACTAATGAACGTGGCGAAAAATTTGTTATTCTTGGGAACTCCCACTACGAACAAGGTTTTAAACCAAATAGTGTTTTTGAAATAAATCGTGGCTCTCCTCCTCATCAAAGATTAGAAATGATGCCTTTAGCTGATTTTCAAAGTCGCTTAGAAGAAGCTCATATTGCTGATGGCTCGAGACCAGTTAGTATTGCAGAAACAAAACAACTCGTTCGTAATGCACTTGATAATTGTCAGAATGGTGGATATTACATTCATGCTGGTTCAATTATGCTTACTGTTCCAGTAAATCACCAAACTAAATCTGCAACTGAAATGTCTAATGTGAATTATCGCACCCCCGGAGAAATTGGGACAGAAAAACATCGCGTAGCATCTATCCAACAACTAGATACGGAAGCAGAAAAAGTGGCGCAAATTAAAATTCAAGGTTTAAGCTTACAAGAGCAACACTTACTAGTTAAAAATAGTCGCAATAAAACAGAGGCTTGGCAGTCTGAGTTGCGGGAGGGAGAAAGCGTAACACGATTTAAAAACTATGTGTTATTTGGACATACATTTGATGACTCTGGATTTCTGGGACTTTATAGCAAGCAACCTAAAAATTGGAATTCATAAGTTTTCCTTGACTGCGGTCAGAAACACTTGGCAACAACGCTCAACAATCTCAAAAACTTCTTGAAAGGAGTCCCCCGGTAAACCATAAGGATCGGGTACATTCAAATCTTTAGAATGTAATGGATCAAACTCTCGAAGTAGATGCAGTTTTCCACACACTGAACCTAATAGATTAATATTTCTCAAATTATTTTGATCCATTGCTAAAATGTAATCAAAGTCTGTCAGATCCTTAGCCGCTAATTGCCTAGCTCTTTGAGTAGTCAAATCAATCCCATGCCGTTCGGCAACTTTAATACTTCCCGGATCTGGCAAGTGCCCCACATGCCATGCCCCTGTCCCACAAGAATCAATCTCAAAGCAATCCGCTAGTCCAGCGTCAACAACTATTTTTCTAAAAATTCCCTCACCCAGCGGAGACCTGCAGATGTTACCTAAACAGACAAACAGCACCTTAGTTTTATTACTCATAGTGCCTCTTTAATATCAGCTTCTAACTGATCTAAAATAACTTTTAAGTCTTGATTTCGCTCTACAACGATTGGAGGTAAGGCTTTTAATAGTACTGATATGTTCGCTGGCACCGGCAACATTTTGTCCTTGGCTATTAAGTAAGATCCATTAATTGCTACTGGAAAAATCATTACCCTTCCTAGCTCTTCAACTAAAGCTTGAACTCCTCCAGTTTTAAATTTTTTCATAATACCATCTCGAGCCCTCGTTCCTTCGGGGAAAATTACCAATAGGAATTGTTCAGTCTTAAGTACTTGGCAATATTTTTTAATGGAAGTTAGCGCTTGCCCACGATCCCCCCGATCAATCAAACAATGTGGCAACTTGCGGAGCGCAATGGAAACATATGGCAAAAATTTAGCTAACTCTCTTTTGGCAATAAACCTAAGCTGGTTCTCTTGAAAGACAACATTTAACATTGCCAAATCCATTAATGATTGATGATTAGAAATAATAATCTTAGGCAAAGAGTTTTTTTGAGCTGGAATAACTTCGCTAGCGACTTGATATTCAAATTTTGTACCACAAAAAAATGTTAATAACTGCAGGACAAAACGATTTAAAAAATTATTGACCTGAGCATAGAACTTCTTTGACCAAAAAAAACGTAGCAATAAATCGCTTACTACCATTAGTAGTGCAAAGGAAATTAAAAAAGGAATTGTTCTTAGCCAGGATAGGGATTTGTACATAGGAGCAAAGGAGGCAACTATAACTAATTTATAGCGCTAAGTTATTAAAGAATCCACCGTCGCTCCAGTTGAGTTTGGAAGTTAAGAAGGTCTCTTGGGGCTTTGGTGGATAGTATTTATATTGCTGAAGGCTCTGCCTTCAGCAATATAAATACTATATCTTAGTTAAATTACCAGGGGAAGTATTCCAAGTAGATAACTTAAATGTACCAGCCTGGTAATCAATTACCGAAAGATGCCCAGTCTTAATTTTAAAATCATTAAGACTTACTCGGTTTTCAAATTCTCCAGGAATTAATTTTAAAAAATAGCGGAGTAATCCGTTACTACTAACAATTAAGACAAGATCATTTTCTTGATGTTTCTGAATTAGGGCAAGGACAAACTCTTTAACTCGAGTGATTGTTTCAACTTCTGATCCCATAAAAAAAGTCTCTGACCAGATACTCTGATCATTCCAATTATTTAAATCTTGATCTCCAAAACTATCGATAATTTCTTCGGAGGTCATCCCACCCCAGAGTCCATAATCTAACTCATTAAGTCGGGGATCAATAATAATTTCTCCCGAGAATTTAATTTTAGCAGCAATAATTTCAGCAAATTCCTTTGTGCGCTTTAGTGGGCCAGAATAAATATGAGTTGGAGATTTAGCTAATTCTAAAAAACAATTTCCAACTATCTCAGCTTGCTCCTGACCAACAACTACTAGTGGTAAATCTTGGTCAGCGCCAGCCCAAACGACATCATCTCTGGGCCCAAAAGTATTCCCATGCCTTGCTAAGACTAGCTTCATATTAAGTCTCCCTCACTCGCAATTAATCTTTCGGCCGTAAGCAGATCCTCTGGTGAATCAACGGAAGCCATGGTTCGACCTTTGAGATCAACAGCTACTGTTAGAATTTCAATTCCATTCTCTAACATGCGAAGTTGCTCCAGTTGCTCAATAGCTTCTAATGATGATTCGGTAAGTGAGAGATATTTCTTTAAAGTATCAAATCGATAGGCATAAATCCCTAAATGACGATCGGCATACTTATGGGGATTATTCTTACGAAAATACGGAATTATGGCATTAGAGAAATATAAAGCTCGATCTTTGGCATCACTCACGACAAATGTTCCCGAAGAGCTTCCCGCTAAACGCATTTTTTGAAATTCTTCATAGGCTTGATTATCAATGCGCACCTTTGGTGTAGCACAGCCAAACTCGGGCTGATTTTCCATTGCAAGCAATAAATCTTTAATAATCCAAGGAGGTGTTAGTACCGCATCACCTTGAAAATTCACAATAATCTCAGGTTGAAAACCAAGAACTTGGAGTGCCTCCCAAACACGTTCACTTCCATTTCGGCAATCAACTGAAGTCATAACAACTTTTGCGCCAAATGACTCGGCTGCTTGTTGAATCTCAATACTATCAGTCGCAATATAAACTTGCTCAGCAGTTAAAGCTTGGCAAGCAATCTCCCAAACACGCTGAATCATCATTTTGCCGGAAATTAATTTCAATGGCTTACCCGGAAAACGACTCGATGCAAAGCGGGCGGGAATAACAATGATTGATTTTTCAGTCATATCAAATTAACAAACGACAAGAATTAATTTTTCCTTGGAACAAATTCCTTCAAGCACTCTTCCACAACTTCAAATAACAAGTCAACTTCAGTCTGATTAATCTTAAACCAGGGAGTAAAACGCAGGCGGTTCCCCGAACTATGAATTACATTAACTCCTCGTAGGCGAATTTGTTTTTCAATCCCCTCTTGACCTTCAATCGGAATTTGAGGAATTAACTGCAAAGAAAATAACAATCCAGTTCCTAAGATCTCCTTTGTCTTTTCTGGATAGCGGGCTTTTAACTCGGCAAGTTTTTGTAAAGCATAGTTACCTTGAGCTTTAATATTTTCAGTAATTTCCGAAGTATGATGATTCAGCAAGCAATTGGCGATATCAAGTGCCCGCGGATTAGTAGTCATCGTATTTCCATACGTGCCTTGGCGATAAGCTTTAATTGCTCTTTCACTAAGTGCCACAACTGAAAGCGGATATTGTCCAGCATTAACAGCCTTAGAATATGTTTCTAAATCAGGGGCAGGACAATTTTCAAAACCAGGATAATCTAGAATACTTAAGACTCCATGACAACGAAGCCCAGCTTGAATTGAATCAATAATTAATAAACCACCGTGCTCTGTTGTTAAACGTTGCGCTTCCAAATAAAATTCTGGAGTCAAGGCAAACCCGGCACGACCTTCCCCCATCACAGGTTCTAGTAATGTTGCCTCAAAAAAAACACCATCTTTTTCTGCTTGCTTAAATACTTCTTGCAATTCGCTAATATTATTTGGCTCAACAGTTACTAAACTATGATTATCTTTAAAAGTCGCCAGAACTTGATATGTCTGCCATGTCGAATCAGAAGCCAAAGCCTCTCTTTGTGTTCGACCATGAAAACTACCTTGCAGTGTTAAGAATTTAATTTTTTTACCTTGGTGCCTTCCGCCCTCTTTAGTCATTACTAAAGCATTAGCATCACTGGTACGAGTAGCTACGGCAACTGCCTCTGTCCCAGAATTCACAAACATAAATTTCTGAAAGGGACAATTTCCTTGACGAATATTCTTCTTTAAAGTTTGACAAGTACGACGCTGACTAAAGCTAACAGTTTTGACATTAGCCATGACTTGCTCTTCACATAGATAAGGCTTTAAAAAAGCAGGGTTATGCCCATAACCTAACATCCCATAGGCACCAACGTCATAAACAACGCCACCATGGAAGGTCACAATCCAAGGACCCATTGCTGTTAGTGGAACAAAAGGGGGAATACCATCAGCTGAATAAAAATTGAGGACATCTTGGTGTAATTCTTGGATTAGTTCTCCAGTAGATAAATGAACTGCTTCTGGAAATTCTTGGATGATTTCGGCAAAGCGCTTACCCGCTTGATAAACTGCCATTTGTAAATTTTGATCTTCCGCTAAGAATTTTAAAATTCTTTGATCGTCTAAAGTTGAATCCGGAAGATATTTATTTTTAGAACGAATCTGATTAAGGATTTTCCAGAAATCTTCTCTCGCCAACTGATTTAAATTAATGTTATTCTGCTTACATTTCATGTCGCTAGACTAACAAACTTTCTCGCAATTCACTACACCCTTAAACTGCTATGAGTACTTTTTTTGAAAACCAAATTCACGCTAAACGTCGTACCAACCAACTCTTATTTCTTTATCTCTTAGCAATCTTTGGAATTGCTCTAGGAATCTATTTACTCTTTGCTCTTACGCTAAATAGTGGCCTACTAACAGCCGGAATAAATCCAACTAAGTTTCAATCTAAATTAGGACTACTTTGGAATACAGCACTTTTTATCAAGGTTTTTCTTGGCGTCTCCTTGATCATTGCCTTAGCTAGTTTTTTTAAATCAATCCAGCTAGGCGGTAGCGGAGCACGTGTCGCCACTATGCTCAATGGTCGCTTATTAAATCCCAACACAACTCTTGCCACAGAAAAACAAATTATCAACATCGTGGAAGAAATTGCCATTGCTTCCGGAATGAAAGTGCCCCCAATTTATGTGATGGAAGATGAATTAAGCATCAATGCCTTTGCTGCTGGAACAAGGCTGGATAATGCCGTAATTGGGGTCAGTCGTGGGGCGCTCAATATTCTCACCAGAGATGAACTACAAGGAGTTATTGCTCATGAATTCAGTCACATCTTAAATGGTGATATGCGTTTAAATCTAAGGCTAATTGGAGTACTGTTTGGGATTTTATTTATTGCCCTAGCAGGAAGATTTGTCCTCGAAGGGACGATGCGCAGTTCTGGATTTTCTAGTCGCCGCTCTAATAAATCAGATGGTGGTGGCTCAATCATGTTAATTGGTGCAGGCCTATTTGTCATTGGGTACACAGGTGTCTTTTTTGCAAATCTAATTAAGATGGCCGTCTCTCGTCAGAGAGAATTCTTAGCTGATGCTTCTGCTGTGCAATATACTAGAAACCCTTTAGGGATTTCTGGCGCCCTCAAGAAAATTGGAGCACTATCTGATGGTTCTAAAATTCAAAATCTTCACGCTGAAGAAGTGAGCCATATGTTCTTTGCAAATGGACTAAAAAAAAGTTTTACGAATTTATTTGCAACTCATCCTCCGTTAATCGATCGCATTGAGAGATTAGATCCCTCTTTCTCCGGTGACTTCACTGAGGTTAAGGTAAATAATATTAGTGAGGAAACAGCGACTCGCAATCAGCAGGCTAACTCTCGACAGTCTCGAGTTGAAAACCCGCTACTCAAGAATCCGGGATTAGGTGCAATTTTAAATAATCCCGCAGGTCATATCCTGGGAACTATCGGAACAATGGGCGTTGCTAACTTAGAGGCAGCACAAAACTTAATTAGTAATCTACCACCTAAAATTTATGAGGGCATCCATGAGCCTTACTTAGCTCCACTAGTAGTCTACACTTTAATTCTTGATTCTAAGCCTGAAATTCGCCAAAAACAATTGCAGATCTTAGAGTCCAACTTACCATCTTCTGCTTTTAGTGAATTTTCTAAATTATTAATTGATTCAAAGAATATTAATTCAAATAATTTCCTATCTGTTTTAGATTTAGCGCTTCCTACTCTAGGGATGCTATCTGAGAGTCAGTTCCTACAGTTACGAGACCTTGTAACTCTACTAGCACATGCTGATGATAATCTAGATTTACAAGAATACACTTTACAAATTATCCTATTAAAACATTTTAATCAGAAATTTGGTCTCGAAAAACAAAAGAAAGCTGTGGCCAAGCCTTTAGCAACTCTTGTAAAACCAGCCTCAAATTTATTTTTATGCCTAGCAGTCTTAGGTAATAAGGATAATTTGCAATTAGCAGAACAAGCTTATCAAGCAGGAATTAAACATTGCGCAATCCCTACAGAATTCCAATATAAATTTACAGTTTTACCTAGCGTTAATTTTGATTTACTAGATCAAGCAATTTATGAACTTAGTAATTCCGAGTACCCTGTGCGCGAAGTCCTACTTCGAGCTTGCATCTCGTGCATTTCAATTGATCAAAAAATATCGCACCAAGAATTTACCCTAATCCGAGCAATTGCTGATAGCTTTAATTGCCCAGTGCCGTATTTGCAACCCGAGGACTAAGATTACCTAATCACTACTAGTAACTTTCTTTCTGTTTGATTTTACCTTAGCATGTTTCTGCTTATCAGCCAGAATCTTCTCTTTAGATTTTCGTGCTCTGGTACTTTTCTGTCTTCTAATTTTGGAAATCTCTCTTAGCTTTTTCGATCGCACATCTCGCTTTTGCTCCATGACTTTTTCACAAAGCTCTACCCGAGCATGATAGCGATTTAGCGCCTGAGAACGAGTTCGCTGACACTTTATTTCTAGATTACTGGGAATGTGTTTTAAATAGACACAGGAGGAGGTTTTATTAATCTTCTGTCCACCATTGCCTGAGCCACGAATAAACTTCTCTTCAATCTCCTCATCTTTTAAGCCTAAGCTCTCCATCAAAGCGACTAGACTTTGCTCCTTAGCATCACTAACTGCGAATTTACCCATATAAAACTTTATTAAAGATTGAAGCTACCTTAAAACATCCCTTGATGACTTTATTTTTGACTTTTTATTAAATAATCTCAATAGGTTAAAAATATTTTTAGATTTATAAAATAAATGCTTGCGCGATCATTCTTTTTAATGATATAATTATTTTATTGGTTCTCTCCAATAGCTACTTCAAGCACTTAACTCCTTAAACACCTAAATTAATTAAACATTTTCTTTAGCGATTTTGTGCTAAACTTTTATTTTAGCTAAATTTTCAATCTGTATTTTTTACTTTAAATCTAACTAACTGATAATATTCGAATTAGTATAAATTATCGAATTAATTCAACTTGTTATAACTGAATAAAGAGAAGAGTTATGAAAGAAATGAGTCCGAGGATATGCTTCCAACTACTAAGAGAAGCGCAGTAAACAGTAATGGAGGCTTACATAATAGGAGTACCTAGTTAGTGGTTCCCATGCAGTCTTTAGGACAGCTATCAACTGATTCGGCACAAGCACACCCGGTTCCAAGACAAACGATCTCCTGACAGATCCCATCCCCACAAAGATTATTGCAAAGAGCCTTGGAAGTACTACCACCAGAAGTGTATATTGCTCCAGACTTTGTTCGGCATTTAGGTGGGTAAGTTTTTAAAATAATCCCTCCTAATTTCACACATTGCTGATAGTTCTGAATAGTAATATTTTCAGTCTCTGGAACATTAGTGCTTTCGGTCTGCTGAGAGCAGGCGGAGACTGCTAAAAGCTGAACCAGAAATAAAACTTTTAGAAATGATTTCATATGCGACACCTATATATATTAACGCTTTTTTTAACTTTAGCATGTTTTTCTTCCTGCAAAAATAGCGATAGTGAATCTGATAATAACTCCTCCAATAATCCCGATAACAACTCCTGTGACGTACTGGGCTTAAATAATAAAATCGTTGGCGGAACAAGCTGTGCTAATCCTGAACTATCAGCTGTCGTTCGAATCGTCCTCACAACTAACGACGATCAAATTGCCAACTGCACAGGAACCATGATCACCAGCAATAAGCTAATTACTGCGGCTCATTGCTTTGAAGATGTTGCTAGTGCCACTGTTGAAATTGGAGATCAGCCTCTCACCATTAGATCAATTAATGCCAAAGTTGTTTATATTCACCCAGATTTTAACGATCCAAACAACACAACAAACCGCAATGATATTGCCATCCTAGAATTAGTATCCAACGCTGGTTTGCCAGTTATGCCAATTCTCCTAGGTCGGGACTTAGATGTTGGTGAGATTGTTTCTGTCTTTGGTTATGGCCAAGAAGATAGTGGAGATGTTTCATCCACTCTAAGATCTGGGGAAATGAAAATATCAGATGTGAACAATGATTTTGTAAAAGCATTATACGAAGGAACAGGCAGTAATGTTTGCTTCGGCGATTCAGGTGGACCATTATTTGCTAGTCATAATGGTCGCGTTGCCATTTTTGGAACAACTTCTTTTGGAACTAGAACTGACTGTCAGAGTGGAGATAACACTTCGTTTGTAAAGCTTCAGTCGGCAGATGCTTTGGAGTTTATTAACCGGAATGCCGCTGGGGCACTTTTCCAATAACAGCCACTATCTACATGCGAGCTTCAACATCACAGAGTTGAAGCTCGCGAAAATCTAGCTTTACCAAATTAATTTTGGCAAAGCACCAGCTTCCTGCTATAGTCTTAGGTTTTCAATCAAAGCTAAAAAATTAATTAATGAAGATTAATCAATTAAAAATTGGAGTTCTAGGCGGAGGGCAATTAGGTCGGATGCTAATTAACTCGGCCAATGACTGGGGCCTCGATCTCCAAATCATCGATCCCGACCCCGAAGCACCATGTCGCGCACTTTGCCAAAATTTTACAGTGGGAGATATCGAAGATGCTGAGCAAGTTTTTGAATTTGGTAAGGACTTAGATCTAATTACAATTGAAATCGAAAAAGTTTCTGTTGCTGGCTTACGTCGACTCCAGCAACATGGGGTAAAGGTCATTCCTGATCCAGAAATTATTGAAATGATCCAAGACAAGGCTAAGCAAAAAAAATTCTTAGTAGATAACAATTTTCCAACTTCCCCTTTTCAACTAATTCCTAGTAGCTCCTCAAAAACTGAGTTACTAGCTCACCTACCTTTTGTACAAAAAATTAGAGTTGGTGGCTATGATGGTCATGGAGTTAGGGTTCTAAAAAATGAGAGTGATTTAGCGCAAGCCTTTCAAGGAGAATCCCTCAGAGAAGAACTTGTTGATATCGATCGTGAACTAGCTATTATTGTCGTGCGTAATCAGTCTGGAGAAATTAAAACTTTTGACCCGATTGAAATGACAATGGATCCAGCACTTCATTTAGTAGATCTACTTTTCTGCCCAAGTACTTGCACTGCCAAACAAATTTTAATAATTAAAAACTTAGCCGAAGAAATTGCTACAAAACTTAACTTAATTGGAATCCTGGCAATCGAATTATTTCTCACAAAATCAGGAGAGATTTTGATTAACGAAATGTCACCTCGCCCTCATAATAGCGGACATCATACAATTGAAGCCTGTACAAGTTCACAATATCAACAATTACTGCGTTGCCTTTTAGATTTGCCTCTAGGCTCTACAGAATTAAATTCCCCGGCAGTAATGATTAATATTCTCGGAGCAGAAGGTTATTCGGGGCTACCAGATTACCAAGGTTTAAATTCGATCCAAACCCCGGGAGTATTCCTACATCTTTACGGGAAAAAACAAACTCGCCCGGGAAGAAAAATGGGACACATTACAATTCTGGCAACTGACTTGACTTCCGCAATCAAGCAAGCCAAGATTCTGCAAACTGCAATAAAGGTACAAGCATGAAAAAGATTCAAGTTGGAATTATTATGGGTAGCAAATCGGATCTGCCGATCATGAAAGAGGCTGCCGAAATTTTAAAGAAATTTAAAATCACCCATGAAGTTGAAATTGTTTCGGCTCATCGCACCCCCGAAAGAATGTTTGAATATGCTAAATCAGCTGAGGGTCGAGGGATTAAAATTATCATTGCTGGAGCTGGGGGAGCGGCTCACCTACCAGGTATGGTAGCATCACTTACAATCCTTCCAGTTATTGGCGTGCCAATCAAATCAAACAATTCACTAGATGGCTGGGACTCAGTTCTCTCAATCTTACAAATGCCCAATGGTGTTCCAGTAGCTACAGTAGCTCTAAATGCCGCAAAAAATGCGGGAATTTTAGCGACTAAAATATTAGCAACAAGTGACCAAGAGTTATCCAAACAATTAACTAAATATCGAGCGGAACTAGCGAAGCTAGCTTTAGCAAAATAAAAATCACAATTAGCTGAATAATTTCTTCTTGTGTCTTATTTCCAATTGACCAAATTTAATGCCAGAAGAAATTCAATCCTCCTCTTTCCCAAATAAAACTCGACAAACTTGGGTTGATATTTATAAGGGTCTGGCGATTCTGGCTATCGTCCTTGGCCATACTAATAGTTTTTGGCCCGCCTCAGTTTATCTATTTCATATCGCCGCCTTCTTTTTTATCGCAGGCTATACTAGCAATACAAACGAACCCTTTGCTAACTTTTTACTAAAAAAAATAAAAACCTTAATCCTGCCATTTTGGATTTTTAATGCGATTTTTGTTTTAATTCATTACTTCGTAGAACGTTACCAAATAGATCTATTCTTTAAGCCAACAGATAGTTTCGATCTTTTAACCCAATTTAATAATATCTTATTAACAAAATCGACAGAAGATATTGGTGGGGCAACTTGGTTCTTAATCGCTCTTTTTGTGGCCTTAGTTACTTTTCAAGGCATCCTAAAAGTTCTTGAAACAAATAAATATACCAATTACTACTTAATCTTAACGACTGCTCTTTGCCTAATCACTACATTCTATCTAAATCAGGGAAAAATCCACTTGGCTTATATGATCGACATGATTCCCATGGCGCTAGCGTTCATTATCCCTGGATATCTCTTTCGCCAAACTAAACCAGAAATTTATTTATCTAAGTATCAAATCTTAGCTTGGGGGTGGATTCCACTTATTTTTGTAATTAATTGGATTTTAAAAAACACTTGGTTCTTTGTTGATTTTGCTGGACGTAAATTTGAATCTCCTTGGTTAATTTTTAGTAATGGTCTGATTGGAATATTACTATTAATTTCTCTCGCTAAGTTTATTGAAAGATATCTTAAGTTCCTTAGCCCAGCCCTGCAGGCCTGTGGTGTCGCCAGTCTCTGGATTATGTGCGGACACTTTTTATTTTTTAGACTAGGATATCTAATCCTCTATGGACTAGGAATCGTTCCCGAGGAACAATTATATGCCCTAGTACCGCTGGCTAAACATACTGGATATTGGGTTTTCCATACTTTAATTGCAGTCATTCCAGCAATCATCTTAAGAAAGGCCTTCTATCAATTTAGATCTGAGGGTCCCCGAAGATTCGCTACCTTATTACTACTATTAGCTATTGGCTTAGTTAACTTTAACTGGTTGTTTAGCCCCAACCATTTCTATTTTGCTGATGATTTCTCCCATCTTTTTCTTTGGGTCCAAAAAGATCTGACTAGCTTTCTAAGCTTCATTCCTCAAACAATGTATAATGACCGGCCTTTTGGACAAGTTTTCTATAAAATACTCGCTGATTGCTTTGGTGGTAATTACCGAGTCCAACATCTGATACTTTTTTTAATTCATATTCTAAATGGATTTCTACTGACACTTGTCGTTGGTAAAATTACCTGCCCAAAAAACGCTAGAATTTCACTGGTAGCAATTTTTGTAGCAGGACTTTTTTTAATCTGGCCCCAAACCAATATCCCCGTTCAATGGATCTCAGCTGCCTTCGATCTGCTAGGAGCAACTTTTGTCCTTAGCTATTTATTAGTTTATTTTTCAGGGTTTTTATCTAAAACAAAGATATGGCGGATACTATTACTAAGCTGCTTAGTAATTGGCATGGCGCGCACCAAAGAATCGACATTATTATTTCCCTCCACTGCTTTATTATTAGATATCTTTCTCTTTCAAATCCAAGAAAATAAAATTGATTTTAAGAAATATTTTTTCATTATCAAATGCAATGCGCTGCCAGTATTAATTTCATTTGCCTATATTCTCTATCTCGTCTATCTCAGGTCCCAAGCCGTTACAGAATTCCAAGCTCCAGATCAGGCTTATTTCACATCGATGAATCCTGGGAATCTGTTTAGCAATACCCTCAAGTATCTCTACCTTTTTTCAGATTTAGGAGCCCCAGGACAAGTCTTTAAACTAGCAACAATTGCTGGAGTAATTGGCACACTGTCTTTTTGGGCGATTTACACTATTCCAATAGCGATTATTGGTCAGCGCCTGATTAAACTAAGCGGTATATTTTTTCTAGTACTTTTCCTCCTCACACTTCTTCCTGTGCTACCACTTGTCAACATGCAGCATGAGCTATACCTCTATCTCCCATCGATTTGGATTTTTATTGGATTAGCGTTTTGTTTAAGAAAATTATTAGATCACAATCCAAATTTAGAACTACCAACTCGCCTGCTTGCTAGCGCTTCAGTCTTAGGAATTTTGTTTTTTAATAACTTTAGCACTTCCATGTCCAGCCAAACTAATTGGTACTTACTAAGCGGGAAAGAAAATCGCCAAGTATTTAAAGCATTAGAATATGCTCAAATACCACCAAAAATTAAGATCCTTAAAATTTATAATGTAACCCCCGGAACAAACATTCTACAATTTGGACAAGGGCATTCTGCACTTAATCTAGCTCAGGGCAAAACAAATAATTTAAAAATTTACCTTAGTAGCGACTCCCTTAGCTCTAAGCGAAAAACCTTGCCAGATGACACCTGGGAATTAAATTATAAAAAACTAGCAAGAGGAATTTTTAAGCCTCGGATCAAAGCTAATAAAAATAAGTAGTTGTCTTATGTTTACTTCTTAGTCTTTACAAACATTAAAACTACTACTCCAACACAAATGTAACTGTCTGCAAAATTAAAAGCTGGCCAGTGGTTAGCCGCTAAATGAAAATCTAAGAAATCAACAACTTTACCAATTCGAATTCGATCGACAATATTTCCTAGGGCTCCAGCTACAATTAAGGCC
Organism: bacterium; assembly: GCA_031385045.1. Lineage (GTDB taxonomy): Bacteria > Bdellovibrionota_C > UBA2361 > UBA2361 > CALJRW01 > JANNBC01. The sequence continues at coordinate 6,410 of JANNBC010000021.1, read as the reverse complement.
AAACACAATGAACCTAGTTTTGATCCACGGTACTCTTTAAAATACATCCAAATAATCATAATACTAGCTAACAATCCAATTCCAACTAGTAATAGTTGACGTGTTGCTTCATCCCAATTGGACATCATTCCAAAGGCAACACCCTTGTTGTAGACTAGGACTAAATTAAAAAAACCAGGAATGATTGATAAATCTTCGCCAACAGCGAAATAATCTTCAATCATGATTTTACTCGTCTGATCTAAGATTACTAGAACAAAAATAATCAGTAATAAAATATATTTTTTCATTGTGCTGGAAGTTTAATAAAGCCATTGGGTGTTAAACCATAAATAATCTGATTTACCAAAACTAAATCTTGGAAATTACTTGATGGTAAACGATCGTGGATCTTAAGTTCGGGACAAAACTTAGCAAAGGAATTTTCAATGTCAGTTGCATGGATTTGCTCTAAGCTCGTGAGGATCGTTTCTTCTTTACTTTGAATAATTACCCGATCCCAATTTGGAGTCATGAAAACTTTCTTAACTTTTGGCAAATCAAATTGGCATAGTCTTTTGAATCCACGCAGATTCCATAAATCAACTCGGCCATCTTTGAAGTGAATTAATAGTTTCTCTCCTGATTTATTTTGAAAAATTTCCTCAACATCCGTGCCGAGTTGTTGACGTAATCTAATTGCTTGCTCTGACCAAAAGACTGGATCGAATGGATTATCTCTTTGTTCGTAAGCAAAAGGAGTCGCCTCAAAATTCTGCCAAGCACTTAACTTACCTTGTAGATCAATCGTAAAAAAGACTCGATCGCTAGGGTGTACTAAGATTTGTTTTAAGATCGAGACTAATCCAGAATAACGCGTTAATTGAGAATAAATAGTCTTAGACGTTGGCAGATAGTACCAATTATAAATTTTACCAGTTAATGTACCTGCTAGGACAGAACTACCGTCCTCCGAAAAACTCAGCACAGAGAGTCGATCTGCAAGCTTGGGCGAGGCATTAATCAGATGATGGTGCAGTAAATCATACACCACCAAATGGTCCCTCTTGGCACTAAAGGCAATTTTGCCGGAATTATGCCAAGTAAAATGTTTTAATTCTAAGTGTTCAACATTTAAAGTGGCACAGGTATTATCTAGTTTGCAAAGCTCGGCTTCTCCCGCTGCATTTGAAATAAGAATTAGGTCTTCCTGATTCAAAATTATGGGAATTGAAGTTTTAGGTTTAAAAGTACTAAAATCAAGCGATTTATAGCGCAAATTATCCCAAAGTCCCCTGATTTCAGCTAGTTCAGTCAAGTTCATGAATTGACTTTGGCTAGACTTAACATTACTATGTTCGCTTCTGTGGGTTCTATTCGTTGCTAGACTGGAATCTTTTGTTTCTGATGACGGAACTTGAAAATTGCATCCTGCAAAAACTAAAGTCAGTAAGCAACAGTAAGCTATTAAATGACTAAATCTCAAATTTCTACCTACAGATAACAACTTAATTTTTATCAAAAATTTATACATGAACGAAGAATTAAACATTTCCACTGATAACTCTAGCGAGTCTACCCCAGCTTCACCGGTTGAATTAAATCATATTTACTATGAAATCGAAAGCGACCTGCTAGCTAAGCCAAATTCACTTGGCGATATCTTAATCACTAACCCACAACCAACTGTTGTTTTTTGTAATCAACCCTCAGAAGCGGACCTATTAGAGGTAATTCTTAACAAAAGACAGATTTCTTGTCGCAAACTGATTGGTCGCGTTCCAACTTCTAAAGTACAGGCAGTAGCAACTCAGGTTATCGACGGCGAAATTCAGGTTTTAATTGTGACTGATATTTCCGGTCGTGAACTAGAATGCTCTAAGTTTTCTAGATTAGTAAACTACGCAATCCATGAAGATCCAGAAGTCTATATTCATAGAACTTTAGTCACTGATAGCAAGTCAAAACTTGCAACAATAATTAACTTGATTAGCCCATTAGATCATGGCCATTTTCATTATTTAAAAAAAGTGATTGATTTTGAAATCAAACATGTGGAATTACCAAGTAGCTCTGAAATTCATGAAGCGCAATTTAAGCAAATCATTAATGATGCTAAAGCTTGTGCTTATTCTGAAAGCGTTTCTAAAAGCTTAGATGAGCTTGTTACAAATATTAAAGCATCTGCTGATTTTGATGCACTGCTAAAGTACTTCATCCATAACACAATTAATGTGTTACCAGAGATGAAAGTTAAGGCAACAAATAGTGCTTCTGGCTTTAACCGTCGCGGAGATCGAAACGATCGTGGAGATCGAAGTGATAGAGGCGATCGCGATCAACAAGACAATCGCTCACAAGATGATTATAAAGAATTAGAAGCAAGAATCATTAGTCGCAATATTCCAAAAATTGAATATTGTCGTTTCTATGTTGGCTCAGATAATCCTTCGGACATTGATGAAACTAAAGTAACTAAGCTGATGAATGAAGCGGCCAATATGCCTGTGGAACACCTTGCTAAGTATACTGATCGTGGAGCCTATGCTTTTGTTGATATCTTAAAAGAAAATGCGGCTGGGCTGATTGATATCCTAGATGGATTTCATCTTGATAGCGGTGAGAAATTAATCTTTAAAAAAGCAGCTACGATTTATATTAAAGCTGATCAAAATGAGACTGGCGCAAGTCCGTCAACTGCTTCAAAACAAGCTGGCTCTGACGAAGAAGAATAAAATCTTTATCTTTACTCCATGTTTTACTGGCAAGTAAAACATGGAGTAAGTTATCTCTATCTGGAATAAACTAGTAAACTCTAGTTTTACAATCCCTTCATCTTAAAAAAGTCACTTGTCAGGAACAATTATAGCTGACTGTCATACTTAAATCTTAATCTCTATTAGCAATAGATAAGATATGTTATTATTAGCTGTGAGTTAATCTTTTCTTTATGAGCCAGCAAAAAGCTTTTACTTTAGTGGAACTTCTAGTAACGACAGCAGTTATTGGTATTTTATCAGCCATCTCGATTGCCGGATATCGTCAGTTTGCTGATTCGGCAAAAAAGGCACAAATGGTAATGGCTTTAAATAGCTTTGTCACTGCTAGCCAAGTTGCCAGAGACATGGCCGCTGATCGCATGGGGCCAGTTGCGACAAACTTTACAGTTCAATGGTGGCCAAGTCGTCCAATTAACGATGGTCGACTACAAGTCTCAGCAACGATTGGTGGAGCTGGAGGTACATCTAATTTCAACATATTAAGCCCAGATGAAATAGCTCAAATTTATTCCAGAGATATCCTTGATCCCCCTGCTGGCTGGGGTGGCTTAACAGACTATAGTGAGCAAATGAATACTGGCTCAGGCGGAGCTCACCCTCATACTTATGGTCTGGCATTTCAACTCATCGACTGCAGTATTACGGATAGAAATCATAATTACTATGTTCAATATAGCTACACTTGGACTGATGGTTCACAATATAATACCAAACCTCAATGGTTAAGTGCTGCCTGCCCTTAAGTAATGAATGCTAGATTTTATTATCAAGATAAAAATTTAAACTCTAAGATAATCGCTGATATTAAAACTTCTGATGAATACTAAAATCTATCACATCACCACAGAAGAATCATGGGAGCAAGCCAAAGTAAATGGCTTCTATCAAGATGAAAGTCTTGCGCGTGAAGGATTTATCCATTGCAGTACGGCAGCTCAAGTTTCCGGAGTTTTAGAACGATATTTTTTAGGAAAGATACATTTAGTTAAGCTAGAGATTGACCCAAAGAAATTACTAAATGAACTAAGATATGAATTATCGCCGACGATCAATCAGAGATTCCCCCATATTTTTGGTTCCATTAATTTAGATGCGGTTAGCGCTGTTGAAAATATTATAAATAATTAGTTTTCATCAAATCTTAAAGCTTAGTATCTTAGTAATTAACTTTTGTTATTATCTCTTGTAGAGATAACATGAGACAATTATTCCAAACTATTAAGCCACTAAACCCAGGAACTCAATTCCACGGAATTATCTTCGACAAAGATAACACTCTTGAACCAAGAGATACCTGGCGACAAGTTGCCAGCACTAAAGTAGTAACTGAACTAACTGGCAAAGCTGTGCACCAAAATGCTTGTAAGTTTCTTATTGGAATAAGTGAAGCACTAGGAAATGACTTGCTAAATGCTACCTTTAGCACAGACTACCGTGTAAATTTAATTTCTAAAGCTACATCACTTGATTCGCCTCTAAGCGAACAGACGCTTCAGTTAATCGAAGAAGAAACTCTACACTTCGCGGAACGCTTTAGAGCTAGAAGGAAACAATTAGAAACCGAGGCAATTACACGTGGTGAAATAAAAACCTATCCAGGTGTGAATACTTTTCTAGAATTACTTGCCAATAAGGATATTCCCTTTGGCATCGCCACTCAATCCAAAAGCAGCGATCGTGAAATTCTAAATCAAAGAATATTTTTTGGTCTTACTGCAATTCAATCTCTAACTAAAAATAATTCTTGGGTTACTAGTGACGAAGTAAAAAATCCTAAACCTGATCTTTATCTCGAGGCTGTAAATCGGCTAAATACCGCATACTTCCCTGACAACCCGAAAGCTTATAGCCAATTTTTTGCTGTAGAAGATTCAAACTCTGGAGTCATCTCAGCCTTATCAGCAGGACTGCCTGTTATTCATATTGTTCATGGAGATGGTGACCCACTAAACACAAAACTAGAGCAACTTATTAGCTTTAAGGCATTTGGTATTGCTGGAGTTCAAGCGATTGCTGAAAAATATCTTTTAATTTAATTTTTTAGTTAATTAATAGACCTTAATATTATCAAGCAATAGATCTGTAGAAATACTAGTCGGTGACTGATCACGGAAAGTTAATTCTGTACTACTGCTATTAGCAACAAAACTAAACTGATTACATTTCCATTGGATACTATTATTTGTGCTACCAGTGAAAGAGATTGTTTGAGAAAGAAGCGAGCTTGTTCCTTGAATCGTAACTAGTAAGCTTTGCTGATTTCCAGTAACTCCTAACATTCCGGCATCAAATGAAAAGTTATATGTCTTACCTGGTATCGTTGGAAAAGTTTGTACTAGTTGGCCATTAGGAGTTGAGTTGCCGGTATTAAAAGCAATCAATTTTTGTCCCTCGGTCGGAGCATAAGTTTGGATTACAGCATTACCTGATTTAATCCATCCCGAAAAATCAGATTCGAAACTACCATTTAGTAGATATTGATTAGTAGCTGGAGTTTCAGCTGGAAAATCAAGTCTAAATGCATTATACCAAAGTCTTCCCAGTTCTGTATGCCCAGCAAAACTAGGATGAATTCCATCCCCTGGATCTTCCACACTAATAATTGGATTTCGAACTGGATAAATCAGTTTGTTATTTAGATCTACTAAGCGTATTTTGCGCCCAAGATTTACATAACCTTGAACAAGATTCCTTACCCGAACATTATATTCATCTACTACTCCTGGAGCTGGGGTACGGTCTCCCGCATTAATGATCGGAATTATTGTAGCGACATAAATTATTCGTGTTGGTGCATTAAAAAGAAGTTTATCTATAATTCCACCAAGACTATAAATCGCCTCACCAATACTTCTTTTTTGCATCAAATCATTAGTACCTAAATGTAGAAAGACTACATCAGGATTAATTGCTAACCAGGGATCCATGCGGTTTAGAATTTCGTCGGTACGATTACCGACATAACCATTATGATCTGGATCAACTCCTGGTGCAGGATTTAAGGCAGAAGAACCAACAAAATCAAATCCAATACCAGCACTTGTAAGTAAGCGTGCAAGCTCTTTACGATACCCTCCAGGAAAAGTTCCATAAGTTATGGAGTCCCCTAAAGGCATAATTTTTAGTAACTGCTTATTACTAATCGGAGGGCTTGTTGGAATTGCCACACAAGCAGTACCATTAGATTGATAACCTGCATTACAACTAAGCACTGCAAAAGTTAACCAATCAGTCCAGGCTCCATTAACACAATTTCTTGTCTTTATTCCTGTCCCATTAGTTATCGGATAAGTCTGAGTAGAATCACCAACACAGGTGATTGGAGGAGTCGCTGTTGGAGTTGGCGTTGCCACAGTTCCACTTACCGTGAACACCACAACTTGTTTCACACTATAAGTATCGGAATTACTAGCCTTAGCATGTACCCAGAACTCATATGTCCTGCCTGACCCTGCTGTTAATTCATAAGAATTTTGTAGATAGGTATTAGAGTCATAGATTCTAGTTCTAGTAGTAGTGACATCATCCACTCTTACTAAGTACCCAATAGCACCAGTAACTGTTGACCAGCGAATAAGCACCTTCCCATTTACAGCATTAACTGTGCTAGTGGTTGGATAGTCAAAATTTGGGGGACTAATCTTACCTGTT
>JANNBC010000015.1:0-98809 GCA_031385045.1 bacterium | reverse complement strand
AATCATCATGAAAAAACAATCATATTAATTATTCTAGGCGACATTTTAATTTACTGGTCTAAAATTTTTGGCCTAGTATATAAGCGCGAAGCGATTGAAGCGACCCAAGGGGGTCGCTCAGGCTAAAATGCATATAAAATAAGCCTTTTAGCCTGAGCGACCCCCTTGGGTCGCTTCAAGCGCTTCGCGCTTATATACTAGGCGAATAATTTTAGACCAGTAATTTCTAATGTCGCCTAGTATATTTAATCTGATTGTTTTTTCATGATGATTATTTAAAGATATCCCTAGAGTTCAGACACTATCATTGATTTACAATTGCAAGTAAGAATATAATACTAGATTATCTAAGATTTTTTTGAGTGAATTACTTTTTAGATTATATCAGGGGCAAGTCATTTAAATTATAAATGACTATAAAGAATGGGCATGGGAATTCACTCGTAATATTTGCAAAAAATATTTTTGCTCTTGTGACCACAGTAGAAACTCTAGGCAAACTAGATTAGCATTCAATAACTAAATATTTTTTGCTAGTTAAAATTATATAAATTTAATAATGAATAAGATTAAAGTTAAAACACCACTTGTAGATTTATCTGGCGATGAAATGACTCAAATTATCTGGGACATGATCAAGTCAAAGCTAATTTTTCCTTTTATTGAATGTGACTTAAAGACTTATGATTTAAGTATTCAAAACCGTGATGCTACAGAAGATCGAGTTACCGTAGAAGCGGCAGAAGCAATTAAGAAATATGGTGTTGGGATTAAATGTGCCACGATTACTCCGGATGAAGCTCGCGTGAAAGAGTTTAATCTTAAAAAAATGTGGAAGTCTCCAAACGGAACGTTGCGAAATATTATTGGTGGAACTGTTTTCCGTGAACCAATTGTTTGTAAAAATGTTCCTCGCTTGGTACCAGGTTGGTTAAAGCCAATTGTCATTGGGCGACATGCTTTTGGAGATCAGTATAAAGCTACCGATTTCGTTGTTCCTGGAAAGGGCAAACTTAGTATCAAGTTTGTTCCAGAAAATGGAGATAAGGTCATTGAACATACCGTATATGATTTTGAAGGTGAGGGAATTGCTCTAGGGATGTTTAACACCAAGGAGTCGATTGTTTCATTTGCACATTCTTGTTTTAATTACGCGCTAGATTTAAAAGTCCCCCTTTACTTATCAACTAAAAATACAATTTTGAAAGCTTACGATGGAATGTTTAAAGATACTTTTCAAGGGCTTTATGAAAATAATTATAAATCGAAATTTGAAAGCTTAGGTCTGTGGTATGAGCATCGTTTAATTGATGACTTAGTGGCATTTGCACTTAAAAGTTCTGGTGGATTTCTTTGGGCATGTAAAAACTATGATGGGGATGTGCAGTCTGACATAGTTGCCCAAGGATTTGGATCCTTAGGATTAATGACTTCAATTTTAATTACGGAAGATGGTAAAACTGTTGAGACTGAAGCTGCTCATGGAACTGTCACTCGTCATTATCGTCAGCATCTACAAGGCAAGGAGACTTCTACGAATCCAATCGCCTCAATTTTTGCTTGGTCAAAAGGACTATCCTACCGTGCCAAGTTTGACGCTAACTCCGAACTTCAAAAATTCTCTGAAGCCTTAGAACAGGCTTGTATTGATACTGTAGAGTCTGGGAAAATGACTAAGGACCTAGCAATTTGTGTCCATGGGAATGATGCTTCTCGCGAAACATATTTGAATACAGCTGATTTTATTGAAGCGATTGAAAAACACCTAGTTAGCAATCTTTTAAAATAATTTTATAATTTTTATACCTTTATAGAGTAACCTTAATGACACTCCATCGTCTTTTAAGGGAAATTACTTTTTGTTATCTAAATATCTCACAATGAATTTTTTCTGTGGGAGCTAATAGGTGACATTAAAAATTACAGTTAAATTAATCACCTTGTATATCATTTAAGAGTCAATTGTAGGGAATCCAAGGATCGCGCAGGCTAGTCTTATAAAATAAAGTTAAATAGAAAAATTAAATATACTTAAGCACCATAAGCTCAAGATTCAAATCACATTTTTATAATCCGTTAGTTCAAAACTTAATTGGTAGTAGTATGTTCTACTAAGAATATTTTGTAGGATTTATTTGAAAAGACAAGACGAAGATCCTTCCTTAAGGTTTCATCGGATGCTCTGACTAGAATATAATCAATCTTAGAATCAAATAAATCTAAGATTTGTCTTTTATTCACATTCTTTGATTTTCTTTGTAAGTTATTAATAGTAAAACTATAATTGGGCGAAGGCCTTCTATTAATTATGTCATTTAAATATTGGACGTCATTTCGCTCATCAATACCTTGATAATGAAGAAATCTGTGATACCAAATTATTTGCTGATCGGCGGTCAGGGGAATAGTTTTAAAATTAAAATAATCCGAACGATAAACAACTGTTCTCAGATCTAAATTAGTATAATTTAAAAACAAGCTATCTTGATTAGTGTTCTCCCTTATCCATTTAGTTAATTGTAATTCTGCTGGGCCAACATTGCTTTCGGGAAGAGTTGTATTGAAGATTATAATAAAGGGGAGGCAAGCCAATAAAAATAAAAATAGACCAAGCTTGTTGCTAATAAGTACTAACTTTGTTCTTAGGTTTATTAATAATGATTGATTGGTAAGTGATGCAACTGCTAGTTGAAATGTTATCATACAAATAAAAACACCTATCCGATAAGGAGCAATTTGAATAATTAATGGAACTCTAACAAAAGTATGTATAATCGATGTCAAAATCAAAGCTAGGATTAAGAGGTTGTTAAATAATAGTAATTTTTTATAAAAATCATTTGTTTTTTGTTTTTTAAAAAAGATAATTAAATAAAGTATGAAACAAAAAACACAAAACATTGTCATGCTATAATTCCAGAACCAGAAAGATGGAATTTGGTAGTGCCAAGGTGCTCTAATATATTCCATGATCAAGGAGGCATCAATTTCCAGAGAATTTTTTTGCTTACTAATTACCCATAGAAATATAAAATATAAAGAAGCCGGTAATAAGTATTTGAATATAACACTGATCTTGCGAGTTTCTGGACTAGATTTGCTTAAATATAGACTGCCAAATATTGCTGGGATAATTGGGATTACGTATAGCGGATAGAGTAATGATGCTAGGTTAAATAAAATTGCCGCGCTTTTATATTCTCCCTTTAGGTGCTTGTAGATAAAAGCAAATATTATAACAAAGATAACTAACTCTAAGTCAAAATAATTACAGAAAACCCAACGAGCAGAAGGAACCAAAGTATATGAGTTTAGTAGTAAGAAAAATAAAATAAGGATTAGGGAAAATATTAAAGCGGTAATTTTATTAAGACTATTTTGAATCTTGTATAGAACATAAAAATAAATCGACAGTGTTAGTAAAAAACATACTAGATAAAGTAGATAAATATTTTTTAATTTAAGAATCTTACAAATTATTACAATAATAAATAGGAATGGTGAAATCTGAGTGTAATTTGTGGTGTGAAAGCTAACAAAAAGATCTTTTTGGTAATCTGCTATACCTAGTAGCTGATATATTAATGGAAGTTCTTCGACATTATTATTAATTGAGAATGAAAATCCAAAAATTAATAGAAACAGGCTTAAAAATAATAAGACTGCTGTGAATAAAGGGAGTTTATGGTCTGACAGTAAACTTAATTTCAATTATTGATTATCTGTAAAGTAAGATTTTTCCTTAATTTATTTTAGCTATTTTAGGAGAATACTCTTTAAAAAAATAAAGTGGTAGTGGAGTTTGTAACTCGTAAGCAAGTAGTTAACTTTTATAGGAGAAAAAACATTACCAATTACCTAACTAAACTTATCAAAAACAAGCTAGGATTACTAGAACTTCTCAATTAATGAAGCTAATCAGATCAATCTTAAAAATCTAAATTTTTTGAAAGTGAGTTATATAGAAAAACTGATAGTCGTGAGTATTACTTACTTCTCAGCTTAAACAAGACTCTGAAGTTCTGACCCAAGCCTTAATATCCACAAATAAATGTAATTTACGAAAGATTTCATAAAATAGTTTTTTAAGTGTTTTATCAAATTATTTTATAATGCCGATCGCTGAGGCTTTCGTGGAAATCCAACTTGCCTTGGATCAATTGTTAGTTTATTACAATAATGAACAAAGCGATCAAGGCAAAATTTGTTCTGAAGGAACTCCTTTACATACTAAACTAGTAGCTCAGCAAAAAATGGGTTAGGGTTTAATCAGACAGATGGAGCTCCCTAACTGGTTACAATATCGACTACCTTTGGATTTTTCTTAAGTTGTCATATCAAATCCTAACCACTGCAATTTATAATTAGTAAGATGATTAAAGTACGCCTCTACTTGTTTATTATTACTATTGCTCTAGACATACTGGTACTCTTTCTATATCAACCATTTCCTATCATATTTGATGAATTTGCCTATTTATTTATGGCAGAAACTTTTGCGAGTGGTAGGGTTTGTAATCCCCCTTATCCAAATAGTATCTTTTTTGAAACATTTCAGTTAATTCAAGAACCTTGCTTAATTGGTAAGTTTTTACCACTTAATGGGCTTGTTCTCTCTTTAGGATTAATCTTTAATTTAAATCCCTTAACGGGAATGATATTAGTACATGCTCTTGCCTGTGTAGCTCTTCATTGGATGGTCGAGCGGTGGTTTGATTTAAAAATTGCCAACTGGGTAAGTATCCTTTTTGTGCTTCATCCAAATATTCGTATGGAATGGGTTTTGAGCTACTGGGGTGGCTTAGTTCCTATGCTTGGTAGTTTCTTAGTTTTTGGTTCGATTCTTAAAACTCAATCTAAGCAATTTATCTTTTTTATTCTGGGGGCACTGATTTTGCTAGCAAGTCGCCCATTTGAAGGCTCGGTAATCTTAGCAGTTCTATTCTTCTTTTTACTTTTCTATAAAATAATCCAGCAAAAATTTAGTAAGCTGGTTAGTATCTATTTAATTATAGGTTTGATCTTCACGCTATTACTTGGCGCCTATAATCATGCAACTACTGGAAAGTTTTATCAATTACCTTATCTAGTTTATGAGCAAAGCTACGCAATTGCTCGTCCTTTTATTCTGCAAAAACCAATTGAACAAATATCATATAATCATCAGAATATGGAGACCTTCTATCGAAATGAGTTCCAAGCTACCACTAGGAGGACTAGTAACTTCAGTAATTATTTAGATTTTTCTTTTAAAAAATTAGGTAGTTACTTAACTTTTTATTTAACTGCGGCGTTCTTTATTTTCTTGTTTTTTTTAAGAAAAAGCATTTTTAGTTGTAAAGGAAAGCTACTGGTATCGCTTATTTTTCCAATTTATTTTTTGGGAATATTTCCTGTCCAATTTGCGACTTTACATTATTCAGCACCTTTTGCTGGATTAATTTTTCTATTTCTCGGCTTTGGATTTAAAGGCCTAACTGAAGCTAAGCTAAAAAAACCACTAAGAAATTTTCTTGTTGTAATTTTTGTTTGTTGTTTTACTGCTGAGCAGTTTTACTATATCAGAAGGAATTTAAATATTAGAAGTCATGGAACAACTGCTCATATTAATCAGCAGTTAGCTAAGCTTTCTACAAATCAGCAGGAAGACTTGGTCTTTTTTAAGTATGGCAAGAGGTATAACCCAGCTCTTGATAGTGTTTATAATAGTCCTAATCTTGATAGTCAGGATGTTATTAGAGCGCGATACATTTCTCCAAATAAAAACCAGCAATTAATTAATTATTACCCAGCAAGAAAAGTTTGGATTTTAGAAATTGATACTGAAATTATACTAAATGAATATAACAACTAAATACAGCCACTGCCATCAAGGGGGAAATTAGTAAAGCCACTTCTTAAAATCTTTCCATCATATTCATGACTACGCCACTCATAGGCACCTACATTATCTGAGTAGCCTGTATCAGCTGAAGCGGCTGTTCCTTTACAGTATCCTGAACCTATAATTCTAGCAAAACCGTCTGGGTGGTAATAATAACTCACACCAAGTTCAACATTTCTCGTATGAGTATATCCTGGCAATACAGTAGCTAAAGTAAAGCCACCGGGGATTGACGTTACAGTTCCATTTCCTTCTATGACTATACTTTGTAAATTAGTGAATTCACCATTATCTGCTATATAAGCTTCCGTGGCAGTTCTTGCCTCCATTAGCTGATTCAAAGCTACTGTGTCATTAGCACGACGTTTATATTCATCAAAATTAGCAATTGAAATTGCAGCAAGAACACCAATAATTGTAACAACTACAAGAAGCTCTATTAATGTAAAACCTGAATTGGTATTCATCTTTTTTCTCATTCCTAAGTATATAATTATATTGGCAAATAAATATAAAAACTTGAAAATATAGTAAATAATATTTTAAGTGAGTACTTTAGGCTAGCTTAAAACATAGTTTTTCCTCATTTTTATGAATGGTCTCTCAATGAAGCGATTGCTTAGATAAGCTAAAGGCATCATTAATAAGAGGAAAATGAATGCCCAAACTACTGCTACATAGAAATTTGATATATCCATAATATTTAGATGAATATATCTAGCTGCATGAAATACGAAAAAGAAATGGAATAAATAAATAAAATAGGAGTAGTCACCTATTCGACCTATAAACTTGGAGATTCCCCTGTTTGCTGGCTTAAATGAATTGTCATACCAGGCAATTAAAATTGAGTAAGAGACAGCTTCGATAGTTGGTATAAATACCCAGATCATGCTTTTAGATGGGTAGCCTTGAATTTGATACATACCACCAAGCCAGTCAAAGTAAGAGTAAAAAAGCATAAAGCATAATATCACTGTTGCTACTAAGATGTGTTTTTTTACAAAAAAATGACGAAACTTAAAAACTACCATACCTAGAAGAAACTGATCTATTCGCCCAAGAATAGTGTGGTAGGCTAAAAACTGAACTCCATCTTGAAAATAATAAATAAAAAATCGATAAGTAATACTTAAGGCAATGATTCCTAAAACTAAAAAATTGGATCTTCTAATTTGCTTAAGTAGAAGGGGTAGTAATAAATAAAAATGAAATTCTGTAGTAATTGACCACAGGCCATTTTGCTTAATCGGCAAAATTAATCCTTTGATGTATGAAAAAGTATATGTAAAAAAACCTACTTGATATTCTGATCTAGTTAAACCTAAGATCAAAATTATTATTAAGATTAAGGGCAGAAGACGAAGCGCTCTATTGTAGAAAAAAAGTAGATAGTTAATTCTATGATCCGCCAGTAGTTTAGCAAATAAGTAACCACTTAGAGTCATGAATAAGGCTACACCAGTATGACCTTCATCTAGTAAGGCTAAGGGAAAAATAAGTGGTACAAAGTCATTACTAACGGGGAAACCTGTAGTGGAGTGAGTAAAATGCCACACCACTACCATAAATATAGCTAGGGCTCTCACGTGATCTAGAGCAATATAATGAGCACCTGTCGAAGATTGCATAAAACGAATTTAATTTTATCTGTAAGCTAATAGACTAAGATAAAACTATTTTTTTGGGTAGCTCTCAGAATGTAAAATCTTGCAATTAGAGAAGAAGGTTAAAGTGGGAAAGAGTAAGAGAAACTACTGGCAGTTAAAACTTAGGAGCAGGGTCACCAGATCGGTTCATTTCAATTGAGAGGAAAATTTTTTTCTTAATCACTATCCTTGTAGCTAAAAGTGTAGGAACGTTTAGCTATCAGCGTTCTTCTAGAAAGATTTTTGTAGCTTTTTCATTTTCTTCAAGTAAAGAATCAATCAAAGAAGTCGATTCCGCTCCAGCAATCCACGCCGAAGATATTCCCTGCTCCAAAACACTAAGACAGCTAACTAACTTTGGAATCATTCCATCAGAGATTAAATCACTCTTAAGTAAGGCTTGAGCTTCCATTAGAGAAAATTTTTGTTTAATTTTTCCATCAATTAAAATTCCACCAACTTGAGTTAATAGGAAAAACTCTTGGCAGTTTAGCTCTTTTGCTAAGGCTGAAGATAAAAGATCGGCATTAATATTATAAGATTGTTTTTGATTATCTGAGCCAATACTACCAATGACTGGAATAATATTATTAGCAATTAATAAGTTAATAAGTTTTTGATTAACTTTAATTACGTCTCCTACAAATCCCAGCGAAGTATCAGAAGTTTTTTTTACTTCGAAGAGATTAGCATCGTAGCCTTTAAGTCCGATAGCAGAAACTCCTAACGAATTTAGCTCTTTCACTAAAAGTGGTTGGGCTTGTCCGACAATAACCATCTCTACTAATTCTAAAGTCTCAGCATCTGTTTTTCTAAGTCCATTAATAAACTCAGGAACAATTCCTAGCTTTTTTTGCCAATCACTAATGTTTGGCCCAGCACCATGAACAACAATTGTCTTGATCTCCAGCTTATTTAAAAAAGCTATTTGCCGACAGATGTTACTAATTAGTTGTGGTGAGTTTAGTAATGCACCACCAAGCTTTACAAGGATTGATTTATTTTGATAATTTTTTAACTGTGCTAATTTGTTTTGATAGCGTAAAAACTCGGGAAATTGATTGAACATGAAAAAACTTGCAACTAAAGAATTATTTGATAACTACATTATCCCAACTTATGCCCGTTTTCCAGTTTCTTTTGAGCGTGGAGTTGGTGCCTACCTTTATGATGAGCAAGGTGAATGTTATTTAGATTTTGCAGCCGGGATTGCCGTTAATTGCTTAGGTCATGCTAGTCCAATAATTTTAGATGCTCTACAAGATCAGGCTGCGAAGTTTATGCACTGTTCTAATCTATATCTTAATCCTAAGCAGGGCGAGCTTGCGCAAATACTCTCAGAACAAGTCATTAAGCGTCTGGGCAAATCATTTTTTTGTAATAGTGGGGCAGAGGCTAATGAAGCATTAATCAAACTTAGCCGTCGTTATGCCCAAGCAAAGAAGATCTCTAATCCACAAATAATTACTTTCCATAACTCTTTCCATGGTCGGACGATGGCGGGAATTAGTGCTACTGGGCAAGATAAAGTGAAGGTTGGTTTTGCACCACTACTTTCAGGTTTTGAATATGCTGATTTTAATGATTTAGATAGTGTTTACAATTTAGTGTCTGATCAAACAGTCGCAATCTTATTAGAAATTGTCCAGGGAGAGGGGGGAGTTTCTGTAGCAAAGCCTGAGTTTCTCCTTGGCCTGCAAAAGCTTTGCCAGGAAAAGGAAATTCTTTTGATGATTGATGAGGTTCAAGCAGGTATTGGTCGTACTGGTAAGATTAATTCTTGGGAGTGTCTTTTTGATTCTACTAATAGTTTTCAACCAGATGCTGTTAGCTGGGCAAAAGGCCTGGGTGGTGGGTTTCCAATTGGAGCAGTATGGGTAAAAGATCTACTCTTTGATAAATATGCCGTAAGCGATTTGCTAAATCCTGGTAGCCATGGATCAACTTATGGTGGGAATCCCTTAGCCTGTGCTGTGGCTATTGCTGTTTTAAATGAGATTAATCAGCCAAAGTTTTTAAACAATGTTCAACAGACTTCCGAAAAGTTTCGACAGGAGATCCTAGATTTAAAATTACCTTGGGTTAAATCGCTTCGGGGCTTAGGCTTAATGATTGGGATTGAAGTTCATCCTGAATGGATAAAACAACAAAGTGATTATTCTTCTGATCTCTTACCTAGTATTTATATTGTTAAAAAATTATTTGCTAATAAAATGTTAGCCGTCGCTGCTGGTGAAAATGTTGTTCGACTTTTGCCTCCGCTTAATATTAGAAATATTGAGACTGAACTAGCTCTAGAAAAACTAGGTTCTATAAGTCGCTCTTAAAAATGTATTGCTCAAATTAAGTAATTTGCGGGCCACTGTTTTTTGAAGCTTTAACAACTGGGCAAGGATGGTAGCAGTTCCCAAAACTCCACAAGATCATTTGCACAGACAGATTTTGGTTAAGAAACAACCTTATCTTCCATTTCTTAAGTCTTAGTTAAATATGATTTTTGACTTTTATCTAAATAGTTATTTGTAGGGTGTTGCATAAAATAGAATGAGTAGATTGCTGTGAAACAATCCCAGAATCAATTTTAACCAATGTTAAGACTAACTTGATGTCGATTATTTTTTTGAGGTTTTATGTTGAAAATATCTAATAAACTCCGGATTATTGCCCTTTTTTCTATCTTTCTCTTGATTGCACCACTTGGTTTGATGGCGCAAGAAACATACAGTAATAAATATTTACAGTTTGGGAATCAATTTTCGCAGACATTTAAGATGGCAAAAGTTGGAGATGCTCTTTATATTCGTGATTTTGGTATTTCTGATGTTGCAAAACTTTTAAAAAGTACACCTATAATCAAGCTTGATTTAAGTGCAGGCATACATATTGATCTACAATTTATTTCTAATGTTAATGGCAATATTGTTGTTGAATGTTCATCTCGATTTGTAGGTCTTATGAATGGCTATAATTATGAAAATAGCTTTGGGTATGAAGTGAGAGGATTTGGTTGTTATCCTGTCGTAGGTCCATCAGACACTGCTTTTGCAAATTTTGATGAAGCTGAAGCCCGTTTAAGTGAGACGGTCTTTGTTTTAAGTTATGACGTTAACTCAGGACCAGTTTGCGAAGTTTCTTTACAAACAACTAAAAAGAACTTAACGAATGCTAAGCTAACTATTGCCGCGCTAGAAAGAGAAGTTAAGCGCTTAAAAGCATTACTACCTAAAAAGTAGTACTTTAACTTTAAATTTACACCTCCAACTTAGAAATAAGTTGGAGGTGTTTATATTTCTATATCAGATTTAGACTAAACCTAGTCCCGTTTGCTCTAAACCAATCTGTGGTTTTAGGCCAAAAATTAAATTCATATTCTGAATTGCTTGTCCGGCCATGCCCTTAACTAAATTATCAATTACTACCGAGATAGCAATTTGATTGCCACGTGCTGTCACAAAAATATCAGCAAAGTTGCTGCCAACAATATTTCTGATTTCGACTGGTTTATTTTGTATCCTAACAAAGTATGAGTTTTGATAAAAAGTTTGATAAATCTTCTGAATTTCTTTCTCGGTAATCTGAGTTTTTAGCTGAGCGTAGATACTTACCATCATCCCTCGTGAGATTGGTAATAAGTGAGGAACAAATTGTAAGGGTAGTAATTTTTTGACAGAATGAAGTCCTAAAGCAATTTCAGCTTCATGGCGGTGGCTTAACATTTTATAAGCCATAACATTGTTGTTCATCACTGGGTGATGAAAATTTGCACTTAACGCCCTACCCCCTCCCGAGGTTCCAGACTTACCATCGATTGCAATGCTACCAACAAACTGTTTATTTTTAATAGGGGCAAGACCAAGGATTGCTGCTGTTGCGTAGCAACCAGGGTTAGCAATAAAGTTAGCTTTTTTGATCTTCTCTGAATTGATTTCTGCTAAGCCATAAACAAAATCTTTGCGAATCTCTGGAGCAAATTCTGTTTCACTGTAAAAATTTTGGTGTAAGGTCTGATCCTTGATTCTCAAATCTCCCGAAAGATCGATAATCTTAGCATTGCAGTTTGCTTTAATTTCTTTAGCCTTACTAACACTAACCCCATGGGGTAGGGCTAGGAAAATTACCGCATTTTTTTCAGAATTAATTTTTTTCCAATCTAAATCTTTGGTAAATTTTAACTTTAAATTACTTTGAGGATGCGCATCTTTAACAACCTTTCCAGACATTGATTCAGAAATAATTTGATCAATTTTTATCTGTGGATGATTTGGTAATAATCTTAATAATTCACCAGCACCATAACCAGTACTACCAACAATATTACAGGAAATTAAGCTTTTACTCATAGTTTTTAGTTTAAGGTATTTTCACCTAGGGTTAAAGGTAACAAACTTTTGAATCTAATTAAAACTGGCCGGACGCGATCGGGAGTTTGAGGCACGTTAATCGTAAATTTTTGCCAAGAATTATCAGCAACTAAATTTAGTTGTTTCCAAGGGATAACTTCTCCATATTTTTTAATAAATAAAGCGACAATCACTGTCTCTTTCTTTACTGAGTTAGCCTTTAGATTCAAAGTTAGGGAACTATTTGTTGGATAAGAAGGTACTTGCAGATATGATTCCTCTGTTAGTAAGGTAGAATTAGAAAATTTAATTAAATAATTTCCAAAATCATCTTTTTTAACAATTGTAAGGCGATCTTGATAAGCTAAGATTTTTGTTTCAAAAATATCTTGCTTTGCGGAGCTATAGATAATCCATTTTAAATTAGCGATTAATCCTAAATTAGTTAACGATTCTTCGTTTGGAAAATCTTTAGTAACGACTGGAAGGCTATAAGCATTCTTACTTTGTTGCCCACTATAGCCATTTACGAGTTTTATAGGTTGGTCAATTAACCAGTTTTGATAATCAATACTTGCTTTAGAATAAAGTCTCCAGCTTCCAATTTTATTAGTTGATAGTTCTTCTGAGGTCATTGGAAGTGCAATCACAACATCCCCTGGTGTTATGTAATTTTTTAAATCTTGAAAGATACCAATCGGCGGATGTTCATTTTCTAAAGGATAGTACTTCGGAAAATTTTCTAAGATAGTCCAACTTAAAAGGATTAGCGGAATTAATAATCCTGAGAAAAGTTTTGGATAGCGAATGTTTCTGCAAGCAAAAGGAATCAATAAGCAAAGAAAGAAAACAACTAAAACTCCCATCCTACTTACTGCGCGTATCGCTGAGACTCCAGGGATTAAATGATAGAAAACTGTGTGTAATCCTTGAGGATTATAGGAACCATCAAAGAAGCTTGATTCAATTCCTTGTGGGCCTAACGACCAAAAAAATAAGGCATAGCAAGTGAATAATAAAACTGCGACGACTCCTTGGTTTGAAGTGTAATTAATTTTTAATTTTCTGGATAGTTGTCCGATACGGAAAAGATAAATAAGTAAGGCAAAGAAAGTTATCCAATAAAACCAAATCGCTAGTTTTATTCCTAGGAATTGTAATCCTCCTGCAATTACAAAAAACATGGCTGCGCTCAATGTTAGCCAACGTGGCTTTTGCTGATTGAGATTAAGAATAATAATAATTAAAGCTAAGAAACAAACTAATCCAGGATAAAGTAATGCTTCAGAGTGTGACCAAGAGGATGTTTGATTAAAGAATAAATTTGATGCTGGAGCTGAGAGGTAGCTACGTAGCTCGGCGCCAAAAGCCGAAGCTGTTCTTAAATCTCTAGAACCATATGTTGCTTTGACATCTAGGTAAGGTAGGGCAAAAGGGATGATGGGAAGAAAGCCAACTAAAAACCCGCTAAGAGCTATGCTAATATTTTTAAATGTAAAAATTCCTTTTTGGTAGATAGCAAAGGCTAGTGTTACCAGAATTAAGGCAACCAAAATGAAAATTGTATAATAAACAGTTGTTAGAAAACTTAAAAAAAGAATCAAGCCAAGTAAGATTGCAGGGAATAACTTGGGCTGATGCAGGAATTTGCAGTACATTCCAAAAGCTAGTGGGATCCAAAAAGCAAATTGTAATTGGGGATGCCCAAGATGTAATACAAAAAATGGAAATCCTAAAAAGACTGTTCCAGCAATTATTGCACCAACAAAGTGATTCGATAGTTGATAAGCAACTTTAAACGTACAAAACCCATTTAAGAAAGCTGCTAATAGTAAAATTGTGTTGTAGGCAATAATTATTGGTAGGCCGAGCATCACAAATGGCTTAGCAACCATTGCTGGTAAAATAAAATTATCGCTCCAAGCAAGACTTAAGGTATAAGGATAAAACGCCCTGGTGTTAAACCAGGGAAGTTCCCAGAGATCTTTTAGGTTTGATTTAAAAAGCCAGACATAGAGTCCGCCATCGGATTGATCTGTCCCTAAGTAATGCGTACTGATTTTAAGAATACTCTCTGTACGATAGAGTAAAATCAGAAATAAAAAGTAAGTAATGCTAATAGCTATTTGCTTACTGGTTAATCTATAGAAAGCTAAATAGTTTTTACTGTGCATCAATAATTAATTAGAGATCATTCCTATTACATTCTCTTAGGAAGCTTAAGTTGTTGAAAATACTTTGTGAAATGCAGTATAAAATTGCCTAATGTAACAGCATCAAGCCTGCGCATTTTTACCGTATTTCGCTCGTCTTTTCAACAATTTAAGCCTATCGCTATCAATGTAACACTAATGGGGTCGCTTGTTTTTTAGTTTTTGGTGGGTATGAGCAAAGATCTTGTGGACGTGTAAAGTAGACATGACTCCATTTTACATGCCTGTAAAGTGGAGTCATGTCAACTATTTCAGTGAAGATCATAATCACAAAAATGAGAGTTTCCAAAAGGAAATTAACAGCTTCATTTAGATAACTTCAACTTTTGCTAGTTTATTTCAAGTAGCTAAATTTTACGATTAATCTTTTGATCGTCCTTAAATAAATTGATTAGATTTAATTTGGAATATTACCAACAAGTTACAGGAGTTATTTCATGCCATTACTATTTAATTGAAATAGAAAAATTATCTGGCGAAAACTAGAAAAACTAGTCTATACTCACTAGACTTTAGTTAAAGGCACTGCTTCCAGCAAAATTTTTTGTAGAGTTGTTTAGTGTCTTATCCAATGGAGAAATTTATGAAGAAATTATTAATTTTATTAGCGTTAATCGCCCCACTTACTGCATTTGCTCAAGATGACGTAGGTACTTGCGGATGGGGATCTAAGTTATTTGAAGGAAACCGTGGACTTGCTCCTAAAGTTCTTGCTGTAACAACTAACGGTAGTTCTGGTAACCAAACATTTGCGATGACTTCTGCTACTTCTGGTTGTTCTCGTGATGGTGTTGTTCGTTCAAACTGGAAAACAGTTTACTTCATTGACCAAAATATGAATCGTTTAGCTCGTGATATTTCTCGTGGCGAAGGCGAAACTTTAGCGTCTCTTAGCCAATTAGTTGGCGTGGAAAAAGCTGACCAAGTTGCTTTTAACGCTGAGTTAAAAAACAACTTCTCTACGATCTTTGCCAGCGAAAATGTTGATAGCAAGTCAGTACATGCTGCAATGAAAACAGTATTAGCTAGTAACCAAAGCTTAGCTAACTATAGCAACAACCTATAATTCATTATGAGTTGTTCACTAAGCCGGCTAACTGCCGGCTTTTTTTTGCATTTTGTATTAGTTTTTGGCGCAGTGGCTGAAAGCTCTCTTACTCCTGAAATAAAAGAACTGGCCAAAGATCCGCAGTGGCTAGCACTACTTCATTATAAATCGAATACACTAACACCTGGCTACCAAAGTTTTATTGATACCCCTGAATTTTTTCTAGCAGAAGATGGGGCAAGGAATCCAGAAAATGAACTAGCTGCCACCGTTAAAAAATTTGAGTCTGAAGGTATTAAATTATCCTGTCGTTACCCAGCAAGACTTAATCTGATTCAAGCAAAATTAAAATTATTTTTAGACCGTAAAGTTGCTGACTGTCCAGAGTTTGATGAATGGCAGGGATTAATTGCCGCTAAGGGAGTTACTTTAATTTTTCCAGCAAGTTTTTTAAATAATCCTGCCTCCGCTTTTGGACACACCTTTTTACGATTAGATCAGGATCCAAAAAATTCTAAAGCGGATTACTACTCTTATAGTATTAATTTTTCGGCACACACATTTGGGGAGCCAGGCTTAATTTATGCCTTTAAAGGAATTTTTGGATTCTATAATGGTTATTTTAAAGTTGCTCCGTATTTTGAGTTAGTAAAACGTTACAGTGATTTAGAGAAGCGTGATATTTGGGAGTATCGTTTAGACTTTAAACAAAAAGAAATTGATTTGTTAGTTCAGCATCTTTGGGAACTCCGCAACATTAATTTTAATTATTATTATTTTGATGAGAACTGTTCTTACCACTTACTTGGTTTAATTGATGTCCTGCGCCCAAGTTTAAAGCTTCGGGAGAAGTTTAATAATTGGGTAATTCCTAGTGATACTTTAAAAGCAATCGCTAAAAATAAAGACTTAGTCTTGGCCAAGATTTTTCGTCCCTCCCTTAGTTCTAAGTTTAATGCTCGGGAGGCAAGCACACCTCCAAAACTTAAGGTAATTGCTAAAGAGCGAATCTTAAAGCCAGAAGCAGGTGAAAAGGAGATAGCCACGCTGTCTCTAGAGGATAAAATAACCACACTAGATCTAGCCTATGATTATTTGGATTATTTAGTTGTCGGAGATAAGATTCCAGCCGATAAATCAGATCCGCTAGCTTTTAAACTACTAAATGAAAGAAGTTCCCTAGGACAAAGTTCTCCGGAGTTACTTGTACCAAAGCAAACAGATCCGTTAGATTCTCATGCTAGCCAAAGAGTTGCCTACGGAGGGCTCTACCAAGATAAAAAATATTATCAAAGCTTTGATTTAAGGCTGGCCTATCACGATCTTTTAGATTCCCAAGTTGGATTTATTCCTGGCTCACAAATTAACTTCATGGACTTTAATTTTCTACTTGATAGTCAGCAAGATTTTAGTTTAAACCGGGCAACTATTGTTGATTTAGTTTCACTTAGCCCGGGAAACTATTTTTTAAAACCACTTTCTTGGGCACTCCATACTGGCTTTCAAAGAGAGGAAGTCAATTTTTCTGATCAAACTAAGCTAGTTTATAAAAATGAACTATATTTAGGTCGAAGTACCAAATTAAATGAGGGCAATCAGGTTTACCTTTTAGGAGGAGTCGCTAATAAAATTAATACCTACTTCGAAAATAATCAGGCAACTGGTGGCGGAGTAAAATTTGGTTGGTTAGGTTATGCTAAATCCTTTAATTATCTAACAGAAATCAACTATAATAGATATTTCTTTGGAGATAATCATACTGGCCTGAAGTACGGTAGTAAGTTAAATTTTCCTCTAAATAAAGATTGGAACTTCCGTCTAGAGATAGCCCGGGAAAAAGATTATCAAGAAACATTTAATTCTTACTTGATGAATCTTTATTATTATTTTTAAGCTCTTTTCTTCAGAATCGAGTTAGAATTTCCTATGTATAAGATCCTAAATATTTTTTTAAGCTTGCTGTTAGCAAGTAATATCCAGGCCGAAGATCTTTGTGATTTAGCAATAGATGCCTTTCAAAAAGCAGAGACGATTAGAGAGTTGCCAATCAAGCACCCTGTTAAGTGTAAGGTTCAGAGTAAACAGCAAGTTGAGCAATATTTAAGAGAGACGATTGATACTAAGGTGCCCGATATAAAGCTTGCTAATGAAGAAAAGCTTTTTAAGAAAATTGGAGTAATCCCTAGAGATTATAATTATAAAGAAGAGATTGTTAAACTTTATACTAGCCAACTTGCTGGCTACTACGAGCCAGTTTCGGAATACTATGTGATGGCTGGCTGGATGCCTGAAATGATGCAAATGCCAATTGCCGTGCATGAACTAACTCATGCTTTGCAAGATCAGTATTATAACTTAGATAAGTTTTTGGATCCGGAAAATTCAACATCAGATGAATCTTTGGCTCGCTCGGCAGTGGTTGAGGGTGATGCTACGGTTGTGATGTATGACTACTTCAATCAGCAGTCAGGATTACCTCGTTTAGCAGAGCAAGCTGATGTTAGAAGCTTAGTTTTTCAAGCAGTTGCCTCTTCTAATATGATTGGTGGCTTCAAGGAAGCACCACGTTCGATGCAAGCTTTCCTTTTATTTCCTTACACTAGTGGTTTAAATTTTAGTCATTATTTTTTAAGGCGAGAAGGCTATTCCGGACTAAATAAGATTTTCAATCGAATTCCAAAAACAACCCAAGAGATTTTACATCCTGAGCATTACCAAGCTGATCATAAATTTCTGCCATTAGGAGTTAATGATCTTAAAAAATATTTTGAGTTAGAGAATTTACAAGTTACTTACCAAGATCGTTTAGGTGAATTTATACTTTCTACACTGATCAACTTAGAAGATGAGCGTTTGGCCACTGCTTGGGTAAATGATTTAGCTGTCATCGAAAAAGATTCGGATCGGGTGTATTGGTTATTGAAATTACAAAATCCTGAAAAAGCTAAACAGTTAGCCAATATTTTTAATAAAATTAATCCTGCTGGGATAGTTAAGAGTATCCAAAGGGAGGAATTCCTTGGTTTAGTTCTAAAATAACTTGACGATTGCGGAGTAGGACTCCGTAATCGTCAGTAAGAGATAGGGGGTTACTTCCAAATTATTTAGGTCATTTTTCACATCAATGTGAAAATAGTTTGAATTTTTTTCACATCTATGTTAAAATTCATCAATGGATAGGTATCTTACTGAAATTATTAAGAAAGATTTAACCAAAAAAATGGTCTTTATCGCTGGTCCACGGCAGGTAGGTAAGACTACATTAGCCATTAAGCTTCTAGAAGGCCAGAACCAGGCTTATTTAAATTATGATGTTCCAGACTCAAGAGAGTTAATCTTAAAACAAAAACTACCCCAAAATAAACTTTTAGTTTTTGATGAACTGCATAAGTACCGGGATTGGCGAAATTATCTAAAAGGGATTTATGATGATTTGAAAAGAAATTTTCAAATTCTTGTTACTGGTAGTGCTCGCTTAGATTTTTACAGAGCTGGAGGTGATTCTCTTCAAGGACGCTACAACCTTTTTCGTCTTCATCCACTTTCAGTTGCTGAGTTAAAGCTGAATACTCAAGATCAGTTTTCCTCTTTAATAGAACTAGGTGGTTTTCCTGAACCGTATTTTTCTAATTCCAAAGAGGAGGCTCTGCGTTGGGTTCGGCAATATCGTTCCCGAGTAGTTATGGAAGATATTCGTGATTTAGAAATGATTCAGGATCTAGGTAAGCTAGAAATGCTCCTTATGATTCTTCCTGATTTTGTTGGTAGTCCACTTTCAGTTAATTCGATTCGCGAGAATTTGCAGGTTGCGCATTTGACGATTGAAAGATGGATCCAAGCCTTTGAAAGGCTTTATCATATTTTTCGGATTGCACCGCTAACAACATCAAAGGTTAAGTCATTAAAGAAAACACAAAAATGCTATTTCTATAATTGGGGAGCAATTGAAGATCCAGCAAAACGTTTTGAAAATTTAGTTGCTAGTCATTTACTTAAGTGGGCTCATTATCAACAAGATGTTCATGGAAAAAACATTGAGTTATATTTTTTAAGAGACCGAACTGGGAAAGAAGTTGATTTTGTACTAGCAGAAGGTAAGAATATCTTAAGTTTAATTGAGTGCAAGCTTAAAGAACAAAATATCGATTCAAATTTGAAATACTTCGCAGCTAAGTTTCCAGAAGCACAGGCCTTGCAATTAGTACAGGATATGGAAGAGATAAAGTCCTATAATTCCAACGGAATTATAGTTCAACCAGCACTTAGTTTTTTGAAAACATTAATTTAACAGATAAGATTTTTTTACATTGTATCTATGAAAACCTACGATTTAATAGTTATTGGAAGTGGCGGTGGTAATAAAATTATTGGCTCAGCTTTAAAACTTGGGAAAAAAGTCGCCTTAATTGAAAAAGGGAAGGCGGGAGGTACCTGTTTAAATCGGGGCTGTATCCCTAGTAAAATGTTAATTCATCCAGCTAATCTTTATAAGCATTTAAATAGCTTAGATAAGATTAATCTAAAAGTTCATTCCTCCGAAATTGATTTCGAAAATTTAATTAAAAGGATTAATACTTATACGGATGGAACTTCTCAGAAAATTTCCGAAGGAAGAATTAATAATCCTAATGTTGATTACTACCAAGGCAAGGCTGAGTTTGTTGAAGATAAGATTATTGAAGTTAATGGAGAACGTTTAACCGCTACTCAGATCGTAATTGCAACTGGTTCTAGGCCATTAATTCCTGAAATTCCAGGACTAGCTCATACACCCTTTATGACTAGTAATGAAGCACTTCGTGCTAAGCGGCTTCCTAAAAGTATTATTGTTATTGGTGGTGGATATATTGCCACAGAACTAGGAGGTGCTTACAGTTCACTTGGATCGGAAGTAACTTTTTTAGTTCGCAGTCAGTTTTTAAGACATGTTGATTCGGAGATTCAAGAAATATTTGTGAAAGAATTTTCTAAGGATAAAAAAGTTTTTAGTAACTGCGAGTTTCTAAAAGCGAGTTATCAGGATAAAAAATTTCAAGTTGTAATTAAGCAAGAGGGTACTACTCAAATGATTGAAGCTGAGGAGTTATTAGTTTGTGCTGGCATTACTCCTAATAGCGATCAATTAGGGCTTAATCGCAGTAATATTAAAGTTAAACAAAATGGCTTTATTGCAGTTGGTAAGTTTTTAGAAACTAATGTTGCGGGGGTCTTTGCGATTGGAGATGTTGCTGGAAATTTCTTATTTCGACACAGCGTTAACTTTGAAGCTGAGTATTGGATTAAGGCTAATTATTTGACTAAGAGTCCTAATCCGATAGAATATCCGCCCGTTCCGGCAGCGGTCTTTACGGATCCAGAAATTGCTTCTGTTGGTCTCACTGAAGAGGAAGCCAAGTCGCAAAAGCTTGATTACCTAATTGGAAAATCAAAGTTTAATGTTGCTATGGCTAAGGCTCGTGGCACAGAGTTTGGATTAGTAAAGTTAATTGTCGAGCGATCAACTGGATGTTTACTTGGCGCTCATATTATTGGCGAAGAAGCTTCGACTTTAATTCAGGAGTTAGTTCTTGCTGCAACACTTAAGCTTACAGTTCAGCAACTTTACCAGCAGATTTATATTCACCCTGCTTTGCCAGAGGTGATTCGAGGGGCTGTAAGAGATGCTTTAAAACAGATTGATCCAGAATATGAAATTTTATTTTAGTAAGGTTACTTGTCGTGAATCCCAAATTAGCACAAATCACAGGAGGTATTCCTGATAGCAGTGCTCTTAAAGAACAAGAACTTTTTTACAAATCATTAGAGCCAGCACAGCGACTCTTTTTACTTGTTGGGCCACCACTTAGTGGTAAAAGTTTAACTGGTGGATTTGTGGCTCATACTTACGAAAATCTTCCCCACTGCATTCTTTCTGATCTAATCAGAAACTATCTTAATGACGAAATAAATTTTGTTGATGGCCCACGCAAACAGCAATACGAGTCTTATTTAAGAAAGATGAATCATGGAACTTTGCTATCAGATGCCTTTATTAATGAATTTGTACTTAGTGTCTTAAAGAACAATCCGAAAGGAATTATTTTAGATGGTTATCCGCGCACAGCTACGCAAGCTAGTTTTTTATTAGAGCTAACTAAAGCTTGGAGTAATAAGCCATTTGTTTTAGAGCTAGATTATGATTATTCTGACCCTCTAGAATTAAATGCTCGTTTAACCAAGAGAACAACTGATGCCACCAAGAGTGGTCGAATTAGACTTGATGATACACCAGAGGTCATTCAAACTCGGCTTGAGACATATTCTAAGTCAACCAAGCCAGTATTTGAAATCCTTCGAGCTTTCCCAGAAATTTATCTAGATAAATTAGAATTTCATTTAAGTGGTCGAGATACAGTGCCTGTGAAAAAAGAAGTGGTTGGTAAGTTAAGTAAGGTCTGTAACGATCCAAAATTAGGATACCAACAGAAACTAAAGTCCTAAAACTTTTTTTGTTCTAAATAAGAACTAAAGGTTGGTGCAATAAACTGATAATTCAAATCTTGTAGTTTTTTAGGAATAATTTTTTGATTACCTATAATCATTCTAGAAAATTCTTTCCCTAATAAAACTTGAATCAGAACTTTTGGAATTCCAAATAGGCAGAATCTGTTTAGCTTTTTAGCTAGGCTCTGGCAAAAAACTTTGTTTGTAATCATTTCTGGTGCAACCACATTGATAGGTCCTGCTACTGTTAAATCATTTAAGCAAAATTCTGTAATTTGAATCAAATCATCTAAGCTAACCCAGGCTAAGTGTTGTTTTCCACTGCCTAGCCAAGCTCCCAGTCCAAGTTTAAATGGCAGTAGCATTTGCTTTAACATTCCACCACTTGGATCAATCACTACACCAATTCTTAAGTTAACTACTCTAATTCCTGCCTCGACTAGTGGTTGGCAAGCGGACTCCCATTCTCTACAGACATTAGCTAAAAAATCATTAGCTAGTGCGCTTTCTTCTGTTACTGGTGTTAGGATGTTCTGCCCATAGATACCGACAGCTGAAGCGCAGATGAAAGTTTTAGGTGGGCTTTTTAATTTTAAGATCTTACTAACAAGAAGCTTTGTTCCTTGAATTCGACTCCGATAAATTTTCTCTTTTTTCTTTTTAGTCCAAAGACCCAGAATAGTTTCTCCTGCTAAGTGGACGATCGAATTAAAATTTTCTAGCTCGTCAGAGTTGAGAGTTTGTCGATCTACATCCCAAGCAATAATATCTGGATGCGATTTTTTTCGACTTAGTTTAATAACTTGATGGTTTTTACTTAGAAGCGAAGTACTTAGCCTTTGACCAACAAATCCAGTTGCACCGGAGACTAAGATTCTAGACATTAAGCCATCACTTCTTTGGCCAGAGTGCTAGCATCTTTTCCGTCATATTGACCAGCGAAATTATCTTTTAAGTAAGACATCGCTTGTCCCATGTTGGCCGAGGCATTTTGTGCTTTGAACTCAATTAGTAACTTCTTAAGTTCTTCGGCATTCATTTGCTTCGGCAAGTAAGACTCGATCACACGCAGCTCCTCTAGCGAGATTGCCACTTCGTCTTGGCGATTTTCTTTTTCTAAGTATTCTAAGCTTTCTTTGCGCTTTTTAACTTCGTTTTTAAAGATAGCAATATACTGATCCTCTTTTAGCTCTACGCCTTTTTGCATCTCTTCGTATTGAATTGCCGAGATTAAGGCACGGACTGTATTTAGTTTAACTTTTTCTTTTGCCCTCATAGCATCTTTCATATCTGCTTGTAATTTTGCTTTCATTGTATTTTTTATTTGCTTAGTTAGGTTTTGGTGTGAAAATTATTTGCCTTGAGTTTGTACAAATTTTTCTAGCTTTTTAGTTGTCTCGATACTAATTAAATGCTCAGTTTTGCAGGCATCAATTTCTGCTTGCTCAGGAGTAACCTTAAGGACATCAGTTAAAAAATCTAATAAAACTTTTTTTCTACGTATTACTAATTTAGCTAAGTTCTCACCTTCTTCTGAAAGATGTAGAAAACGATTTTCATCTTCAATAATTAAATTTTTATTTTTTAAACTTTTTAAATTTGTAGAGGCACTTCCAGAAGTAATGTGTAAATGTCTAGCAACATCAATTACTCGGGCGTAGCCATGTTGCTCTTTAAGTTCTAGGACAGCCATCAAGTGATGAGCAGCGCTATGGGTAATATCGTTACCTTCGAAGGTTTTCCAAGTTTCTTCCATGTTTTAGCTCAGAGTAAAATTGTTTAAATTCTGTTCCCTAATGATGCTTAAGGAAAGAAAATACTTGTTATATCTAGCTAAATAAGTGTTAGGGTAGCTAAATA
This sequence comes from bacterium, assembly GCA_031385045.1. Taxonomy (GTDB): domain Bacteria; phylum Bdellovibrionota_C; class UBA2361; order UBA2361; family CALJRW01; genus JANNBC01. The sequence continues at coordinate 75,332 of JANNBC010000015.1, read as the reverse complement.
GTTGTTAAATAATACGATGGTTTGTTTAGATAGTAAAGGATTAATGTTAATTATTACAATAACTTTAGTAAGTTAGGGGAAGAGCTGGCCTATTTTAGAGTAAATTAAAGTGTGGGATATTATAATCAAGTTAAATAATTTCTCTTAAGTTGCCTTACTTTGCCAGACGATGAGCGTTTGGGTTTATTATAACATTTTAATTTCATGCCAGACTTACAACCTATGGGGGAACCTCTAGCTACTAATACTTTGTCAAATTCTCTGACAACTGATTCAGTTTTGAGACAACAGTTAATGTCAATGATTAGCACGCTAGCAACAGCTGAATTTCAAAATCGCTTGGACAGTTTTCGTGCTCATCTAAAACAATTTGATTTAGAAGTTTTTGATGCCTGTCAAAAAGTTCCTTATGCTCCTAAAGACTGGTGGCGAGATCCGCATGATATTTTTGTAAATCAATCTTTGCAAATAATTGTTCGTTACGAGAATAGTTCCGGGAGATTTGATTTACTTCCTGACTGGTTAGTTACTGCTTCAATCTTACACGATCGCGGGTATGGAGTATTAGCTAGTAACCAAGGTGCCACTACGGATCAATATCTAAAAAGATCAGGAGCCCATTGGGAAAATCCTGATACTAGAATCTTACACTCTTTACTTTCTAGAGAGTTTGCTAGTTCTTTAATCTTTAGTGAAGAGGGCTTACTTTATGCTAAGCGCAGTGAGATTAGTAATCCTGAATTATTTTTAAAAGTTATTGAAACCCATGATCATCCTTTAATCGGAAGATTCCCGGAGTTACCAGAAGTTGGTCGACATCATTTCGATGCGGATAGTTTATTTTCTATTAGTTTAGTTAGCTTCGTAAAAGATTATTTATCCTACCTAGACGATCCTAAAAAGTTACAAAAGGCTACGGACAGTGGGCTAGCAAAGAGTGGGATGTTTACCGCAAGCGATCTATTACAAGCAAGAATCGCTAGGTATTATCCTTCTGAATTAGAGCTGCCTAATAATTGGAATGCTAATTTATTTCCACTAGAATCGCGACTGGCAAGTTTTAGCGAGGCTGGACAGTGCCTACCTCCGAGTAGTCCAACTGCAAAAAGTTTAACTGATAGTTGCTTTCTTGATTTGGCTGATTGTTGTGTACAGTTAGCAACATTAACTGATTTAAAAGAATTTGAAGTTTGGTTTGAGAAAGGAGTCGCCGCTCAATTTAGTAAATTACAAAAATTATTAGAGTTAAAGGAAGTAAACGTAGAATTTTTGAAGGCTAATTGATGCTCCGATATCGAATGAAAAGATTGAATCTCGCAGTTGTACTAAGACAGCCAGTATCTTTTAAAATAGTTTTAAATAAATATTTTTTACTTTTATTAATAGTTTGTTTTTCTCTTCCAGTATTTGCAGAAGAATCTTTGAGCCCGAATGTTTGTTTAAAGGAAGGCGAGACTAGTAGTGTCGGTGGTATTCCTGGAAACGATGGTTGGAAATTAAACCCACCATGCTGTCAGGGCTTAATTGATCGCGAAAGTATTCGCGTTTGCGGTACTGGGTATGCCGGCGGGTATGTCTATGCCTGTTTAAAGTGCGGAGATAAGATTTGTGATTCCAAATCAGAGAATAATTGTAATTGCCGAGAAGACTGTTCTAATAGTCAGTAATCCAAAATTATACGACTATATATAGGGTAAGCTGTTTAGCTTTTACGTAATATAGTATATAGTTCGTCCCATGATTCGCCACTTAAGCCTTATCCTATTGATATTACTAGTAAATCCTCTCTTGGTTTGGGGATTAGATAAGCCTGAAGCGGAACTTAATTTAGTAACTCCTCTTGATAAATTAGGGCAGCAAATTGATTTAAGCCTTAATTTTCAAAACTCTGCCGGAGAAACTGTTCCACTTAGTAGTTTTTTTAAAGAAAATAGACCAGTTATTTTGGTTCCAGGGTATTTTACTTGCCCACATCTTTGTGGCTTAGTTTTTAATGGTGTGGTTGAGCTAGTTAATCGACTAGAACTTAAATTAGGCCAGGATTATCAAATAGTTACCTTCAGTTTTGATCATACTGATACCCCTGAAAATGCTCTTGCTAAGAAAGAAGAATTTACGCAATTACTTCAAAATAAAGAGACGCCAAAAGGTGCTTGGGAGTTCTTAGTTGGCAAAGAAGAGCAAATTGCTCCTCTAATGGCTCAGCTTGGATATCGTTATCTAAAAGATGGTAATGACTTCGCCCATTCTGCTGCTGTTTATGTAATGACTCCCGAGGGAGCGATTTCTCAGTATTTTGCAAACATAAAATTTAAACCATTTGATCTTAAGTTGTCCTTGGTTGAAGCGTCTAAAGGACATGTCGGAAGTTTTATTGATCAAGCATTACTCTTCTGTTTCCGCTTTGATCATACTAAGGGCCAGTATACCTGGCTTGTGGATCGCAGTTTGAAAGTTAGTGGTGCCCTAGTAATTTTACTATTAGGTGGATTATTGTTAAAATTATGGGTCTTAGATAAGAAGAATTAGCTCATAGTTAAGAGTTGAAATAATTTCCGATTCTTTCATTTGGATTTGGGACTTTCAAATCTTGGATAGTTTCCAAGTTTGAATACCTTAAAAACTATAGATACAGTAAAAAGTAGATGTTTTACTCATGACATTTCTCTTTGACTGTATTATTAAGTTACGACTAAAAAGTGCATTAAAATAAGTTTATGTTTAGATATTTACCAGAACAAGCCTCCAAGCATGCTCCACATGTCGATTGGATCCATAATTTAATTACTGACTTATCGGTTTTTTTTACCGTCCTAATTGTTGGTGTGATGCTTTACTTTGCTTGGAAGTATCGCAAGCGAAATGGTGTTGATCACGAGACTCCGCAAATTGAAGGTAGCCATTCCTTGGAGATTGTGTGGACAGTTGTTCCAACGATTATTTGTGTAATTATCGCTTATTATGGAATTATTTATTATCACGAAATTCGTCAAGTAGATCCAAATGCGATGACCATTAACGTTACTGGTCAGAAGTGGTTTTGGGAATTTGAATACGAAAACGGTAAAAAAACTACTAGTGAGTTTGTCATTCCTGTTGATGAGCCAGTGCGACTGTTAATGCAATCAAAAGATGTGATGCACTCTTTCTTTTTACCTTCCATGCGTGTTAAGCGTGATGTAATTCCAGGAAGCTATACTTATCTAACATTCACTCCAATTAAGACTGGTAAGTACATGGCTTATTGTACAGAGTATTGCGGTGACAGTCATTATGCGATGCTTGCAAATTTAAGAGTTGTTTCTCGTGCTGAGTTTGATGCTTGGGTTGAGGATAAAGGAAAAATTATTACCGATCCTGCTAAGCGTGGAGCACTTACTTATAAAGCCAAAGGTTGTAATACTTGTCACTCCATTGATGGTTCTCGAATTGTTGGACCAACATTTGCTAAGCTTTATGGATCTGAGCGTGAGTTCGAAGATGGAACTAAAGCAGTTGCTGATGAAGCTTATATTCGTAATTCGATTTATAATCCAGGCTCGCAGGTTGTTAAAACTTTCCCTAATGGAGTAATGCCCGTTTTCGAAGGACAAATTCCGGAAGAAGAACTTCTAGATGTAATTGCCTATATTAAAACTTTGGATGGTACACAAAAAGTAGTTGTAGAAGAAGAGGAGGAAGGGGTAATTGATCCAGCAAACATGACTCCTGAGCAGAAAGGTGAGGCACTTTATAAGAACAATGCTTGTATCGGATGTCACTCTTTGGATGGTTCAAAGATTGTTGGCCCAAGCTTTCAAGGCTTATATGGACGTAAAGGTGAGTTCGAAGATGGTGGCACTTATGCTGCTGACGATGCTTACATTAAAGAATCAATTCTACACTCAACACTACATATTGTTAAAGGCTATCCAGCAGCAATGCCGGCTTACCAGTTTACAGATGAAGAGATTGCAAGCTTAACAGCATATATTAAATCAATTAAATAGAAGGTCTTATGGCACACAGTGAAACACACGTAGAGGGTACTAACTACCTCAATTGTCAAAAAGGAATTTGGTCTTGGATGACTACTCTTGATCATAAGAGAATTTCTTTAATGTATCTTTTTACGATCTCTTTCTTTTTCTTTTTTGGTGGGCTTGCAGCTTTGGTTGTTCGTACAGAATTGTTCGCTGCTGGTGCTCAATTTTTAACGCCAAAGCAGTACAATAACTTCTTCACAATTCATGGAGTTGTGATGGTTTTTCTTTTTATTGTGCCAGGGATTCCTGCTGTTATGGGGAATTTTTTGTTACCACTAATGATTGGAGCTAAGGATGTTGCTTTTCCAAGATTAAACTTGCTTAGCTACTACATTTATCTGATTGGTGCGGCGATGGCAGTTATTTCTTTAATGCCGATTGAATCTTTGCCGTTTATTAACCAGAGTTTTTCTGATTGGTTGGTTCATACTGCCGGACTTGGTGGTCCTGTAGATACTGGTTGGACTTTCTATGCGCCTTACAGTTTAGCAAAAAGTGGAACTCACTCTGCTGTTATTTGGATGACAGGAGCTGCTTTCGTATTAGGTTTCTCCTCAATCTTAACCGGATTAAACTTTATTGTTACAGTTCATAAGCTACGAGCTCCAGGAATGACTTGGGGGCGTTTACCAGTTTTTGTTTGGGCAACTTACGCCACTGCAATTATTCAAACACTTGCTACTCCAGTTGTAGGTATCTCCTTACTATTAGTAATCATGGAGCGAGTTTTTGGTGTTGGAATTTTTGATCCGACACTAGGTGGAGATCCGATTCTTTATTCTCACTTGTTCTGGTTCTACTCTCACCCAGTAGTATACATCATGGTGTTGCCAGCCTTTGGTGTTGTTGGTGAGATTCTTCCCGTGTTCTCTCGTAAGCCAATTTTTGGATATAAAATGGTTTGTGGTGCAACATTTGGTATCGCCTTAATTGGATTCGTAGTTTGGGCTCACCATATGTTTGTTTCTATTGGTGACACAGCTGCATATGTATTCTCATTCCTAACATTCTTTGTCGCCGTACCAACTGCCGTGAAAGTGTTTAACTGGGTTAGTACAATGTACAAAGGCTCAATTAGCTTTAACACTCCAATGTTATATGCCATGGCGTTTGTATTTTTGTTTATGATCGCTGGAACAACAGGGATTTACTTAGCAACACTTGCTGTTGATGTTTTCTATCATGATACATATTTTGTGGTAGCTCACTTTCATTATACGATGCAAGGTGGTGCTGTAATTGGTTTAATTGCCGCGCTCCATTTTTGGTTCCCAAAGATGACTGGCAAGATGTACAACGAAACAGTTTCTAAGATAACATTCGTTTTAGTATTCGTTGGCTTTAATTTAACTTTCTTACCGCAGTTTGTGCTGGGGATGAAAGGTATGCCAAGACGTTACTTTGATTATACTGGTTTAGAAAATTTTGACTTGTTGCAAACACTTCATGCTACTTCAACAATTGGTGCCTACATCAATGCGCTGGGGTACTTCTTAGCCTTAGTTAACTTGCTCTACTTTTTTGTTTTTGGAAAAACCAAAGCTCCAGCAAACCCATTTAATTCTTTATCATTGGAATGGCAGACACAATCTCCTCCAATTCACGAGAATTTTGCAGAAACTCCAATCGTGACTGAATGGACTTATGGCTATGGGACTAAAAAAGAAGCATAAAGCTTGCCTATTTTAAATTGTAATTATGAGTAATCCTACAATATCAAATGCAATCGAGAGCGGACCTCCGCATGTGCATCACATGGACGCGCCAACAGCCTATCACGCTGCTAAGTTGGGTATGTGGCTATTTTTAGCAACAGAGGTTTTGCTTTTTGGTGGTCTGTTCACGGCGTTTGCCCTGTATCGCTACGTTTACTTCGCAGAATTCCAAACAGCTAGTGTTAACCTCGATTGGAGAATGGGAGCATTAAACACTGCCTTTCTAATTTTTAGTAGTTTCACGGCTGCTTTAGCAGTGGATGCCGCCCAGCATGGTAATAATGCTAAGGTTCGAAGAAATGTTTTAATTACTTTGTTTTGTGGATTTGTTTTCTTAATCGTTAAATACTTTGAGTATAAGAGCAAAGTTCATTATGGTTTATTTCCATATGCAGTTAAAGGATTTGAGAATTTTCTTTTCACTGGCTCCCTGTTTTTAGCAATCGGGGCTTCCGGAGTGGTAATTTTTACTCACAATGCCAAGCTTCGTCTGCCGACTATTTTAGCTTCGATTGCTTTGGTTGTTTCTTTCTATTTTCTAAAACATACCATTGCTACGATCGAATTTGATTTAGCTAATTTATTTCCATTTGGACACGCTCATCACCCTAAAGATGTTTGGGAGTTTAATGGACCAGAATTTAACGCAGCTTATAAATCTTACTTTGGTCTTTACTATTGTATGACTGGGCTTCACGCCTTACACGTAATTCTGGGAATGGGAATTTTATTCTGGGTTTATTTAAAAGCCTTAAATAATCGCTTCTCTCCTAACTACTACACTCCGGTAGAACTTGGTGCTCTTTACTGGCACTTAGTCGACTTAATTTGGATTTACCTTTTCCCTTTACTTTACCTTGTTGGATAATTTTATGAGTAACGAACATAAACACGATAATCAGGATGTTGAAAGTCATGATCATGAACTTGGCCATATCGTGCCTTTTAAGATTTATGTCACAATTTTTTCTTCGTTGATTGGTCTAACCATTCTAACGGTAGTTGTTGCTAAAGCACCAATTTTTCATTTTGGTAATTCAATTAACTTAGTAATCGCTATGCTTTTAGCTTCCGTTAAAGCTAGCTTAGTATCATTATTCTTTATGCATTTAAAATACGAAAACCCAATTACTTGGATGTATGTATTTTTTCCAATCTTCTTATTGTTTATTATGATGGCTGGGGTTTTCATTGATAACCCAATGCGAACTCTTCCATAACTTAATGAGTAATATTGTTTATCAGGAAAAATTTCTTAGCTGGCCAATAATTGGCTTTGTTTTAATAATTGACTTGCTGATTCTTGTTACTCTACATGCTTCCACTACTTCGATATTTTTAGTCGTTGCATCCCTTTTCTTGCTGTTAAATATTTATTCATTAAGTATCGAGCTTGAAGGTAATAGTATTTACTATTCTTTTGGTCTTGGTCTAATTGCTTCTTCGATTTCAGCAAATAACATTGAAGCTTTTGATATTCAGGATATTAATTCGCTTTTGCCTTGGGTCTATAACCCTAAGGGAACCCAAAGTTTAGTTGTAAAGCTTAGAAATAATCGGATTTATCGATTACCTTCACGAGAACCTAAAAGAATTATTAATTATCTACAAACTAAGATTTAAGTCATGGAAATTTTCACTTTTGCTAATCTCGCCGCACTTTTCAGTTTAATTTCATTAGAGTTGGTTCTAGGGATTGATAACATTCTTTTCATGGAAGTTATTCTTAGTAAAGTTGAAAAAGAATATCGCCAGAAAGCTCGAGCTGTCGGCTTAGCGTTAGCTATGTTTTTTAGGATCTTATTATTGCTTTTTATTAGTTGGTTATTACTATTAACTAAACCGCTTTTCACTTTATTTGAAATCGATTTTTCAATTAAGGGTTTAATCTTGATTATGGGAGGGATGTTTTTGCTAGTCAAAGCTACCTTAGAAATTCACCATATGGTGGAAGATGCTAAAACTCCAGTTGAGACTAAAAAAGTAATGATCAAGAGTTTCGCCTCGGCCATTATTCAGATCCTAATCGTTGATTTAATTTTTTCACTTGATTCTGTAATTACCGCTGTTGGAATGACTGACCATGTCTGGATCATGGTCGTTGCGATTGTCTTTACTGTTGGTTGTATGTATTTCATGGCTAGTGCCATTGGTAAAATTGTTGCTAAATATCCAACTCTTAAGATGTTAGCCTTAGCTTTCTTATTAATTGTTGGTTTAATGTTAGTTGCTGATGGTTTAGGACAGCACATTAATCGCAACTATCTGTACTTTGCGATGCTCTTCTCTATTTTTGTGGAGTTTTTAAATATTAAGACTCGCACTCTGATCGATTAAGTTCCGTTTATCTAGCATGATCTGATCTAAGATCTAATTAACCTCTTTTTTAAATCCCTGCTGGATTAAGGCTTGAACTTCGCCGGGATCTGTTGGTAAATCTCCAGGCATAAAATATCCATGTGAAATTAAAATTGCTGAGTGCTCGGGCTTTAAAGAAGCTTGTTGCCAATGAAGTGCTAAAATTGGTGTAAAGGAATATTTCGCCCAGGCCGCGGCTTGAGCTGATTTGAATTCTGAAAATTTCCAATTTGCTGCTTCTGCCGCTACGAAAAATCCACGTTCTAGCCACTCAAAGGCTGAGTCCGCATCAAACCCGAAACATTTCCAATACCCAGCTGCAATTGGATCAAAGTTCTTAGCCTGCCACGTTGGTGCTTCTTCTGCGCTAAACCCAGCAAGCTCGTAAGTAAATTCTTGTTTGATTGTTAAGAACTGGTTGATGTCATGGATTTTAGAAAAGAAATATCCTGGTAAAGTTTTAATAAAAAACATTAGATGAGAGAAGAACCCTTGCTCTGGCCCCGCAGGACTTTTAATCGACATTAAGAAATTACCAGTTAGCTTTAAATCATTACTAGCCTGGTCTAGTCTCTGTATAATTGTTTCATTATATTCCCCAACATTATTAATCAGATAAAAGTCTTGTAACTTTTTAAAGTAATTCTCTTCGGCATAAGCAAACCAAGCGTAGTAGGCGACAAGAACTTGGTAATAATCTGGTTGGCTGGTCCAGTCTTCGGTGGAAGCAATGGAAACAATTTCATTGGCCGCGACAGCAAAGTTTCTTTTTAAACTAGAAAGTAAGGCAAAGACCTCAGTTTCAGTTTCGTTAACTTCTTCAAATTCAGGATCAATAATTAGCTCATCATTTTCAATCCGTTTAAGATGACCCAGGGCGATCTTAATCTGCTCTTTAATGATTGTTAGGTTATCAGGATTAAATTGGGGGTGGCGGGTTTGGCTGAGGATATTATTAGCCGCAAACTGACCCTGAAAACAGGAGTGGATTAGATTAAAAATCTCAAAATTTATCTGTTTTATCTCAAATTTTATTGGTTCAGTGCTCATTATTTTAACTTTTATCCGCTAATTTTATTCTAAAGTATTTTTTCTAGTATCTTCTATAACTTATAATTTAGATGGTTCCTAGGCACAAATAAGTAACAAGAAATCATAACTTTAAATGAATTAAAGTAAGATTTTTTTACCTGACGATCTCTAATGTTTTTAGAAGGTTAAGAAGGTTAGTCACATTTTAAAAGTACCCTTAAGAATTTTTTATATGGACAGCTTATGGGCACGAACACTATATATAGTGTTTATAGACCCTCCAAAACACTATATATAGTGTTTTTTCAAATTTTGTGTTAAAATTATAAAACATCGTTATGGAAAATACTTCAACTCAGATTGGCTCAACTTTTGCAGGAACTCCAATGACTACAAGCAATATGGCAGATCAAGCACGAATTGACGCTAAGGCCTTGTCACGCTTAACAATTGTTAAGAGAAACGGGACAATGGTACCGTTTCGTAGGGAACGTATCCAAAACGCTATTGAGCTGGCAATGAGAGCTACTCATGGAATTCCCTCTACTGCTCCACTTACTCCAGATTTATTTGCCCAATTACAAGAAGTTACTGACCAGGTTATTTTAGGCTCATTAGAAAAGGCTAAGCTAGGTGCATGTCTAACTGTTGAGGGCATTCAAGATATCGTAGAAGTTAAGTTAATGGAGTGTGGTCACCATGACGTTGCCCGTGATTATATTGTTTATCGTGACCAACATAAACAACTTCGCGATGATTCTCCTCGCAACATTCGAGTCATGCGACGTGATGGCAAAGAAGTTCGTTTTAACCCAATGAAAATTGCTTCTGCTATTGAAGCTTGTTTTCGTAGCACTAGATCTGTTGATGGTGTCACTCCTTCCGAAGTAATTCAGGCAGTAAACCTTTTAACAAATAAAGTTGTTAATAAAGTTTGTGATTACAATAACGCTGGCAAGGAAATTTCTGTAGAATTCATTCAGGACGAAGTTGAGCGTCAGCTAATGTCAGAGAGTTTTTATCAAGAAGCTAAGAATTACATTCTTTACCGATCACTTCGTGCCAAGTTACGAGAAAATGGTGAAGGTTCGGAAGAAGATGCAACTCCTGTTTTAGCTAAGGCAGAACAAAAATCTACTCCAGCAGCAAAAACTGCACCGACCGAGAATTTGGGTACGATCTACACTGTCACTGAAGCTGATGGTAGTCAGACTGAAATGTCAGAGTTGGAAATCAAGAAAAGAATTGATTACGCTTGTCTAAATCTAAATGTTGACTCCGATGAAGTGCGAGTTGATATGCTGAAGAATTTTTACCAAGGAATTCGTCGTAAAGAAGTAGACCAAGCCGCAATTATGTCTGCTCGTGCCAAAGTAGAGAAAGAGCCAGACTATACTTTCCTAACAGCTCGCTTACTCCTTGACGAGATTTACCGAGAGACAATTTCGACTCCGGCAAATCATGCTGATATTAAAAAGATCCACCAAGAGTATTTTACTCAGTACATTGATTTTGGTGTACAAGTTGGACGCTTAACAGCAGATCTTAAAACTTATGACATTGCTAAATTAGCCGCTGCTATGGATTTAAGTCGCGACTTAGATTTCACTTATCTTGGACTACAAACAATTTATGATCGTTACTTAACGCATCATGAAGACCGTCGTATTGAGACTCCTCAGATTTTCTGGATGCGCGTTGCCATGGGCTTAGCGCTGCGAGAAGGTGAGCATAAAAATGCTCGTGCCATCGAGTTCTACGACATCTTATCGAAGATGTATTATGTTTCTAGTACTCCAACATTGTTTAACTCAGGAACTTGTCATTCACAAATGAGCTCTTGTTATCTTTCTACTGTAACTGATGATTTACATAGTATCTTTAAGTTAGTTTCTGATGATGCGCAGTTATCTAAATGGGCTGGGGGACTTGGAAATGACTGGACGAATGTCCGTGCGACAGGGGCTACAATCAAAGGAACGAATGGTCGTAGCCAAGGCGTTGTCCCTTTCTTGAAAGTTGCTAATGACACTGCTGTTGCTGTGAACCAAGGTGGCAAGAGAAAAGGTGCTATGTGCGCTTACTTAGAAACTTGGCATTTAGATTTAGAAGACTTCTTAGAGCTTCGTAAAAATACGGGAGATGAGCGTCGTCGTACTCATGATATGAATACAGCTAACTGGATTCCAGACCTATTCATGAAACGAGTTGCCGAAAACGGTAACTGGACAATGTTTAGCCCAAGTGATGTTCCTGACCTACACGATCTTTATGGTGCAGCTTTTGATAAGCGTTACCAAGAGTACGAAGAGATGGTTGCTAAGGGAGAAATTAAACTTTACAAAACTGTGGAAGCTCTAACTCTTTGGAGAAAGATGCTGAGCATGTTGTTTGAAACTGGGCATCCTTGGATTACATTTAAAGATCCTTCTAACTTAAGATCTCCTCAAGATCATAAGGGTGTAGTTCATAGCTCTAACCTTTGCACAGAGATTTTATTAAATACTTCTGAGAAAGAAACCGCGGTTTGTAACTTAGGCTCTTTAAATTTACCAAAACATATTAAGGCTAACGGCGATCTTGATCGGGAATTACTAGCTAAGAATATTAAGACAGCTATTCGCATGTTGGATAACGTCATTGATATTAACTTTTATCCAATTCCAGAAGCTGAGTTTTCTAACTTACAGCATCGTCCAATTGGTTTAGGCATTATGGGATTCCAAGACTGCTTGTACATGAAGCGAGTTAGCTATGCGAGCCCTGAGGCGGTAGAGTTTGCGGATCGTTCTATGGAACTTATTTCTTATTACGCAATCTTAGGTTCTAGTGAACTTGCTAAAGAGCGTGGAGCTTATCCATCTTACCAAGGATCTAAATGGGATCGTGGATTACTTCCAATTGATACTTTAGAAATCTTAGAAAAAAACCGTGGTGCTGAGTATTGTGATCTAAATAAAGAAACAACTCTAGATTGGCAGGTTGTTCGTGATTCAATCAAGAAATATGGAATGCGTAATAGTAATACTATGGCGATTGCTCCAACGGCTACAATTTCTAATATCTCTGGTGTAACTCAATCGATTGAACCGGCTTACAAACATCTATTTGCTAAGTCTAACTTATCTGGTGAGTTTATTGTAATTAACGATTACCTAGTTCACGAGTTGAAGAAATTAGATCTTTGGGACGAGGAAATGGTTGATGATCTGAAATACTTTGATGGATCAATTTTAGAAATTGAAAGAATTCCTAATGATCTTAAGCAGGTTTATCTAACTTCTTTTGAAATTGATCCTGAGTGGATCGTTGATTGCGCTGCTCGTCGTCAGAAGTGGATTGATATGGGTCAGTCACTTAACCTTTACATGGCTGAGCCAAGTGGAAAGAAGTTAAATGAAATGTATTTTTCAGCTTGGAAGAAAGGCTTGAAAACTACTTATTATTTGAGATGTCTAGGGGCTACTCAAATTGAGAAATCAACAATGGATGTTAATAAGCGTGGGTTACAGCCTCGTTGGATGAAGAATAAATCTTCTTCTGGTGAAGTGAATGTAAACCGTGATGCTGTGGCACTTCCCAAAGAGACCCAAAATCTTGATGGTGAGTGTGAAAGCTGTCAGTAAGCAGTAGATGTAGCGTCTGACATTTAGTCAGACGCAGTAATTTTAAAGTGGTAATTATTTAGGAGATAGAAAATGTTAGACTTCGGAGACAATGAAGGAAGTAACGATTCTAAAGAAAAACAAGCGGCGGCTGAAGCGCTTCTTGGTAATCAAGCACGTTTTAGAGCCGATCAGAAACGTTTGGTAAATTGTAATGCTGTTGATGTTAATCAATTAATGCCCCTCAAATATAAATGGGCCTGGGAGCATTACCTAAACGGTTGCGCTAACAACTGGATGCCAACAGAAGTGCCAATGTCTAAGGATATTGAACTTTGGAAATCTAACACACTAACTGATGATGAGCGTCTAGTAATTAAACGTAATCTTGGGTTTTTTAGTACAGCGGAAAGCCTTGTTGGTAATAACATTGTACTAGCAATCTTTAAACATGTTACCAATCCAGAATGTCGCCAGTATTTACTTCGTCAAGGATTTGAAGAGGCTATTCATACTCATACTTTTCATTATATTGTTGAGTCATTAAATCTGGACGAGAGTGAAATCTTTAACATGTATAATGAGATTCCTGCAATTCATAAGAAAGATGCTTTTGAGATGCAATTCACTAAAGAGTTAATTGATCCTAATTTTACTACCTCAACTACAGAAGGTCAGCGACGATTTGTTCGTAACCTGATTGGTTACTATATCATTATGGAAGGACTTTTCTTCTATAGTGGATTTGCCATGATCTTGTCTTTCCATCGCCAGAACCGCATGACTGGAATTGGTGAGCAGTTCCAGTATATTTTACGTGATGAAACAATTCACTTAAATTTTGGAATTGATTTAATCAATGGGATTAAAGCTGAAAATCCAGATATTTGGACAGAAGAGTTCAAAGCAGAAATTTATGACTTAATTAAACAAGCTGTTGAGTTAGAATATGCTTATGCCGTTGATTGTTTACCACGTGGCATCTTAGGACTAAATCATGAGATGTTCCGTGACTATGTTCAGTACATTGCCGATCGTCGCGTAGAGCGTATTGGATTAAACGCTATCTTTGGTTCAAAAAATCCATTCCCATGGATGAGCGAAACAATTGATCTGGGTAAAGAGAAAAACTTCTTTGAAACTCGTGTTACTGAGTATCAAACTGCAGGTTCTTTAGCCTGGTAAGTTTATAGGTAGGGCAGTCTTGATATATTAGAGGCTGCCTATCCCTCCTTTCAGCCTCCTGTCTTGGACTAGGCAAGCTTAGTTTAGTAGCAATAAAAGGTGTTAAATTTCAATAGATTATTGAACAAAAGTAAAACTTTGAACTTGGTATCTTTGTAATAATAGGTTGACCTATTATTTTTGATAGGTTATGCTATTAAAAATGAAAATACCAATATTTCTTAGTTATATCAAACTACTACAAGAGAGGCTTGCTTCTGCTAGTGGCCTAATTCAAGTTCTCTTAGGCCCAAGACAAGTAGGAAAAACAACAACGATTCTTAAGCTGATTGAGGAGCATTACCAAGATCAAGCACTCTATTTTAGTACGGATCAAGTGTTTAATCCTGATGTAAATTGGCTTCGCGAGAAATGGATTGAAGCGCAAAGCGGTAATAAAATACTATTTATTGATGAAATCCAAAAAATTCATAATTGGTCAGAAGCGATTAAGTCACTTTACGACCAGAGTAAAAAAGACAAACGGCAAGTTGCTTGTGTACTTTTAGGATCTAGCTCCCTAGAGATTCAAAAAGGATTAACCGAAAGTTTAACAGGAAGATTTCAATTGCTTCGTGCCTATCACTGGAATTATCAAGAATCGAAGGAAGGGTATCAACTAAGCTTTGAAGAATACTTACAGTTCGGTGGGTATCCAGGATCGTATCAATTTATTAATACTAAAGACTGGGTTGAATACGTTAAGAATTCAATTATTTCGACAGTGGTTGAAAAAGATATTTTACAATTTCAGACAGTTAAAAATCCAGCATTATTTAGGCAAGCATTTGACATCTTAATTGCTTATCCAGCAAGAGAAATATCTTACACCAAACTACTTGGGCAATTGCAAGACAAGGGAAATGTTGAAGTCATTAAATATTATATTAGTCTTTATGAAGGTGCTTATTTAATTAAAGCCTTAGATAAGTTTTCTAATAAAGCAATTTTAAGAAAGGCTTCTTCTCCTAAGATTTTACCATTAGCACCTTGTTTGCCATATCTACAAATCAGAGCTGAGTATCATCCAGAAGAAGTCGGTAGGATCTTTGAACTGATTGTTGGAGCACAACTAGTTAGGACAGGGGAGGATTTATATTACTGGCGGGATGGAAAACATGAAGTGGATTACGTCTTGCAGCAAGGGCGAAATATCTGGGCAATTGAGGTAAAAAGTGGACGTAAAAAAAATACTTCTGGCCTCGATCAATTTAAAAAGAAATTTCCTACAGCAAAAGTGACTATTATTACTAAAGAAAACTATTTAGAATTTGAGGATAGCCCAATCCGATTCCTTACGAAAAGCTCTCTGTGATCCTATATTTGTTAAAAACTCTTCTGGCAAGAAACTGATTGGTTTTTATTTGTTTGCGCGATAATTTACATAACTCTTCGATTTGGTTCGGCAGAAAGAGCTATTTTACGTCTTGAATTTCAATATTCAAAAAAATATATTATAATGTTTATACCAATTAGTTTCAGTTTCTTCACAAGTTTGAATGTTATTGAACTTGCCGAAATTCGAACAATAATTGTGTATCCACAGGAAGTTTTAAAAAGCGTTGAAAGAAATCTTTCTCAGATAAGTTTGAAGCGTTAGCGATCGATAGCTCTTACCTGTAAATCATAAAATTTTTTAATCACCCACAAAAAATCTCAAATAGAACTAGAGATATATATATTTTAACATCGATATGATTAAACGTTTGATCTTAATAATTTGTCCTCTAATTATTTTCTCATCAATGGTGTTTGCAGAAACTAAAACCCTTGTAGAGAAGTATGAACTGAATCCTGCCAAAAACTTTGATTTTACTTACGGTTCGGGACTCGCCTTTAAAAAATCTAGCCCCTACGGTGGTGGAATTTTAATGTTTTATTTAACACCCAATGGCGAGTTTCAAATTACTGATGGCAAAGACCAGCGGACTGATGCCACTATCCCTCATATTGCGATCGCTAAACTAAAGAAGAAAAAAGGAACTTTTGAAGTAACGGATCGTTTTCCATTATACTTTGAAAAAGCCGGAAGTTTGAATGTTAATTTACAAGGGATCTCTACTGCGCCCAATGATCTACTTTGGTTAGTAGATTCCAAGCAAAACGCCTTAATTAAGGTTAATTTAGAAACTGGAGAGATTCAACAAGTAATTAAGCCAGGAGAAGGCTTGCCAGCACTTTCAAAAAATGGAATTTTAAAAAGTGTTGCTGTTACACCAAATGGTAAAGTCTATCTATTAAGCGAAAGCCCTTTTGACTTTGAGGGAGAAGCAAGTAGTACCGCTAAGTTTATTCGCTTAGTTGAATTCGATCCTTTAAGTAATACCTCGAAAACATTTGCCCTGCCTGTCGATCGGAATGAATATGTAAGTGTTAGTGATATCAAGATTAGTGATTTGCAGGCGGTTGATAAAAAGCGGCTATTAGCAATTGAGCAAGGGAAAAATAAATCAGGTGAAATAATTAATCGCGTAATCCTAATAAAAATATCGGGGGCTACTGATATTAGTGAATTGAAATTTACTGATCAAGAATTAGAATATGCCAACACGGAAATCTTTGGTGCTAATCAATTAATTCCTAAGCCCCTTGAAAAAACTGTTTTAGTAGACTTAAATAAATTAGGTTGGAAACACCCAAGTGCGGAAGGACTCGCCTTAGTCGATGCCGAAACTATTGCTGTGACTAATAGCGTTAGCTCACCAAAGGATAAAACTGAAATCTGGCTAATTAGCTTGCCACAACCACTGTATCTTTGGTCTTGGAAAGAATGGGCATTATTTTTGATCTTGGGTTTTATCCTTGTCTTTAGTAGCGTATTAACATTCCTCTTTGTTTTTAAAAGTAGCCCGAAGCAATTAGCCTAATTTCAATTCTTTATGGACCAAAATAAAACTATTATCTTTATTGATCAGTTATTTGAATCTATTCGCAAGGACTACACTGCTAATACTCTTACGGAAGATAAACTTCTAGCAAATCCAATGGAGCAATTTTATAGCTGGTTAGAAGAAGCCTATGATGCTGGCTTACCAGAGCCAAATGCTTTTAGTCTAGCAACTTCTGATCAGGGTAATCAACCAAATTTGCGCACAGTACTTTTAAAAGCAATCCAAGAAGATAAACTTATTTTCTTTAGTAATTATGATAGTCAGAAAGCCAAAGAGATAGCTAATAACAATAAGGTCTCGCTCTTGTTTTTTTGGCCACAACTAGAACGCCAAGTTAGGATTCAAGCAACAATTGAAAAGACTCCTGTCGAGATATCAGAGACCTACTTCGAGTCACGCCCTTTTGTTTCTAGACTTGGAGCATTAGCTTCTAAGCAAAGTACTAAGATTGAAAGTCGACAAATAATCGAAGATCAAATGCGAGAACTAGAGCGTAAATCATTAATTAAAAAAGTAACTCGCCCTGACTATTGGGGTGGTTATCAAATCACACCTTTTTATTATGAATTCTGGCAGGGACGTAGAAGTCGATTACATGACCGTTTAGTTTTCGAATTAAAAGATAAGAATTGGGAAACTTATCGTCTTAGTCCCTAAAAAGATATTTTTATGGCAAAGATACTTTTATTAGGAGGTGGCAATGTCCTATCCTTACTTGCAAAAAAACTTCATACAACTGCAGAGTATCGAGATCAATTTATCATTACATCTCGTCGCGAAGAGCAAATACAGATTTTTAAGGATGCTGGTTATCAAGCTTTTAAGTTAGATATTCTAGATGCTAATACTTTAAAATTATTTTTCCAGCATTATCCCAGCTTAGAAGTAATTGTAGATTCTGTTCCTCCAATATTTACAGATAATAAATCTAGTCTGGATGAATCTTTATCTGGAGTCGCAAATCTAGTCTCGGTATTAAAGAATTATCCCCTAAGAAGATTAATCTATTTAAGTACCACGGGAGTTTATGGTTCCACTGCAGGAGAGCTTGTTACCGAGGATTCTCCGCTAAATCCACTTAGTGTCAGAGGCCTGGCTAGACTTAAATCAGAAGAGCTTTATCAAAAATTAGCGGTTGATGTCTGTGCTTTAAGAATCGCTGGAATCACATCAGGTTTTCATAACCCTAAAGTTAGTTTACTTCAAGGGACTTACCCATTAATTGATCAGGGAGAAAGATATTCGAATCGAATTCACATTGAAGATTTAGTGGAAGTAGTTTTACGTACTCTAGATTTAAATCAAAAATTACCTAAGGCTATTAATATCGCTGATGGAGTTCCACTAAAAACTAAAGATTTAATTGCCAGCCTGCAGCAGAGATATCAGTTCACTTACCCTAAATCAATTTCTTACGAAGAGGCAAAAACTCGAGGTTGGCATACTCTTCTTGGTAATCAACAAGTTAGTAATCAATTATTGCTTGATACTTTTGGAGATATAATTAAATTTAAAGGGACAGATTGGCTATAGTTCTAAATTACTAAGCCATTTGCTTGCTTTGACAACTTGAACTCCAAATGGGAAATCTTTTTCACGATTTAAATCAGCAACAACTTGTATCGCTTTAATTTTTTCATTTTTAGAGCACAGTTTTAAGAAAGATTTACTTGGCTGATCCTCGCCCCATTTAGCTTCAATTGCTTGGGTTAATTTACCATTTTCAATAATTGCAAAATCAATTTCATATCCATCTTTGTTTCTCAGGTAGTGTAAATTAAGATTTCTACCCTTAATATCTTGTTCCATACTAATTGCTGCTAATAGTTCATTGGCAACTAAATTTTCAAATTTAATGGAATCTTCTCCAACAACTTGTCCTGTATCATAAAAATAATATTTTCCAGCCTTGCTAATCGAGCGAGCAATATTTTTAGTCCAAGGAGAAACTCTAAAGATCACAAATAGGTTCTCTAATAGTATTAACCAACGTTTTACAGTCGTTGGATCTACTTGTAGATCCTCTGCCAGTGATTGATAGGAAATAAGTGATCCGACTCGTTGTCTCAGTAAATCAATTAATATTTCGATGTCCTTAATCCTTTTAATACTTTCAATATCAAGCAAATCCTGTCTAAGGATAATATCCAAGTGAGTCTTTTTCCAGCGATCATAAAAATATTTTTCAGTGGAAAAATATGGTTCAGGAAATCCTCCTTGATTAAGCAGACGCTTGAAAATATCATCTAGATTTGCTGTGCCCTTGAGCTCACGTAATGTTAAAGGGTGTAGTCGATATAAAAAGTATCGACCAGCTAACGAATCTCCCATCTTTTTTGTAATATCTAGCTGGGCACTTCCTGTGACTATAATCTTTGGGTTTAATCCTTCTGTATCGTAGATCCCTTTAATCCAACGTTTCCAGTTTTTCATCTTATGTAATTCATCAAAGATTACTAACTCTTTATCGCGAGACCATGATTCTTCCTTAATAACTTGACGGTCTTTACTCGCATCATAATTAAGATATTCGTAATTTTTAGTTAAGGATTTAGTCAGGGTTGTTTTCCCAGCTTGTCTTGGGCCACTGAGTAAGACAATTTTGGTATCTATGTCTTTTAGTATAAATGGCTGAACTTTACGCCTAAAGATCTTATTTTTTGAGTCCTGAGTCATTTGGCTATAATAGCATCTATCCCAGAATAGTCAAGACTATTCTGGGATAGATGCTATTATAGTCGGAAACTAATAAGCGCCATAAACCACTTAATGTCTTTTAAGTTGAATGACTAAACCAATTAAAAAAGTTAACAGCGCCATAAAAGCCCATTCAAAGACGTACCCAAGATGTCGGCCGGCTGACATAACTCTATCAGGATCGGGAATAGGGTAGGACACATCAGCTTTTAAACTACCAGTCGAAACTTTGGTTTTCTGACTAGGCATTACTAGCATGTCTGTTTTATCAGAGCCTGCTTTGATTAAATCTTTTTCAATATCAATCTCATGTTCGGCCGAAAGTTTATCAACATAAATTGGTAAAATTGGATATTCGATTTGTTTACTGATTGCCTCAATATTAACTCTTAGCCAATTATCATCTTTCTTGTTAATGCTAACTACAGGATCTTCCGGTTGTAAGAAAAATGTCCGCTTTAATGATGGTTTAATAATTCCAATAATCATTTGTTCCGCAGGATTTTGAAAGGCAACTCGGTCCTTAAGCTGGCTAACACTAAGTGGCAAAAATCCACGATTTACTAAAACGCTGATAGTCTGATCTTTTAATTTTAGTGGAGTGATAACGTGTTTCCCGGGGGTATCATCAAGGCGACGATTGGCAATGACAATTTCATTTGAAAAATCATAGTTTCCTTCTAACAAAACCCGATGGTTAGAATAATCTTCCCAGTTCGGATTGGATTTAACGAGCTCGTTAAAATTAATTGGAGTCGCTGCTAGGCGTTCCGCTAAGACCTGCAAGTATTCTATTTTTGCTAAATGCCTTTCCCATTGCCAATAAGATGCTCGGAGCATGGCAATAATTAGAACTAGGCAAATAAAAGTGGTTTTTTTCGAGAACTTAATCTTCAATTTCATTGAGAATATGCTATAAAATTCAGGACAAATTGTATAGTGTTGCTTCCAGCCTGTTCCAATGTGAATCAGCTCAACACTACAGTATTAGACGAATTTCAACTTAAATTTTTACTAAACTATAAAAATGAAAAAATTAGTTTTCTGCTTACTCCTGCTCCTTGCTTGCCCGCTTTTCGCTGAAGATAGTGATGATAATGGACGCCTGCCAGATGGACGCGCTTATCGGGTTGATGACCAAGGGTACCAACTAGTCGATTATGTTGCTGAATTGGAGCTAAAAGTGGAAGAGCTTCAAAATAAGATCATTGCCATTAATAATGAACAAAAGTTTAAAGCTATAGATAGTGAGTTCTCTGAGACCAACTTAATGGCTGAGATGAAGGCTAAAAATCAAGCTGCCTGTCCAAGCTGTGATTGCCCGGCAGTGGAACATGAGGCCTGTCCACAAACTGTTAGTTTAAAATGTCCTGAGGAACGCGAGTGTCCTGTAGCCCCGGAGTGCTCTTGTCGCGATGTGGAAGATTCCTACAAGTTACAAATTAAGCAGGCAGATAAACGTCTAATTAGTCTGCAAGAAGATCTTTCTGACAAAGAAAAGGTAATTAAGAATTATGAATTAGCAGAAAATTCTTCTAGTGATAATTATCAACAAGCCCTGCAAGATGCTAGGCAACAAGTTGCTAGATTACAAACAAGACTAGAGGCTAAGGATCAAGAGCTACGTGAGTACGAAAACTTAGCAATGAATCGTGGAGCTGACTTGAGTAAAAACAATTCTCAATTATCTGAGGCCACAAATAAAATTTCTAGCCTGGAACAAGAAGTTCAGCGGTTACAAATTGCGCTAAGTGCCAAGCCAGTAGAGAAAACATTACTTGTTGCTAGTGCTCCAAGTTCTCAAATGGTCAGTCTTGCCTCTGAGCCAACAGAAAAACGAAGTTCTGCTTTTGATCATTTAAAAAATAAGCTTAATGGTGATTTGGCAAGTTACAATCAATTGCTTACTAAGCGACAATCGCTTTATCGCATCTATAAAACATTACCAATTAAGAACACGATTAGTATTAATCTTAGTCCAACCGAGACCCCTGATGGACTTGATGCCGATAAATTACAAGCAGGGATTAACTCAGCATCTAAGTTCTCTGAGCTAGGAGCGATTCAAAAGAATCTCTTTGTTTTAACTAGGGATGTGCGCAAAGATTTAGCAATTTTACAAAGATTAACTCAACGCTAAATTGGAAATTAATTGATGAGAGCTTAGGAGTCGTGGTTTCTTAAGCTCTCTCAAGTCAGTGAAGGCTGTTATCGCAAAGCCAA
Source organism: bacterium (assembly GCA_031385045.1). Classification (GTDB taxonomy): domain Bacteria; phylum Bdellovibrionota_C; class UBA2361; order UBA2361; family CALJRW01; genus JANNBC01. The sequence goes on along the minus strand of JANNBC010000015.1, from coordinate 53,562 downwards.
CAGATAATTCTGATAAGTAAACGTATCAATATAAACTACTACTGGTCTTACGTTTGCAACATCCACCGGTGCTTGTAGACGATACAAACAATGATCAGCATCGTCGATAAAGGCAAAAGGTATTTGGCCAACTCCTGCTCGATTCCCAACGCCAGTAGTCCCAGTTGCCACCTCTTGCCAGTTAAGTCCATCACAGCTACTAACCTCTAAAATGGCAGGAACTCGTTCTAATTTTTGATTGTTACTGCTGGCATAAAATTTCAGTGTGCAAATAGAGTTTTCTGGAACAGCAACCGACTGACGAATTCTTGGATTGTTTTCAAATAACGGATCACAAAAACCAACAACCTTTGCCCAGACTTCAATTGTGCTTAGCGTTGAAGAGGTATTAATATCACTATTGTTTAAATTAATATCTACTTGCAGGTTTTGAGTATCATCAGAGATTGTCTCCACAGTCACCATTGTGTCTAAGTCGCTTCCCTCAATTTGGATATTATAAGTATCTGTAACTAGTTCAGTTCCAATTTCAAACTCACCATTGGCATCAGTTAAATCGGATTCACCAGTTTCTTGAATTGTGACAACAGCATTTTCTACTGGCTCACCCTCAGACTGCGTGACGGTGCCCGAAAGGATCCGAGCAGATGCTAATCCCGTCCCGGATGTTCCGCCTCCAGCGCAAGACAATAAGCCTCCAGTAATAGTTAGAAGAATTAATAAAGTAAGTTTATTTCTCATTTTTTTTATTTTCTAAATATAAGGTATTACTAAATGTGCCGAAGGAAATGCGTCCCGCAGGTTCAGATGGTTTGTGTTTTGGATTAAAATCACGATCATGTTTACTTAATAACTCACGAACTTCAGTGTGATATTTATTTCCTAGTTGCAGTAATTTCTTTTTAAGATTTGGCAGGTCTGATTCTGGAATATTATCAAATAAAGTTTTGGCATGAAGATTTAGATCCTCTTGTTCCGCATGATTATTCTGCTCGACAGATAAAATTAAATCTTCTAAGTCACCAGCAAGCATCTCAAAATTTTGTGAAATATTTTTATTATTCACAAAAGCTTTATTAACTAACTTTAATAGTTTCCCTTTTCTTTCTACATTCCCCGATCTTTCTAGTTCAAATAAGATCATCCCTGGTTTTAATTCACGACTGACCTTTTGAACTAATTGCGTGAACTCGCTCTCTCTTCCTTCAAAGCTTAAATCTTTGTATTTACCAGATTTTGTTTGATATTTTTTATTTAAGGTCCATTCTCCAATTACCTTGCTAATTAGATCTATCGAAATAGTTTTAGGCCGATCTTCAACATAGATACGATTAATATCCCGACGATGAATTCCTGTCATCACCGCCAGCTTGGCAACCGTAATATTTTCGTCTTTGTCTTCTAAAATTCTAATTGCTTCATTAAGGAAGCTAATTTTAATTGTCTCAGATAAAACTTGAATCTTTAACCCATGCCGGAGAGCAAAGGAGACAAAGGGGCGGGCAATAAGTTTTAGTAATTTGTTTGTTTTCTTTTCTGATAATTCAGGCAATTGGTCTTCCTTAAATTTCAAACAAACAAAGTGCTCTTAGAAAATTCACAGTATCTGATCATATTTAACTGAGAGTTAATACGCTACCAAAAAGATCAATAATAAGTAGTTGAACAATTCATATTTATGTTCTATTTTCATAGTGTGTAAAATGCACACTAGCATTGGTGTCGCTTGGTGTCAAAGATTAATTCTTGTAAATAAAGTGAAAATTAAAACGATCCTACCCTGTTTATTACTTCTGGCTTACTACCTAGATTTCAAATTTCAAATATTTATTCCAATTCTATGCCTAAGTGCCATCGTCTTATTCCTAGGAGCAAAATATGATTTGCCTCAGCATCTTTCAATTAAAAGTAACCTTAAATTAATTAGAGCTTTACTGATTTTATTTCCCCTTTATATTTTGATTATCCAACTAGCTAGGATTAAAGTGGGGGCGGAGGGGGTTGATTTCGCAATTTTCTCTCAAGCTGTACTGAATTTTAGTAAGGGACTAGGTCTTCAAACTTCGCTAATCGACTACGGATGGCAAAATCTTTTAACGCATCACTTTTCACCCTATCTCTACCTGCCAGGATTAATCAATAAGATTTGGAATGCCCCTGAAGTAATTTTAGTCCTTTTTCATGTCTTAGCAGTTAGTAGCTCACTAATTTTTGCTCATTTAATTATTAGAGAAAAACATCCACTGTTAATTAGTTATTTAGGCTTAACGTTAATTATTTTATTACCAGCTGTGCGGATCAGCTTGCTCTGGGAAGTCCGTGATGAGATTTATGCTTTGCCATTTCTCCTTGGTGCTTACTATGCCCTAAATAAAAATAAAGATTGTCTAAGTATCTTGCTACTTGCAATTAGTTGTTGCTTTAAAGAAACAATGTTTTTAGTAAGTGCTGGCTTTTGTTTAAAAGTAATTATTAGCAATTATCGACAAGTGCCGGAAATAAGGAGAAATTCGCTAGCCTGGATAGTGTTTGGAGCAATTACAAGCTTATCCTTTTTTCTTTATACAATTATCTTGCCCAATCACATATTTTTATCAACGTTTAGTGCTGATGCTAGGATTGCTAGCCCCAATGACCTTTTTAGTGCTGATTTCATTCTTCAAAAAAGTAAGTGGATTGTATTTACCTTCACTCCGCTAATACCCCTCTTAGTATTTATGTTTCGTAAAAGAAGTCGATTACCTCAGGTAACAAATTTATTGATCGAAGCTCTGCCCGTAATACCTTTAGTTTTTGCTATTATAATTTCTAACTTCCAGCCAATGTTTAATCCCTTTTGTTACTATTCCGTAGTACCAATTTTTTATTTAACAGTTGTCATCCTAAAAAACCTTAACTCTGGACGTCACAAAAAGCTCTCTCGTTTGCTAACACTGTCGATCTTATTAGCCTGTTTAGTTGGCCATCAGACTTACGCTATTCAAGACTTAAATCAGGCAATCACTAGGCCTTCTCCATACCTAGAAATCAACCAACAAGTACCACAGACTTCTATTGTGTTCACTGATAAATATGAAAGAAACTTCTCTACTCAAAATGAGAAGTTAACCAGAGTTTATCAAGCGAATAATAATCATTTGAAATTTGATTATTGAATACATAATCAATTAATAGAATCTGACTTGCGTTGGCAGATGTACCAAAAGCAATTAGGGATTACCGAACTGAATTGGTTACTGCTTAAACTTTAACATATTATTTTGTAGACTATTTGCTTGAGGATTTAAGAGATTAGGAGCTTGCCCAGGTGCTGCCGGTTTACCCGCTGTAGTTTTTGTTTCTAATTCTTTCATAATTTCACCTAACATATTTGAGTCAGCCTCTTTCGTTGGAGACTCAGCTAGATGTGGTTCAACCGAAATAGCTATAGCTTTAGTAATCTTTGGTTGATTAGCCGGGATATTAGATTTATTTAAATCTAGAACCTGAATTACCTGGTCTTTTCTAATTAGTACTTTAAAATCTTTATAGGTCCAAATGCTTTTACCAGTTAAGCTATTATTCATTTTCTCTTTAGGGGCGCCAACTAATGGAAAAAGCTTGCTACTATGCTCCCCAACAAGGTAGGAGTGGTCAGCCGCAGATGCTTTGCAAGTGACTAGTAATAGTGTTAAAAATATTAAAGTCTTTTTCACAGTGGTAATGATAAATAAAAATAATATTATCAGTTTAAACAATAATTTATTTGAGCGCCATGGCTTTAATCTTCTCTGTGTCTTTCTTTTCTGTATCCCATTAAAACTAGTCTTAGCTTACGTTAGCTTTTTCCCATTAATGCTCTCTGGCTTAACTTATCTAATAATAAATAAAAAGCTAACTGAAATTTTTGAAGTATTCCCTCGGCTTGGAAATCTTTGGATCTTTTTAATCCTTAGTCTCTTTGCCTCAGCTTCCTTTGGTTTAGATCCCCTTAAAAGCTACCGTAAGCTATTAGAGCTAAGCTTTTATTCCTCTTCCATGCTGGTCTCTTATCATTTACTCAAGTCTGGAGCATTACGTCCTTTTCTTTGTCTAATTGCAGGGCAAGCAATCGCTAGCTTTCATTCAATCTTAGAGTTTATTAATCCCACTGTGTTTAATCAGCTATTTGTTGGTGCAGTTAGTGAGTCTGGGCAAATCACAATCTCCATTTTTTTAGCATTTGCCTGCTTAGCCTTAGTAACTCAAAAGAAAAGATCGCGGACTTGGATTATTGCTACCTGTTTGGCCTTACTGCTAATTTTTGCTGCCTTAATTTTAAATATGAAACGGGGCCCATTACTTGGAGTTGCTGTTGCTGGTGTTTGCTTGTGCCTAGCTTATCGCCCCAAATTACTTTTTGTTTTTTGCCCAGTACTTATTCTGCCACTTGTTTTCATTGAATCAATGCGGGAGAGGCTGCTCCACTCAATTGATCATTTCTTAATTTCTGGTGGACGTTATGATATCTGGGAAATTGGAGTTGAGCTGGCAGGGCGTTACCCCTTAGGAATTGGCTTTGCTAATAGCCGTCATTTACAGGATTTCTCTAGTATCATTCCTGAAAATTTAAAACATTTTCATAGTAACTATCTAAATATTTTAGTTGAGGGTGGAGTTCTATCCTTAGTACTATTTGGTACATTTTTTTTAAGCTTACTATATCTTGGATATCAAACTTGGACGCGGGAGAAACTTGCTAATGATCTTTTACTCCTAACTGCTTTGGCGGCAATTCTTGCTTGGATGGTAGCAGGACTTGTTGAGTATAGTTTTGGAGATAGCGAGGTAATGCTGATTGCCTATATCGTTGTGGGTTATATATTTCTTCGAATTAATCATCCTAAGAAAACTTTTCTTAGTTAGGAAGGAGTGATACTAAGAGATTTCTCTTAGTATCACTGTAGGTATTACTATTCTTCACCAGCTACATCTTCTGCCGTATCAGCATCACTATTGTTTAGCTCGTACGCCATCTCATCTTTAATTTCCTTAGCGAATTTCTGAGCATCAGGATTAGAATTGTTAGCAAGCACCTCATCAATTAAGGCTTCAGTATCTTCATTAAAACTTACATGATCGATCGCGTCAGCCAATAATTTTCCATTTAAGGCAGAGTCATTAGAGCTACTTATAATATTAAAAACTTCCCGCAGACCTTCGTCTCCATAGTTTAGCAAGGACTTCACCGCTAAATGGGAGTACTGATCTTTTTGGTTAGCAATATCGATTAGCTTTGGTAGTGCTTCGGCATCAGGAATAACTTCTCCTAAGCCCATTCCAAAATCATAGTAGCCATTAGGATCGCCTTTAGCTTTTGTTTGTTCGTAAAGACTTTCTACCGCAGAAAGGGAACCATGATTACTAATTGCTGCAATTAATGATTCTTTAAGTGGCTCTGGCGCTCCTTCGATTTTTCCATTTAAGAATGCAACTAAATTATCGTCTCCTGCAGTCATTTCTAATGACTCTAAGTAAATTTCTTGATCACTTTCATTCCCATTTTTATAAGCCTCTAAGATCGTTTCGATGTTACCCTGATCGCCTGTGATTGCTAATAGCTCAGCTAAGTAACTCTTCGTATCATCATCTTTTGCCGCAATCATTGATTCTTTTAAGCTAGCAAACAATTCTGGACACCAGGTGCAATTACTAGCGTTTAGCCCAGCAAATTGTTCTAGTACGATATCATCGTAACTTTTAATGGAAGCCATAATTTTGTCGTAAGCCTCTCGTGCTGAAGGATAAACATCAGTTGCAGGGAGAATCTCTTCGTCATAAAGATTTTCTAAGTCTTCATCGCTACTACCTTTCACCGGCTCGATTGGTGGAGTTGTTGTCGTAGCAGAGCTGCCTGTCACTTCTGTTACTGGTTTTTTACCAGTGTTGTTGGCAAGTGGCTCAAAAGATTTACTCTCGTTTTTTCCTGTAAAAAAATATGCCCCTAAGGCTAAAATAACAATAACAACTGGGATGATAATTTTTTTCATATATTTTAACCGTTATATTCGATGATTTTTTGTTAATAATTTTATAGTTCTACCAGAAATGCTTAAAACCGCTAATTTCCCAGAAGTTTATACAAAACGAGGGGTAGCTTTCTGTAAAAACCACTTATTTCTGATAATTAAAGAAATTACGGCAGATAGCAAATTTTCCTTGTAACTGATTATCAATTTACTCGTAAAAGGGCTAACTGGCTATAAATTTTTTTATTTAAAACTTCTAAAAATTATTGGCGAAAGTGGCAAAAAGCACAAGTTTTTCAGTTTTTTTTGTTGATAAGATATTCAAAAGTCTCGATTTATTACCCAATAAGTTTAAGTTAATTAAATTAAAAAAAGCCCCCAAAAGTATTGACTTTTTAAATTTACGATTTGAAACCAAAAAAGGCTTAAAGTGCATCCTATAACATGCCGATATGAATAGGCAATTACTCAGAGAGTTAATTTTATTAAAGCATTTTTCAAACTTGAATGTTCTTGAAAGCTTTAAAATCTGAGTAAATTTACAAAAATAATTACTTACAAGGATGTTTCGTAGGTAACAAAAGGGATTTTGTTATGAATAGCGGGAAATTTGGAACACAAGCCGGTACCTTTAGCATTAACCTAAATTCCAAAAAGCAGAAATTTATCTTGCTTGGAATTTTAATGTCGATCTTGCTACTTGTTGTAGCATTACTGGTAATTATTCTTCAATCTAGAACTGCCACCGCTTCAAAAATTCAAGAGACTACCGAAGCTGTAGCGGCAGCAACTAATAACGATACAATAGTTTTATTTACGCCAGCGAAACCAGTTCCAGCGGGAACAAGTTTAGGAAGTGTTGAGCTTCGTGAATTAATGTGGCCAAAAGCTGAACTGCCAGTCGGCGCAGTTGATGACCTAGCAATGCTTCATAACAAATTTGCTAAAGTAGATTTAAAATATGGTGAACCAATTTTAGCAATTAATTTAACAGATACTCCAGAAGGTGCTTTGATTAAAATTAGTCCGGGGATGAGAGCTGTAACAATTGATATCTCTGCTAAGCATGGTGTTGAAGGTTGGGCAATGCCGGGCAACAGCGTTGATGTTGTCTTAACACACATTGATGAAGGACAATTAACTAGTAAAGTAGTAGTAGAGAATTCTCGGATTCTTTCTACCGGAGGCGATGCTTCTACTGCCACTCAAAGATTTGCTTCTGGCCGTAATAAAATAGCCGCCAGTTCCACAGTAACTTTAGAGCTTAGTCCAACTGACGCTCTAAAAATTGAAACAGCTCAACAAATGGGGAACCTAAGTCTGCATATGCGCGCTGATGAAGATCACCTAACTAGCGGAATTGATAGTGTGAAACAAGCGGACTTCTCGGATACTAAAAAACCAGCTGGACCTGAATGTAATAAAGGCAAGATGATGATTGGTGGACAAGAGTATTGGTTAGACTGTGATGGTAAGTTGGTTCAGTAATCAATTAAATTATTACTGAAGATTACTATAACTTAAATTACAGATTAATAGACTTTAGAATTCCCCCATGGATCATAGATTTAATTCTAACATTTTAATAATTAAGAAATGTGGATTTTATTTAAATTGATTGCCATTGGTCTATCAGCTCTAGCTCGAATCTTTAGCAAACAAATCTTCTTAAGCTTAAGTGGCAAGCAAGAATCTATTGTAGCTGGAAACAAGATTTATATTATTAAACATCGCAGTAAAAGTAGCGTTCTGGCAACTTCCTTTATCGTGGATCTTGCTTTCCCGGCACAATTTAAATTAACTAATGAAGTTGGCAGTGATAGCTTCTTTAAAAACTTAGGCTTAGCAAAAGAGTTTCAAACTGGAGATCCAGAATTTGACGATCTGATTTATATTGCTTCTGACAGTAAGTCCTTTTTTCGAAAACTTACTGGAGATCCTACTCTAAGAAAAACAATTTTAAAATTCTTTGTATCCGACGCCATTCATTTAAAATCTGATGGCCGACAGTTAATCTTAAAGCTTCCTGGAGATTGTAGTCAGAATCAAGAAATAAAAAACGAATTAATTGCTTTAAAGGATAGTATTAATAGAGATCGAACACTTAGGGTTGGTTTCCTTGACGATCCATTTGTTTGGAAAGCCTTTATTACAGAAACTCTCGTCTGGTCATTCTTTGGATATGCCAGTGCTGGATTTATGGAATGGTCCTTTAATCGCCAAGATTATCATTTAGATGGAATGTATTTATTCCAACAGGGCATAATTTTTGGCCTGCTTTGCTTAGTTTTTTTCTTCTTAGTTGTGATCCTAGTTTTTCGCGGATCTTCTCGTGGGCATAGGATTATTATTGAGTCTGCCTTGCTGATAGGACTGTGCATGCCGATAGCCGGAGTTAACATGCTATCCGATCTAAATATTAATCTTGATTCCCAGCCTTCAATTATAGTGCATGGACAAATTATCAACAAAGAAAAGCGTGAACACCGCTCCAAGAATGGACGTTACTATACCTATTATTTATATTTTAACTTTGATGGTGCCCCTTCAGGACTTAATGTTCCAAAATGCATTCAAGTTGATCCAGACGTTTTTAACTCGGCATCTCAAGCCTCTATTGCTAAAATTGAAGTGGGTCCAGGGTTTATGGGGCATCCTTGGTATCGATCGTTTTCGTTTGATTAGTTAATATTTATACTTTTAGACTAACTGCTAATGAAAGCACCTCATAAATTTAAAACTGTCAGCTAGTGTCATCCCAATAAAATCACTCTGATTACTTAGTATCTTCAGATGCTTATGAGGTTTTGGTGAAAGTTATTCCGGAGAGTACTGACAATGCCTCTTTTATTAAAATATTTTCTACTTGAAGGTGATTTTTGCCTATGGTATAAAATTACTTAAGTGATTTTTGACATAGGATAAAAATCACTTATTATGCTTATAATATGAATCAAAACAGATACTTAGAATCATACATTAAAGAGGATTTAAACAAGAAAATGGTTTTTGTTGGTGGGCCACGCCAAGTTGGGAAAACAACAATGTCTTTAAATGTTTTTCCAACAGAACGAACTTATCTTAATTGGGATATTATTGAGCACAAAGATCTGATTCTAAATAATGAAATTCCAAATTTCCCAAATGTCATTTTTGATGAACTGCATAAATTCAAAGGATGGCGAAGTTTTATTAAAGGTTTTTACGATCTAAATAAAAATTCTAAAAAGGTTATTGTGACTGGTAGCGCCAAGCTTGATTACTATCGCTACGGTGGTGACTCTTTGCAGGGCAGGTATCATTATTACCGGCTGCATCCACTCTCACTTAGTGAGTTGCAAATCCAAACTCAAAAAGATTTGAAAGACTTACTTTTTTTAGGAGGTTTTCCGGAACCATTTTTTTCAGGTTCGGCAAAGGATGCCAAACGTTGGTCATTGGAATATCGCCACCGATTGATCAATGAAGATATCAACAGCTTGGAAAGTATTCACGACCTAGCAAAGCTTGAACTAATGGCTCTTCGCCTTCCAGATTTAGTTGGTAGCCCGCTATCAATCAATTCCATTACAAGAGATTTGGAAATATCTTTCAAAGTAATTCAGCGTTGGTTGATTATCATGGAAAGGATGTATGCAATCTTCCGCTTAAGTCCATTTGGTTCTGCTAAGATCAAATCTGTTAAAAAAGAACAGAAACATTATCACTATGATTGGTCCTTAATTGAAAAAGATGGGCCTAGATTCGAAAACATGATTGCGTCACACTTACTCAAGTGGTGCCATTTTCGAACAGATACCGAAGGTGAGGAGTATGAGCTAAGATATTTTCGCGATTCCCAAGCGAGAGAGGTGGATTTTGTAATAACTAAAAAAGATATTCCTTCAATGTTTATTGAAGCTAAGTATCAAAGTACAGATATCGATAAAAATTTAAAATATTTAAAATCCAAATTTCCTGAAGTCGATTGTTATCAAGTAGTTTTTGATACCGACAAACATTATGTTACTAAAGATGGGATTATTGTAATTTCTGCTTTGGAATTTCTTAAGAAATTTGTTTAGCATGTCTTGGGGTATGCCTGAGCTGATGTCTCTTATTTAGTGAAATCAACCTCATTATCCCTGGCCATCAATTCTTAAAGTTGCTACTTTGAATGCCATGGAACTGGGACTTTACGAAAAATTAATTAACAAGCTTGTCGAGAATAAACTTGCAAGACTTGATCCAAATAAGTTCTACGTTCAAAGAATTAAAATTGAAAAACATGAGGCTGCTAGAATTCTCAGTCAATATTTATCTAGACTTCTACATTATGCCTTTGGGCTAATTACTAACGAAGATAGTATTGACCAGCAAATTGCACTTTCTAATAAAATAATTCACCTCCTAAGACAAGAATTAGATAACGCAGATTTTGATAGTGAATTAATTGATTTAAATGAAAAGAATGAGCAAATTCTCACAGCTATTATCTCTAAAATTGATTGTGGTTTTAGTGATCTTGAGGCTCACCTAAAAGAAGTTCGACCCCAAGCAGGATTGGCGCAGAGTGAATTATTTACAGGAGGCAATGCTAGTATCTCCCTTGATACTGAGTTAAGAAAAGAGATCCTTTCTGCCGATAAGATTTATTTTTTAATTTCCTTTATTAAGTGGGAAGGTTTTCGATTAATAGAGAAAGAGCTGAAAGAATTTACCGATAGAGGTGGTCAGCTACATGTAATCACAACTACTTACATGGGCGCCACTGATTATAAAGCAATTGAATTTTTAGCTAAATTAAAAAATACCCAAATCAAGGTCTCCTACAATACTAGAAGCGAAAGACTACATGCTAAGGCAAGCCTTTTTTATCGTAACACCAAGTTTCACACTGCCTATATCGGTTCTTCAAATTTTTCGAAGAGTGCATTAACAAAAGGACTCGAATGGAATATTAAAGTTACAACTCAAGAAATACCTCACATAATTGAAAAATTTGATAAAGTTTTTCATACCTATTGGAATGATCCAGAATTTGAAGATTATCATTTAGGTATTAGCAATGAAAAACTTCAAAGTGCCTTAAAAAAAGAAAATTGGATAGCGAATAGCCTCCCGGCAACTTATTTTGATTTGGAGCCATACCCATTTCAAAAGGAAATTCTAGAAAAACTTTTAGTTGAACGAACTTTACATAATAGATCTAGAAATCTAATAGTTGCAGCAACTGGTACGGGCAAAACTGTAATCTCAGCATTTGATTTTAAAAATTTTCTTAAAGATAATCCCAATGCCAAATTTTTATTTATTGCACATCGCAAAGAAATCTTAGAGCAGGCTATCGGGACATTCCGAGGAATTCTAAGAGATAACAATTTTGGAGAGCTTTGGGCAGATGGCCAAATTCCTACAAATTACAAGTCAGTTTTTGCATCAATACTTACACTAAAAAATCAAATTGATTCACTAGCGCTCAGTAGCGATTATTACGATTATATTATTATTGATGAAGTACATCATATCTCAGCTAGTAGTTATCGACCCGTTTTAAGTAAGTTCCATCCTAAGGTTCTTCTTGGCTTAACTGCAACGCCAGAAAGAATGGACAATGCTAATATTTTAGATGATTTTTGTAATACAATAGCAGCAGAAATTAGATTACCAGAAGCCTTAAATCGAGAGTTGCTCTGCCCATTCCAGTATTTTGGTATTTCAGATTCTATAGATTTATCTAACGTTGCTTGGTCAAAAGGAAAATACGATCCTAGTGAATTGACACGAATTTATACTGGAAACGATCTAAGAGTTGGCGAGATCATTGAGCGTTGTCAACATTATCTAACGGATCTCAGAGAGGTGAGGGCACTATGTTTCTGTGTATCAAGAGATCACGCCGAGTTTATGGCGGAAAAGTTTACCCTAAGAGGTTTTAAAGCTGATTATCTAGTTAGTGGTAATGACCAAGAAGGTAAACGGGAAACCATTAAACAAAGGCTTTTCAAGAAAGAAATTAACTATTTATTCGTAGTAGATATCTTTAATGAAGGTGTTGATATTCCAGAAATTGATACGATCTTATTTTTAAGACCAACAGAAAGCTTAACAGTGTTCCTGCAACAATTAGGACGAGGCTTGCGAAAAGTTGCCGGCAAAGATTGCCTAACGGTTCTAGATTTTGTTGGAAATGCTAGATCTGAATATGATTTTAACAATAAGTTTCGAGCCTTAATTGGCAAGACAACTAATTCTACTCGTGATGAAATTGAAAAAGATTTTCCTCATCTACCACTCGGCTGTTCTATTATTTTAGAGAGGAAAGCTAAAGAAGTAATTTTAGCTAATATTAAAAATGCTGTAAATCTACGCAAGAATACTTTAATTAGTAAAATTAAAAACTTTCAATTTCAGGCATCATTACCTCTCAATCTCAAAAATTTTATTAATTTTACTAATATCCCCTTAGAATTTATCTATAAATATGAAACTTGGTCGCGCCTCTGTCAGTTAGCATCAGAAAAAAAGGAATTCTCTTGTAATAACGAGAAAGAGATTAGAAATGCCATTTATAGAAAATGGCTTAATTGTAACTCCTACTCTTATTTAAATTTTATCCTACAACTAGCAAAAGATAATTTTAATCTAAGAGAAACATATACAGAGTCAGAACGATTGATGCTCAATATGCTTTATTATGATCTTTGGAGTGTAAAAGAGGCACATGGAAATTTAAACCTTGCGATAAGAAAGATTAGCGAGAGTTCCGAATTGGTTGGTGAGATTGTAGAGTTATTAGAGATTTTAATTGATCGCATTGCGCACAAGGAAGAAGTGATTGATTTGCCATATCAACAACCGCTTATGGTTCACAGTAGATATACTAGAGAACAAATCTTAGCTGCCTTTGGTGAAAGTAATTTTGCTAAGAAGTCTTCTTCCCGAGAAGGAGTACTTAATATTAATTCTAAAAATACAGAAATTCTTTTTACGACATTAGAGAAAAATGAAGATTTATATTCACCCACAACAATGTATCAAGATTATGCAGTAAGCGATCATATTTTTCATTGGCAGTCGCAAAATGCCTCCAGGGAAGATCGAGGAGTTGGGCTTAGTTACATAGAACAAAAAACAAACAAGAAATCAATTTTATTATTTGTCCGTGAGAAGAACAACGATGAATATAAAAAGACCATGTCTTTTGTATTTCTTGGTAAGGTAAATTATGTGAAACATGAAGGTTCAAAACCAATGAGTATCTACTGGCAACTTGAGAAACCGATACCAAGTTATCTTTGGAAGGAAACAGCAAAGCTTGCTATTGGTTAGATGCTATACTTTTAGAGAGTCATAAGTTAGCTCTTTCCTCGTTTGGTATTCGATATATTCAAAGATTAGATCGTCTACTCCTTCTTCATCCTCGTGCATAACTAATTTATGCTTAACAAGGTTAGTCCAATTTTCAATTTCCTTTCTGTCCGCAAAAGTTAGGAAGAAGTTTTTAAGATAACTATGATCTTGTTCTTCGAGATCAAGCATACGAATAATTTCATCATTAAAAGAATCATAGTAAGACCCCGTTTTTATTTCTAATACTGTCCTAAAATGTTCAATTATTTCATTCAAATTTAAGTTCATAAAACAAATCTAACCCTAGATAATTTCATTTTCAAGTTAAATTTATTAAAGAATCCATCAAGCCTAGTGAATTTTTTATCGTATCTCCGATTGAATAATGAATACCTATTCTAAAGTTTAACTTTAAAATGGAGTTATTTTAAGAAAGATCTTATATTTATTGTATATACATTAATTATGTTTATTTGGGATGATAGCAAGGCTAAATCTAACTATCAAAAACATGGCATGACGTTTGAAGAAGCAGCTTCTATTTTTTTAGATTCCGAAGGACTGCACCTTGAAGACTTAGCTCATTCTTTTTTGAAAAACGCTTTAAGCGTTTAGCTATGTCCATTAAGAAAAGGATTTTAATAGTAGTTTTTACATATCGAATAACGACAAATGGCCAAGAAAGAATTAGAATCATTAGCGCAAGGCAAGCATCAAGAAAAGAAAGAAATTTCTACCAAGAAAAAGAAAATTGATTTTTCTGATATCCCTGAATTAACAAACCGCGAACTAAAAATGGCTCGCAGAGTAGGGCGTCCGCAAAGTGACAATGCGAAGCAAATGATTGCCTTTCGTATCAATCCAAAGTTATTAATGAAGTTAAGAAAACTAGCAAAGAAGCAAAATCGCCCCTATCAGACTATCATGCATGAGCTACTAGAGCTCTCAGTTAAGCGAGTGGCTAGTTAAGGTCTTTTATTACAGAGATTCGAGCAGCCTACTCTTCAAGTCTAATGCTTTTACCCACCTCTACTTTTTTACCAGAAGGGGTGACAGTTCCTGATGAAGTCGTAGTCTTTTGAGACTCCTCTAGATTAACAATATTCCCAATCCGTAATTCTCGACCATCAATCTTAACTGTTTTTGATGGAGTCTGCTCTGGCGCCACCTTCTGTTCATTATCAAGAGTAATTGACTTTCCAACCTTGATTTCTTTTCCATCGACTTTAATTGTGGAGCTAGTCGGTGTTTCTGTATTTTTATTTTCAGGAATTGCTTGGTTTTCAGCAGAAATACTTTTGCCGATTTTAACAGATTTACCATTCACTACAATCGTCTCTGCTGAATCTGCGGTGATCACTGGATTTAATATCTTGGTGTCTGGATATTCTACATAAATATAAAATTCTTCTTTTGGCTCCAATGATTTCAAACAATTATAGTTAATAGTAATTTGATTTTTTGCTATTTCAAGAGCGCTCTGTCCCGTTGTCAGATCTTTTTTCCCATCTTTTAATGTATAAGCATAGTGTTTGATATGCTTGCTACTGATACCATTCGGGAGATCGACCTTCCCACTAATATTTTGAATTGGCAATTTCCAAAGTTTGGAATTAACACTCCATTCTAAAATCGCTAGTTTATTTTCAACTCTAAGCGGCGCACCAATTTTATACTTAACCTTGAACTCATATTCCCCACTTGGAAGCAGGGACCCATCGCCCCTTAACGCAATAGTAAAGAACCCACCATTAAATCTTTGGCTTGTGTAGTTAATCGGTTGCCCATTTCTAAATGCCGAAAGGATCTGCGGGTCGCTATCTTCTTTCGATGGTAATGTAATAGTTCTTGATGTGCCTGAGAATTTATTATCAGAATCAAATTTTGTGGTGATTTGATCTTCGAAGGTTAGAGACTGTAAATTTATGTTAGTTGTAAATTGTACTATAGAGTCTGCTAAGCAAGAGTTACTTGTTACTAAGAAGCTTAATATTATATTGATAACTAGTTTGAGCATGTCTCGGGTAGTTCTATCGCAGGACAATCTTCGCCGAGTAGCTCGGCTAGATCTTGATCACAAAAATCAAGGAAAGCAGTTGGTATGCAACAATTAAGAGATTCAGACCATACGTGATTACCTGTATTAAACTTCTTGTCATTGAACCCATATGAGATATCACAGAAAAGCTCTCTCATTCCTTTCCCTAATCCAGTCAGGGAAAGAGTAACGGCAACAATTAATAGTACTAAAACAGCATATTCAATTACAGCCCCTTTTTGTGACATTGTAATTAATTATTTTCTCTATTTCGTCGAAGTCCTAGAAGTGAGATTGCAACAGTGGTGAGAAATGCTATCGATGGTTCTGGTATTCCTTTTAGATCAAAGGCAATCCCAGTACTATTGAATTCTGTAGGTAATGATGTTGTATTTAAATTTACTGAATTTAAAGTTGCTAAAGGATTGCCACCATTATTCAGTACTGTTGCATTTCCTAGGGTATATGCGGCTCCAGAGTTAGTGTTTGATTCGTTGATTAGAAAAAATGCCATTTTTTGACCTACTAAAAGGCTATTCTGAAATGTAGTCAAGCTATCACCAGTTAATGAATATGCAAATACATAATTAGTTCTTCCAGTTGAGGAAGTTCCATAATTAAAATTAACAGGAGATGCAAATGTTGTTGATGCTCCAGTTGTAACCATTTGGATAGGAGTGCCATCCATGTTAACAAAATTATGAATATCAAGATGTATTGTTGCAACAACAGTAGAGCTTCCACTTTGTAAAGAGCGAACTTCAATCAAAGGATTCCAATCGGCAACATTTAGACCCGCCCCTAGATCTCTAGCCTGAACTCCCCATGTAACTTGAACAGATGAAGCATTTGTGAATTCTGTTGTGACAATTTTCTCAAAGCCGGCACGTGTTGCACCTCCCGAATTCATGTTTGATTGAATCGCTCCTACCCCTTGTAATACGGTTTGATTGGCCCAGTCTGGAATAATTACGGTTGCAGCCTCGACATTATTTGTTGTACTGAAAGCAAAGCCCACAATCGCAGTAAGTCCAAGAGCCGCTCGTGTTATTGAATTTTTAACAGGCAGATGTGCTGTTAATTCAGCTCCTGAAAGATTATTAATTGCAGTTGGCAGGTTATTATTTTGAGCTGTTGATTTAGTGTGTAAGTCAATTGAGGTATTCATAGTCTAATATATAAATTTAAGTCTTTAATAGTTCCTAAAGATAGATAAATCTTTAAACATCAAATGTTAGAGGAATAACTTAAACTTTTCTAAGCAATGGGATTCTCTGTTAATTGATTATGCTAGTCAAGTATAACAATGTTACATAAACATATTTTTGTTTTTACTAGTTCAATATAATTGAAGTTTTTTTTGATTATTTTGATGGATTATCTTGAAAGGATAAGCTTGTTAATTAACTTACTTATGAATAAGTCTCAAGATATTAGCATCTTAGACTATTTAGGGGGCTGTTGTGATCTTATTTACAGTAAAATAAGCTTGAGCAGATATACTTTCAGTATATGTATGTTTAGAGCCATCCCCAATATGCTCGCTACAAGGTACCCAATTCTTTAGGTCCGTTGATCGTAGAATAGTGTATTTTTGGCCATCGTTTTCAGTGACTAAATCCACAATGGCTTGCCCAGATTCTGTATGAATAGATAGTTTAGGTTCTTTTGCAGTAACTATGGCTTGGTGAGTGATAGCATTTAATTCAAAAGCAAGCCCTGTATTGTACATAGTTGGTAGTGCTAGGGTATCTAGGTTAACCGAATTTAAAGTAGCCAATTGATTTCCTCCTTTGTTTAATACACTTGGGCTACCAAGTGTATAGGCAATTCCTTCATTTGAATTGGATTCATTGATTAGAAAAAATGCCATTTCTTGTCCAATTACAAGACTATTTTGAAATCTAGCTAAATCTTCTCCCTTAATTGCATAAGAGAACACATAATTAGTTTTTCCACTTGATGATGTTCCATAGTCCATAGAAGGGACAAAAGTTGTAGTTGTTCCTATGGTAGTTTTCTGTATAGGAGTTCCATCTAAATTAACAAAATCATTTATATTAAGCCTAATCGTTGCAACAACAGTTGAACTTTGCCCATTCAATGAACGAACTTCCAAATAGGGTCTCCAATTTGATACGTTTAATCCTGACCCAATATCCCGTGCTTGAATTCCCCACGAAATTTGAATAGTCGACGCATTTTTGAGCTCATTTGTAACAGTTTTTTGGAATCCAGCACGAGTCGCACCTCCTGAGTTTGAATTTGATTGAATTGCCCCACACCCTTGAAGTGTTGTTTTTGATGCCCATGTTGGTGCTGTTACCGTTTCAGTCGCTTGAGCAGTCATACTCCCAACACTAACACCTAATGCTGCCAACATTAATGTAATATTGTTCGAAAAGACTCTAGAAATTGAACTCTGATATGAGTTAGGATTTTTGTGAGGTAATGATGGTAGATGGTTATTGGCAGGTTTCACATCCAAATTACTTGAAGCATCTGATGAAGTACCTATATAACTGTGCATATTGTCACCCTGAACTAAGCCAGAGAATTAAATAAAAGCTGATTCTCTTCCTATTGGTTATGCTAGTCAATCAAAACAATGTTAGAAAATATTAATTATCATTTTGAGACTGACCTAATGGTTCTTTTAGTCTTAAGAAGTAGCCAGACTAACTCTTTGATTTTACAGAGGATAATTCGGGATTATAATTATGGGTTGATTCTATATGCCTTAAAGAATGCCCGTTCGTAAATTGGCTCGATATACTAAAAAGTTTGCCTATCTCCTGTAAACGTTGCACAAGGTGATCAAGTCGGTAGATCTGTTGAGCCAAATATTTTGTAAGATAAATTATCTACTTCTGTAGTTAGGTTAATGATTGCACTTAAAGCGTTGGGATGAAATCAACAAAGTCTGCACCCTTGAGAATAAAAAATTCTGTCAAAAGTATTAGATATAACTAGCACAAAGATTAAGGCGAGGTGTTGCCTCATTTGAGCAGGATGCCTAGGTGGTTGTATTCGTACATACTTTGTTTTTAGTGCTAGATACAGTTTTATGGTAAATTCTTAAATAAAAAATTTCAAAATATTTCGCATGTCACCAGTTCGATCCGTAAAGTTAACAAGGCTATCAAGTTCAGGTGATACGCTACTAAAAGAGAAAGAGAGACCAGCGAAATTTGCTGCGCCAATATCATTAAAATCATTTCCTATGAAAGCTACTTGATCTGAGGTTAACCCTTGAGATTTTGCCAAGTATTTTAATATTTCACCCTTCTCTTCTAAGCGACAGGCGCTTGTATCCCAAGATGCAATGCGTCCTTCCTCATCAAAAAATAATTTGTTAATCGCTTTTTCAGTAAATAAATTTGGATCTAGTAATGAGAAAATGCCAATATCTATTGAGCTTGAAATAATACCAAGTTTATAACCTTCATTGTATAAACGTGAAATCGTATCCTTAACACCATCGTATAACCTTAGCTCAGAGATAATTAATGAGATTTGTTTTTTTGTAATGCCAGCATTTTGCCAAGATGATATATCTAACTGCATCCATTCTTCATATGATAGCTGTTTAGCTTTATATAATTGATAACGCTCTTCTCTAGTTTCTTCTGTGACACCAGCCAGTTGATGGATTTTTTTCCAAACACTACCTCCTGAGTTTGAATCATCAATTAGTGTGCCATCAACATCAAAGTAAATCGCCTTTACATTAGAAGCTAGTCTTCTAATATGTATATTTTGTTGTTGAGACTTATCGTCTTGTTGTGTCATCATTTTTTAAATTAATCTATTGTTTTTAGAAACTATATCAATACCATGCGATCTACTTTCTATACCTGCAGCAGGACTTCTCTTAACAAATTCTACATTTTTTCTAAATTCAGTTAGGTTACTTGCCCCAACAAAAGAGACTGCTGCGGAGCACGATCTTTTAATATGCTCTAATAAAAATCGGACTGGACCTTTGTGTTTGATTAAACCAGAGACCCCTTCAGATCTATGCTTGTCAAGATATTTAAAACTGTCAGCTTCTAACTTCCTGAATACATCAGCTTCCTGATCAAGTTCGATTGTAGCATATTCTGCACCTTCATATCTTTTATACTCTATCCCATCATGAATGTAGATTTTACTGGCAGCTTCTGTAGTTGCAGCAAATAATTTCCCCATCATTATAGAATTTGCACCTGCACCAAGCGCCTTAATTATATCACCAGTATTTCTTATTCCTCCATCTGAGATTAGAGGAATTCCAGAGTCTTTTAAGACAGAGGATACTTCGCTTATCGCTTGAAGTTGTGGAATGCCTATACCAGTAATTTCAGTAGTTGTACAAATAGATCCACTACCCAAGCCAACTTTTAAAGCTGCTAGCGGATATTGCGAAAAGTCACTTGCTGCTTCTTTCGTAGCAATATTTCCAACGATAATCTTTTGATGATGATTTGAGTCAATCGAATCTAGAAGCTCAAAAACTTTAGAATTATAAACGGCAACACTATCAAGAATAATATAATCAAAATGTGGGCTAGCTAATAGGAATTTTACAAGTTCTGGGCGAAAGGGGCTTGCTGTAGCAACTCTTGGAATGTGAGAAGTGTTAGCCGGTAGATTTTTAGTGTGCGCATAGTCAAATTCTCGTGGGAATGGACATGCAATATTAAAATGAGATAATTCGCTTGCAAGTGCAGAAGAAAATATATCATTCATTGGGGCAGGAATTACTGGAATAGTTGAATAAAATCCTCTAAATACTTCACTTTCTAGTGAAACAATTTCAGGAGAATTCTTAATTAGCTTTGGTTTAATGCTCACATCATCAAAGCTTAGGCCATCTAAAGAAATTACTGAATCCATCAACCTAATGTCCTTACTTTATTGTTAAAATTGATATTATAATGATTTATTAGATATTTTATCTTAAGTCAAGATAAAATATCTAATATTAACATTGTTTTTCTCTTGGTTTGCCTAAGATTATACGATACTGCAATATGATTAATAATTCTTAATTTTATAATAATTCTTAATAGATGAAGCCAAGTGAGGCAAAAAAACTTATTGATGATCTGAATGGTGCAGGTATTCGCAATGAAGAGATTGCAAAATATTTGCACGTTAGCGAATTATATTTATCTAGACTAAGTAAAGATTCTTATTGGGAAGATCATGAGATACCAAAAAAAACATCTAAGCTTTTAAAAGAGTTCTATGATAATTATTCTCCCGAAGTGCACATCAGATCAATTGCAGAAGCTATTGATAATCTAGTTGATGGAGATGAATTCTATTTACACTCAACTAGGGCAATCATTGAATTTGAGAATCCCCTAATAAGAGCAAATATAATAGAGGCTGCATATCGTGGTGTGAAGATTTCTTATATTTTTCCAAATATGGAGGCAATCTTTGAGAATTATAAAAACTCGTCACTTTTTCTTTCTGAACTTATTCCTTCGGATCTCAGAAATAAATATAAATTCTTATCTGAGATATTTATTAAAGAAAGCAAGGAAATTTCTATTAAGCACTACGATAGTATAAGGAAGAATATTTTCTTTTTTGAGACGTGCTCAGAATTTTTATTTTCTCCTTGGACTAAAATTGCGATTTATAAAAAGGGAGAGACCGCTAGTTATACTATTTTTCAAGAAAACTTTAATTTAGATGAGACTTCATGTATCCCACTATCAAGACATATGTGGTCATTTAGTCAGAAAAAGGCGGCAATAATTGCTAATATGATTATTAATGCAAATAAAAAACCAATAATTTGGTAAATAGAGGGTGTTTTTCTTTAACGCACAGTTATTGTTATTCGGTCAATGCTCTTTGTCTGAGGAGAGCCCTAGCTAATATTAAGTGAGAAAATTTTTAAGATGAAAAATCAGAATAAATCTTATGCAGTAATCTTTGACTTAGAAGGAGTCATTTCAGATACACAAATTATTCATTCCAGTGTCGAAGCAGATTTGTTAATGTCATTTGATATTTTGATAAATCCAGAAGAACTTAGCAAGAGATTCTCAGGGATTAGCGATGAGGTAATGTTTAAAAGTATATTTGAAGAAGTAGCTAGAACGAATGTTAATATTACTGAAGTCTTGAAAAGAAAAGAGCTTTTAATGGATAAAGCAATTGCCGGTTCTGTTAAAGTGATTGCTGGCGCTAGCTTATTGATCAAGCAAAACGTTTAGATGTTGATGCTAGGCATTGTGTAGTCATTGAAGACGGAGTTAGTGGTATGATTGGGGCTAGTTTAGCATGAATGCCTTGCCTCGTATATCTAAATGCTCACAATCATAATTGTATTGCTGATCTTAAGTTTTTTTCTTATCAGATATTACGCCAAGTGTTATGCGAGATTTGCTAGCAACAAAATATAAATTGTAAAAATTATTGGTTCTGAATATTTTCAGAAATTAATATGCAAACATTTCTTGAAGAACTTTAAGTGCTTTGTTTTGGGTTTTAGAATCAATTTGTCCTAGTTTTTTAATAACTCTTGATTTATCAATGGTTCGAATCTGATCTAATACTAAGTCGCAAGATTTTAATTTAAATTTACACTTGATTCTTGTTGGATAGACTCTTTGTTGAGTTGTCATTGGGGCAACGATAATAGTTGAAATATAGCTGTTCATTTCATCGGGTGAAATCACTAAGCAGGGGCGAGTTTTTTTTATTTCACGTCCAATTGTTGGATCTAGATTGATTAATAATACTTCAAACCTCCTTACTTCCATTCCCATTCCTTTTCATCCCACGAAGTCTGATTAGGAGAGTCGTCAATTAGTAGATCGTCTTTGTTAGTAGCCATTTTTTTAAATTTGCTTGCCCAGTCGGATCTCACTTCCTTCACAGGGCTAATAATTATTTTTCCACCATTTGCTTCCATGTACACTTCTTCTGCTCCCCCAAGTTCTTCTAATACTTTTTTAGGAATTCGAATGCCTTTAGAGTTGCCAATTTGGACTACTTTAGTTTTCATAAGTAATTACATTGTAGCTACTTTTTTAAGGCTAATCAAGTATTAATCTATCGATTTAAAATCAATAAAGTTGCTTTAAAAAGAGAATATTTAGCTTAACTAAAGGGATCTAAGTTTCTGGGTAAATTTGCGAAGCCATTGGTTGGGTTTAATTTCTTGTTGGGAATCAATTTTATTTGGTTTTATTGCTACTATTTGACTTCGGTTTCTTTCTGCTTGGTTACAAACTAATCGTGTAAGTAAAGAAAACTTTTTATTTTTTGCTTTGATTTTAAAAGGGACTTTTACTTTTATTGAGAAAGGGGAGTTCTCTAGGGGGAGAGAAGTAAAACTTTTGGAGTTATCTGTTGCTAGGTTACTTGGATTGTAATCGGCATCTAGGTAAAGGCGACAATCATTAATATCTTCTTCTGCTTGCCATGTTGTGGTGATTCTTACAGTACCATTTTTATTTAATCTTACTTTAAGATCTATTTCACCCAAGGGGGCAATAGGGATTGGGTTTTCCATTGGGGTTCTTGGGGGGAGGGTGTTGGGTGTGGCGTCGGTGGAGTTTGAGGAAACTGGAGTTAGACAGAAGTCGGCATCTGTTAAGTAAGAATTTATTGAATTGATTGAGCAGAGGGAGAAGGTGGATTGGGGAGATGTGTTATTAAGAAATGGGGACATAATAAAGTTCTCTGAACTAGAACATAAGTTGCCTTCATAATTTATCCCATCATCATGAATCGCTCCTAAGATATGACCTATTTCATGAGTAATGACCGAAAAACTAGATAATATATTAGTAAATTGACTCATTCCAAATGAGCTACTTGGCGCAAAGCATAATGTTTTAAATTTAGCTATTCCAATGGTGTCGTCCATATAGTTATCTTTGCCTGATAATAAATAGAAAATATCAGCATAATTTGAATATGTTTGATTGAGACTATAGGAAAGATAATTATTGAGTTGTTCAGTCGAAGGTACGCTTCCAAAGTTTTTATCAATAAAAACATTTTGCCGTATAATTTTGAAAGTAAGACCTAACTGTTCCTCGTAGATCACTTCGGCTTCATTAACAAACATACTAATAAAATTATGACTATCACTCCCAAAGATTTGATACCAATAGGCATCTGCATCTAGGTTAAGTTCAATTTCTTTAAATGTTGAAAAGGAAGAGAGTCTTGGGTTTGCATTTGTGAAATTGTTACTCAAGGGGTTCAAGCGTTCTTTCGTATTTCCGCATGGAATTGGTTCTGATTTAGATAGACGATAGAGCCTTGAGTAATGTTTTGGATTCGAAAGGTTAGTTTTAATTTTGTTTAATTGGGTGTTTGCTTTTCTTTTTGTACTAAAACTTAAAATTAGATTCTGCTCTTCTGGTTTGTTGCTAAACGCAAATGCACTGCCGGCTAAGGGACTGGTGAAGTTTTTATGTTTTACCAGTCCTTTAAAATTTATAATTGATGATTTGGTTTGAGTAATTTGATTGTTTTTATCGGTATAAAGAATTGTAGATTTTGGAACTTCTTGTTTCTTAAGGGTAATTTTTAATCTACCTATTCTCGCGATTCTTAATTGGAATTGAAGTTTTAGTTTTCCTGAATAATTTTCTTTAATGCTTTTCTTGATATTGGAGTTAGATGATCTAACTTGAAAGGCATGGAAGCCTTGTTCTGCAAAAAGTTGGTTAGAGTTTAACCAGATGGATAGTAAAATAGGCAATAAAATTAGTCTAATTTGCACGATACTATAATACCTTTCCCTATTTTGAGGTTCAATCAAAAACTTTGCTTTCAAGGGAAACTTTTTAAGCTAGGAAACGATAACTTAGAGATTATGTTTCCAAAAATTACCTTAAATAAACAAATTACTGAGTTATTAACTAAGCTTATATCTGAAAGCCATGGCTTAGTGATTTTAGAATATGCAGTGGTAGCCATGATTGGATTACCACTTTTGTTACTACTCTTGGATGTCGGAAATGTTCTAAGGGTTAAAACTTCTTTGCAAGAAAGTGTTAAGAGAACCTTGCGTTGCTTAACTCCACTTGAGGCTGATTGTATTCAAACCGCTAATTTAACCTCTGTGCCACTTTATGAAGTTAAAATGCAAAAAGCTACAACTCGCTGGCCACTTCCAGAATATTTATATTCGCTATCGACTGAGAAATTGCTTGGTACAAAATATCAATTTGATAATCCAATTGCACAGGTACTGGATAGAGTTAGCTATTACAGAAAGGATGTTGAGTATTTAGTTACTGAGAAAAAAGACAGGCTTAAAGTTAATTTAGATTATTATTTAAAGACGGCTAGTTTGCCTTATATCGAGACAGGCAGTGATTCGAAATCTACATTAAGTCCTCGGTTTCTTTATCGTAAGTCTTTGGAGGCTAGTTACCCAAGAGAGATTATTGATCTTAGTAATGTCATTGGAACGGTTAAAAATCTTACTCAAGACGGTGCTCCTTATAATAAGTTTATTGGTCAGAGTACTTTTACTGTTCCTAGTTTAGGTAATTTACCTTGCTTTAAATCGCGTAACATTGATTCAGCAACTGACATTCAGCAAGTAAACTTTAATCATGAATGTAGTGTAACGCAGGTTCCTACAGTTTTGTTTATTACTGGAAAATTTCCTGTTGATTCTTTAGCTCAAGGATCTAGGGGGAAGGTTAAAATTAATCTAAAAGGTAGAGGTTTAAATATTAATGGACAGGTTACAAACTTTAAACAATTTAATTTAGGGGGAAGGATTTTCACTTATGATTCTAATAATATAGTGGAGGCAAATTTTGTTCCTCGGGGTGCACCAACTGCTAATGTTTCTAGCTTTAATAATTATCAAGAATTTGAGCTTTATCAGAATATTATTTTACAAGCTGGAGAGACTTATACGTTAGAGTTTTATTTACAAAGGACGAATGAAGAGGCAACGCGGACAGGATGGCAGGGGAATAAATTACGTTTATTTTATGGACAACATCAGCAGGTTCATGAGGAGCATTATTGTGAGGATTCTAATATTTTAATTCAGGGGACGAGCGCTAATCCTCTTAAAACTTGTCAGTATTTGGAGGTTGGGGGGCAGAGTGTTCCTAGGAATATTTTAAGTAGAGTAACTTTAGAAAACTATTTTGAAACACGAGCCTCTGGATGTGTGAGCTCAAATACACTTCCACCAAATTGCCCAGATTGTTTTGTCTCTATTAATCAAACAAAATCTTGTGCTGGATCTAATCCAATTACAAAATCTTGTGGAATAAACTTTGGTGTTAAATCCAATCCCAATACCACCTCCTTCGCTGAAGCGGAAAAAGTTTGTGCTGTAAATGATCCACTAAAGGTAGCTAATTTTAAACAAGTATATTCGGAGAAAAATATTGTTTTGCCAGCTGTTAGCTTAAGTTATGAACAACAGAGTTGTACTGATAGTCCTAGTCCAAAGGTTACGGATCTTCCGGAGTCAGTTCGAAAATATCAGAAGGTTAGTTGGAACAAGGGGGTAGTTAGTGTAGGAAGCCAAATTGAGACTAAGGGCATTAAGCCAAGTAAGTTTAAATTAGATAATCTTGCTGTTAATTGTCCTGCCTTTCAAGTTCAAAATAAAAACTTTGATTTTAATAAGTCACAAGCAGAAAATATCCCACGTTCTTTAAGTAGTTCTTTGTTAGTTGGGGCACACTCTGAATTGGAGACTGGGTGTAATTGGAAGGAGAGTGTTGGAAATGAGGCAGAGCGGGTGTTGGGACTTTCAGAGTTAGATTATTTAGATGTGGAGAGAGCTCTTGCTGGGTATCAATATGTTGATCAAAAACCTGGGATTAGTTGTTATGGGTATCTACCACAAAAAGATGCAGTGGTTGGGGATTTGGAAGTTCCAGAAAAGCTTGGGCAACTTACGAAAGATCAAATTCCCAGTGCTTGTCAGGATCCAGATATAAATTGTGAAATTAAATTTGTTGGATTTCAAGGGCAGGGAGAAGAAGATTTTAATTGGGATCAACCACTTGCAATTAGTAAAGGGTATGAAGCTTTAAAAGCAGCTTATGGTGGAGCAAAAATTAACTGTGAACCGCTAGATCCTAATTGCTTTAAAATGGATATTAATTTTGATGGTAGAACTTTTGATGTTTATGCCAGCATGGAACTTCCGCTACTTAGTCTTCTTGGAAAAAGGCAGATCAAACTGAACTTTCGAAATCAGGGGATTTACCAAGGGGCTCTACGAGTTGATAAGACAATAGATAGGTAACATTATAAGTAGATTCAGATAGTTATAACTGTTAAGAGTTGGGATAGTAAGTCACGCCTTGTATTGCAATTGTATTACATTTGATATACAATTGTTATATTACAAGGAGACAGATATGAGCAAGACAATGATGATTACTACAAGAGTTGAACCAAAGGTAAAAAAGAATGCTGGCTCAGTGTTAAAGGAGCTTGGCCTTAGTCTTTCTGAGGCCATCAATTTATTTCTTCACCAAGTAATCTTACATGAAGGTTTGCCTTTTGATGTGAAAAAGCCAAATCTAAAAACTGAAAAGGCAATGCGTAATAGCTTAAAGGGGAAGAATCTCAAAAGGTATAAATCACTTGATGAGTTAAAGGCTGAGTTTGATTGATGCTAAGTTTAATCCTTGAAAATAATTGTCGCAAGGATTTACGTAAGGCAAAGAAGCGAGGAAAGGATTTAAATTTATTTTGGTCGGTTGTAAAGATTCTTCAGCAAGATAAACAACTTCCAACTAAGAATCGCCCTCATCGACTCTCTGGGAATTGGAATGGCTTTAGTGAATGTCATATTGAACCAGGTTGGTTAATGATTTATTTAATTAATGAAGATAAAGAATTAATTTTGGTTAGGACTGGGACGCATGCCGACTTATTTCGATAAAATTAAAATTATAATTTTTGGTTCTGACCATTTTGATAACACTATTATAACTTAATTTGATGAAGGGGCTTCTTCCGCAAAAACAGTAAAAGGCAAGAGTGGAGAAGAGTGTGATCCGTCTAATTCATGACATATTCAAAGAGAACACTTCTTAAAAATAAGCTGTTAATGGAGCCTAGACGATCCTCTGATGACAATAATTTTTGCTAGACCAAGAATTAAGATCTACTTATTCACAAGATCCTCGGCTTATTTATAATTATTAATCACATAACTTCTATTTGCCCAAGTAAAGAGTCTTAGAAAAGCTTTACCTCTTGGTGAAATCTAGTTATTCTCCCTCCGATGCTAGAAATTCAAAATATGTCCAAACAATATGCCGATTACCAGGCACTTCAGGGATTAAGCCTGCAAGCCGAGCGTGGGGAGATTATTGGTTTGCTGGGGCCTAATGGTTCGGGGAAGAGTACTACTTTAAAAATCTTAGCAGGAATTTTAACTCCAACCGTTGGAGTTGTTAAGTGGCAAGGGGAAACGATTGCAACTAACTCTCTAGAGTTTCGACGGAAGCTTGCCTATGTGCCAGAAAAATCCGCGGTTTATCCAGAGCTAAATGTTACTGAGTATTTGAACTTTATGTTTCGTTTAGCGGGAAGCAGTAAAGCTGAAGCTAAGGTTAAGCTAGAGCAAGCAATCGAGAAATTTCAATTAGCAGCGGTTGCTAAAAAACTTTGTGCTAATTTATCTAAAGGCTACCAGCAAAGATTGATGCTGGCACAAGCCCTGATGCGTAGTCCAGAACTACTACTTTTGGATGAGCCGAACACTGGATTAGATCCTGTCCAAATTAAAGAGTTAATTGATCTCCTAACAGCTGAAGCTCCAAAGATGATTATCATTCTTTGTTCTCATCAATTAAGAGAAGTTGAGTTGCTTTGTTCTAGGGTGATTGGAATTAGTAAGGGACATAAAATATTTGATCAAGTCTTACCAAAAGAAGCTGGCAAGAGAATCGATCTGGAAACACTTTATCAACAAACAATCTAATCATGTGTGAAGTAGTGCAGATTGCTAAAAAAGATTTACGGACATTTTTTCTGACTCCTCAAGCAGCGGTTATCTTTACTGGCTTTTTATTATTAGCGGAGTATTTTTTCCTAAACTATTTAGGAAATTTTAATCTTGCTATTCAAAAAGCTTCTGCCGGCTCTTATCTTGGAATGGAGAAGATCAATTTGAATCAGTGGGTTGTTGAGAACTACTACATGACCTTAATGGTTTTTAATATTATTTTAATCCCATTAATTATTATTCGTTCTGTCGTAGAAGAAAAAAAACAAGGCACTTGGGACTTGCTTTTAAATTATCCCTTAAGCGATTGGCAGTTAGCCAAGGGGAAATACTTGGGAACTTTGTTGCCAGTTTTTATTATGCAGTTAGTTGCAGGAGTCTTACCCTTTAGCTTATTACTATTTGCTAATGTGGAAGTGCCAATTATCTTTACTGGCTTATTAGCACTACTTTTAAATTGTAGTTTATTGGTTGCTGGTTGTCTGGCTTTAAGCTTTGTTTGTAATAATCCGCTAACGGCCGGATTCTTAAGTTTTATTTTTATTAGCTTAGCTTTTAGTCTACAGCTAGTGCTTGGGAAGGTCAGCGTTGGTTTAGCACAATTTATTAATCTTTGGTCTCCGCTTAGTCAGGCAAAGTCTTTGATTCGTGGCGAGTTAAGCTTGGAAAGTTTAAGTTTTCATTTTTTATTGATTATCGTCTGCTTAGTAATTTTCAAACAATTAATTAGTTTTTACCGACATACCCGATGAACCAGAACTATTATTTCTTACTAGCATTGGTGATTTCGTTGTTTGGTTTTTTAACTGGCTTAGCGAAGGAGTCTTTTTCGGCGAGCATTGTCTTGATGCACTTTGCTAGTGCGGGAATTCTATTTTTAGTTGCAACAGTTAAAGTTTTACTTAACTTTAAAAAAGAGAAATCCAAATTAACTCGAATCTTAATTAACTTGGTTTTAGGAATAGTAATTCTTGTTGGACTTTCACTTTGGCAGTCTTGGTTAAATAAGCAAAAGTATACTTGGGATTTATCTCAACAAAAAGTTTATTCATTGGCCAGTGAATCAACAGAATTATTGGCTAAGCTTAAGAAACCGCTTACGCTGTTTTTCATGGATGACTTTAATCCAACTACACGGCAAGAAGCGGATCGCTTGTTAGGGCTTTATGCTAAAGCTAGTCCATTAATCAAGTATCAGATCGTTGACCCTAGAAAAGCTAAGCAGTTACGTAGTTATCTAAATCCGGAAGAAGCTAGTTTTCTTTACTTTGAATACGGAGAAGGAAAAGAGGCGCTTGTTGGTAAAACTAAAACATTTACTGAGGTTGAGATTAGTAAATCCATTTATCGTTTAGTGGCTGGTGCCAAAGGTAAAGTTTATTATGCTTTTGGTCATGGGGAGCCAAGTCCGGAATTAGAAGATGAGGCTGGACTAAGTGAGATGATGCAAGCACTGCAAGGTCAGAACTATGAACTCCATGGTTTAATTTTAGGAAGTGGTAAGCAAATTCCAACGGATGCGCGCTTGGTAATCTTAGCCTCAGGCACAAAAGATTACCTGCCAAATGAAATTGAAATGCTACAAGATTACTTGTCAGCTGGTGGGAATTTATTAGCGCTTGATGATCCCGAAAACAAAATTGATTTTAATTCTTTAATTTCTAACTATGGAATTAAAATTGAAAGAGCAGTGGCAATTGATCAGCAAAGATTATTGCATGATGGCCCAGAGGTTGGTTGGCAGGTTATAGTTAATGACTTCGCTGAGCATCCAGTTACTCAGCAACTAAAAGATCGTAAGGCAGCTATTTTTTTAATTGCCTCAATTTTAAGCGAAATTGATCATGCCAAGGGTAAAGTTACTCCATTACTAAAAACATCAAATGCTGCTTGGGGAGAAAC
The DNA here is from genome assembly GCA_031385045.1 of bacterium. Classification (GTDB taxonomy): domain Bacteria; phylum Bdellovibrionota_C; class UBA2361; order UBA2361; family CALJRW01; genus JANNBC01. Next base: position 23,330 of record JANNBC010000015.1, on the reverse strand, counting down.
TGACTTAGAGATTTTAAACTCCGAAGAACCAAAAGCAGTGTTTGATCCTAAAAAGGATTATTTGGGACCAGTGACGCTGGCCATGGCCTACGAAGGCGAAGTCAGCAAAGATGCTAACTCTAAAGATCAACGGATAGTAGTATTTTCTGACTTAGAGTGGCTAGTTAATGCAAATCTTGATATTTATGCTAATAAAGAGCTGTTTATCAGAACAGTTAACTGGTTAGTAGGCGAGCAAGAAGATTTAAAGATTAGTTCCAGATTTTTAGAATCAACTAGCATGATGCCAATCGGAAAATCTGATTATCAGAAAGTCTTTTTATTAGCACTGATTATTCCAGAAATTTTGTTGATTCTGTTGCTCAGTATTAGTTATCGCAGAAAGAATTCGTAACTGTCTCGTTTTTTAGCGGACTTCGAATCTAAAAATTATTAGAAAAAATTAGCCACAATGTTAAAAAAATTATTGATCTTCTTATTCGTTGTTATTTTTGGTGGAGCCTTGCTGGGAGTAGGTGTCGCGTATTGGGGCTATAACTATTACTCTCGTGACCTGCCAAAATTTGATGGCCTAAATAGCTATCAGCCAGATGCTGCCTCCATGATTTATGATTCTAATGGTGAGTTAATCGCCGAAGAGTATGAGGATCGTCGTTATCCAGTTCACATTGAAGATGTACCAAAGAATGTAATTAATGCTTTCTTAGCTGCCGAAGATGCTGCTTTCTATACTCATCCGGGAATTGATTTGATGAGTATTCTGCGAGCAATGATTAAGAATATTCAAGAAGGTTCAGTCAAGCAGGGGGGATCTACAATTACTCAGCAGGTAGTTAAGAACCTTTTATTATCAAATGAAAAGAAATTAGAAAGAAAAGTTAAGGAAGCAATCTTAGCTTTTGAGATTGAAAATAGTCTTACTAAAAATCAAATTCTAGAATTATATTTAAACCAGATTTTCTTTGGCAACACTGCTTATGGTTTGGAAGCGGCGTCTCAAGTATATTTCCAAAAGCCTGCTAAGGATTTGCATGTCGCCGAAGCGGCAATTTTAGCTGGACTTCCGCAAGCTCCTTCACGTTACTCACCAGTTAGTAATTTTGATTTAGCAAAACAACGCCAGACATATGTTTTAGAGCAAATGTTAAAGCATAAGTTTATTAATGAAAGCGAATATCAAGAGGCGATCAATTTTCCAATTGAAGTAAAATTAAATCGTGCCGGGAAGATTCGTCGGGCAAATTATTATGTAACAGAAGTCTTACGAGTTTTTCAAGAGAAGTGGCCAACCTATGATCTAAAACGAGATGGTTTAAAAGTTTACACAGCAGTTAATTTACAAGCTCAAGATTATGCTAGAACTGCTGTTCGTAATGGACTGCGAGAGGTTGATAAGCGTCGTGGATGGATGGGGCCAATAGATCGTTTTGATCTGGGAACAGAAGATGAAAAGTTTAAAGCTAAGTATAGTGATAAATTTGCTCAGTCAATTTTACCTGATAAACTTTATCCAGCTTTAATTAAGAAAATTGAAGGTGAAACAGTAAGAGTTGATTTGGGACATTTTACGGGAACAATCAGCTTAAAGGATAGTGCTTGGGCAAAAAAATTACTTAATGCGCAAGACAGGTCTCAATGGGTAGTACTTAATAAGCATTTGCGAGTTGGAGATGTTATTGAGGTATCTCAAAAAAATACTGCTAACTTAGATAAGTTGTTACCTGACATAGCATCTGCTGAAAAAGTTGCTATTCCAGATAATTCTTTACAAATGGATCAGACTCCTAAAGTTGAAGCGGCGTTAGTATTTTTAAATCCACATAATGGTGATGTCTTGGCAACTGTTGGCGGATATGATTTTGAGCAGAGTGTTTTTAACCGCGCAACTCAAGCCCTACGTCAGCCGGGTTCGGCCTTTAAGCCAATTGTTTACTTAGCGGCAGTAGATGGATTTAAGTATACGCCATCAACTATTGTTTATGATGAGCCACGAGTTTTTCGAGTAGGTACTCAAGTTTGGCAGCCAGCTAACTTTGATAAAACTTACATGGGCGCCATCACCTTGCGTGTTGCTTTGGAAAAATCGCGAAACTTAGTTTCTGCTGATATTATGTCGCGGATTGGAGTTGATCCAGTAATTCGTTATGCCAAATCAATGGGGATTACTAGTCCAATGGGACAGAACTTATCTTTATCACTTGGTAGTAGTGAAGTTACACCATTAGAAATTACTCGAGCTTATGGAGTTTTTCCGGCTGGGGGATATTTATTTGATAGTGTCTTTATTAAAAAAGTTGTCGATCGAGATGGGAATGTAATTTACGATCATGATGAAAAACCTGATCTAAACTTTCGCCAAGTTATTGATGAAAAAGTTGCCTTTATTATGGCGAACATGATGCGTGGGGTAGTGGAAAGTGGAACTGGTTGGAAAGTGAAAGAATTGAAACGCCCAGCTGCTGGAAAAACTGGAACATCCAACCAGCATATGGATGCTTGGTTTGTTGGCTATACTCCGGAGTTTGCTTGTGGAGTATGGGTTGGTTTTGATGTGAAGCGAATTATTGGAGCTAGAGAAACTGGGGGATCGGCGGCAGTGCCAATTTGGTTAAATTTCATGAAAACTTTTTTAGAAGCACGAGATGGAATTACAGCTCAGGAATTAGAACAAGCAAAGAGTGTTAATTTTGAAGCTAATCCTCAAGATAATCCTAAAGCAAAAATTGCTGATTTCGTTCCTCCTCCAGGACTGGAGTCTTTTTGGGTGAATAAGCATACGGCACAAGTTGTTGCTGAAAATTCTCCTGGTGCTGTTTTGGAATATTATCTTCCTGGAACTAAGGTAGAATCAAAATCGGAAGAAGAGGAAGTTAATTATTGGAACTTAGAGGAATAATTTTCCTCAAGTTCTAAAGTTCAAGGAATATAAGCTTAACTTTTATCCACAATTAAGCGTTGGTTTGAAAATTAATCTTGAATAAGCTTGGCAAATTGCGTAAATTGATCACTTGAGTCTTATCAAGCTAGGATTCTTAGTTTACCCCTCTATCAAGCACATTATGATTATCCACCCTTTTGAAATCTTTGCCATAGCCACACTTTCTGGATTATTACTGGGGATGATTATCTCTCGCTTGAGCCATAAGGATACTTCTAGCGATCAATTACTAGAAGAACGAAAGAAAAGCTTAATCAAAGAAAAAGAAATTGCTGGCGATCTTTACGAAAGTCTTTATGATCTGCATAAAGGTTTAACGCATACTGTTCGCTCTTATGATTCTGCTCTTAAAACTGTTCTTGAAAAATTACCTACACCAGTAGAGCGCTTAGAAGAATTAGAAATGACAACTAGTTCGCTAAAATCAATTGAGCTGCGTGAGATTGATCTAAAAAAAAAGTTGAATCCGAATGATTCTGATTTTGTTTTAAGTCAGCAGGTAGATATTTTAGAAGAAGAGACTCTCCCTCCAGTTGAGGCCTCTGATCAATTTTCTCGTAATATTCAATAGTTATTACGGAAAAAACTTACTAATCCGATTACCAATAAAAGTTGCTAGCCAAACTGGTAATCTCTTCCAAACCTTAACTGCCAGTTTGAATTTAGGGTTGTCAGCACTGATATTAGGAATTTTTTTAGATGACTTTAGATAGTACCAGTAAAGCTGTTCTTCACTTCCACCCCATTGCTTTTTAAAATGATAGGTTCCTGAATCTTTGGTGCATCTTCCAAAATCAAAGGTTTTAATTCCAAGCTCGCAAAGTTTTTCAATTGTTGACCAGTAGAGCAGCATGTTCGGAGAAGCCAAGTTAAATTCTTTTAAGGAAGCTGCCCAGCAAATTTCAGCTTGTTGATCTTGGATGATTGTTAGTCCAACTGAAGAGACATGATTGTTTATTTCTACAAAACTTAGCAAAACTTGTTCTTTAAATTCTGAGATTACAAGTTCAAAGAATTTTTTAGGATAAATTGGAGAACCTAGATCACGCCAGTGTTCGGCAATCGTTTGATAAAAAAGATTGATATCATTTTCACTTATTTCAGATCCTTTGATAACTCGAGACTGTGCAGAGGATTTTTCTGGTCTCTTAATCTGAGCTCTTAATTTTTTGGAAAAAGTCTCTAAGAGCAACTGAGGATTTGAGTTTAACTTTAGAATAAAGGTTACTTTATGATCTCGGCAGATAAAATTGGGATGAGTGCTAAGATCTTTGGAGTTAGTGCGAAGTTCTAAATAGTCATAATTGCTTATTTTACTTTCTAGGGCTTGATAAATTGCTTCAGCGATTTCTTGGTTTGAGAAGTTATTCTCTTGATTCATTGCCGGTAGGGAGTTTGATTGATCAAAAAACAAACCACCACCATTTAGAAAAGGTAGTGAAATTAGGCTGTTACCGAAGATTGGATTTCGTAGTTTAACCAAAGGGAGGTAAGCTCTTTGTAATCCTGATTCCTCGGCGATAAGTACCACGGACTCGTGACCAAAAGCTTGTTGAATAATTTTTAACCAGCGAAAGTCTTGATAAAGAGAATTAAGTTTATTGGATTGCTCGGCATCTTGCCATCCTAGGTGTTTGATTAGTAATTTTTTAGACAAGCAAGCAATCTTTTTAAAGTGTCATTTATCATTAAATAATGAGTCAGAGTTATTTGAGGTGAATTTCTGTAGTCAACTTAATAGAGCCTATTGATATTATTAACAGTACTTTAATTTAGGAACTTGCTCAATTGTTAATAAGTAATTAGTATTATTGTCTTATTAGTATAATTTTAGAACCCTAAGCATCCCTGTGATTTCCCGTAATATAAAATTTTTATCAATGATTATAGTAAGTTGTGCTTTAATCAGTTGCGTTAGATACATTGATTCCCGCAAAGAGCTTGTTAAGCAGTATGGTAAATTTGATCCTGCTGAACAAAGAGTCGGAGTTACAGGGTTTTATCGTTATGAGCAAGAACAACGAAAACGCCTGGAAGCACTCATTGATGCCCGAACTTTTGATTCCGTTCAAAATCCAACAAGCTTATATCAGATTGGTGCCGGGGATGAGGTAAATCTTACTGTTAAAAATTTCGTTGAAGTATCTAAGACCTACACGATTAGGCCCGATGGTACTATTCGCTTACCATTTGTTGGTAAGGTAACTTTAGCAGGTCTTACCGAAACTGAAGCAATTGAATTTATTGAGTCGCTAGTTACTGATTATGTTGTCGATCCACAAGTCGATCTGCAAGTTACTTCTTATTCCGCTAACGTTGTGTGGTTGATGAATGCTAATAATAACAATGCAGGTGCTAACGATAATCGTAAGATCCGCTCTGCTTATCCAATTAAAAATAATACTTACTCCTTAGTTGATCTACTATTAGAAGTCGGTGACAGCAATTTATTTAGTGGCGGAGTCATTCACTTCTACCCAGCTCCAAGTGGTACTCAGGATGTTAAAGCAAATAAAGACTTAGTTGAAAGATTTAATTCTTTCTCTGTATCTAATTGGGTTGGTAAGACTTTTGAAAATGAAGACTGTGACGGACGTGAGTTCACTCCAGAAGGAACTAAGTTCCGTGTAAAAGCATGTTACCCATTTGATAACAATGTTACTCAAGAAGAGTTACTAGCCAAGTATGATCCTAATGCTAGAATTGAAATTGATACCGAAGAGATTTTTGGTGGCGCCACTCGTGCTCCGCTGAGACTAATTTTAAAGCCGGGTGATATTATTTATATTCCACCACCTGCTTTAGTACAAATCTTTGGAGAAGTTAATGGGCGCGGTACTTATCAGGTTGCCAGTAGTAGCCAAGGTGGAGCAGGCAGTGGCGGTGGTGGAAGTGGTGGAGGAATTAAACCAACACTATTTTCTGCGCTAACAGCAGCTCGTGGTTTAACCTATTCTGCTGATATTAATAATCTGTACATCTATCGTGAAATTCATTTCGCAAATAAGTCGATTCTAAATGTTGATTTAGAAAAAATTGTCCTTTGGGCAGGACAGGATGTTCGCCTAAGAGATGGTGATATTATTTATGTTCCAAGTAAAAAAGGTCGTTTTGGTCAGGAACAGTCTGTTAATTTAATTAATCAGCTAACAGGTTCAATAACAAATGTTGACCGGGCAGTTGATATCAATCGGTAATCTTTAATACCTGCTGTAACAATGGGAAGATTGGAAGCCTTTGTAAAATTAATTCAATCTAAGATTACTTTAGTAGCACTAAGCTTTTTATTGCTCTCCGGTGTTTGCTATCTTCTTTTTTCAGGGCAAGCCACGAGCTTCGCGGGAATTGATTTGTCTCCGGCACTTGTTGAACAGATTAAAAACGTGGAGTTTAATCTGCAAGATCAGTGGCAAGAATCAGAATTTGTAAAGAAATCAGTATCTGATCTGCAATCCACCGAGGGACCTAGCATGCTGTTGCTCGAATGGTCTGCTGTTTTGCAAGACTTACAGTTTAAAAATTCAGAAATGGGACTGCAGGTTTCCTTGCCAAGTTATTCCTATGAAGTTGGCAGTAAGATTTTAGAAATCCAGTTAGCAGAATTAGTAGAAAAAAATGCTAACAGCATTAAAGAGCGGCAGACAGTTGAGCTTAGTAAGTTAAAGGATCAATTCAAAAAAATTGAACAGCAAATAAACACTTGGAACCTAGAACTTAAATCAACAGAAGAATCTTTACTCAAATCAAAGTTATCCGAGGATCTTTTAGGATTGCAAAAATTAGCCAGCACCTATGCAGTAAAGCATCCATTAATCCAAGAAATGCTAGGAGAAATTAAAATTAAGTACCAGCAGATGGGGCGAACAATGCCAGAGTATGATGACCTATTAGAGAGTAAGGTTACTGATTCTGTTAGTTCTACTGCCACATCTGAAATTATCCTTAATCTCAAAAATCAAATTTCACAGGCAACACAAAAGAAGCTCGGATTAGAAGAGCAAATTGCTTTATTTAGTGATAAAAATTATCAGTTTCAATTACCTAAAGCACGCTTAATAAATGCAAGTCAGTTAAGCTTTTGGTTATTTAAGGTTTTGCTGCCAAGTTGTGTCGGAATGCTTTTGTTATTAGTGATTGCCTACCGGGTTTTTAGATATCGAGATCCGGTACTAGGTGTACAGGATTTAAAGTCATCGATTGAAATTGAGAAAGTTTATTCTTTTCCACAAATTGATTTAAATAAAAATGGAAGTCGCATTCAGAAAAGTCCCGTAAATGGAAACTTATTCCTAATTGCTGGCGAGCAGGGACAAGCTAAGCCAACAAGCTTGCCTGCTGTTATTAATAAGCAATTTTTACCAGTTCCAGTTTTGAGTAGTAACTTAGAGAATCAAATTGCTCAGAATCAGATTAATGAACTGGCTGCAAAGATTATGATTAATGCTCGAGCAGAAGACAAGAAAATTTTATTTTTCTCAGCTACTGACGAATCGCTTAATCAGACTGTAGTGGTAAGTAATTTGGCTGTAGCAATGGCCAAGTATTCCTCAAAAGTACTGATGCTTGATGCCTCATTCGGTAGTTTTGAGCTAAGTCGACAGTATGATCTGGAAAATGAAAAATATGGGTTCTCAGAATTTTTAACTCGCACCCAAAAATTAGATAATTGCTTACACCAAAGCTGGTTAGAGAATTTATTTATTATGCCAATTGGTCAAGAGCAAGAAGGAGCTCAAAGGTTACTACTAAAGCCTCGTTTCACGCAGGCCTTGAAATCCCTAGTAAATCGCTTTGATTATGTTTTAATTAGTGCAGGCTCTTTGGCTACTGATATAAGTAGTCAATTAGTAGCCAGTAATAGTGACTTGATTTTCTTGGTAGCTAATAATCAATCTAATACTCTTGCTGTAATACAGGAAGCCTTGCTAAGATTAAGCGATATCAATTTGCACCCAGAAGCGGTCATCTTGCAAAAATAGCAATTAGAGTTTCATGAACAATCAAGATTTTTCAGCTAGTAAAATATTAACAGTTTTTCGTCGCTGGCACCTGTTCTTTATTATTCCATTTTTAATGGTATTTATTGCAACGGTAGCCTACATCAGTCAATTAAAGATTTTTAGATCTGAAGCAATTGTCTTATTCGAATCAAATTACATTCCTCTTGAGGAATACTTTACCCTCCTAGACAAATTTGAGGATCAGCCAGTTCAAGTTACTCGTTCCTTACTTTATGGAGCCCCAGTTAAAAAAATCGTTAATGCCGTCTGGCCCGAGACCATTGGTAATGAAGCCGCTCAGAATGGTAAGATTGCCTATCTTCGTTCTCGAAATGGTGTTCAAATTCGCTTTCAAAGAGATAACCCCCAAGCTCTAAGTGTCGATTTTAGTAATACCGATCCACTACTTGCTTTTAAAGTTGTAAAAGAAACCTTAGCTCAGCTAGTTGAGCACAATAAGGAAGTAACTAGTAATCGTTTGCAAACTGGAGTTGAGTTTCTAAAACAAGAAGTTGAAAAGACTCGCGTGGAGTTAAGTAAAATTGAACAAGAAATTGTTCGAATCCGCAGTGGACTTCCCTTACAGGTTTTGGAAGAGCATGATAAACAATTCCAAAGTATTGAAAAGATTCTCGACTTAGCACCAATGAACTATGACATTGAGAAGAATCTAGAAAAAGCTTTAAACTTTAGCGAATCAGTTTCTGAATTAGAATTTCAATTAGAAATTGCTAAAAAGGAAATGGAACAGCTAGAAGCTGACTTAAAATCAAAAGAATATCTCAATAATGCCGAAGATCTTGAAGTTGTTTTAAATGCCAACAAAGATGCCGAAATTGATAGCCTAAATCAGCGATTAATTGCTAAGAAGCAACAACTTAGTGAGTTAACTAGTAAGGGCTTTCTATTAGCACATCCCGATGTTTTAGCAGCGACTAAGGAAATTGAAAGTATTAATAATCTAAAAAAACAAAAAGTATTAAACCTACAGCTAGGACTTAATAAAGAAAACGAAGAGCTTGCTAGGCTTCGCTTGGAAAAAAGACAAACTAAAAAAATTGAAGATAAAGTCCAAGAGATTCAATTATTAAATGATCGTTTAGAAGTAACACGGGCATATCAAAGTAAGTTTAGTGATAAAAATATTACCCTTGATGATAAACTCAAGGAACTTTCAGAGCGAAGATCTAAATTAATTGAATTAGAAAGTCAGAAAATAGTGGCATCTCATTCTTATGCCCAAATGTCTAAGCGCTTAGCTGTGATGCAAAGAGAAAATAGCATTGATCAAGATAAGTTTGGATTATCAGTTAAGATTGTGGAACAACCACAGTTTCCTAAGGAACCAATCGCCTTAGCAGGGCTACCAACAATGATCATGATCTTGGCTATTACCTTTGGTGTATTATTTATGATTGCCTCAGTAATCGCCATGTTTGATACTCGAGTTTATTCTATCGCACAGTTAAGTGTTGTTGTTAATAAACCTGTACTCGGAGCGGTTGATAGTTTTGGCCTGAGATCTAAGGCATTAGTGCAAAGAAAGATTTACATGATGTCAGGTATTGGATTGCTAGCTTATGTAGTTTTAGTTTGGCTCTATTACAGGTAAAGAATATGTGGAATAAGGCCAAAGAATTTTTCAAAAACTTTTCTCAAGAGTATTTCATTAATGATTTAATTGAATCACCATTATCTCCGCAATTAATTGCCTATCATGATCCCGGGTGTTTTGTTTCTCAGCAATATAATCAGATTGCTGGAGCGCTACTGCACAATAAAGAATTAAAAAATATCCGCTCACTTTTGGTCACAAGCCCTCAACCAGCAGATGGAAAAAGCACGACTATTAGTAATTTAGCTATTTGTTTAGCTAGTAATTATAATCAAAAAGTTTTGTTAGTTGATGCTGACTGGCGGAGACCGCAACTAGGACGATTCTTTTCTCATACTGAATTAAAACCTTTACCAGAAGATAGTTCTGTAAATGCCGAACTTCGAGATTATATTTTTGATACACCAATTCCAGATCTATCAATCTTGCCAGTTGTTCAGAAAGAGAATTGGATCGAGTTTATAATGGAAATTTTACCAGACTTAGAATCTGATTTTGATTTAGTGCTGATTGACACTGCTCCTGTGATGAAAGTCGTTGATGCCACAATTCTTGGTCGCGTTGTTAGTGCTATAATTCTAGTCGTTAGAGGCCAAGACACTCCAATCTATATGATTAATGAAGCCGAGCAAATTCTGGCAAGTAACAGTTGTCCAAGCAAAGCTTGCATCCTTGTGAATAATCCTAATAGTGTTGATGTTTATAATTACTTAGTAAATCCTCATTACCGACGTTACTACACGAATTATTATGGAGAATATGGGCACGATCGTGCCAAGCCAGCGACTCCACCCAAGCGCACACCAAGAGAGTCTGCTGATCTAAGCGATTGATGGATATTATTCTAACTCAAAGATTTCTTCCGGAGCGAGGGGGTTCTATTCAGTGGTTAGTAAATCTATTTCGAGAACATTTAGGAGAGTTAAAGGTAATTACAAACCGATATTCAGAGCCAAGTCATAACCCTTTTCCTAATGCTCAATTAATTCAAGGTGACATTATGTTAACTGATTGGGGTATCACCTCAATCCCTTCAATAATTAAGTATTTCCGGATGTGGAAGCTTCTACGCAAAGAACTAGTCTCTGGAGAAGTAAATTACATTCATTGCTCAAAGATACTACCAGAAGGCTTAGTTGCTGTAGTTACAAAGCTTCTTACTTGGAAGAAGGTTAAAATTATTTGCTTCGCCCATGGTGAAGAATTTAAAGCCTACAATAGCAGTCGACAGTTAAAATTAATTTATAAGTTGATTATCAAAAACATTGATTTAGTAGTTGCTAACAGTAATTATACGAAAGGGCAGCTTTTAAATTTATCATCACCACAAAAAATTGAAATCTTACATCCTTGTATCAACCTAGAAGAACTGGAGTCAAAATATTCTAAAGAAGAGTTACGACTCCAATATGGTTTTAATAATAATGATATAATCTTACTGACTGTTGGTCGACTAACGCCACGTAAAAATCAGCTAGGAGTTTTAAAAGCAATTATTTCTAATCACCTTGAAAAACCTTCCATCAAGTACATTATTATTGGCTCGGGAGAGCAAGAAGCAGAACTTCGAAAGGTTATTAAAGATCATCAGCTTGAAGCACGAGTTCAGATTTTAACAAATATTACGGACGAACAAAAAAAAGATTATTACCATTTATCTGATATTTTTGTGATGCCAAGTATTAATACGGGATTTGATCTGGAAGGTTTTGGGATGGTTTACGTGGAGGCACAAGCCTGCGGATTAAGAATCATCTGTGGGAAAAGTGGCGGGGAGCTAGAGGCAATTAAAGTTGACTTAACTGGTACGGCAGTTTCAAATCAACAGGAATTAGAAATGGCACTATGTAAATTTATTGATAATCATGGTCTAGATCAGTCAGCTCTTGCCAAAGAATTTGCTAAACAATTTGCAACTAAGCCAAGCTATAAGTCTTATCAAGATCTCGTAATTTCTAATCTATGTTGAGTTTAAAAAGTGAAACTTTAAACAGACTATTAGCATTGCTCCTGATAGTCACAATTTTACTATTCTTTCATCTAAAATTTGAAGTATCAAAATATCATTTTCATGCTGATGAAAATGATTATATGCAATCTACAAATCAAGGTTTTCTCGCAAATTATTTAGATTCAAAGGCACCAAGTGCCTGGATTTATTTAGCTGATGCCTTTAGTTCATTTAAAAGTGGAGAGGACATTGATACCTTTCAAAAATATCAAGATTCAATTCATAATTTTCGACACTACCACGGTGCTGTAGGATTTTATCCTTTTGTTATTACTAAAGGATTTTTTCCAAATATTAATATACGACTTGTTCCGATTTTTCTTATTCTATGTTTTGCTATCTACTGGCTATTTAATAATTCAAAACAAACTGTCTTAGAGCGGACTATATTTTTACTACTAACGGTTTTTCTACTGATCGATGCGCAATTAAATCTGCTGGTTTCACCGCACCTTACCTATTTATTCCTAGCCTTAACCTTTCTAAATTTAACTGGAAGCAACATCCAGAGAGATAAGCTTTATGGCTGTATATTTTGCCTAGTACTGGCGTTCTGTTCTCTAGAGTTTTCCTTGTTACTTCCATGTGCTTGGTTCTTAAGTAATTGGCAGTCTGGAATTATTAATCTTTCAAAACTTAAATTTAAAGAGTGTATCCAATTCTTGGGTAAGCTGTTGTTGATTAGTTTAATGATAATGCTTCTTGTTTGGCCAGCCGGAGTTTTTAAATTGACCATGCCACTTAGTTATTTAGTTTATGCAGCATTAGCCTTAAAATCTAATTGGTATGAATTTTATTCAACACTTATTTTCAAGGATTATATTTTAACTGTTTTACTAGCCATAACTTTAATTACTTCACTAATTTATATTATTTACTGGAAAAAACTTAAGCTAGAGTCTAAATACCTATCATTTGCATGGTATACACTTTTGATGCTTGGGCTTAATTTAATGAATAACTTTGTTTATAAAGCATATGTTATTCAAGCGACCATCCCAGGCTTAGTTATTTTAAGTTTACTATTAAAAGAACTTTATAATCGTAAGAAAAATCTAGGAAGAGTTTCTATTGGCGTAGTATTACTTATCTATATTTTATTAATTCAATCTTCAATTAGAAGTGCTGGTCTTTATCAGGATCAAATGCACCGAAACCAAGAGCTTTTAATCTTTTTAACAAATGAGTATCTAGGAAAGTCCATAATCGTTATTGGATATACACCAGTTATTTCAAAAAATAATTTGCCTGATAAAAAAATTATCTTCTACCCAGAGATAAAAAATTATAATTCAAACTGTAAAAACCAAGGGAGCCCTAATTCGCTATTAGTAATTACTGCTCAATTTAGTAAACAAAAAGAGGAAATAGAGTGTTTAAAAGAATACAGATTTAGTAGCATTATAGATAAGAATTTAGTTTATTTACCCAATGATAGAATCTAAATGATAATTGATCGTCCAGACGGAATGTTAAAAACAGAACTTGAAGTTCTTACTAAGCTAATTCAAGACTTTAAACCAAAAGATGTTTTAGAAATTGGATTAGCAAATGCATCGAGTGCGCTAATTATTCTTGAGATAATATCTAATTTTGAAAGTTCTAGTTTAACTTCGATCGATCCTTTTCAAAATTTTCCCATTGAATCAGAGGATGATTCTTATGGTGGTTACGCCGGAAAAGGAATTTTAAATATTAAGAATGCAGGCTTTTTATCAAAGCATCATTTAATTGAAGAGCTTAGCTATTTAGCTTTGCCAGAACTTGTTAAGCAACATAAGAAATATGATTTGATCCTAATTGATGGATACCATTCTTTTGATTACACATTTGTAGACTTTTTTTATTCAGATTTACTCCTGAAGGATGGAGGTATCATAATTATTCATGATACTAATTGGGAAACAGTATACCCTGTTTGTCAATTTGTTATACAAAACAAGCAATACAAGCAGATCGGCCCTCGAATTGAACATAATATAAATTCAATTTTGGGTAAGATTTATCGCCGATTAAAATATTTTTTAACTGGTAACTATCAGGAGTTTACTTTAAGAAAAGACTCATGGAAGTCAGTCGGTGCATTTCAGAAATTAGCCACAACAATCTGTCCAGAACAGAGATTAAACGGAATTAAATTCAGATAGATCTATGTTTTATCGAATTAGAAATAAACTTAATTACTATTCTGTTAATCAATTAATTAAGCCCTTAATTAAATCTGCGTGGGCAGAGCTAGATTCTAATGCTCAGTTAATTATTGTTACTCAACTTTGTGCCCGAGATCTATATTTATATCTTGTTGCAATTATTACATTCACCCGGAAGGTTCGTCCTCAGAAAATTATTGTAATTAATGATGGAAGTTTAAAGATCGATCATCTAAAGCTTTTAAAAGAGCATATTAATAATTTGGAAGTCGTCGAACTGCAAGATATTGATACAGGTCGTTGTCCTAAAGGTGGGACTTGGGAAAGGTTAGTACTTTGTTGTCAATTATCAAAAGATACCTATGTAGTTCAATTAGATGCAGATACACTTACGATAGGAAGTATAAGTGAAGTGTTAGCTGCAATTTGCAATAAGCAAACTTTTATTCTTGGTACATATCAATGTACTGAATTACAAACTTTAGAAAGTGCTAGTCAATTCGCCTTAAAGATTCAAAGCCAAAGTATTCAAATTATGGCTGAGAAATGCCTAGTGAAATTGGGAGATAATTTTCCAAATTTATACATACGAGGTTGTTCTGGTTTTGCTGGATTTAACTCTAAGATTCCTAGTATAGATTTATTAGAAGAGTTTTCTAGTAAAATGGCTAGTATGCTTGGGGGGTCTTGGAATACTTGGGGGAGCGAGCAGTTTGCTAGTAACTATTTACTTTCAAATTCTTTACCAATGATTCTAACAGAACCTAAGTATGAGAACTTTTCGTATAGAACTGATATTTCGAAAGCTGAATTTATTCATTTTATTGGTAATAATCGTTTTCATAATGGGACGCTAAAAAAATTAATTGTAGATTGTTTTAAAAAGTAATTAAGTTATGCGAGATAAAAAGGTATTACTTTGCTTAAATGGAAAGATTATTGGTGGTGCTGAGAGAATGTCTATGCACTTGGCAGAAGAATTGAGTAAGCAGAATTCTATTGAGGTTTTACTTAATGCTAAGGATACAAGAGAACATGAACTATTCAATAATTATGTCACTAAAGTAATTGTTAATAATCATTTTGCAAGTAAGTTAAGACCATTTCATTTTCTTTTTAAATTAATTCAATTTTTACAAATATTAATCTTTAGTAAATATGATTTAATTATTTTTGAAAATAAATTTTTAATGCAAATAGGCATTCCTATCGCGAAGTTGCTTAGAAAACAAATTTGGATCTATGTACATTATCCTGTTACTGAGTATGAGATTAAAAGATGTTTTTATAAATATGCTAATAAAATAATACTTTGCTGTAGTAATTTAGATAAATATTTTATTCACTCTGAACAGTTAAGATTGAAACTTCAAGTTTTACCAAATTTTGTTGAACCTATTATTCTGCTTAAGAAAATAAAAACTGTTGAGGAGATAGTATTGACTTGTATCGGTCACATTAGTGAGGTTAAGGGGCAAAAGTTTATCATTGAACTCGCCAAGGAAATTAGTAGTCCAAAATTGAAGATTTATTTAATTGGCTCTGTAAAAGCAGAAAATCTTTGGTATCAAAAAGAATGCCTGAGATTAGTGCAGTTATATGGATTAGAAGAACAAATCATTTTTACGGGACAGATTGGAAATGCCAATGAATATTTATCTATGACTGATATTTATATCCAGCCATCTTTAGCAGAAGGACTTCCACTATCAATTTTAGAGGCGATGGCTAATAGCTTGCCAATAGTTGCCTTTGAAACTGATGGTATTTCAGAAGCTGTTATTAGTGGACACAATGGATATTTGTTATCAAAAAATGATTTATTAGGGTTTAAAGAAAAAATTGTACAACTAGCTACTGACTCAGAAAATTGTAGACTATTAGGTAATTATAGTTATAAATTATTTGATGAAAAATTTAGACGAAGTAATTTTCATGAAAATTGTCAGCGACTCTTTACTTGAGGAATCCTCATTAAGATTAAAAGTAATTTAGCTTGATTCAAAATTTTAAAATATAACTTATCCTGTTTTAACATTAAGAAAATGTTGGAGAGTTAAATATATACTAAGCAACATTGAAAATTACCAAAAATACAAAGAAGCTTAGTATAACAAGTGCGAAGCACTTGAAGCGACCCTTGGGGGTCGCTAAGGCATTGAGTCTTATTTTATAAGGCTCAATGCTGGGGAAGACAAATATACTAAAAGCCAAAACACTGAAAAATCTATTAGATTTTTTCCAAGCTGTTAGGAAGAACCCAATGGGTTTTAGTATATTCATTTTTAACTGCTAAAAAGTCACGGCCCAGGTCTAATATTTGATAGTTATTATAGAACAAGAAGTATTGGCTCATTAACTTTTGTTCCATTGGTAAGTGAATATGTTCAAATAAGATAATTTTTGGAGTAAATTGTCTTAAATTAATTTGACGCAAGATTTGATAGTCAAATCCTTCAGTATCTATATGCAGTAAATCTATCTTATCTATCTTGTGGCGCTCTAAAAGGTTTTTAAGAGTAATTGTTGGTACTTGGGTTTTAAGAATATATTGTTCAATCTCAGAATCAAAATGTTTTAGAACATGGTTTAGGCTAAATGAGCCTACTTGATCATAATAGAATGGAAGTTTCTCACCCAAAACCTTTTTCGCTTCTGGAGATATATAATAAAAAGTAATTTCGCCATTGGATTCTCCGATTGCAGAATTTTCAAGTTGAAACTTGGGGTCTGGATAATTATCTTTAAGTTTTTTAAATAAAAAGGGTAAAGGCTCTACTAACAGGCCTGACCAATTACTTTTAGAATGTGAAAGTTGATATAGTGGATCTGCTTGTTTTCCGTCATTTGAACCTATTTGTACAAAAAAAACCTTACTAAAACCTTGCAAGATTGTGTTAATTCGCCCTGTTACATTGGGACAATAAAGATCTACTATTTTTAGCAGCAAGTTTTGCATGACGGGAAAACGCCAAAGTAAAGGCAAATTCAGAATATCTGCCCGTAATGTTCGAGAAGAAATTTTATTTGGGAATTTTTTTTTCTTGTGAGTATGATTAAGCAGATCTTTAATTATTATAGATAAATCTTCTGCCTGTCGTTTAACGGAGAATAAGCATTTTGCCCGCTCTCTTGCCGAGAAACCCATTTTACTAAGTTCTTCAGGGTCAGATAGGAAGCTAATTAACTTCTCTGCAAAGATTCTAGGATTATTAGTATTAACAATTGCTCCTGTATGTCCATCTGCAATAATTTCTTTGGAGCCTTGAGAGGGAGTAGCAATGATCGGTTTTCCATAAGACATGGCCTCTGCCAAAACGTACCCAAAGCTCTCTCTTTTTGCTACATGTGCTAGGACGGTTGAAATTTGGAGGAATGGTCTAATATCTAGATGTTTACCAACAAAGAAAAATTTGTCTTGTAGGTTTGATTCTAAGGCATAATTTTTCCAAGCCTCTAGGCAGTGTCCATCTCCAACATGAACAAAGGAAAGAGAGATCTCAGGGTTAATTTTAAATACTTCTTTTGCGACATCAATAAGAAACATAATATTTTTTTCATCTCTAGCTTGCGCAATACTTAAGACAACTAATTGAGTATTAGTTATATTATTTTTTTGAAAATCATTTGTAGAGCTTGGAGAAAAAAGATTGGTATCAACTCCATTAACGCAGGGTTGAATTCTAGAAACAGGTAGCTTTGCAAAATTCAATAAAAAGCTAATCTGAGAAAGAGAGTTAGCAAGATAAATTGAATGTAAATTAATCTTTAGTATTCTCCTTAGGAAGGTTTTCAAGCCGGCTTTCCAAGTAGATTGCGTTTTAAAAGTATCATAGCTTTCTTGTTCAAAATTTATTGTTTGAACACCTCTTTTCTTTAGCCATTTTATGTCAATTTCATTAGTGGAAGCACTAATATACACGATTGCTTGAATATTGAATTCTTCAATAAGACTTTGGAGGTTTGACTTGTTGCTCTCAGAAGTATTGTAGAAATTTGCCTCTAGAAAAATTTGTTTACTAGAATTAACTCGTGATGAATTTACTAACTTTGGATAGGCAATAATATTTTGAAAATCTTGATGACTAATAATTGATACTTCTGAATAAAGCTGTAATAAGCTTTGCCAGACCATACCAATATCTTCAGGATATCGCATTGCATATAAAATTCCTGGAATTTTTTTAGTATTAGCAGTTTTCATAAGTGAGTAATGAGAGGTGGTTTAATTTAATCTTTTTAAAATAAATGCCTTACCTTTACCACCAAGTAACTTTAGATCTTGAAAGTCTTCAACTGAAAAACTAGCGTGCTTGCTTGTAGTAAATTCTTGAAATGCAAGTGGCTGACCTTTCTTGTTCCCAGAACCGAAATCGTCCCAATCATCAAAATAAACTAACGAAATGTCTGTTAATAGTTTTGATGCAAAATCTAATACTTCAACTGTAGATGAATAGAGGTCACAATCAATCATGCAAAATGAACATTTTCTTAGGTTATTATTTATTATTGTTTGCTGATTTAAAGTTTTTTCAAAGAACCCCTCAATTAATTTAGTCTTTCTCCAATCAATACCAAAAGAATTGAAGTATTTTTCTACTTCTTCTTTGTAAGAGCTAAATGCACCTTCTTGAAAATTATCCTGAATATCAACACCTGTCGATGCTGGGAGTCCAAAAAAGGAGTCAAATCCAATAAAATTTAAATCTTCAATTTTGTTTGCTTTAGCCAGATGCTGTACATACCATAAATTAAAACCACGAAATATCCCAAACTCGTAGTAGTCAGTTCCTGAAAGTAAATTGTTTTTCGATAGCCAATTAAAGCATAAATATGAGGATATTAAAGTCCTTGGGTCTGCCGGTTTAAAATTATACCACCCTGGGGCGCCAATTATCCGGTACTTTAACTTTTTGAAATAGGGATATAGTCCTAGATTGTATAAATATCTTTTAATAATTTTTTTCATTTGCGAGTTAAATCTAATATATGATTTATCCGTATTTACTAATTAAATGACCAGATGTCTGTTAACTTTACTAGAAAATTGAAAATTGAGTTAGATAGAATATACCAAAACCTATTGGGTATTTCTTAATAGCATGGCAAAAAGCCTAGGCTTGCTAGCACTAAGACCCTCAAGGATTGCTTCACATGCTATAACTTGAGATATTAAGCGGTTTTGAATTCTTAATAATTTTCAATGTCGTTTAGTGTCAATGATTTAATCTGTTTTCAAATTAATGCTTAAAAACTATGATGGATGCGTGGTTATTTACAGTGTATTTCCAAGTTTATTAAATATTATTACTAATTAAGATGAAAGTTCTGATTACTGGTGGAGCAGGTTTTATTAGCTCACATATTACTGATGCATTAATTGCAAGAGGAGATCAGGTTGTTATACTTGATAATTTAGATTCACAAGTACATCCAAACAATAAAATTCCAGAATATTTAAATCCTAAAACAAAGTTTATCAATGGTGATGTTCGTGACTCTGAAATTGTGGCTAATGCGCTTAATGGAGTTGATGCTGTTATTTATAACGCAGCAGCTGTCGGTGTTGGGCAGTCGATGTATGCCATTAACCATTATGTTGATGTCAATTGTCGTGGCGCAGCAGTTTTCTGGGAAGAGCTTCTGAAGCATCGCGCATCAATTAAAAAAGTAATAGTTGCTTCCTCAATGTCGATCTATGGAGAAGGAAGCTATGTTGATAGTTTAGATAATCTTACTGTTCCGGCAATAAGAACTGCTAATCAATTTCTAGAGAAACAATGGGAAATGTTGGGAGTTAATGGTGAAGAATTAAAGCCGATAGCTACCAACGAAGAAAAGAAGATCGAACCTTCTAGCATTTATGCCATAACTAAACGAGATCAAGAAGAAATGTTTTTAACTCTAGGAAAAACTTATGATATTCCAGTAATTGCATTTCGATACTTTAATGTTATTGGTAGCAGGCAATCATTATCTAATCCCTATACAGGCGTAGCTGCAATCTTCTGCTCAAGACTTTTAAATAATAA
Source organism: bacterium (assembly GCA_031385045.1). Lineage (GTDB taxonomy): Bacteria > Bdellovibrionota_C > UBA2361 > UBA2361 > CALJRW01 > JANNBC01. Next base: position 3,584 of record JANNBC010000015.1, on the reverse strand, counting down.
TCCACCATTAATCTTTGAAGATGGATTACAAATGAGAGATTTTGTTGATGTGGGTGATGTGGTGCAAGCTAACCTTTTAGGGCTTGATAATGATTCCGTAAAAAATATGTATTTTAATATTGGATCTGGTAAGCCAATTAATATCCAGAATTTAGCTATAAAGATTGCAGGTGCCTTGGGCAAGAATATTAAGCCAGTTATTCTAAATGAATCTAGAGCTGGGGATATTCGCCACTGTTATGCAGACATTTCTAAAGCACAAAGACTACTTAACTATTGCCCTAAATTTGACATCGATACATCAATTAAGACATTAGTTGCTTGGCTTGGTAATCAAGTAGCGAATGATAAAGTTGATCATTGCTATCAAGAGCTCATCAATAAAAACTTAGTAAAATGAATAATAAGCCTTTAATTAGTATCGTTCTTCCTCTTTACAACGCAAGCCCCTACTTAGAGATTGGACTTAGGTGTATTCAGAAGCAAACCTATGATAATTGGGAATTAATTGCAGTGAATGATGGTAGTACTGACAATACTAAAGAATTATTTTTGGATATTACCAAAGGCTGGACGCAAAATGTCCAATTGATTGACCGAATTAATGGCGGAGGTTTCGAAGCTCGAAATACCGGATTAGATCAAATAAAAGGTGACTATCTGGCACTGTATGATGTTGATGATCGATGGTATGACTTTCACCTTCAGGAGCTTTTAGAAGTTATTGAAAGTAATCAAGAAATAGATTGGCTGTATGCTTCAAATAAAATTATAGATCTTACTGATAACGAAAGGGTGCTCGCTGAAAGTAATTTTTATAATCAAGGGATTCCTAAAGACTTTCTTTCCTTAAAAACTAAGAAATTAGGAATTGCTAATTTAATTATTGATTCAAAAGCAGCAGAGTTTCAAATTCTTCATGGGCTCCAGCTGGGTCAACAGTTCTCATTGGCAAAAAAGGTAGTTTTTGAAAATTATCGTTTTAGAGCTTCTTACCGTAATGAGGGAGCAGATCAAGTGTCCGTTATTAGAGCATTAAAAGCAGGTTTTAAAATTGCTTATATCGATAAAGTTCATGGAGAATATGCTGTTCATAATAATAATGCCTCAGCTGGGTGCAAAGGAGCGCCGCTAGAAAAGTATCTTAGATTGAGACATGCTTTAATTAGAGGATTTCGTGAAGCTGAATGTGAACTTGATTTAAGTTTAAGAGAAGTAAGAGCTATTAATAAAACAGTTGCAAATAATTATTTCTGGCAAATAGGGTATAATCTCTGTTTTCCTAATATGAGAAGAAAAGAAGCATTTCAATATTTTCGAAAGGGACTTTTTTATGAACCATTCAATTTATGGTTTTGGAAGAGTTATCTAGTTTGTCTTTGCCGATCTTATTTTTCAAAAGTGTAGGTCTTAAAAAGAATCAATGAAAAGTAGTCAGAATTTGAATGTACTATATCTTACAAATAATCCAAATCGAGAAAGTACTATTGTCCCTACTGAAGGTTGGATAAAAAATTTAAAGCAAGAAGGACTAAATGCTATAATTATCACACCAGCAGAAGGAAGTTTATCCCGCTGGGCGTTCTCAGAAAAAATTCCAGTTTATGTAATGGATTTAAGTCACCCAGATAAACTTAAGCCAATAAAGTCGCTAATTCAAATCTTAAGAATTATAAATATTGCATACCGGCATCGGATTAACTTGATCCATTGTAACGAACAAAATGTTTTCCCAGTAGGTAATTTCTTATCAAGAATTATTAATATTCCGATTGTTGTCAGCATTCATTTTTCGATGAGTAAGGAGTTTTGTAGGTGGGCATTTAAATATACTAAGAGACTAAAGAAGATTATTTTTACAAGTGATGCTAATCAAAGAATATGTTCTGAAAACGTTACAGGACTAATAGATAAAACAAACTGGATGGTTTTAAAAAATGGGATTGATCTAGCTGAGTATAGTTATGATCAAAAATTAAAGGATCAGTTTTTAAATTCATTAAATTTAAAGGGTAAGTTTATTGTTGGCGTGGCATGTGCGCTTAGACCAAGGAAGCAAGTAGAGCATTTGATTCAAGCAGTTGCGCAAATCGCTTCAGTTGAAATTATAGTATTAATTGCAGGTAAATATTTAGCAGAAGATAAAGAATATGGTGAAAATCTAATTTCGGAGTCAAAAAAGCAATTAGGAGATCGAGTTATTTTCTTAGGGCACTTAGATAACTTGATTGGTTTTTACAGCTCACTTGATTTGTTTATTAATACCAGTACTGAAGAAGCTTGTAGTCTAAGTGTAATTCAAGCACTCTCCTGCTCTTGTCCTGTAGTTGGATATCCTAGTATGGGTACCGTGTCGGAGCAAGTTTTGCCAGAAGGTGGGGAGATTGTAGCTCAAGACGACATCGCTAGTTTATCTGCTGTTATCATAAAGTTTATGAATGATCATAGGCTTAGAAGTGAGGCAAAGCTTGGTGCTCGTAAAAGAGTTGAAGAAGATTATAATACTATCAAGCAATCAAAAATTTTGATGGAAGAGTATTTAGAAATACTTAAATCATAATTTATTTTTTTAGTTCTCTGGCAACAGCAAATAGTTCTCGTCCTTTTCCAGTTAATATTCCATGGAGATAGCAAGCTAGATCAAAAAACCAAAGTGGAAAGCGTCCATACAAGAATACAGTCCATCCTTTAATCCATGATCGATTATGGTAGGTGATTTTGAAATCTTTAAATCCTGCTTCGAATAGGGTATTGCCAAGGAGTTGGCTTGTCCAAGTGTGTAAATGATGATTTTGATCCTTGGGATCATAGTGATTTTGTAATCTCCAATTATCAATTGGAACACATAATAGTAACAAACCATCAGGTTTTAGTTTCTGTCGGATCTCCCTTAGTATTCCGATAGGAAACTCGACGTGCTCTAGGGCATGATGAGAGATTACTACATCTGCTAAGCCGTTAGGAATTTCATCTAGGGTTTCATAGCAAGAAATTCCGGAATGATTAGCAAATTCTCGAGCAATTGGATTGATTTCAACTCCAATTCTTTTTTGGCACTCTAGAACATTTAAGAGCTGGCCTCCACCACAGCCAAAATCAATCACAATATCTGTTGGCTTAATATATTGATGGAATTTATGCCAAAAAATCTTTGCTGCAAATTCTTTTCCAGCGTTTTGCCAAGAAAAATATTCTTGTCCTTTTTCGCCCTGATAATGAGAAACTTTATTGATAGCGTTATCTTTCATTAGCTTATATTGTAGTTATGACAAAAAGTATTTTCCGAGTATTTAAAAGTCAGTTTTGTGTTTTTTATCATAACTATATGATTTTATTATCCCTCTGGGAGATAGTAAGCCACAAAAAGTAATTCCCTACGGAAATTACTTTTTGGACTCACCATATTATATCTTAATGATAATTTGAATTGCTTTAAGTTAAGGTGGGTCTGCCCTGCGTGAATAGAGCCAGTTAAAATGATAGACTATTTTAACTGGAGGACCTATGAAAAAGCGATATACGGAAGAACAAATTGTAAAAATCTTACAAGAAGTTGAGGCAGGAGGCAGTGTCCGTGACACCTG
>JANNBC010000040.1:0-32901 GCA_031385045.1 bacterium | reverse complement strand
CAAGCTAAGCTTCCAAATCGTAAAAATAAAAATAGAAGTTACCCTCGAGTTATTAAAAATGGCAAAGATCGTTACGAAAAGGCAGCAGTTCTATCAAAAAGTAATGGCGTAACTCTGGAGGAAGGTAAGTGACATTCTTGCTTGGCTCAAGCTGAACAGTAAATAATATTCAACCAAGTATGAGTCGAAGTGGTAATTGCTATGACAATGCAGTCGCAGAAAGTTTCTTTCATACTTTAAAGGTTGAACTTGTTGATAGAAACAGATACAAATTAAGAATATCAGCCGCTGTTAGTTTAGTATTAGGCATTGGACGCAAGGTTTCTACAATACAAAACGAATGCATTCTGCTATCGGGTATTTTAGTCCAAACGAATTTGAGCAAATTAACTCAAATTCTATGTAGACTCAGATGGTGAAAATTTGGGGCAAGTTCAGGTTTCTCTCGCAAGTCTTAATTTGTTAATCTTTAAACGAGAGTCCTGATAAAATATTGCGTGTTATTTAAAATTGTTTGCATAACTTTTTTTAAACAATTTCTATATTTTTATATTATTTTTAACCACTTATTTTGGCTCAGAGCCATAGTATTTAATGCTAAATAATTATGCACAGACTTCCTTCCGTTAAATACCGACCTGAGATAGATGGGCTCCGTGGAATCTCAATCTTAGCAGTACTTGCCTACCATGCGTTTCCAAAATTCTGCCAAGGTGGGTTTTTAGGTGTTGATATTTTTTTTGTTATCTCTGGTTTTTTAATAACATCAATTATTATTAAAGAACTTCAGAGGGGAGATTTTAGCTATTGTAATTTTTATAGTCGACGAATTAAAAGAATTTTTCCTGCACTAATCTTAGTTCTTGGCACATGTTTACTAGCAGGATGGATATTATTATATTCTGATGAGTATAAATTTATAGGCAAGCATAGTTTTGCTGGTGCTGGAATGTTTGGTAATTTTGTTTCTCGGCTAGAAGCTGGATACTTTGATATTGCAGCAAAATATAAGCCACTGCTGCATCTTTGGTCATTAGGAGTAGAGGAGCAATTTTATCTGATTTGGCCAATTTGCTTAGGTTTAATTTTTAAGATTAAAAGATTTCATTCTCTCATAATATTTAGCTTATTAAGCATTTCTTTTATTTTTAACTTTTATTATTTTGAGCCCGAATCTAAAGATGCATTTTTTTTACCAATTACAAGATTTTGGGAATTATTGTCAGGGGCAATCTTAGCTACATGGACGAGATCACAGCGGGAGAATTCTTTTCAAATTTGGGCGAACAATACCCTTTGTGTTTCAGACAAATTTAAATTTTGGTTAAGGGAAGTTATCTTCACGCTAGGACTGCTACTGACACTTATTTCAGTCTTTAATATCCCCAAGTCTCCAATTGGAGAAATTTATAATATCAAAATAGTTATTGGCAGCGTGCTAGTAATATTAGTTGGAGATAAAAGCTTTTTAGCCAAAATATTATTAGCAAATAAAGTTATTATTTTTGTCGGTTTAATTAGTTACCCCTTGTACTTATGGCACCTACCCTTACTATCATTTGTACAAATAATTATTCCTGATTCTCTTTCCATGATAACAACATTTTACTTATTAACGATTAGTTTTATTTTAGCCACTATAACCTATCTCTATCTAGAGAAAAAAATCTGGGAAATTGAGCATAGATTAGTCCCAGTTTATTTATTTTTTTTACTTTCACTTGTTGGATATGCGGGGCACCAAATTTATAATCACAATGGCTATCCACATCGCTTTCCACAACAAGAGATTATTATAAAGACTAAGACTGGTGGACAGAAAATAGATCCGCAGTGTCTTAAACTCTTTGGGGATGAGTTTAATGATTACTGTTTAAGTCAAGGAAGTGGAAGAAATTATATTTTTATTCTTGGGGACTCCCTGACAGAAGGAATATCTAATGCTTACAGTGAAAAAATAGCATCTTTTGGCTATCATGTTGTAACTCTCGGAATGGGTGGTTGCCCTCTCTTAGTCCCTGAAAATCAAATCAAACTAGCGGCCCTTTCTATTATTCAAGAGGAAAAGAGAAGATCTTGTAATTTTAAAATAGAAAAGATTCTTAGTATTGTTAAAAAAAATAATCCCAAGGGGGTGATTTTTGTTAATAATGGTTGGAATAATGGTTGGAATTCTCGAAGTAGCTTCTATGAGGTATCTATGAACAATATGATTCAGCAGTTTCCTAAAGAAATGCCAAAAGTCTGGGTTCTTCAAAATCCGCGAATCCCATTCGAGCTTAACAATTGTCTTCCTCGACCGTTACTGTCGACTCGTTACTCAGATAATTGTTCCTTTTCTATTAGCTACAACAAGCAATTTTTTAATGGTTATGAGAAAATGGTTTCTCAAATCAAAAATAGATTCCCCAATTTATTGATAATCGATCCAGCAAGTTTGCTTTGTAAGTCAGGCCAGTGTCAAATCGTAGTCAATGGAAAATTCTTTTATAGAGATCGAAGGCACCTTAGTCAGAGTGGAGCGAAGTACTTAGGTCAAAATCTGCCCCTAGGTAATATCTTTCCAAGACTCCAATAATTCTAAAGGACAAGATTCGATCTTGTCCTACTAGGAAGTAACTTACCTTTATTGCCTGACACTAGGTAAAAAGATGAATTAAATTTATTTTTGGCTATTATACTTATTATCGATCTCAACATTCAGCATATCCTTCCATATTGGATTTTTTTGCTAAAACCCAAGCTTTGGTTGACAAAATGTTAGTTTTTTCTTTAATTCTTTGAATGATCGGTTTTAAATCAAATTTATTAATCATCTCCTCTATTTCTTCCATTAATCCCTTGTACGCATCAGATTGGCGAATTGAAACGTCTTGATCTCCAATCGTGGACACGGAACTCTCCTATAAAAATAAGTATAGCATAATTGCTACCTTAGTTAATTATATGAGAGTTGCGTGTCCACGATTTTGGCAAGGGTCAACGAGCCTAAAGGAGGACGTGATCCAAAGATCTATCATCACAGAGCGAAGCATAAAATTAACTTCTAATTCCTTTAGTCAATGGCTGTGAAGCTGGCTCCAGTTTTTAAAGACAGGAAATTATGATTTATTCACTATTAAAGAAAGTTTAGAAAATAATTCTAAGAATCATTTAATAAGAATTAAGTTAAGTCGCAATGTTTTAATTTTTGAAAATAATAAGTATCATTTAGCTAATATTCGTCGGGAAAAACCAGAAGCAATTGAGGGCACATCCTTTGCTAATCCGGTAGTTGCTGCTGAACTGGCGAAGCAAGCTATTCCTAAGAGGTAGCTATTTTTGTTTAATATTAGCGAGGAAAGTTACGCCTCCTTTAGCTAAGTTTTCCCTACCTTACACACGTCCTGTCGCAGTACCATATTTGTTTTTTTTAGCTGAAATGCTTATAATTTTATTGCTTGATTTTTACTGATTTAGTTTTGAAATTCTAGATGATTGATTCCCATAAATTTAGTTCAACCTTAGCAACAGCTGCTTGTGGCCAGACTAAAGGTCGCCCTAGGATACCTAAGCTTAGGCAGCAGTTACCAGGAGAGATATGGGGAATAACAACCTTCTTTAATCCAGCCAAATTTAAAAATAAAATTAATAATTATCAAATATTCCGTAAATCATTAAAGCGCCAAGGGCTTAATCTCCTCGTCATTGAATTAATATTCGATGGAAATAATTTTGAGATTAAAAAAAAAGATGCTGAAATAGTTATTCAAATTATCGGCAAGCGTTCCAATATTATGTGGCAAAAGGAACGCTTGCTAAATCTTGCCTTGGCTCGTTTGCCAGACAATTGTGATAAGATAATTTGGCTTGATTGTGATTTGCTTTTTACAAAAGAAGACTGGGTTAGAGAAGTAGCTAAGAAACTTGAGTTTTATCCCGTGCTACAACCCTTTGCTTGGTCAGTGAGACTAAAAAAAACGGATCCTCCCATTCGCCCCAAAGGTAAACTTCCTCGTGCAAATCAAGAAAGAAGTTCTTTTCATGGAATTGCCTATGGTGTTGCTAAGTATGGGCGAGAAGTTTTAGAGCAGCAATATAATAATTTTGGTCATCCAGGATATGCTTGGGCTATTCGGCGAGAATTTATTACAAGGATTGGTTTTTTTGATTGTGCCATTCTGGGTTCTGCTGATCACTTAATGGCTTTTGGCTTTTTTGGAATTGAGCGGAAAGCTGATTCCCAGAAATATTGTAGTTCAATCATGCAAGCCTGGAAGCTGTGGCGGGAAAAGATTCAAAATTCGGAAATAGGGCAAGTTGGTTATTGCGGAGGAACAGTTTTGCACCTTTGGCATGGAGATATTATCGATCGTAAATACGGGGAGCGAGATTCAATTCTAAGATCTGCCAAATTCCAAATCAATAAAGATTTAGATATTGATAGCTCTGGATTATGGTATTGGAAAAATAATAATCAAAAATTTAGATCAAAAATTGAAAATTATTTTAAAATGCGCCACGAAGATACTTCATCTAGATTGATCTTATTCACAAAACTTCGATCTAAGATTCGCTATTTTTTATTTAATGTTAATTAAGTTAAACTATTGTTTTCGATATTAAGTAAAAAGTACCTTAATCCCTCTTGCCTCCTTCCAATACGGGATAATAATTAAAAATACCATTGATATAATTGTAACTTTTGATTACGATTAAATTAGTTTCTATCTTAAAAGAAAAAGTTAGGAAAATTACTAAAAAAAATGTTCCGCCCTTCTGCTCGAACTTAACTACTACTTTTTCTTTAATAATCATTTTGCAATTGTGAAAAATTTCTTTAAATTATTAAATATTAAACTAAATAAAATTACGAATAAGGGTAAGACTATCCGTCAGGAAAAAGATAGGAGTAAAGAATTTTACAGCATGTCTCTTTTAGCAAAAATGCAACGTCGTTCACTGATTGTAAATAATTATTTAGGTAGATATTTAAATAAAATTTATAATCTTTTTCGTGCCATATTCCATTGCTTTAGTAAACTTGATCGAATACTTATTGTTCTCTACTTTTCCTCCTTCTTAGCAATAGTTTATTTGTTAAATTTATTTTCTTACCTTTCTGAGGCCACTATTATTAATGCTTTACTACTAGGTCTCGTCGGTGGGAGCATAATCATTATCCAAGTACTGGTTTATCGTAGAATTGAACAAGGTTTAAATAAAATGCGCCAGAATGCGTCTAGATTAAGAACGCTTCAAGAAAAAACATTGGCATGTATTCAAATAGATCAATTGGACGAGGGCATGCCCTTACTATCAATTATTATGCCTGTGTTTAATGTGGCGTCATACCTAGATGCTAGTATTTTATCTATTCTAAATCAGACTTACAAGAACTTTGAGCTTATTATTGTGAACGACGCATCAACTGACGAAAGCTTGAAAGTAATCGATATGTACGCGAAGCTGGATAGTCGTATTAAAAAAATTAATCTGAATTGTAATACCTTGGGTGGTGCGGGAATACCATCTAATATTGGTATGAAACAGGCAAAAGGAAAATATATAGGTTTCCTCGATAGTGACGATTTTATAGTAGGAGATGCCTTTGAAGTATTGGTTCGTAAGGCAGAAGAGTCAGATGCCGAGGTAGTGATTGGAGACTTTAAAACTTTTAATCATACTTCGCGCGATTTAATACTAGCTTACGATAAACCGAAATGGAGGAGCCTACCCGTTGGAAAAGTTTTTTCTGTGACAGAGTTTCCGCAAGTTTTGAGGATGTCGCCTGTTCCATGGCGAAAACTATATAAACGAGAGTTTTTGAATGAAAACAATATTACCTTCCCGGAAGTAGATTCTTTTTACGAAGATAACCCATTGCATTGGTTTGTGTTAGCGAATGCAAAACGCATTGTGTTGATAGACAAAGTACTAGTTTATCACAGGATGTCGCACGATGGTCAGACAATGGGAGCGGTAAATTACAAGTTTATCGGGATTATTTCGCATATTAATACCATTATTACTTATTTTTTTGAGAAAAAAAAGGATTTGCCATTATCCATTAGTCATGAACTGCTACATTTTCTTTTTGGTGCACACTGGCTGATAGATAGACAGGAGGATGAAGAAATACGTAACTTAATGAAAAAAAGATATTATCAAGTTTTTACAAGAATGAAAGTAATAGGAATATCAGATAAAGATATTTACACTAGAATGACATTTTTTCGAAATCGCAGTTTGGAGTATGGGGCAGCTAATAATAATATTGATTTAACGATTGTTATTCCAGTCTATAACTGTGCACAATTTATTGAAGAAACACTGAACAAGCTAACAAAGTTTAAGGCTATAACGGCTGAGGTGCTTTTGATGGATGATGGATCTGATGACGGTTCAAAAATTATTTGTCAAAAGTTTTGCGAAAATCATAAGAATTTCCATCTATTTACACAGAAGAATTGTGGATCAGGTAGAGCTAGGAATGCATTAATTCCATTCTGTTTTGGGGAATATAGTTATTTTCTTGACGCTGATGATACAGTTGAGCTCGAGGCTCTGGAAGAGGCAGTTGTGGTGGCAAAAAACGGCAAACATGACATGCTTTTATTTAAGTATGTTATAGATGCTTATGACGAAAGCAAAACTAATAAGATGTTCGATGCTGACCAAAAAATATGGGCTGCCTTATTAGAAACAAATTCTTCTGCTGACTTAGCTCGTTTGGCTCTTGGCCTAATTAATTACCCTTGGAACAGGATTATTAAGTCAACTCTTTTGCATAATGCAAATATATTTTTTGGACCAACTGTTGTGCATAACGATATTCAATTTCACTGGCATAGCTTACTAGCAGCAGAAAATCTTGGAATATTTAATAAAGAGGTATGTATTCACAGGAAATTTACGTCCCGTAGCCAACTAACAAACATTAATGATGCTCGTCGCTTAATGTTGTTTGAAGCTTTGTACTATACGCAAAGAATAATAAGTCGTCATGATACATACTCTGATATTAAATCCGCCTGGTCGGATTTTGCTCAAAACATTATTAATTGGGCAGAAAAAAGAGTTTCTGTAGATTTAAAGGAACGATTTTACAAAGACAAGATAGTCTTTTTAGACAATTTATAACGTAGGTAATGGTATGAAAATTGGGATGGCAGGTGCCGGCATTTCATGCGCTGTAATTGCAAGACAACTTGCTGAGAAGGGGCATGAGATCACCATAATAGAGGAACGCGCGCACATTGCTGGCAACTGCCATACTGAACGTAATGCCGAAACAGATGTAATGGTACATATCTATGGACCTCACATTTTTCATACCGATGATGTTGAGGTCTGGGAATATGTAAATCGCTTCATGGAGTTTAAGCCCTATATCAATCGAGTAAAAGCTACTACAAATTCTAAAGTTTTTTCTCTGCCTATCAATCTTCATACTATCAATCAGTTCTTTCAAAAGACAATGTCTCCTGAAGAGGCGAAGTTATTTATAGAATCGCAGGTAGAGGTTTCTATTGAGTCTCCAAAAAACTTTGAAGAACAGGCATTACGCTTTATCGGTAAAGATTTATACATGGCGTTCTTTCATGATTATACAATTAAGCAATGGGGCGTCGAGCCAAAATATTTACCGGCAAGCATTCTCAAGCGAATCCCTGTGCGCTTTAACTATAACGATAACTATTTCCACCATCGTCATCAGGGCATACCGGCAGAAGGATATACGTGTATGGTCGGGCGAATATTAGATCATCCCAAAATAAAAGTTGAACTGAACACTAAGTTTACATGTGATATGATTGAGAATTTTAATCATGTATTTTTCTCTGGGCCAATTGATAGTTTCTATGATTATAAGATGGGTCGTCTATCTTATCGTACCTTAGATTTTGTTCCCAGTATAAGTAATGGTGATAAACAAGGCTGTGCCGTAATGAACTATTGCGACTCCTCGGTTCCCTTTACACGCATTACAGAGCACAAGCATTTTGCCCCATGGGAAGAGCATGTAGGCACTGTCTGCTATGAGGAATATAGCCGTGCCTGCGGAGAGGATGATTTGCCGTTTTATCCTATCCACTTGATAAATAGCGATCAGATGATAATGCAGTATAGAGAGAAGGCAGCCTCTGAGGATAAGGTAACCTTTGTTGGTCGACTAGGGACTTATCGTTATATGGATATGGATGTTGTGATAAGAGAGGCCTTAGATATAGCGAAATATTATGACAAACAATAACTAAGGATCAACCCAAACCAATATTTTCGGCTTAAGCTTAAACTAGTTTTATTAAAAATACTCATCACCGTTATGACCTGTGAGGATTACTTGAAAACCAAGAGGATTGATTCTAAAGCAAGAAAATTTACTAAATATTTTGATGCCAAATCTACTAAGATTGATTCAAATTAGGCACTTAGGCATAAATACTCTTTTTCGTTCTGATAAAACCACAACATCTTTAGTCTAGTCACTTAGAAATATACGCCAAGCCATATTAAATTTGGTTGAAGGACTAGTAGGAATAGTAATCAGTTCGTAATAATTGAATCTGGGCTTAAGTATACTGATTAGGACTTGCTGACAGCCTAGTTTCGAGACTTATTAGGGCATTATGTACAACTAATATTATCGTCATGCGTTCACTTCAGCGGTTCATTCTTTAAGGTGAAACTATCAAAATCATAAGGCTTAAGTGGGGGTTTGTGAATTTCTAGCTAAGGCAGATTCTTTTAATAAGTTTGGTTTCTCGAATACTCATACTCAAAAATCGCACAGACCACTAGGAACTAGCATAAAAATCTATATAGCTGGAAATTCATCAAATTTTCTACGCAGAGGTGTTTTCTTGGGTTCTAACAACTTTATTAATGATTTGCGATTAAGGTTATCAAATGGTTAAACCAGACATTCTAACAGAGGCGACTTCTGTTTTAGACCTTGAAGATCAAGGTTTTCCCACTGTTCGATCAGAAACCAGTCCTAGAGAAATTGTTGTCGAATTAAGTTTAGGAAAAACTTCTTATCCAGTCATTGGTTTGGGTAATAGTGCTTTTTCACAGGCAGAATCCCAAGTTGTTCAGCAAACAAAAAATTTACTAGCTTACTCAATTCCCAACGAAGCATCTCGTGATTATATCTCACGTTTAATCGCGCAAGCTAATGGCAAAAATGCTTTTGGAAATTGTTTAGAGCGTTTCCCAGCAATTACAGTTGTTACCGATTTAGAGCGAGAAATTTTATTAGATTTAGTAACTAGTAAGCCTTACGCCCATCGAATTCAGGAGCTAGTTGTTCCATTACTTTTCTCCTCCAAAGGTCCAGATGTAGAGCGTGTGATGCGTAGTGTTTTTGACTCATCATTAGAAAGTGATCCTGTAGCTTCTGCCTTGGCCGGAGCTTGGTTGTTGAGAGAAGCTCATAATCCGACAACTCATGAGCGCGTTGCCTCACGGGCAATAAGTGGTGTCTATGAGGAGGTTTTATATGGAACAAGTCGCGTTCATAGTTTACCAACTTTTGTCAAAGGCTTGTTGCATTCCGAAGATCCACTAGCAGTTGCCATCGCCGGTAGTAGTTGTGAGTATCGAGTGGGAAGTTTTTATCGTAAAAATGCCGAAGTAGAATTTTCTTTTAAGGAAACTTTGCTTAAGTTTGTAGCTAATAAACTAGGAGTTGTAACAACAAGCAGTCTTGAAAATCAAGCCTATGCGACAATGCGAGACTTGTTGAAATACCCCACGCATCCAATAATCGGAAGTGCTATGATTAAATTATTAGCTCAGTCCAATAAGCCAGAAAATTTGGAATTTCTTAACTCTCAACTTACTGCCAACAAGGGCTGGTTAAATACTAATGATTTAGTAGCAGGAAAGCGTAAGTTTGAAATTCGAAAAGCATTAGGCTTGGTTTCACCCAGTTAAGTCTTTTTAGTCATTGGCCAATGGATTTTTCCCCTGATTTATGGCAATAATCACTACCAGTTACTCTTTATTAGGAAAAAAATATGCCATCATTTGATGTTGTTGTTAAAGTTAATGCTCAAGAAGTTCTAAACGCAGTTGATCAGGTTAAGAAAGAATTTACCACGCGCTATGATTTTAAAGGTTCTAAAGCGAGCGTTGAGTTAAAAGAAAAGGAACAGGAAATTATTATTTTAGCTGATGATGACATGAAGCTAAGTGCGCTTCAGGAAATGATTAAGCAAAAACTTGCTAAGCGCGGAGTGAGTCTTAAATCTGTGACCTTCGATCCTGAAACGCAAGCTGGCGGAAATATGTTGCGCCAAGTTGTAAAGGTTAAACAGGCACTTACTTCGGAAGAACTTAAGCGACTTTCTAAGACAATTAAAGATCAGAAAATAAAAGTTAATGCTAGTATTCAAGGAGATCAATTGCGAGTCACCGGAAAGAGTCGTGATGATTTACAAGGCTGTATCCAGTTACTTCGTTCCGAAGTTGACGATCTAGATTTGCAGTTTGAAAACTTTCGTGACTAAACTAATTTGTCTAACTCAGTTGACGCAAGGCGAGATTATTTAATCGGCTGATGTAATCATTGATAGCTAGGCTTGTCCCGCCACCCCGTTTGTTAGCCATGGCATTCCAGCGACCGCCAATTTTTGGGTCAAGCTGAGCTTGTAGATCTAAGGAGAATAGTGTGAAGCTGGGAGGGGCCGCCATTCCTAATCGTAAACGGGCAATCCAAGTATCTGGAGAATCTCCATTTTCTGTAGTCATAATTACTGCGGCCTTGGGGAAAAGTGCTGGCAAAAATTCATTTCTCATATTATCTGATAGGCGAACCACGGTTACTAAGCCTTCTTGGATCACAGCACCATTTTGTAGAGCTTGCTCTGTTTCTTGTCTTCCTTGGTGGCGCTCAGCTAAGAGTTGCTGAGCTTCTGGTGCTAGAGGTTTTCCCTGAAGTAGATAGGCTAAATTACGGACTGAGAAATTAATACTTCTTTTTGGATCGAGAGCTTGGAGCAGATCCGAAATTGGATTTACTTGTCCAGTATGATCCGCGGCTAAAACTGCATCGAAAAATATTTTCTCTGGTGGGAGATAGCCACGCATGATTAAGGCACTGATAATACTATCACAGTCGGTATGGTTAATAATTGTAATTGCCTCTGCTGGAAGCGAGCCTCGTTCTAGTACATATTCAATGGCTAAATTACCACTGGAAACTTGTCGAAACATTTCAGCTTTTGGTGCATGGTGATCGATGTTAGTAATTTGACGAGCTAAATCTTGGAATCCACTACCAATAAATTCATCTTGCTCCATTCCTTCCACATAAAAGTCACAAGCAATAAGTTGGCCAATTGGAAATATTTGTCGCAAATCAGATTTAGTGATGACAGGAGTTAGTTTGATTAGATTAATATTATAGCTAGCTATCGCTAATAGCCTTTCTCCTATTTCACTACTCAGGCTTGAAGGGATAATAGTTTGAGTGGATACCTCAGCAAGTTTTATTTCTGAAGTTGGATGTAGGTATGGTTCGGTCATTATTTCATTACCCTTCAAGTTCTGAATATTTAGTGATAGTAAAATCACCCCATTTTGCTTCGATGCAACTGTTTCTAATCCTAGTTAGAATCTCCACAAACTTCTTGCCTGACAGACTCTCTGATTCTGCTGAACCATTTCCTAGATCATGAGATAGTGGTCGATCGTAAGTTGATAGTAGGGCTCTTAGGGCGTCGGGGTGTTGAACAAGTTTTGCATCGATCGCACTGGCAATCAATTCGTAGTGCGCCTCGGACTGGTAGGGAATGCTTTCTCCGTTCCAATAAACTTCCATTGTTTCTTGATTACGACTGCGACCAAAAATAATTTTATTGATCCCATCTCTTGCTTGTCTGACAGCTGAGCCAGAAAGCCCAGTTAGTTTTTCTCGATCTACGGTCTGATCTTCGGGGTTAATTTTTATGTACTGCATAAAAGCGGCAACGGAGGCAAAACTTTTGCTATCTCGCGGGTCGGAAGATTCAATTTCAAAGGGTGTATTTGCAAAATTTGAGCAACGGCCCAAGCGAAGACTATTTTCTGTGATATTAATTGAACTGTTATCTTTGTTTTCTTCTAAGTTTTTAAGCATTCCGAGAATGACCATCCAGTCATCTGAAAGTGGTGAAATGCCTAAGCCAAACAAATAAATATTATCTTTGTCTACTTGAAAAAAGATTGTGTCATCATGTTCGCCCTGAGCTGCCATTTTACGATGAGGATCTTCGGGGTGAAATCTGATCGCATTTAAAAAACCAACATGACTATTAAAGACTTCGCCGTTTAATTGAAAACTAAAAGGGATATGTAGTTGCCTATGAGATAAGATTGCTTCTTCAAAGATGGCATGCAGTTCTTCTTCTTTGATTACTCTAACACTATCCCAGTTTGTAAAGTAAACAGCTCCAGACTCAGTGATCACTTGAGAGCCACGAGAGGAGTCTTGATGGATAAAGCCTAAGCGGGCATATTTTTTGATTGCAGATTCTCTTTGCGCTTCTGATGTGGAGTCAAGTACCACGGAGTCAGTGGATTTAGGCAGGAAGGTTGGTTGATCTGGAAATCTAGTAATTAAAACAGAGTAATCACTTTGATCTTTGCAAAACACAAGTTCTGGTGCCACGGAGATCTGATGTTTGCGGGCAAAGATAATATGTTCTGCCGCGGGCGCCCAAGATTTATCCGAGAATTCTACCAAGTATCCCCCCGGCACAAAATACCCATGGCCAGTTTCTAGTTTAACAAGGGAAGATTTGGCAGAGGACTCCATCGCCTGAAGTTGTTCTGATAATTGCGAGCTATGCGGGCATTTATTAACGATTGTGACGATTTCCCAGATTGAGCTATTTTGATGAGCCAAGCGGCGATCGATAAATGGGTTTTCTGAATACAATGTTGGCATAGCTATACGGAATGAAATTTTTTAGACTCATCGTATGGATGCTTTGATCCATTTAGCGGGGCAAATAAGCCAGTAAATCTAGCAAAAACATTGGGGATGTTGTTGGGGCCTCCCCATGGGAAGACAGTCATCAGTCCCAACTCTCGGTATCCTAAAGTTCCTGTTCCATCGCGAAGCATTTTTTGAATTGATAGTTTCTCTCCCATACTAGCTTGGGTGAATAATGCTAGCTCGTAATAAGGTTTAATTAAGTCACCGGCAATAAATTCAACATTACGATAGTTGCGATCTAATAGATATTTTCTAGCGTAAGTGGATCCAGAAAATGGTGCAATAATTATTTCACCATCAAACTTCGTTTCGTCAGCTGTTAGATCAGGATAGCTCCCAGTTGTAATCATACTTTTGCGATCTAGGTTATGAAAGTCTCCAAGTCTTCGGACTTTTCTAATTACCTTTTCACTGCTTTCGCCAGATGCACTTAGATCGTCGATCACTACGATAGCATGTCGTTCCTTGAAAGTGGGATCATGGCTAATGGCAGCTTTTAAACGATCAAAATCCCAAAAGACTTTTGTCGGTAAGCCATTTGCTTGGCGGTAGGTTTCTGATGCTAATGAAAAACTTTTTCCTTTAGCCGGAATTAAAAAAATTGGCTCTTTGCCTTTTTTGTTAAGACACAGGTTTATTTCGGTATGCATACTCCGCGCAATGTTAGCTAAGCGAAACCAGGTGTAGACCTTGGAGTGTTCTCTGAGGATTGCAACCAGCTGTGATAATTTATCAGGTGATTCGCTGCGGATTGTTTTGAAAATACCAAGTAATTCTGAAACCGTGGAGTTAGGTTGCTCCATGTTAATTAAATTCTGCGTTGTTTCAATATCAATAGTTGGTTTGCTACCCAGCTTCCCAGCGCCAATATAGTTTGGTTGCAATTGATGAAATCGGCTTAGGGGTGAGTGTCCAGAACTGCTACTAATTTCGTCATTGCCGTACCGTTTGTTTAGCCAGCGCGCCCAAGGATCAGACTTTTTAAAGACCTTGCTAATTCTTTCTTGTAATTCATCAGTCGGCATTTTTTCGTAGTCAGCTCTAGATACCTCAGACTTTACCTGATCGAGGACTGCTCTGATTTTTTGTTTAGCACTAGTTGGATTCCAGTTGAGCGCACTAATGCCTTGATCAAAGCCGATCGAACTAATTAAAATTACATTTGGATTAGTTAGAATTCCGCGAAGAGTTTCGACCATCTCAGGTTGGGTATCAAGAAAATTGTAAGTTGCTTGGTCGAGGAACAGAACTGCTTTTTGAGGACTATTTTCAGCTTTACTTCCAGCCCAAGATTTAAATTTAGGGTAGGTAAGTAGTTGACTTGTTTTCATTCTAGCTTCAGCTTGGCCACTAACTTCTTCTTCGTAGTTAAAAGCAACTGTTGGGTGATCTTTAAAATAAGATCGATTAAAGAGATAGGAAATGCTAGCGCCAATCGATGTTGGACAGATATCTAAGATGGCAATATTTGGATGGATCTCTTGAAGGTTTTGGAAATAATTTAAAACTCCATTTAGGCTGGCAAAGGTGCCAGCAGCGGCTAAGGAATTTAGGGCGACATGTGCTTTGTCAGAGTCTTCTCCAAAATCTTGAATGACAGCGCGTACTTCTTGTTGTGGCACTCGACGTTGTTGAGAAGTCCAATCTGCTTGGGTTAAGTTAGCAATCGCTAGCAGTTCGTCTTGTAATGAAGCTGGGCGTGTTAAGCTGGCCTGTTCTTGTAGAACATCATTTAACTCTGTTGGTTTAATAAGGCCCATAACTTCTTTACTACTTTGAGTCTTAAAATTAATTTTCTTGCTGAACTGTACGGCAATTTGGACTTGATTTGCTTGTGTTAAGTAATCTTATACTAATTCTATGGCTAATCGAGTTAGAACGCTTTTTTGATTCAATTTAAATACTTTTCTTGGTATTCTAACTGGTTAATATTATTGAATTAACATAGAAGTTTAAACTTTCCAACTTATTTTTCATA
Organism: bacterium; assembly: GCA_031385045.1. Lineage (GTDB taxonomy): Bacteria > Bdellovibrionota_C > UBA2361 > UBA2361 > CALJRW01 > JANNBC01. The sequence continues at coordinate 17,956 of JANNBC010000040.1, read as the reverse complement.
ATTTGATTAAGTTTTTTTAGATAAAGACTAAGGTTTTGATGCTGTTATCTATGCTACTTACCGGTTGCTTTTATATACCGTAAGGCTACTTAATTTTTTGATAAGTCTTTGCGAATTGCTTCTAGAATTGCTGTAAATTCATGCTGTGAAAGAATGGAATGAGTTGGATCTTCGAAGTGGCCAGTGTCATGAGCTAGCGGCCGATTGCCTGTGGCTAAAAGTATTTCTCTTGCTCCAGGGTTTTGATCAAACTTAGACCAAATGGCAGCAGCAATCACTTGTAGCCTTGTTGCTTGATCTTCAAAGGAGACTCGTTGATCGTTCCAATAGAAATATTTATCTCCAGCAAAGTATTCTTGATTGGCGCGGTGGACTCTTTTGAATCTACGCTCTAATTTTTTTGCTTCATATTCAGAGAGAGCTGGAATACCTTCTTTAAATGCTTGATATTCTGCTGGGCTAAGTTCTAATGTCTTCATGAAAACATGCCGATCGCACTCGATTGCTGGAGAGCCACTATTTACTGAAGGAAACAATAAGTTTTGAATAAAAGATTCTAAGGATTGAAAACGCATTGGTAAAATTTGACCAGTTGTTTCTGAATGATGTTCAATCACAAAGGGAGTTTGGGCAAAGTTAGAAAGTAAGGCTACGGCTGTAATTTTAAAAAGTATATTGATTGGCTCGCCCTCACGCGCTAGAGAGTGATCCTTTAAAAGTAATTCTTCTGCTTTTAAATAAGGATCGGGAGTCATTTGTGTTGTCATTTTATTTTTAATTTTTACTTAATGACAATTTCCTTTGGAGGGGAAATCCTTTGTCATTATAGCTAACTCCACGTTCGAAATAGTTATAGCTTAAGTTTCGTCTTAAATTAACTGAAACTTAAGTTCTAAAAGGCTTTAGTCTCAAATGTTGAATATTTTATTCATCTATTTTGGCGAAATTCTAACAGCTGATCAGGGCTTAATCAAATTAAGCTATTACAATTCTAGGGATTTAAGGGGATATTTCTCTCTTTTTGGATAGCCATCTCTACCTTGCTCCAGTTATTACAGGGAGTAATCTTAATGTCTGTTCGAACTGGGGCCTCGGCGCCAAAGTGATAGGCCTGGCCAGCATAGTTTCCAGGTAAGTTGGTCATTACCGAGGCGCTATTGTCAATGATACCAGTAATATGTGGATGATTTTGATGGAGCTCTAATGCCTTCCAGGCATCTCCGTGGCGATTCTTTACGTAATCAGGTTTGGTGATAATATCAAGTATAGGAAAACCATTTAACTCAAGCCACTCTTTTGTGACATTGGTTAAACTAGAATCTCTAACAGTTAAGTAGCAGGAGAGTAGGCCTTTTTCATGAAGCCTAGTTAATGTTTCTCTTGCGCCAGTAATCTCTGGAGCGCGACGATGAACATCTTCACTATGAACAGCTTCTTTTAGCCAAGTTTTAGCCTCGGGCGTTTGCCATTCTGGATAAGGAACACGACCAGCTTTTTGGTGAAGCTGGACTAGTTCTTGGGCGCTTCGTCCTTCGGGGTTTCCAAATCGTTGCTGCATTTCCTGCATTAACAATTCCACAGTATTGGCAATCGTTTCGTCGATATCAACGGCGATGCCTGATGGTGCTTGGTTTAAGGTTTTTCCCATGGTGCATTAATATCGTTGTTAGCTTTGAAACTCTTGAGTGATTTCTTTGGCCTAAAAATTTATTGGAATCAATAATTGAAGCTAAAAGTACTTTAAAAGCTGATTATTTAATCACCAGCAGGCATGTAGCCATAGTTTTGAAGTATCCCTTTACTTGTAAATTGTAATTGTTGCGATCCTGGTTCACTAACATCAAGTAGTAGATCTTTGGTTGTCTCATCTTCTAGTAAGATAACATTGCCCATGACGATCGTATTTCGCTCATTACATTTGCAGGTAAAGTAGCGCTGATTATCAAAGCCCAGGCGATAGTTTTGAACATCAGAAATTTCAATTGTTTCGTCTTGGTTAAAAAGATCGGTATTTGCTTTTAGGTACTGAACAATTTCTTCTTTTGATAGGCAAAGAGTTGGTAGTAGGTAATAGTCTTCTGGATCTAAAAATTCGCCATTAGCATAATAGGCAACTGTCCCATCGTCAGCTTCTAGTTCGCAAAAAACGGAACCAAGGTAGTTAAAACTAAGATCGCTATATGTGGTAAAGTTTCTAAGCTTTCCCGCAAATTCTACTGGTTTTAATTCTTCGCCATTAATTATTAGCATATGACGTGAGTAGCTTTTTGTAGGGTCATTGGCCTCAGTAAAGTCAATGAGGCCAGCATAAGTTAATTTTCCAGAAGGACCAACTTCCGCTAGGTACTCACGAGCTTCAACATTAAAACTTGAGTCAAAACCAGGTTCCATTGCAGGACAATCTTTAACATTGCCGTTTAGTACTAAGAGCCAATTAACTCCATCAAAGAAAAATCCACTTGGATGTGGGTAGTTATTCGTAGTAGAGATGTCCCGATAATTATATACTTCTTGATCGTTAATTTTTTCTACAATCTTACCGCGATTAAGCTGAATCCAAGAGTCGTCGCTAAGTACAATTAAGCCTGTTCCAAGATCTGAAAAATTATCATCGATGACACAGTCAACAATACTAACTCCGGCTATTTTTTTAACTAATTTATCAGCAAGAATAAATCCTTCACGGCCAGCAATGATAAATTTTCCATAAGATTTACCTTTATAGAATCCAGCTTCAACAATCGTGTCTATTGTTCTCTCAGCTACTTCATCTAATAGTTGGCCATTAGTAAATGGTAGCAGGTAAGGAAGCTCTTCTTCGTAGAGTTGACCTTCCGAATTATGGCGCTTAACTATTCTTGTGCCTGGCAATCTGGGGTTGGGGATTAGGCCAGTGATATTACCTTGCGGGTCAATTTCCATGTTGCTTAAGTTAGCAATATTAACATCTCCACAGGTCTTTTGAATTTTATTATCATCAATAAAATGATTGATGTACGTCTTAGTTTTGGCGTTGTAAGTTTGAATGATAGCCCGCATTGTACCCGATTCATTAAGGGCTAATGCTAGGCAGTCAGTTACAATTAGATTGGTTTTTCCAACAATTTGATTTTCACTAATTAGGTAGTAATTATCTCCTGATTTAGCAACACCATAGCACTGACGATTAATTACCTGACCAAAGAAAGAGGCAATCTCTACATGCCCAAAGTTTTTTTGAATTCTAGAATCAATAACAGGAAGTTGCCCATCCTTAAATTGAAAAACTCCAGTTACGATTAGTTCTTCAGTTGCCTGGGCAAGGCTAAATTGTTTAAACTTTTGACCTTCGATTTCTGTTAATAGATAGCCGTTTAACAGCAGGTATGAGCAGGCACCAAAAAAGATTTCAGCAGTATCAACCCCATCTGCTGTGACTAAGCGACCATCAGAAAGCTCTTGTAATAAATTATATTTGAGTAGCTTCGCTTGAATTTTTTCAGCTGCTAAGTATTCCCCAGTATGTAGAGATAGATGATCCGTCATGTCCCTAAGAGCAACAACAAGACCGGCGAGTAGGCTTTCTTCTTTTAGATGGTCAAGTAAGTACTGGCAGAAGTTCCCCAGGTCCAAGTCTTGAAAGCGCTTCGCAAGATTTTCATTTAGGAAGGTTCGAATTACCTCGGTTGTATCCTCGACGGGCATTTCTCTGGTTAGGTCTGCAAAGGAATCTACTAATTGATGAAGTGGGTGCATTATAAAGACTCAGGAACTAAAATCTGACTTAGAGTATAGAGACTTTAAAATCCTAATCAACGCAAAGACTGTTTTTTTACTAGGAGTGATTCTTTAGTTTTATTCTAGCTTTTTTAATTATTTCGGCAGTAGTTTCCCAATCAATACAGGCATCTGTAACACTTACTCCATACTTTAATTCCGCTAAATCATCTGGGATTGCTTGTGCGCCAAAGTTCAAATTGCTTTCAATCATAAAGGAGCGAATTGTTTGGTTTCCATTTAGGATTTGCTGAATGCAATCTTCAAAAACTTTTGGTTGATTAGCTGCATCTTTATTAGAATTGCCATGACTACAATCCACCATGATATGGCAGGAGACTCCATTGCTAGCTAATTGTGTCTCGCAATTTTTAATACTCTCGGAATCATAGTTCGGCTTTGTTCCACCACGCAAAACAATGTGAGCATGAGGATTGCCGGCAGTTTGAAAAACACTGCATTGTCCTTGTTTATTGATGCCAATGAAATGATGGGAATTACGCACTGCTTTTAGGGCATTAATTACTGGCATGATACTGCCATCGGTTGTGTTTTTAAAACCAACGGGCGCAGAAAGTCCACTAGCCATTTCGCGGTGTGTTTGGCTTTCTGTTGTGCGAGCTCCGATTGCTGTCCAAGAAAATAAATCGTCTAAATATTGTGGAGTAATTGGATCTAGCGCTTCTGTTGCTACGGGTACTCCTAGATTATTAATTGTTAATAAAAGCTTACGAGCTTCTTGTAGTCCTTCTTCAATTAGAAATGAACCATTGAGGTAAGGATCGTTAATGTATCCTTTCCAGCCAACGCTAGTGCGAGGCTTTTCAAAGTAAGTTCTCATCACAAGTAGGAAAGTGTCCGATACTTCATCTGCTAATGCTTTTAGACGATTGGCATACTCAATAGCAGCCACCGGATCGTGAATGGAGCAGGGCCCAATCACAATAAATCTTCGTGGGTCTTGCCCTTCTAAGATTGCTTTAATCTGTTCCCGAGTTTTTGCTACAGTTTCTCTGGCGCCGTCAGTTAAGGGGTGTTTGTTGATAATTAATTCTGGTGCTGGAAGCGTGCGTCTAGATACGATATTCAAATCCGAAATAATAGAATCCTTCATAGCCTGAAATTATGATACTCAGCATTAATATGCAACTTTTTGGCAAAAAATTAATGGACGTTCGATGGCCTCCTCGTGTTTTGATTTAGGCTAAAATCCTTAGTGGAATGGGATCCCGAGAAGTTTGCAATTAATCAAGATATTTTAAGTGATCTTAAAATTCTAGTTACTCATTAGATTAAACTGATTAATGGGACATTAGTATTAGGAACGAGGTTTGGTAAGGCAGTGCATAAAAAATTAAAAGTCTAAGCAACTCCTGTACCAATAATTGCTAAGGATTCTACTGCTAAAGCAATAACAACGAATAATGGCGCTAATTCCATTTCTAAGGTTGCTTGCCAGGTTAGTTGTACCTTTTAGAAAATCCAATCATCTCTAAATCTTGTAACTAGGATAGATGTTGCTAGGTAGTAGGTTCTGATGGATTAGCTACTGCTAGAATGCTGGGATATTACGCATGTTTTTTAATGTAGCCGCAGCTCTAAGTATGTTCTTTTGAGGTATTTGCAAATAAATTAATAGTTTTTGCAATGAGGGGTGGTTTTTAAAGGCATAGCCTTTGCCTTTCAAGCAAAAATTACTTATTATAGAATCCATTGATAACCTTTAAGGCTAAATATGAAAAACATTGCTTACCTTTTCCCGCTCTGCGCTGTTATTTTTATTGGAGTATATTCTTTGAAAGCTGAAAAATCCCCACTAGATACCGAACAAAAGAAAATCAGTTATGTCCTTGGACAACAGGTTGGTATGAGCATTAAAGCTCAGAGTGAATTTAGCTCAATCGATTCTGCCAGTTTACAAATGGCGATTTCTGATGTGCTTGCTGATCGACCAGCGCTAGTCACGGAAGAGGAAGGAAGAAATCTTTTAAAGAAATGGCACACTGAGCAAATGGCGGCACGCGCTGCTGAAGGGCAAGCTAATTTAAAGAAAGGCCAAGACTTCTTAGAAGCTAATAAGGTTAAGGAAGGAGTTAAAACAACGGCCTCGGGACTGCAGTATATTGTTGTAAAAGAGGGAACTGGTGAAGCTCCTAAGCCTGAGCAGCAAGTAAAAGTTCATTATGCTGGTGCATTGATCGATGGTACTGAGTTTGATAGCTCTTATAAAAGAGGCGAGCCAGCCACTTTTGGACTAAAACAAGTTATTCCAGGTTGGACGGAAGGCTTACAATTGGTTAAGCCTGGTGGTAAACTTAAGTTGTTTATTCCTTCAGCTTTAGCCTATGGCGAGCAAGACAGACCAAGCATACCAGCTAATTCTGTGCTTGTTTTTGATGTAGAATTAATTGAAATCCTAAAATAAACAGTAATTTTAGGGTTTTTGGACCGAAACTTGATTTATTTATTAAAAATCATTATAAAAGTCTCCCTTATAAGTAAAGAATATGAAAAGAACATTTCAACCTCACAATAAACCAAAGCGAACTACTAGTGGTTTCAGAAAGCGTATGAGTACCCGTGGTGGTAAAGCTATCCTGAATGCTCGTCGTAAAAAAGGACGTGCTCAAATTGCTATCACTACACCAAGAAAAGGTCATTACCGATAGAATCGTGACAGGCAATGTGGAGACATTCTCTTTCCCCAAGGAAAGACGTCTACGCAGTTCAGCTGACTTTCGTAACGTTCGAGAATCAAATAATAAGTTATTTTCTAAGAGCTTAATAATCTATTTTTTAGATAACAATCTCTCCTATCCACGACTTGGAGTTGTCGTCAGTAAAAAGGTATCTAAAAAGGCTGTAGTCCGTAATAAAATTAAACGACAAATTCGTGAAATATTTCGCTTAAATCAAAATAAAATGTCAGCAATAGATTTAGTTGTTATTGCTAAGCAGGTTGCTGAGGAAAGTACTTATCAACAGATTGAAACTAATCTGCTAAAGGCTCTAGCCTTCGCCAAAAAACTGCAGCAATGACATTAAATATCTCCCATACTATTTTAAATATTTTCTATAAATTGTATAAGTTCGGTGTATCTCCTTTATTAGGAAATAATTGTCGATTCGATCCGAGTTGTTCAGACTATGCTTATCAAGCAATGGTTCGTTATGGATGGATTAAAGGAGGTTGGATGGCTGTGAAACGCTTGTCTAAATGCCATCCCTACTCCAAACATTTCGGCTCAGATCCAGTTAAAGATATTACAAAGCTCTCAGAGTAGAGCTAAAGTTTTTCAAAAGCAAAAATTAATATGTTAAAAAATAATATGAGTGATGAAAGAAGAGGTGCAATTGCCATCTTTTTATCAATCTTAGTAGTTTTCACTTGGACAACGCTTTTTCAAACACCAAGTGCTCCGCAGACTGTGGCACCTTTGCCAGTTGCTAATACTAGTGTGGACAATACTGTTCCAGTTGCCACAGGGGAAGTTCCAAAAGTTATTACAAACCAAACCGCGCCAACTCCACAAGCTGTTGTGCCTGCTGGGACTGAAGTGACTGCTATTAAAGCTTTGACTAATGAAGAATACCGAAATGCTGATGCCTTAACAATCGAGTCTGATTTATATATCGCTAAGATTGGTTTTCTTGGTGGGCGACTACTTAGTTTTCAACTGAAAAATTATAAGAAAGAAGCTGAGGGGAAAGAATTACTAGAAATGGTTAAGACCGAAGGGCGATACTTGCCACTTGGCGTTGCAACAGGAAGCTTAACTGATGAATATTCCCTGTATACCCTAAGAGGTATTTCCAGTAGTTCAGATCTAAATCAAAGAACAGTTCTCTTAAAGTCTGGTGAAAAAATTAGTTTTAGTTTGATCGGAACTCTAGCTGATGGCAATCAAGTAACAAAGAATTTTTCTTTTGATGCGGATTCCTATTTATTTTCATTAGCTGCTGAATTAGCTACCCCTGCTGCTGATGGCTCAGCCTTAAGAGTTAATTGGAACAGTTATTTACCAGAGTCCTTTTTTAAAGGGCGCTATAACTTTAAAACTGTTTTTCATCGTAAAGATAGCGGTGGAATTGAGCGCAATCGCTTAGATGGGAGTAACAAAATCTTTCAAAGTATCAGCTCGCTTACTGGGATGGGCGATAATTATTTTATGACAACGATTCTTTCTCCGGAAGGAGCAAGGAATGTTAGTCAACAAGTTGAGAAGCAAGTTGATGGTGGTTCGATCATTGAAATGTCCATGGCTGGAGAATTACAAAAGGCTGAATTTTTAGTTTATGTTGGGCCAAAAGATCCTAAAGTTTTAACTGATGTTGGTCATGATTTATACCGAGCGATTGATCTTGGTTGGTTTGCTTTTGTTGGACAGCCAATTTTAAAGTTAATTGAACTATTTTACTCGATCATGGGTAATTACGGATTAGCAATTATTCTAGTTACGGTTTTGATGAAGTTGTTGTTACTACCATTAACTAAGAAAAGCTTTCTTTCCATGCAGGCTATGCAAAAAATTCAACCTCAAGTTGTTGCCCTGCGCGAAAGAATTAAAGATCCAGCTCAAGTTCAACAAGAAATGTTAAAGCTTTATCAGCAAAATGGTGTGAACCCACTTGGTGGATGTTTGCCAATGATTTTGCAAATGCCAATTTTTCTTGGAATGTACAATGCTTTACAAGGTTCGATTTACTTACGACACGCGGATTTTGCACTTTGGATTAATGATTTGTCGATGCCAGAAAAGCTAGTCGTTTTTGGCATTCCAGTTCCAATCATGATTCTTTTGATGGGTGGTAGTATGTTCTTACAAACTGTCACAATGCCTTCCACGGCAGATGCTAATCAGAAGAAGATTATGTACATGATGCCGGTGATGTTTACAGTGATGTTTATTATTATGCCCTTCCCATCAGGATTAGTACTTTACTGGTTGGTTAACAACATTATGTCAATCATTCAGCAGTATGCATTAAGAACGGAAAGAAACATTCAAGCTTTACCAGCAACTCTGGTCTCTGGTTTCATTGTTTTTTCAATCGGATATGTTTTGACTCTGCTTTAAGTTACCTAGATGAGATCTCATTTAACTATCGTTGCTTTAGCGACGGCACCAGCGCCGGCGGGAGTAGCGATAGTTAGAGTCTCAGGCCCAGCATCAAAGGCTTTACTAGATTTAGTTTTTAAATCCTCTTTTTTCCCAACACAAGAAGCTCGTAAGTTATTTTTTGGCAGGATAATTGATCCTTTAACAAATCAAACTCTAGATCAGGGAATGGCTGTTTTCTTTAAAAATCCAGCTAGTTTTACAGGGGAAGATCTTTTTGAATTACATCTTCATGGAAGTCCAGTTCTCGCTCAGAAAGTTTTAAATGTTTTGCTATCTCACGGAGCAACGATGGCCGAGCCAGGAGAGTTTACCCGTCGGGCCTTCGAAAATGGTAAGATTGATTTGTTACAAGCAGAAGCTGTAGGAGATTTGATTGCTGCTAGTAATGAACAAGCGATCCTGATTGCTAATCAACAATTGAGTGGGAAGTTTAGTAATGTTGTCGAAACTATTGGTGAGCCACTAAAAGATACACTAGCGGAGATGGAAGCACATCTCGATTTTCCTGATGAAGATATCCAGCCTGATAGATTAGATCAAATGTTATTTAAGCTCAGTGAAGCAAAACAGAAAATCCAAACAATTCTGGGAACTTTTGATTATGGACAGGTAATTAAAGAAGGCTATAAAGTTTTGTTATGTGGGCTACCAAATGCTGGCAAATCTAGCTTGCTAAATACTTTGCTGGGAAGAGAGCGAGCTATCGTTACAGAAATTTCTGGAACAACTAGAGATCTAATCGAAGAGACTTCCATGATTGCTGGATATCAATTTGTTTTTTGTGACTCCGCGGGTATTGCTGAAACTAAAGATTCTGTGGAGAAAATTGGTATCGAGCTAGCATTAGAAAAGATTACATGGGCAAATTTAATTTTATTAGTTGTTGATTCCGCAATTGGCCTAGAGGCAAATTTACCATTAATTAAAATTCTAGAAGAAAGAAAAGCTAATTACTGGATTATTTTTAATAAGATTGACTTAAGTCCTTTCGGGCAGGCGCCGGCTACTAAGAATAAGTTTTTAGCAATTTCCACTCAAAGCAAAAAAGGAATTTCAGAGTTACAGCAAGAATTAGTTGCTACCGTTAAGGCGACTAATTTTGATCACTCGGCAGGAAGCATGATCATTACAAACGAACGCCAAAAACAAGCTTTTCAGCAATGTTTTAATTCTTTAAGCCAATGTGAAGGCTTATTCCAAGAATTAGCCCCGCTAGAGATTATTAGTGCCGAACTGCGACAAGCTATTAATTTTCTTTCAGAAATAGTGGGTGGGGTGGAAACAGAAGACCTACTAGGTCGTATATTTAGTAAGTTCTGTATTGGCAAATAGGCCTCTTCCTTAGAATTCTACGACAACACTAGAAGCACTTTCAGCGATATTACTGACTAGTCAATGTAAACCAGAAAAGTTAAACTCCTGGGAGGTAACGCAGGTCACCTCCCAGGTTTTCGCTTCCCAAGGAGAATTTATGAATAATGAAAATTTCTTATCAAAATACGGATTAAGCGTAGAACCAGGGAGCGTTAAAATTGGAGAAACATATCCAATTTACGGCATGATTACAAATATTATTAATGACCAGCCAGGTGAAGTTTTAGTGGAAATTAACTTCACAATTAAAGCTTACTTAAATTTAACATCCATCGAAAAAGTTGAATTAATTAAAAGACGTTCTTTTGATCCCGCAATCTTTGTTTCTACAATCATCGATATGGAAAGTGGTAACACAGTAATTGATTGTCATACTGTTGTTTTCGGCAAGAAAACAGAGTTCGATGCCTAATCTTCTTAGCTAAAAATCTCATATACTAAAACCCATTAAGTTTTATCGAACTGCTAGGAAAAATGCGAATCGCATTTTTAGTTGATTGGGGTTTTAGTATCTTTGTTTTCCCCAGCTAAAATGCTTATCAAATAAGCATTTTAGCCTGAGCGACCCCCTTGGGTCGCTTCAAGCGCTTCGCGCTTGATATACTAGGCAACTAATTTTAGAATAGTAATTTATAATGTCGCCTAGTATAAATACACTAGCGACTAAAGTTCTAAAATAGTAAATTATCCTTACTGTTGTTTAAGGAGCTTGTATGTCTAGAGATGAAATTGATGAAACCTTTGCCAAGATGGCACCACTAGTTTTAGCTTCTGGCATGGTGCTAGGGGAGGAAGCTAGTCCAGTCTGCTACGCCTTTCGCACTGATATTAATAATGAGTATGATTCTGGGTGGCATTTTTGGAGTGGGGAAGAAGATGAAGATTATGTCGATGACCTAAGCCACTTTACAGTTTGTTCGCTTAATTTCTTTCTTGATCAAGATCCCACAATTAAAAAAATCTTAGAAGAGCCAATTGGAACTTTTTGGGAACGGGAGCCAGGGGGTGAATGGCGCGCAGTTGAATTTGATGATGAAGAATAATTAGTGGATAGGACTACTAATATTGAACTAGACTCAGATGCCATTATTCAAACAATAGGTGTTTTATCGGAGCGGATTCACGAACGCTTTCCAGGTTCAGGACTAGAGGATGTTTCTAAGTCCTTGTTAAAGACTGCGCAGGACCTAAATGCAAAAATCATTGAATTAGATCAGCCAATCCTTTGGATTCGAGTCGTAACTTATTTTTTAATCGCCCTATTAGGTTTGGGAGTACTCAGTCTTTTTTACGCAGCAAAACTACCCGAGCAATTTCACTTCTTTGAGTTTATTCAAGTCTTGGAATCAGGAATGAATGATGTTGTCCTAGTGGGTGTTGGAATCTTTTTTTTAGTTACCTTTGAAGAGCGCATTAAAAGAGCTCGGGCGCTAAAGTCACTCCATGTTTTACGTTCGATTGCACATGTCATTGACATGCATCAGTTAACTAAAGATCCTGAAAGATTACAGAATAAATTAATTTCCACAGCATCTTCTCCTAAACTTCCGATGGATGAGTTTCAGCTTGGTAGGTATTTGACTTATTGTAGTGAAATGTTATCGCTAGTTGGAAAGTTAGCTGCGCTTTATTTAAAACATTTAGATGATCCAACTATTTTAGATTCAGTTGACGAGATTGAAGGTTTGACCACAGGGCTCTCTGGAAAAATCTGGCAGAAATTAAATGTCTTACATAGTATCAAAAATTCTAAGTAAGTTTACGATTCAAGATCAATCGACTTCTGTAGCAGCCAATCAGCTCTTTGGCGATCAAGCGGAACTCCTTTGCCTGTTCGATATAATTCAGCCAGTCTTTTGTAGGCGCCAGGATGATTACCAAGGATTGCCTTATTGTAGTACATGATTGCTTTGGGGTAATTGTTTTTTAAGCGGGGGCTCTCATAAAATACACCTAGCAGATAATAGGAATTAATATGTCCCTGTTCCGCTGCATTTCGAAGATATGTTAAGGGGATCGCTAGGCTATCATCTTCTCCTAGTTTAGATATTAAATAATTTGCATACTGAAATTCTGCACCTGGGTGTTCACTATCAGCTAAATACTTTAATATCCTTAAGCCTTCTTGTTGAGTTTTTGCTTGCTTAGATTTCATCAGTTGTAAGGCAAAGTTTAAACTAGAATTTTGATTGCCAGCTATGTGACCTTGCTCATAATAAGCAGTGCTCTTCATTAGATCTTGGAGCTGATAAGTAGAATCTTGGTAAATGTCTCCTAGAATCGTGTAAGCTTCGGAGACTTTTTGCTCAGTTGCTAGGTGGAGTAATTGCAAGGCCTGTTCGGTATCTTGTGGAACGCCAAATCCGTGAAGATACACTAGTCCCAAAATTAAATTAGCTTCAGGATTTCCCAAGGCTTTAGCTTGATTTAAATCTGCTAGGGCAAGTTGATAGTTTTGTGGATAGATTTCCCCTTTTAATCTCGCAACCCCACTATGTAAAAAAGCTTCCGGCAGTTTGCCAGCTCGTGCTTGATTTAAATAAAGAGCGGCAGTTTCTTCGTTCTTTGTTTGACCTAAGCCATAGGCGTAGATTTTATATAAATCAAAGTTTGCTGGGGGGTACTTAGCAAGTGCCGATTTCCTTAGCCAAAAATTAGCTTTTTGGTAATCACGAATTAAATCTGTCCCTTCTAAATATTTATGTCCAACTACATACTGAGTTTTATAATCCGAGACTAGTTGTTCGGGACTAATTGTCTTCATAAAACTTGACCCAGTCTCAGAGCTATCTGCCTTGATCCCAGTAAGATAATAATCTTTTGTTGATTCAAAAATCTTTCGGTAATTCCCATCTAAGCTTACACCAAGAGGAAAGAGATAATCTGTATTAGAATTAGAAATTTTAATTAAGCGAGGTTCGATTTTAAAAAATATTTTAACAACCTCAGCACGACTAGCTGCGTCTGCTTTGGCATGATTCTTAATATAAAGGCCTAACCCATCTTCAATCTTAGCTTCTCCGCTAATTTCAGAAGCATTGGCATACCTAGCATTTCTTAAGACTTTTAAATTAAATTTGAAGCTTTGAGGTTTTGATGCTTCCACTAGCAGTGTTCCGCCAGCCCCGTCGCTATAAACTCCAGTTAGCTCGTTAGTTAGTGAGGAGTTGTCTTTTAAATTATCTAGTAGAATGTTTCGTTCGTTAAGCTTATCGAAAGCATTTTTTAAAACTAGATCTTCCGAATAGTTTTCTTTAAGAAACTTAGCGTCAAGGCTTAGTTTCTCCTCCCAGTTTTTTTGATCAGTTTGGAAATTACTTTTTTCTCTTCCTGTAATTCCTTTTAGATAGTCCTGATAATCATTATTAAGTTTGGAGGTGCTAGTTGTAATTGCTTGAGCTAAAGCCAGCTTTTCTTTCGCAGTGAATTTTTTGGCAGAAAACTGTTGATCAAAAAAATAAAAGTCATTAATATTTTGATTGGCAGAATTAAATTGCCTAGCTAACTTGTTAGTTGTTTTTTGTTGTGGCGAGAGATCGGAGGGTTTTTCTAATTGCGCACTATTTATTTCGTCGACCAATTTTTCAGAGCTGTGATCAGACGCATTAACTTTGGGCAGAATTAAGGACTCCTCGCTACTTGCCTCTCGCCCTTCAAGATTTGGCATTTCCATATCTGGTATTTTAATTTGTTGATCATCTCCTGCTATTCCCTGAGGGGGTAATCCATGTGGTAGGGAGATTTTACCGCCTTCCGGTAGTCTGGCTATCTCGGCTAATGAACTTGTACCAGAGGTAAGGCTCTGATGGTTTTTCTTAGGCTGAAACAGCCAGATTTTATTTAGATCTGCTCTAGAGAATAGCAAAGCCAGAATTAAGGCTGTTAGACAGCCAAATAAAAATGGGATTGAGGTCCTATTAAGCAGAGAATAGAGATTCATCAGATTAATTTCTTTAATTCTGATTTAGTAACTTCGCTCTCTTGCCAAGCAGTTAGCTGTGATTTAGCCACGGCTAGCTGTGATTCATAAATCTGATTAAGAATCTCTCGGTTTAATTTAAGTTCCTGATCGGTTCTTTCCTGATTTTTAATTTTAGCGATTTCAATTTCATAGTCAGCTTCAATTTTAGCTTTGACTTCTAGAACTCGGGCTGCTTCTTTCTGTTGATTTTTATAACTATAAAGCCAGTCTTCGTAAGCTCCTGATTCCGACATCATCTTAAATAAAACAGGGGATACTTCAATAAAAATAAATAGAATTGTAATTAGCCACTTAATCCAAAAAGCTACTGGGTCTCTTTCGGTGATTCGGTGTAAGGCTTGAATTTTTGATAAAAGCTTATCAGCTTTACCATAAGTTTCATCGAGGGTTTGCTTTGTTTGCTCTTTGTTATTGCTGATTTCTAAGATTTTATTTCTTTTATCTTCAATTTCAAATTCTCGCTCCTTTTTAAAGGCTTCAAATTCTGAGCGAAATTGATTAAATCTTTCTAGTTTATCTTGGTAACGATAGCCAATTCCAACTTTGCCACTTCCGCCACTTCCGTCACCTTCTTTAATATACTCGTCACGATAAGTATTATAGAGCTTCTTCTGTTCGGAAATCTCTAAGTTTAAACTTTCAATATCCTTTTTTAGTTCAGTAATTTTCTGATCATTTACATTTAGCTGTTCAGTATTCTTTTCTAAATTACGACTTTTTTCTTCACTAATTTCAATCTCAATTTCGCTGTGAAAGATTCGGAGTTCAAGTGGTGTGGAGATAATAAAGCCAAGTAGGATAGCCATCATTAGTCGCGGGAAAGCGGTGATCGCTTCGCTAAATGTAATTCTGGGAGTCCCATCGCCACGTCCGGTGGTGCTCACGATATAACGATCTAAGTTAAAAATTACTAGTCCCCAAAAGAGACCAAAGAGTAAAGCATTTTGCTGATCTTCAAATACTGTATGGAAAGCGTATCCTCCAGCACCGAAAGCCATAACAGAGGTTAGAAAGATTGTTAACCCCATACCAAAATATTTGGCATGATCGCTCGGGTAGCGAGTTAAGATTTGAGTATTGGCGCCAGCGCACCACCATAAAAAATGATTAATTAGTTTCATTTTCTTGTTCCTTTGAATTGTTTAAAATTTGAGTTTCTTTTTCCTCTGAGTTTAATTGGGCAAACAAAGCAGAGGTGTTGATGTTTAAACTTAATTTACTAAGTCGCGGAGAGTTCTCTGTCAGTTGACTTTCGGTGAATAGAGTTTTTAAGCCAAGCGGGTAATTGGCTAAATCTACAGCTGGTATCAGTTGTAGATTAGGTTTCGCAAGCTGATTAGCAATAGGATAAGACTTTGGCTCAGTGAGTAATGGAGCTGAGATATGAATATTAACAAATTGGCTTTGTTTTAGATCTAAATATTTCAAAGTTACTACCTTTTGAATTGTGCCAGTTCTTGTTTTGACGGTCAGTGTATAACTAGTATCCGCGGAGACTTCGATTGTTTTATGTCCCTGTTTAGAGACTACTCCTACGCCATTTAATTGAATTTCTTCTGCCAGTTCTGCTTGCCAGTAAAGAGTCGCTAGCTTGTCATTACTAAAAACAACTTGCCTGTCAGCATAGAATGAAATTTGTGGTTCTGCCGTAATATTTTTAATTTTTAGAACTCGTGTAAAGCAAAACTCGTTTGGAGCATAAAGTCTAAGTGTTAAGAATTGAGGGTAATCAACACAGATTGTTCCCGTGCCACTATTACTAACAGGCTGATTATTAACCCAAAGGTAGGTAGTTGTTTTTGGAGGAAGATCCTCGACTTTCCAAAAATATTCTATACTAGATCCAGTAATGACTTCCGTGTTGCTCGTGTAAAATGAAATCTTAGGGTATTTATAGAAATGGTCTTTGGAAATTAACTTGCTGTTAGCTCGTAAGTAATAAAACCTATCTAGAAAGTTCTGAGTTATTTCTTCGGTCTCATTTACTAGCTGCGAGTGCAGATCTAAAGACTTAGATAGATCTGTAATTAAAAAACTTTTAAATGGAGTCTGGAAATCTTCGGGTTGATAGTAAACATCACTTCCAAGTTTAATTATCTTCTCTAGAAGTTTTAATTTCTTATGATTAGTAATTGGGTTTACTAAAATAATTTGCAGGTCAATTTGATAGTGCTGGCGATGCATTAATAGTTCTTTTAGTTGAGAAATCGAGGGAGATTTTCTTGAGTAAAGATAGAGCGAGTGTTTTGCTTGTCGTATTTCTTGAGAGTGCATCGTTATCTTTTTAAATGTTTAATTATAAAGATACTGACTACTAGTCCAATTAAGAGATAAGCAAGTAGTTTTAGTTGATCGCTACTCAGCATGATCTGTAACCCAAGTATTAGCGCGCCCATTAGATTGAGCCCTAAAAAATATTGGCTAATAATTACCCAGATACTTGGTGTGGCTGACTTAGGGGCGTGCGGTTGTAACGTGTCAGATTTAATTTGATCCGGCACAAAGGAGTAGGGCTGTTCCCGTTCCTTTCGGGCTGTTGATTTTAAGTAATATTCTAAAATTTTATTTGTTCTAACCGTTAGGTTCGTAAGTGGTTGATTATTCTCTGTTAGTCCTTGTCGGTGTAAAACTTCTTCTAAGGTATCACATGGTAAATCTGTTTTTTCTTGATAGTCTTCTAGGACTGAAAAATATTTAGAGTTTTCTATTTGTAGGTTTGGGGTTAGTAAATTCTTATTGAGTCTTAGTGTTGACTGATGATCATCTAGTACGATTTCTGGTGACTGATAATTTTTGAGGATTTGATTAATATCTTCTAATATATATTCACTAGCATAGACCTTAGATTTTGGCTCTTTGGTATTTAGATTAATTGCGTAATGCCCACGTTTGATAATTTGCTGATTAGTTTTGTCATATAAAATCCAAGCGACTTCTGGGAGTAGCATTGATGTTGTTTGGTATTGCTCCTTTAAGGAGGTCGAAAAATCTAAGACTAGTGCGATGGGATTGGTAGAAGTAGCCGTCACAATAATTTGAAATGATAAATAAAAATAACAGTTTTAATAAAAAGACTACAACACGTTTTGGATGCTAATAGTTAGGTATTTTCCTCAAATATTTAGCAACTTTGACCCTAACCTTGGGAACAGGTTTACTTAAAATCCTAATATTTTAAGATAGTTAGCCGTGGAATTAAATGGTCTAGTAAGCGTTCAGGTAGTCATTATAAAGAAAGTTCAAATCCCCTTTAAGGGGTGAATTTACGAAGTAAATTGGGGGTAGCTTGTCCTCCGTAGCTTTAGCGAAGGGGGAGAGACGACTAGCCGTTCACACCACTGGACAAAATCGTTCAGATTTTGACAAAGAAACAGCTGGATCTGCTTTCTTTGAGTATCTTGGCAAAAGACTTTTACCTAGCACGTGAACGGCTACATGGTCTAATTGGGTCTTGGTGTGTAATCATTATAAAAAGTCTTTTGATTCTGAATTGTTTTTGGCAGAACTCAGCAAAAATACGCTAGTTTGAGCATCGAGTTTTGCGCGCGACTTATTAGTTGCTCTGTGAATAATCTGAATTTATACTAAAACCCATTAGAGACTCTGTTAATAGTCAATAAAAAAACAATTAAATGTTTTAAATATGTTGAGTTAAATATCGGTCACTAGACCATTGTTTTCCGTCCCGCACCATCGCATTTAAAGTAATTAGTAGCTTTCT
>JANNBC010000030.1:0-13287 GCA_031385045.1 bacterium | reverse complement strand
TTAATTATCTTGCAGGTAAAACTTATACGATAACATTAGAGGTCAATGTTCTGAAGCGTACATATTCCCTTAGTATCAAAAATCCTGCTGGTACAACATTTCAGATTGCTACTAACTATGCTTTTAATACAACTCAAGCAGTAGTGACCCAGTTAAATAATCTTGGTACATATACTTTAAGTGGAAGTAATAAAGTTACTAATATTTCAACGCCAATTGCGATTGCGATACCTACTCCTGTGCCGACGGCAACTCCAACTCCTGTTCCAACTGCCACACCAACGGCGACTCCGACACCAACTGCTACACCAACGCCGACTGTTACTCCAAATCCAACTCCTACCCCACCAGTTCAAAATACAGGACTAATTGGACACTGGAGTTTTAATGATGCAACTCTTACCGATCTAACAGGACTACACACTGGAATAGAAAATCAGGGAATCACTTTTGTTAATAGCTTTGATGGCCGAAATGCCTCATTTAATGGATCGAGCTTTGCCCGATTTGCAACTTCCCCATCCATTACAACAGATCAAATTACTCTAGCAACTTGGGTCTATGTTAACCAAGTCAATACCTCGGGAGAAGCAGCATTAATCGCGAGGCAATATGGAAGTGGATATTCTGATTCCTATGTCTTAGCTCTTAATAGTTCTGGTCAGGTTGTTTTTTCTACTCATAATGGAGTCAACAGCACACTTGTTTTATCCAGTCCTATAAACTCTGTGCAAGCAGGTCGTTGGTATCATATTACTGCTACATCAAACTCAAATGGATCAAAAATTTATCTCAACGGAGTTGACGTCGCTAGTGGCATTGCAGGTCATATCCTGACCGACACAAACCCAGTCACTCTTGGTGGTGGAGAAAATGGAGCTGGTAGCACAATTAACGAATCCTTTACTGGTTTACTTGAGGATGTAAGGATTTATGCCAATGCCTTAACTGCGACTGAAGTTCAAACTATCTATAATTTGATTACTCCTCCAACCTCTACACCAACTCCCACACCTACTCCGACCTCTACTCCAAATCCTACTCCTACTCTAGGTATCGTAGATGTCTGGAAACTACACGTAGTAAATGGTCACTCGCTTGCCAAACAAGATGGTACTCCATTTATTTGGATAGCTGATACCGCCTGGTCATTAGCTCTGCAGAATCCTACCAATGTGAACTTCTATCTTGATAATAGAAAACTGAAGAATTTTAATGTAATCCAAATTGATGCTGATACCTACGGTGCTCCAAATTATGCTGGACAGCGTCCGTTCGTAAATGAAGATCCGGCTCAGCCCAACGAATCATACTGGCAACATATAGATTACATCATAGACCAGGCAAAAATCCGCAACATATATGTTGATCTCTTCACCATGTGGGGCTCGATTTATAAAAATGGTAGCTTTTTAGGTGGATATACACGCTTCGGAGGCAATGCTCAAAAGGCATATAACTTTGGTGCCTGGATTGCCAATCGCTACAAAGCTAAAGAAAATATTATTTGGACGGTTTCCGGGGAATATGATTCTGTTAACGGCTATTCACAAAATATTTCCAGTACTCAAACCGCACTCTTTGACGCAGTCGGGCGTGGTATACGAGACGTAACTCAAGGAAATCAATTAATAACAATCCATCCAGGAGTTCCACGAACATCCTCATATGCATTTCATAACTATGCTTGGCTCGATTTTAATATGCTCCAGTCTGGTCATATGTCTGATGCAACGAAATGGAATAAACTAGAAACCTACGATTTAACTATAAATGATTATAATGCCTCGCCTTCCAAACCTATTGTCGATGGTGAGCAGGCATATGAAGGCACTGTGGATAATTTATATGAACCTGGTGTGAATATATCAACAAGTCCAAAAATCGGCCCTGAAGTAATTCGAAGGAAAGCCTACTGGTCAGCATTTGCTGGAGCTTTAGGTGTGACCTATGGACATATCTCCGTAGAGTCTATGGCAAATCCGAATGAAAGTTTCCCTTTTACTATTCCAGCTTGGAATGTTGGTGGTGCAAGTTCTCCTCTGAATGCTCCGGGAGCAGGGCAAATGCAATTCTTAGGCAATTTGCTTAAATCACGACCATTTTTAACTAGGGTACCGGACCAAACAATTGTGCCTACTGCAAAAATCAACGGAACGATCCCAGCCGATCATTTGCAAGCCATGAGAGGCGATGGATATCTTTTTGTATATACCTCAACAGCACGTCCGATTGATGTAAATATGGGTAAAATTTCTGGCACTACTGTAAAGGTCCTATGGTACAACCCTCGTGATGGTAGTACTCAATCAGCTAGCAGTGTTGCAAATACTGGAGTAAAAACATTTACTCCACCTGGAAGCTACTCAGGTAGTGGAAGTAATGATTGGGTGCTTGTGCTTGATGATGCAACTAAGAACCTTTGCGATCCCGGCACGTGCTTATATGGAAATTCTACAACTAATCCAACCCCTACTCCAACTGCGACACCGACACCAACTCCTACCCCGACGGCAACTCCGACACCGACAGCTACTCCAACTCCAACAGTGACACCACCGGTACAAATTGCAGGACTAATTGGACACTGGAGCTTTAATGATTCAACGCTAACCGATCTAACTGGAAAACATAGTGCGCCTGAGAACCAGGCTGTTACTTTTGCCAGCGTTCTGAATAATACTTCCGCTTCCTTTAACGGAAATAGTTTCGCAAGATTTACTAGTCCCGCATTAACTGCCAATGATCAGATTACTCTGGCAAGCTGGGTATATGTTAACCCACTCAATATTGCACTCAATATTGTTGGTGAAGCAGCTATAATCGGACGACAATATGGCATCGATGGATCAGACTCCTACTTCTTAGGGCTCAACAGCTCGGGGCAGGTTATTTTCTCAACATTTA
Source organism: bacterium (assembly GCA_031385045.1). Classification (GTDB taxonomy): domain Bacteria; phylum Bdellovibrionota_C; class UBA2361; order UBA2361; family CALJRW01; genus JANNBC01. Next base: position 10,380 of record JANNBC010000030.1, on the reverse strand, counting down.
ATCGCGTCAATAGTAGCCTCATTTTATATTCTCCCCAAAACTCTGTTCAAACAGGCAAATGGTACCATGTTGCTGTAGCCTCAAATGCAACTGAGACAAAAATTTATGTTAATGGTGTAGCTGTTGCCAGCGGCACTGGGGCACGTATTGTTGTTGATGCTAATCCTATAACTTTTGGCGGTGGCGAAAATACCTCTGGTAGTACAGTTAATGAAAACTTAACTGGACTACTAGACGAAGTTAGAATTTATGACGTTGCTCTAAGCTCAACTCAGATTCAGAACATTTATTCTTCCTTCACTCCTCCGATACCTCCAACGCCTACTCCAACGCCTACACCAACGCCGATTCCGGGCGCTTGTGGTTCTGTGCTGAACGGACAAACAGAAACAAAGAGTGGTTTTGTAGCTAGCTCTGTTCCTGCGGGGCAGGTCTGCGTAGCTCAGCAAATCTCAAGAACCTGTAACAATGGAACTTTTACCGCTTGGTCTAGCGCTGAATTTTGTAGCGTTGAAGGTACCAATTCTTCTACGTTTGGTGGATATACTTTTGGTTATGCTCTTCAGAATAATGGAAACCTCGGTGCAAATAATTTTACGACGGGGACTGGTGTACTTGGACATCTTGACCGTCTATACCACAACCTGATGATTGATGGATATAGTGGACAACCTATGGGAAGCTGTCTTCAGAGATCCCAATACATAACTAATGCCACAGAAAGAGCAAAGTGTGACGCTTCAGAGAATGAGGACCTCTTCAGAGCTGACAACAGTGACGAGAGTCCTGCTAAGAATCTTTTACTGAAGAATGTGACGATCAAGAATGCGTTTGCTACCATTAATGCCGTAGGGGGAACTACAGCTGCGGGAGTAGATAATGACATTCAATCATGGGGTGCGCTTCCTCATACCGATACGTTACAGTCCTATCATGGATACCAACCACCTATCAATGGTAAACCCGAATGGTTCGTTATCCAGGACTCAATAATCAAAAACAGTGACCACGGGAACATGATCGTGGGAGATACGTGGTGGGACGGAATCGTGTTCCAGAACCTATCAACCTTTTGTGAGCCCGCATTTAAAGCTGATACATATGCCCGTATCACTAACGACAAGAACAGATACATTGGTTCAGTTGTAGCAGGAGGTGCTCCTTGTGGAAACCAGATCGGAGCAGAGACATATTACCAATCAGAAGCTGCTGTTCAAACACCCGTGTGGCTTATCAACGTGAACTCTGAACTTTCTATCCCGGTTAACAATCCAATCGACAATTCAAATAAAGGCCCAGTGATTGTTATTGGCCAGGACCAGAACGTAATTACTCAGACTTGTATTTATAATGCGGGATGGCAATGTACTCCGAAAATTCCTCACACAAACTATCATCGTTATGATTACATAGAAGATGCACTAGCAGCTGGTCACACAAGACCACCATATGTCGAACTCTCATGTTCTGGATGGAGAAACCCGCCAGCTGGCTGTGAGACACAACAGGGATATAAAGGGTAGTGCTACTGCGACGGCACTGATATCACTGGTGGCTATGGGGAAGTAGTTTTAAGACTTCAGATGAATGACCCTCTGTCTGATAAGGAAAAATTGCTTAAATACATGATTCAAGTTGGTATTGATTATTACGGACTTTTGCAAGCTGGGCGAAAATGGCCAACAGATGGTGGGCACTTTACGAGGGCTAAATTACCGATTGTTTTTGCCGGTTACATGCTAGGCAATAGCGATATGATAAATGTTGGAAGCCTCAGGTCTTGGGGAACTTTCCAAGAAGATTGCAATTGGTTTTACACACAGGACAATCCACCTTATGCAGAACTAAGTCACTCTTGCTACTCTCCGCTACCAATAGCCTACAAAACAGCAGGTGGTTATGCCAGATTTGGTTCAAGAGCTTGTGGTGGTTATCGCACAGGAGATACTGACACAATGGGAGAAAACCTCTCTTGTGTTACTGGAGATGTTAGAACCTATTGGACGACTAATCTTGGAAGCCAAAGAGGAAATGCTATTGCTCTAGAACTTCTAGGTCTTAAGTCTGCTTGGAATAACAATGCTTTCTTCGACCACATGCATTGGACATGGTTTGAAGGTATTGGCCAAGTCCATGGTGTTACTTTTAATGATAATATGTACGGGCAATATCATAATTAAATAGTTGATACTGAATCAAAATTAATTTGCTCGGCAGGCTTAGGCTAGGAATAAAAAGTTTTGATATGCATTAGAAATAATTGCTGTTAAAATGAACCTGTCTCCAATTTTAGATTTAATTACACTATTATTGGTCTATGATTAAACTAATAATCATTACATAGAATATTCGATGGATAGTTTATGGGATAAAAAATTCGTCGGAGTTACAATTTAAAGCTTCCGAAAAGGAGTACTCGCTTTCCATATCAAAAACAGGCAATGACCAATAAACCCATCTTCTTTTCAGAGTTAAAGCACCTGAGGTTCCAAATGTTTTACCTTTGCATGTTGCGACACCAATATCAAAAGAACCGCCACGCTGCACATACCATGGGGCTTGATTACCACGAATAATAACAAGTACAGCTACTTTAGCATCTGCATCATGCACAAAACCAGGTAGTATTTCCTCGATAGTTCCAGATCCCTGATTTCGGCCACTTGGCGCGATGGAAATACCCTTACTTTCAAAATTTACATCAGGATGATCAATAAAATGAGCTACGACAGCGGTATGTGCATTCTTCATCTGAAGGTAAGCCCTAGAGTCATATGATTGACCACGATACTCTTCAAATTGCGCAATTGATAAAGCAGCAAGAATCGAGATGACAGATGCTGTCACCAAAAGTTCTACCATTGTAAAAGCTTTATCATTCATTATTTTTGATTTTACGAAACTCTATACACGCTAGCAACAGCAAAGAACGATCGTACTTAATGCAATATCGGGTGCATAACCTTAAAACATGAGAATTGAGTTCTCTTTTTTAGAGAAGCACGGCGTAGTCGCGCGTTTTAGAGCCAGTGTTGATGATAGATTCCCATAGTTTTTCTCGGTATTAAAGCGCAAAGTTTTTTCTGTAAACAATTATCCACAAACATCTGCGGAGTAATTCCACCTAGAGCTCCATGCGGACGCTCAGTATTATACTCTGACTTGAAATTGTTAATTATCGATTGTGCTTCTTTTGGTGTTAGAAACAAGTAACGATTTAAAATATTATCCCTTAGTATTGAATTGAAAGATTCGATAAAAGGATTCTGCTTGGCGGAGAGTTGGCTTGCTTCTTGAAACTCTTCTCCTGTGCTGTTTTCGTTTAACTTGTAAGCCAGATTGTTTTCTAATTGAGCGAATAGTTTCTTTACAAACCTGAACTCCTCGGATCTTTAAGTAATCAGTTATCTAACGATATCCCCAACGAGGACGCTCGTAAGATAAATCACAAACCTGCTTTCTTAAGTCAGATCTATTAACCTTTGTTTGATAGTTAAAAGTATTCCGCCGAAGTTTTAATAATTTGTAACTAAATCTTGCCGAGACTGCAAAGTTCTTAACTAAATAATTAGCAGCCTGCTTACGATCTTGCAGGCTTACCACTTTTTTGAGTTAAGTTCCTTTAACATGGCATTTTCTAACGCTTGTTCTGCTACTAACTTTTTTAGCCTAGCATTTTCTAGTTTTAGGTTTTTAAGCTCACGAACATCATTTACTTCCATGCCACCGTAGACTTGGCGCCAACGGTAAAAGGTTGGTTCTGCTACATTATGTTTACGGCAGGTATCACGAACACTGCCTCCTTGTTCCACTTCTTGCAAGATTTTTACAATTTGTTCTTCTGTATATCGCTTTTTCATAGATCCTCCAGTTAAAATAGTCTATCATTTTAACTGGCTCTATTCACGCAGGGCAGACCCATATGTATTCTAAGTAGGTTGAGCTTTATAACTACCAAACTTAGATCTCTGATCAAACGACACCTATAATCAGCATTAGCAGGCTTTATGATTTCCCATATATAATTCGATTCTCTCGATAATAAGCCCACAAACCTAAAATCAAGATAAATATTGGATAAACAATACAACTTTTTTGAATTAAATCAGAAGCATAGTTAATACCTAAGGCTAGCATTAAAAACAAAATTAAGTGGGTTTGAAAATATTTATTACTCAAAAGATAGACTAGTGCTGGCAGTAATAAAATAAAATCATAACTAAATCCATAAGGAGTGGTTAAAAGACTAAGTGGCACAACAATTAAGATGATTGCTAAATAAGAGTTTCTTAAAGTTTGAAAATAAATCGCGGAGCAAGCTAATGTTAAAAACAAAAAAAGGATTCGAGCAGACGGATTTTTTGGAAAAAATAAATCTGCTAAAACTGGTTGTCGCCAATAAAAGAATGGTTGTAGTTTGAAAGTCAAAGAATTCAAGACTGCTTGATTCGCAATAGGATCAGTCTTAAAAATTATTAAAATTCCGAGACAAATCAAAAAAATTAAAAATACTTTACTAAGGAGCTGATACCTTTTCAAACTAATAACTAACAAATAAAAGTATAACAAATACAACGCTTGTGGCTTAATAGCGCTAACTGCGAGGAATAATCCTGCTAGTAATAAGCGATATTTATGAAATTGTTCTGAAAAACTATTTTGATGAAAAAAGATTAAGAAAAAAACTAAGCTTAGTAATTGGATCCAAGATATTTGACCAGACCGAAACATATCTCTTAATGGAACAAACATTGATAAACTTGTAAAAACTAGTGCAAGTGATAGACGACTGTCGACTTTAAACTTATTGAGCCAAGCTATGATTGCAAAGGAAAGGCTAAATGCAGTAACTCCTAAAAATTTGTTGAAATACGAAAATTGTTGAAACTCAATCCTTGCTGGAAAATAAAATAGGAAAGTTGTCCACTTAGGATAAGTCTCTAAGACTTTTTTCCCAACCATTAAACGCTCTGGTCGAATTACACTACAGAAAGCATTACTAATATTAACCTCTAAATTACAAGATGCTAGCCAAAAAGATAAGGAGTCTTCTGCTGCCCTACTCCATAAAACACTTGTCACTAAAGCAATTAAGAAACTGATGGCAAAAGCAATGGTAAAGTTTTTACTGAAATCATTAACTATTTTTTTGTCCATTAGTGATAAGCTAATTAAAGTATAAAATACTATAATAATGACAGAAAGTAATTTCCGATAGGAAATTATAAATATAAGATCATTACTATATTGCGACCAGCGGGTTTAACCTCCGAAGCTTGAAAGACGAAGGAGGTAGCCCAGAGACAAAGATAGTAAAACCTATAAAACTCTGTTAAACCGAAGGTTTATCAACCCAGCTTATAATTTCTAACTTACACTTGTAATTTTCCTTTAGAGTGAAGGCAAGTATTTTACTGAAAATATTTTCTGGTTTTACTATATCATGCTTAGTTCCTAAAATTGAAACTAACGAAAAATGAAATATTAAGGATAACTTAACTCTATGTCTTTATTTGTAATAGTCACTTTTAGATAGCTCAATACTCCTAAAAAGAGAAACCTAAAAAACAGTCTGAAGTCAAAAGTTAAGGTCTTTGAATAGTGATTACAAACAACCGCCCTACTCCATTGATATTTTCTCTCAGGAGCTCTTACTAATTTAATCATTATTCTTCGAAAATTTGATTAAGAATGTACATGATGAGAAACTTTCAAAATGCCAATTACTGCCCAAGAACCAATAATTACTAACCACCCAATTCCAAATTTGATAGAAAATCAAATGCGCAAATTCTTGGAAAGCGATCGACAATTCCTCCTCGCCTTACATTCCAAAGCAGTTGAAATTACTCAAAATCTTGCTTTAAAACTAGACCTGTCTAATGTTCTTATCCCGCAACTTCCAAATAAACTACCAATAATTAAGATCAACCAGGAACACCCAACCTGCGTAATCTTTGACCATGGTGGTTTTTGTGGTGACGAACTGATGGCCTACGCAGCATCAACCCAAAAGTTAGCAATTAATTTTATCTATGCTAGCTATCAGCCAGGTCAAATTCTAATTCAGAAAACAAATCTTGGAACTCAACTAGCAATATTATCAGGCATCATCATCACAGAGGAAGGCAAAGTACAAATTGGAAGATTTCCAAAACCAGTTACGATCGATCTAATGATGTCACACTTAAATGATACAATTATTAATAGTCTAGCAAGTAAAACTGGCTGTCCACAACTTACCCCAACCGAGGTGCAAAAAATTTGTAACGATAAAGCACTCACTGAAAGTGTTTGTTTAAATTTACCATTTCCAGATAGTATCGTGGTTAGTTCAAAGAATTTGGAAGAAGCACTCGACACTATTCCCCGCAATACAAGACTTGTAATCAAACCGACTCAAGGTGCTCAAGGGCAAGGAGTAAAAATTATTGAATTAGCTGACATCTATGGGCAAACAGAAGATTTAATTTTAGCTGTAGAAAATCACGAAAATGTTTTGGTACAACCGAAGATCGAGAGCTTAGCCAGGTATGATATCGTCGGACAAAGACTTGACTGGAACCTACGTGTATTAGTTCTAGACGGAGAGTTAATCGATCTAGAAGTTAGAACAGCCCGTGATGGACAAGCAGTCAATAAAGCGACAGGAGCAATCATCGAAGAGTTTGTCCCAGAAACATTTCTTGGTACAATCTTGGAAACCGCTCCAGCAATTGAGGCAATCCATCAAGAACTTAAAAAATTATTCTCAGCAATAACAAAAAGTCTCCCAGAAGGTTTTCTTGGCTTAGATGTCATTATTGATCAGCAATTAAAATTACACCTCATTGAAATTAATGCTGGCCTACTTGGTGGTATATCATCGCTCGCTGAAATTAGAACTGACCTAGAGTCAAAGTTGAGCGCTCCACTAATGATTGCTCATAAAATTACTAGCAAAATTAGTAAATCAGCAGGAAGAACCATAGCGAGCAAACAAGTAACAGAACCAATATCAATTGATCAATTGTTACTGAAAAAAGTCCCCGCTATTTTAAATCAACTTAATCGACAAGAAGATGATCAGAGAGAACCCGCACTTGAACAGCTCTTAGTAAAACTTGATGCCTATCTATCTAAAAATCCCCAACAAGCAGAATTAGTTAATAGAATCTTATTAGATTATCATTTCTGGGATAACCCAAACATTGATATCAATGTCTTAGAATTTACTTTTAAACATGGAGAAAGATCTGAGGAACTTGCTAGTTATTATCATCGTATAATTTGCGAGAAAGAAACTAATCGTCAGACTTTAGAGTTAGCAATCTTACGTTACTCAGAATCAGCTCACAGCGCAAAAGGATTTTTAACTTGTTTTGCCAGTCACTATTTTACTAGACCACAAACCCAACTAAGCCTATGCGACCTTCTAACACTTGGATCTTGTTTACCTAAATACCCGGCACCAATTGTCAATGAATTAACTGCCTTTTTCTATTTTGCAATGGGCGACAACGACACGGCATTACGCCTTAGTAATTTTTTCGATCCAAAGAATAATAACTTTAGTCTAGTTGGTCTTAGAACAGCTCTTTTCTATCGCTCCGGAGACTATAAAAAGGCTGTGAGATACGTCAAAGATGTTATCAAATCCCCTGATTGTACCTTAACGAGAGAGCAAATTTCCAACCTTCAAAATCAAATTTTAATTGTAGCTCTTGCCAATGGAGATAAGAAATTATTTAAGAGTCTAATTGTAGAAATAGAATCTTCACCCATTCCTGAAAATTATTCACCTAATCTTGTTGCATACTTACTATCAACACCGAGAAGCCGTTTGGCAATTAAGTCATTAATTAAAAAATTCTGGCTACCGATTGCTGCTGAAATAAGATTAATAAAAACAAAAAATCTATTTGATAATAATTATTCTGACTTAACTATCCCTGAAAACATCTTAGCCCCCAAAAAGACTGAACTACAAGAAGCCAGACTTGCCAAAGCCCTAGAAAAAGCAAAGCCCAATTATCGAATTTTAAGAATTAAAGAACAGATTAGATATCTATTCGACGTAATGATTCATTAAACTTTTACAATAAGCCCATTGTACAATACTGATGAACTTAGCTATTCCGATCTATTGAATATTTTCTCTTTTACTGATCTTTAGGAACGCGCTCTTCTATTGGCTCTTGTGAAACGGAACGAATCAAGATCACTGGTGGCATGTCTGCCTCGGCTAGGCTGGCATTAAGTTTAACTAGCATCTCTGGTTTTAATAATTCTTGTTCTGCGCCAGCAGGTAAGCCAATTGTTAATACCGTAGTTGATCCTTGTCCCATAGTCGTCCTTTTGAAAATTACTTTAATGATTCTATGTAAATTTTATTTTTAAGCAAAGATCATCAAAAAACTTGGCTCTTATTCCAAACTAACAACCTTACCACCGTCTAACTATCCCTATTTGCTATATTTTTATCAAAACTAGTGAGAAAATAATACTGCAACAGAATTGCCATAACTTGCAATAACTGTAATAGTTAATTTTCTGAATAATTCATCAATAAATCCTTGTCGTGAGTAGTACTTCATTAAATACAAACAATATCAGACGCCAACCACTTAAGATGACAAGTACGCCTGAGGATCGGCAGGATTTAGCATCTACTACAAACATAGATCTTACAAAATTAATCATTCCGTTTCCAAATTACCCACCAATCCACAACCAATCACCTTTATTAGATCAATTATTTGCATGTCATCCACCAATGATCACTACTGGCATCTCAGTTATTACTTTAACTAAACGGATGGGCGTGGATCCAATTATTAATCTTGAGAGAATCTCCAAAAAAGATCTTGATCAGCTAGAAGCTGTTTTCTCTAATTTTCCAAGCGCCAATAAAAAGCAAGTTCAACATGCCATATCATTAGCTTTAGCAGCTGGAGCAACAAGCCTTCCCCTTGCTGAACTTTTCCCATTACACGTCCAAAAAATGATTGTAAAAGTTCCTCCAACTGGCACCTTAGCTAATTGTCTTAATGCCACGCAAATCTGGCACTCTCCAGCTGTCCGACTTGAAGCAACTGATAAAAATGGCTTTCGTGGATACTTAGAAGATTTTTTTTCGCTACTAGATGAAGGTCAATCACTAACCACGGGAAATATCATTGCATGGCGAGCTAGAAATAATCTAACTAGTTGGGAGGACCACGCTGCTGTTTATCTTACCAATAATCTAGTTTGGCATAAGCTGGGATTTGGGCGCACTCCTTGGTGCATGGAAACATTAGAAAACATTACTGCGCCCTATGCTGAACTAGAGCAAGGAGTAGCTGAGTATTATCAAAGAGTTTATCGACAGGATCCAGATAAAGATGGAATCTTAACTACGCTTAATTGATTGTTTCTTCAGACTTATAGAATAATCAGATCGCACTAAGAATTTTTAATAATAAGTTTATACTTAAAAGTAACCTATTACCCCTATTCCTGAACTTATATCGTCAATAATGCCTTTTTAGAAGCTCCAAGCATCCCCCTTAGAGCATGATACTCATCATACAACATCATCTAAAAAAGCATTTAAAGTAATTTTCTTAAATTTAAATTTGGAGATTTACAATGAAAATTAAATGCGTACTTATTTTACTTAGCCTAGTAGCTATCAACATTTCATCTGCCTATGCTGATATTGAGAGCTTAAGCATTAAATTTGCTGGTGGTTGCCGACTAGTGAATACCACAGCTGGATGTTCCATTAGGACAACGGCACTCGGGACAAACCTTGAAGGAGAAGGCGTTTATATTCAACATGCGGACACAAGTCGTGGCACTTTTAGAAATGTATCTAACCGGGTACGATTTCTTGATACCAATGGACAAGCAACATTTCGATTTAGAAATGCCGCTGGTTGCTATCGATCTGTTCAAGGAAATAATGGTGCAATATCTAATGTATTATGTGAAAAATAATAACTTACCTAAATAAAGATTAAGCCAGGGAGACTTCCTGGCTTAATCATTACTACTCACTAATTCTAGCCCCTGCATTCTAATAGCGATTCTATGCTATATTGGATAATATCACTCGAAAGACACACAGACTTCCTTTTAACCATAACAAATATAGAGGCTTAGGTATAAACTTTTTATAAATATCCTCCGAAGATAATTTCTAGAACTCTAACTGAATAGTTTAGGATTTTTGCCGCTTGGTTTTTTAAAGGTTAATCTATGCCAATATCTAACGGCAAATTTAAATTTCCTACTCTGCTATCCAGCATTTCTCTGCTAATTGCCCTTTGTTTATGTTCTCTACTTGGGATACCCAATTTATCTTTTTTCCAAAACAAAGAAAAGCTTAATCAGACTGAAGTTATAGATCTAGAA
>JANNBC010000053.1:0-8179 GCA_031385045.1 bacterium | reverse complement strand
GCGTCCACATGGAACTCTAGGTGGAATTACTCCGCAGATGTTTGTGGAAAATTGTTTACAGAAAAAACTTTGCGCTTGAATACGGAGAAATACTATGCGAATCTATCATTAATACTGGCTCTAAAACGCGCGGCTACGCCGCCTGACTCTAAGGAAACTTTAGTTCCTCCAATCACTAGTGCAGGTACACAAGATTTAGTTGCTATCTGAGGATCCGCATTTAGGACATCAATCACTAACTTACTAAAACTATCTTTGTTATAACTCTTTAATAAGCGTGCCTGAAAAGTTGCTAGTCCGTTAAAAAGCTTTTTGGCATCTCCCGTCTTTTCTGCAGCAGAATCAAGCAAAGATTCACTGCAGATACTTTGATTATACGCACTGGCTAACTCAGCTACTGGTAAAACTACTTGATCCAAATCAGAAGATATATTGCTCACATCTTCTATGTTTTCAAATAATGAAAAATTGGGGGAGCCTAGGAAACTTAATAGGCATAGAGCGGGAAGTAGCAATAGTAGCCACATCAAAGACTTAGTCTTGGTATTAATAATCAACTTATCTAAATACTTACTCAACCTAAGAACCTTTAATCTTGCCGAAACTTTAGGTAGATTTACCCTAAAAGATTTCTAAAAGCCTGATCTATAGATGTATAAAGACTCACTTTGGATTCAATGCTAATATCAGCAAATATTGAGAATAATTGAGGTTTTTTGATAGATATACTGGGAAAAGGGCAATTTTTTAGTGAGTCATATCGTTTCATCTAACTGATATCACAAATAAGGCTATTCACTCATAACAGGTATAACAATTTTATTTCAATATATAAAATGTCTACCCCTGCTTCTGTTAAACCAGCGATAGATTATACACAAGTTAATCCTAAACTTATTCAAAAACTACTTGAGTTAACTAAAAACATTGTAGATCTCGGGATTCAGGCAAATACATCTACAAAAGTAGCTGGGTATGTAATTCAAACTACTACTAACCCAGAGGCTCCAATTAAAATTGAAATTGGTCGACATAATTATCATACTAAGAGTGTTGGGCAAGCAGCAACTTACTATCATGAACATTCTCAAGTTTTTAATTTAGAAATTGATGCTGCAGCTAAGTTTAAAGCTATAGTAGCTACCTATTGCAATCACGATGGCTGGCATGCATCAAGTAAAAATCCTGCTAATCAACTTGACCCAGAAAAATTTCCCAAGTTAGCAGATATTAAATTTTCTAATACTTCGGGACTTTATGAGTTACTGACAAGCGCAGTCAAAAACTTAGAAAATCGATATTACTTTCAATCAACGCAACATGAACTGGAATCAGGAATTGATACTGCTTTTGCATTTATTAGTGCACCAGCTAGAGCCCTAGCAAAAGGCATTAGTGTAACGGCATCTCTTGGCCTTGCTGGACTAATGTTAGTACTCCATAAACATCGAGTGGAAGATTAAATTGAAATCTTTCCAGGTCATACTAACTGCGACCACTTTAGTCAGTGGTAATCTCTCCACAAATTACGATCCTTTTTGTTCCTAGCTTGGAATGAAAGTTTTAATAGATAAAGCTTAATAAATTCAAAGAATCTTATTTTTTACTGGCAAAGCCACCATCTTTTAAATCCACTTTTAGTAAGACAGGGCTAATCGGATCATTTCTAGTTTCTCTTGCCTCGGTTTGATAAAAGATTAAGCCAAATTGCTTTTGAACTTGAACATGAGCCATATTTATCCAGTTTAAACCAATCAGATGAGCGAATTGCTGTTTGGCATTTTCATAAATTAATTTTATTTGCGATGCAGGATCTACGGCAGAGCCACGACCAAAAAGTACGGAAAGGGGATCATTACAGGATAAGGGCGTATCAAGAGTCTTAACCATCATTAAAAACGTACCATCTGGTGCACCAACAATTGAGAAGCGATCTCTTGGAGTATTAAGAAATGAAATAACATCCATCTCCGAAAAAGCCAGTGCAGATTTTGCTCCAAATTGTTGCTGATAGGGATGAGTGTGAAAAACACCAATATCTTTAATTCCGGCCTCATTAAATGGTTGTACCGAAACAGATTTATTATCCCCAATCGACCAGCGTTTTTCATCAGGAATCATTAATTGGCTCTTATCATTCGCTAATAAAGTAAAGCCCCTTTCCCGGCCATCAGTATTTGTTTGAGAGATTGCCAGACCTGCCTTCCTCATAAAGGCCTCAGGCAAAGTAACTATTTCTGGGCTTGGAAAACGGTTTGCTAACAAGTTCTTCACTAATAGTGATAAACTTTGAGAAGAAGTCGGATTATCTAATCCAAAATTAAGGATGGCATTTAGTGGATCCATTTGCTCTAATCTGAATTAGATTGAGAATTGCTCCAAATTTTATTTATAAAAGCTTCAATCTGAGGCCTTTAATTAACCAGATATACTAGGCAAGATTAGAAATTACTGTTCTAAAATTATTTACCTTGTATATCAAGCACTAAGTGCTTGAAGCGACCCTAGACAGTCGCGTAGGCTTAAATATACTAAAAATCCAAAGAACTAAAAATGTGTTCCTTGTCCTGCTTCGCTTTAGCGAAGGGGGACACATTTTCCCTAGCAGTTCAGTAAAACCTAATGGTTTTTAGTATATCACTCATTATCTGTACTAAGAGGAGTCCCCTAACCATGTTTCTTAGAATTCCCCTTTCCCTTTTTACCATGACTAGCTTTGCCTTTATTTCCCATTCCTGTTTGATCATGTTTTTTTAGCGAACCATTTTTTGAAAAATCTTTTTTGCTTTTATCATTTTTTAGATTAGCAGATTTTCCAGTTGTCTCAACTTTTACATACACTATTTTAGGATGCTGGTTGCGCATCTTAATTGCTTGCACTGTTGGGCGACGATCGACAAATTCAATCATTCGAACTGTCGCTAAAGAAACTAGGTCTTGATCGTTCCAATCGTAATTTTTATGACTTTTATTATTATAATAACCCCAAGCCTTTCCATAAGGAGGTCCATACTGATTAACATCAACTTGTGGATAGAGAAAAAAGGGATCAATGCCTAGCTGTTGAAATATACTTGACCACTGTTGATTACTTTGCCTTCTTTGAATGACTTGCGGTGCTAAGTTAGGATAGTTACGATAAACTTCAAACAAAAGAGGAAGTTCATTTTCCGGAAAATTATTTGTATAAGCTAAGGGCATTCCATAGCGGTTTGAAATGTCCTGACTATATAATTCAAGATTACCATCCTTAAAACGAATTCCTGTCTCTTCTGTAAATGCAATCGAGCCACAAGTGAAGATTACTAAGACCAGATAAATGATTGTTTTTTTCATATATGTTTACTAATAAATTTACTCTAATAACTGACCATACCTGCCTGCGATTCCCAGAAACCAGAGTTTGTAGGTTTATTAACAACATTAATATAGTTTTTATTTACCAAGGTGTATGATTTAAATCATAGTTAATCTCAATTATTCCGCTATTATTTGTTTTTAGATAAATTATAGGAAAACCGATGAAAAAAATTGCACTAACTTTAAGTTGCTTGCTTTTGGTAAATTTTTGCCAAGCACAAACAACTACAACAGAGAAAACTCAAACTTTAAGTGATGGAACAACTGAAGTCACTAAAAAAATTGTTGAAACCAATCATGATCTTCATGGAACCATTATCACTGAGACAAATTTCACTAAGCAACATGGCCTTGCTGGAACTACTGTTACTAAAACTACAGAAAAATTTCGAGTCACAGGCTTAACTCCTGCGGTTATTAAACTTCAACCAGGGTTAAAAAGAGAAACTGTAGTTTTAGAAGGGGAAAACTTAGATAAAATTGAAGGCCTTTATTTAATGAAAAATGGTGAAATAGTAGAAGAAGTTCAAGTTCAATTAGGTGAAACAATTAATAATACTAGAAAAGTAAATTTAATTTTCAATGAAAACTATGTACAAGATAGCGACTTAGAGTTTGTTGTTGTTAATGGCAAGGAAGTGATTTCTATTCCTGGAACAGTGACTTACATTAAGTAAGTGCTTTTATTGTTACTGTTTAGTGATTTAACAAATCCTAAACAGTAATTTTTAATTACTAAATTTAAAATATAAATTTTGTTGTAAATTATTAATTAGTGATAAAGACTTCGCTACTAAAGCACGCTCAATGCGCCGATCTGGAACTATTCCAATCAAGGAATTAACGGTAGTAATGTTCTTTCAATATTACGCTTTGCGCTTCTAACCTCCGCTAAGTGAATCGGCAAAACTGGACTCATACCCCCATTTGTTAAAGCAACAGCCGCACCAATTTGATTAGCACGAATAAGACAAGTTTGAAGATCTACCCCCTCTAACATTAAGGCGGCGAAAACCGCACCAAATGAATCGCCACAACCCACAGTGTCACCACGATTTTTAAGATCTAATTGGTAACCTGGTTCATAAAGTACCTTTGACCCATTACCATCTGGGTAAGCTAGTAAAGCTCCCTTAGCTCCCAGCGTAACTAAAACTATCTTTTTTTCCCGAGTTGCTAATTCTTCAGCAAATCCGCGTGGCGATCTGGCACTAATATTAACTGCCTCAGCTACAATTTCAACTTCTTGATCATTTAGCTTTAAAATAGAAGCTTGCTGTACTGACCAGCTAATTGTCGTAGGATTGTAACAAAGATCCCGCAAGTTAATATCAACAAATTTACTTACACCAACTGGGGCTGACTCCAGCATACGGATCAAAGTCTGGCGTGATCCTGTAGCTTCACGTTGAACTAAAGAACCAAAATAGAAAAGTCGTGCATCCTTAGCAAGCACTGCCAAATCAGGATTATATTCAATATGGTCATAGGCGGCATTCTTGCGAATAACATAGGTTGCATCACCATTAGGATGCTTGGTCACATCTACTAGTCCAGTTTTAAATTGAGAATTTCTTTGAAGATAATTAAGATCAAATTTTTTCTCCGTGAGTAATTCAATAATCCGATCTCCTTGCGGATCAACTCCGATGGAGGAAACCATTTTAACTTCAAGATCAATTGAAGGTGAGAGTTGAGATAAAACACGATAAGCGAAATTGCCCGGAGCACCGCCTAGAACTTCTTGCGCTTGGGAATCTAGTGAATCTCCCGCTTGTTTAATTAAATCAAATAATACTTCACCAAATACAACAATTGATTTGCCTTGCTTAAAGTTAGTATTTAATGGATTGTTCATATGTCAGCAGACTTACACAAGTAATAAATGAATTCAAACAATATTTTCAGTCTTACAAGCAATTAAAATCCTGCAGAAGTAATATTCTGATTAAGCCCAATTCAAAGATTTCATTTTTTACTTTCCAGAAGTACTAGTACTTTTTGGAATCTTATTAACAGGGCGAACCTGTGCTACCATCTTGGCACAATTTTTGGGAAATGACTCATCCTGCAAAGGAGATTTTGCACGCATTTTTGGAATTAAAGATTTTTCTGGGGCTGGTTTACTACTCATATTATTCTAATCAAAATAAAGCCTTAACAGTTTAACCTAGAATCCAGACTAATCAAGTCTTCCCATGGAAAGTTCCACTCTATTAATCATGATTAATTTACTGATTAAAATTTAACCTTATTTTAATTAGTTAGCTAAACTCGCTACTTTCTTAATATTTAAAAAGTGATATCACTAATTGATGTCGTTCCATCAGTTAGCCGAAAATATTCCAGTAATTCAATCTGCCCTTGGAGTTCAAGATGATTTACCAAATGGACTAAGAAGCTCCCTGCACTCAGCTTTATTTGCCTGTGCCTCACTTCTTTCATTAAGTATTGATCTCGAAACATTATCCTTAGAATTAGAATCAATAGATCTAAGTGAGCATGCTCAGAATCTTGAAATCGATCCTGACTGTTTAGAAATTATTATCGATGCTGTGTCGGAGTTAGCCCCAAAATTAGGTAGCTACTTACCTGCTAGTAAAATTACTAAGCAATTATTAGCTACTAAAATTTTAACTGATACAGACAATCGGCTCTTAGCCCTGGGCAATCAAAATGCCCTCATTAATTTTTTTGGAAATGAATTTTTATTATTAGATGGACAATTACTGGTAGATACTCCCCGCGGAAGAATCCATCAGGTTATTGAAGTTAATTACCAAGAAAAAGTAGCCGTCCTAGAAGTTAGGGTCTCCGCTCAATCAGAAATTGCGGAATATAAAATTTTTGCTCTGAAAGATGGTAACTTAGTAGAAAACGTGAGTAGTTTATGCCCAAAATCTTTTAAGTATATTACTTTTAATAACTCGGGTAGTCGTGTTGGAATTTTTGAAATAGCTGATCAAGACTTTCTTTTTCAAGATGGACATAAGTTCGCTGTAAAATTTGAAGGAGATTTTGTTAGTGCCGACTTCTTAAAGGAAGCAAGGAATCTAGCTGGAATAGTTCAAACAACGAAATATCTTTATTTGATTAAAGAAGGCAAGGAGTTTCAGCGAATTGCCTTAAAAGACTTTGCTCAACCTGAAGATTTACAAATAAATTGTCAATTAGTTGATCCCAAAAAAGGAGAGCAAGTAATTTTTTGGGGAGTACTTAAATATCCAGATCGCAATGTTCCTTATTTGAATATGATTATCAGTAACTATACTGTTCATGACGTCGAGTACAAAGTATCCGTAAAAGATGAAGTTCGAAGATTCCAGGATCAAATATATTTTGTCATGGAGTACGGTAAATCTGGTCAGGAATTAGCCTTTGGCAAAGCATTAATGGAAAAACCAGATCACATTCAACTTCATATGACTAGCGAGCTAGATGGAAATAGTTTTACAGCCATCAAATATCACCCAGACTTTAATAAAACTGGGGCAGCGACTGCAACATTTGGAGATCGTTGCTTATATCTCCAAGGAAAGGGGCACATCCCAAGCTTAGGCGAGGATCTAGAAATTCTAAACCACTGTTCACTAAAAGCACTTCCAGGCTCTGAGCAATTCTATGAAAATTTATTAGCTACCTATAAAGGTTGGACACTCTACGCTGGAGATCAACGGCTATTCCATTTTCCACAAATTGAACTGGCCCTTAATTCTGATGACATCACTGTCCATCATGAATCTGGAGAGCGACCGACAATCTTTGCTATTGGAAAAAACAATCAGCGGCATTTCTTTTTACGAGGCGTGCAAATTAAATTTACAACACCAGAACTATTTGACAGTTTAGAAGGTGTCTATGCTCAAGAACCTAATCTCCTAAACTGCTTATTTCTAACTAAGCATGGTTATTTATGTCTTGTAATGGAAATTATTGACGATACTCCCAAACTAAAGGAAACCTACTCGATCACTAATCCTGAAGTCCACCCTTGGGGGATTATTGGGAATACCAGAAAAAATGGCCAAGAAGAAATGGTTGTAAATGGATTACTGTTTAGAGACTTTATTTTCTGCCAAGCAAGAACAATGATTGATGACGGTGGCTTACATTGTCCATTAATTGAAACAGACAAAGGGTGTCTAATTTTCAATAATAAAACTGCTTCTGCTCAACTATACCCCGAGACAGCACTTCAAGATAATTCAATTCCAGGAGAATTGGTCGTTCAAAAAAGAAGTTCTTATTCGCCTAATCGCATCGATCTTGCAGTTAACTTTGCTGCATTTGAACCAGACTCTAATACATAATAACTAAAGATAAGATCTGATTGTTTCATTAGCATTAGTGAGAAAAACACTATTCCCTTCTCACAAAGAATACCTAGGCCGTTTGGATTTACATTATTGATAACAAGCTCTTTACTTCAAGAACATTAACACTAAAAAGGCTCTTATTAATGCGAATGTACTCATTACTGGAGAATAACTGCTCTGGTGCTTATCTGATAATTTCATTTAAAAAACACAAGCATTTTATTTAAACCATAACTGAATATAGAGGCTTTAGGTGTAAATTTTTTAGAAGTATCCTCCGAAGATATCTCAGAAGCCCCTGGTTTTCAATCTAGGATTTCTCAGTCGGTTTTAAAAAAGGTTAATATATGAGAAGAGTTATTGGCAAATTTAAATTTCCTACTCTGCTATCCAGCATTTCTCTGCTAATTGCCCTTTGTTTATGTTCTCTACTTGGGATACCCAATTTATCTTTTTTCCAAAACAAAGAAAAGCTTAATCAGACTGAAGTTATAGATCTAGAA
>JANNBC010000031.1:0-54018 GCA_031385045.1 bacterium | reverse complement strand
AGAAAGCTACTAATTACTTTAAATGCGATGGTGCGGGACGGAAAACAATGGTCTAGTGACCGATATTTAACTCAACATATTTAAAACATTTAATTGTTTTTTTATTGACTATTAACAGAGTCTCTAATGGGTTTTAGTATATAAGGTAATTTTTGCAAATAAATGACCAAAACGATTACAAAACTTGTAACTAACCCAGAAATTTGCTAGATATCCAAGCTATAAAATGTGCCCAGATAGCTCAGTCGGTAGAGCAAAGGACTGAAAATCCTTGTGTCGACGGTTCGATCCCGCCTCTGGGCACTTTTATTTCGCCTAGCGAAATAAAAGTGCATAGCTATTTTCGTAGAAAATAGCTGGGCATTACCTTAGTCGCAATGCCGATCAGAATCCCAATATACATCAAGAGTTATTTGGTAGCCCCCTCTAGCGTAAATCACGCTCAACCAATCTCTAATCGCATTTTCTATTTTACTTAACACTCAATCTCACTCTCCCCTTTTTCTTCCCCATAATCTTAAGCTATGCTATCTCCATGTCCGCGAAATCTTCCCCCATCGAACAAATTAAAAAGCTCTTATCAGAATCAGAGCCTCCTCGCTATATCGCCATCCTAGCAACAGATCGAATTCGCCGAGAACGCACATTAACTAAGATCGCTGAAGGCTTAAAACTTCAAGTCGATCAAAAATGGCAATTTGATATTAAGAGAATTAAATTAACTCAGGCTAAAGAGCAGGATCTTAAAAGTTTTATTTTTGAATCTAATGTTCGGTCTTTTTTCTCAAAGAAACAAATTTTTCTAATCGAAGAACTAGAAAAAGTAACGGCTAAGCAAACCGATTTACTGGTCGCTTTAATAGAACAAAAAGATACCTATAATTTTTATTTTTTCTTAGGTACCAATCTACTAAGCACTAGTCGGTTAATGAAACAATTTAAAGCTCAGCAATCTATAATCCAATTACTTGACTTTGATCTAGCCAATTTTCGAAATTGGGTGAAACAAGAATTTAATTCCCGAAGCTTAAATGCCGATCCCAAGGTTATTGAACAACTTACTCAAACCTGTGAGCTTTCCTCCGAGTCAGCACTAGCAAAAATTGATATGCTAGAACTCTTTGCTGACGGACAAAAAATGACCTTAACTATGCTTGAAGAGCTTTTTCCAAGTGAGCTTTCCGTGTACGAGTACGCTTGGCTAGAAGCAATCTCTTCCGGCAATAAACTGCAAGCGCAAAAACTTGTCAGTAAGGCCTTATCGGAAGGAAAAGAAGCATTGTATCTTTCTGCCTTACTTCAAAGCAATTATCTCAATTATTACTTAATAGCCTCGCTGCGCAATCAAGGATACCGTCAGGATCAAATCCAAGCAGCACTTAAAATGTCATCTTGGATTTTTAATAAACAATATTCCATCGCTTCCCAAAAAGACTTAAAAGGATTAATTAAAGACTTAAAAGCACTTGTCCTAGCCGATAGTAAATTAAAAAATAAATCACTGGGAGGAGAAGTTATTTTTCATGACCTAATTAATTCTTTATCCTAAACATCAAGACATGATTCATTTTCGAAAAATATTCTTATTAAGTTTAATCATACTCACACAACAAGCCTGCGCCCAATACACCAAACAGGAAATAATTCAGGCTAAAAATACAACTCTCAGCTATGAAAGCAAAGTTAGAACTTTGCCAGCTCTTCCCAAGGGTTATAATTTCAAAGGATGGGAATATGTCGCCTCTAGATTACTGCAAGAAGGCGTACCAGAGAAAGAAGTAATTAATATTTATGCTAATCCCAAAATTCCAAAATTCGAACCAGTTACTTTTAGCTTAAAGCCTAGAGAACCTCATGATATTTATCAAGGATTTCAAAGTAAAAAAAATTTCAATTTAGGCCGACAGTTTATTAATGAAAATCAGAAAATCTTTGATCAAGTAACTAGCAGATACCAAGTTCCAGCGGAAATCATTACGGCAATTCTATTAGTGGAATCTTACTTTGGGAAAAACACCGGCAAAGAAGTAATTGTCTATCGCTTGTCACGCCTAGCAAATATTAGTGATCCAAAAAATCTCCAGGAAAACCTAATTCGATTAAAAAAAGATGATCATAAGGTAACTTGGGAACAAGTAGTCAGTCGTGCTCAATACTTAGAAAGCACCTTCTTACCTGAAATTATCGCTACACTAGATATTTGTGCCGTGAGCAATATTGACCCCTTTAACTTTTTAGGATCTTCGGCTGGTGCTTTTGGTTGGCCTCAATTTTTACCTAGCTCCTATTTAAATTATGCCGTTGATTTTGATGGGGATGGTCGTCGCTCGCTATATTCTAAGGCGGATGCAATTGCCTCTGTTGCCAACTATTTTCATTCTCATGGCTGGGGCAAAGTCTCAGAACATGACGTAGTCTGGAAGTATAATAAAAGTGAGCCTTATATTAAGACAGTCCTAGGACTTGCTAAAGGATTTTAGCCTAGAAAAAAACAAAAATTACGCCTTATCTTTGTTTTCTATGACAATTTATTACATAAAACAGGCTGTAAACTTTTTATTTTTATTGTTATACTTTTTTTATGCCTACTAAAAAAAATGTCCTAGTTGTCGAAGATGATGCAGATGCCCGTCACTTATTATCCATGATGTTACAAACTCTTGGTTATAATCCGATTGAGTTTGAATCGGGGCAAGCCTGCATGGCGAAAGCAGCTGATCTAAATGTTTCAATTATCCTTCTGGATGTAATGATGCCAGGAATGAATGGTTACCAACTCTTGGAACAACTTAAAAAATTAAAGCACCTAGCTAAGATTCCAGTAGTAATGGTCACTGCTAAAGATCAAGATGACGATATTATGGAAGGCTACCAGCACGGTGCGGACTATTATATCACTAAACCATATACCATGAACCAGATTCAATACGCCTTGGAACTTTATGCTGGTTAAGACTTCGCAGATTAAAACACTTAAGAAGCCCTCTGGTTTTATTGTCTTAGAAGGGGTGAATGGGGCTGGGAAAAGTTCCCTATTAAAAAAAATCTCCAAGTATCTCAAATCTAAGAACAAGCAATATTTACTTACTAGAGAACCAGGAAGCGGAAGCTTAGGAAAGGACCTGAGAGAATTAGTTTTAAATAATACAGAAAAACTTCCAGCCCTATCTGAACTTTTTCTATTTGCAGCCGATCGCAACTATCATGTTAACAAGATCATTCTTCCAGCGCTAAAAAAAAATAAGCTAGTAATCTCCGATCGTTACTATTACTCAACGACAGCCTTTCAAGGTTATGGACGAAAAATAAATCTTAAAAGTATTAACATAATTAACCAACTAGCAATTGAAGGATTAAAACCTGATTTAGTACTGCTACTAGATCTAGATCCAATGATCGGACTACAAAGAAATCGCCAAAGTGATAAAGATCGTGATAGCTTTGAGGAAGAAGAGCTAAGTTTCCATCAAAAGATTCGCCAAGGCTTCTTAAAGCAAGCCAAATCTTTACCAGAAAAATTTATCATCCTAGATGCTTCTCAAAGCGCCGATCAGGTGTGGAAAAGTACTAAAAAAATATTAGATTTATATCTTCTTCAAATAAAAACAGTGAAATGATTATTGGTCATCAAGCCATCCGCAAAATTTTTAGTAAACTACACCAAGAAAATAAGCTACCACACGCTATGATGCTTGCGGGAACTGCTGGAATTGGAAAAAGATTAGTAGCAAACGAAATTGCTCAATCCTTAATTTGCATTAACAAAGTTTATGGTGGTTGTGGCGAATGCACTAACTGTCTTCCATTCCTTGCAGGAAACTATCCTGATTTTCACCAACTAGACTGTCAAGAGAAAGAGCAAGTAAGTGCGGAATCGATTCGTCAGATTATCAATCTACTCTCACTAAAAGCATTTGGTGGCCAAGCAAGAGTATTGATTTTTGATAATGCGGAATCGCTATCAATCACTAGTAGTAATATTCTACTAAAGTCTTTAGAGGAACCTCGTCCCAATACCTATTATATTTTAATCTCTGCTAATCCTTCTTTCATACCAGTTACAATCAGATCTAGATCTCAGACTTATTATTTAGCAGATCTGTCTACCTCTGAGATTTCTGAAATTATCAATAGCGGCAGTTTAAACATAGACATTCCCAGCGAAATAAATCTAACAAATATTTTACCTTATGCCTCAGGAAGCTTAAAAAGCATTAGGCAGATTTTGACTAAGCCAGATCTCTGGAAGATGACTAAAACATTTTTAACTGACTTATTCGCTGGTAAAGTTCAGGCACTTACCGAAATAATCAAACCGCTAACAAAAGAAAGAGAAGATTTAATCGATTTTCTATTCTTTACAGAACTTATCCTAAGACAGCAGATGCTACTCCCCAAGGGGCCAGAACAACAGCATAAAATTGCCATATTACTTAACAATATCCTACTAACTAAATACTATATTACTCAACGTAACCTTCATGCCGTTAGCCTTCTGAGTGCCATCTTTGCTGACTCTAGTATGGATTTAGAGCATAGCAATCTAGACGAGTACCTAATCCCCTAACCCAAAATCCTTTGCTAAAGAATGACAAAAAACCATTTCTAGGCTAGAATTTATCGATGGAAACTGAAAATACAACCCCGGTGGAAACACCTAAAGAATCAAATTTAATTTCAATTGATCACTTTGCCAAAGTAGAACTTAGAGTTGCCGAGATCCTTGAGGCTGAACCCCTTCCTAAGTCTAATAAACTTTTAAAACTTCAAGTCTCCCTTGGTGAAGAACTTGGTAAACGACAAATCTTAGCGGGAATTGCTAAGCACTACTCGGCAGAAGAATTAATTGGTCGTAAGATTATTATTATTGCCAACTTACAACCTGCGAAATTAATGGGCGAAGAATCTCAAGGCATGTTGCTAGCAGCTGATGGTATTGATGATATCATTTTACTTGCACCATCAAAGGATGCCCCACTAGGAGCCCGAGTTAGATAGTTATGATCATTGATTCTCACATTCACCTCATTAGCCAAGAATATCGGGAAAGCCTATCAGAGCTTCTAGGCGAAGCTGAGGAGGCAGGTGTTCGTGCGTTTATCAATATTGGCGCAGGGGCAGGATTAGATTCTGCAGAAGAATCAGTAAAGCTTGCCGAGACTCATCATAATATTTATGCCGTAGTTGGAATCCATCCACTAGAAGTTAGTAGTAAAATTGAAATTGAAACAATTAAAGATCAAGTTCAGCATTCTAAAGTAGTAGCAATCGGAGAGACTGGTCTCGACTATTATTATCAAAAAGAGAATGCCAAAGATCAGATTAAAGTCTTTCGTCAACAAATCGAATTAGCGCATGAATACAAGAAACCCTTAGTCATTCATTCTCGTGATGCGGCCGAAGATTGCTTAAAAATTCTAATTGAAATGGAAGCTAAATTAGTTGGTGGAGTATTTCACTGCTTTAGCGAAGATGCTGCTTTTGCGGAGCGACTAGCTGAAATTAACTTTATGGTTTCCTTCCCAGGCGTAATTACTTTTAAAAATGCCGAAAAAGCTAGAAATGCCGTTAAAGATATTCCAATCAAACAAATAATGTTAGAAACAGATGGCCCCTACCTAGCGCCAGAGCCATATCGTGGAAAATTGTGTCGCCCAGGTTATATTGCAAAAACTGCGACAAAACTGGCTGAATTAAAAAACTTATCGACACCAGAATCTAATAAGATAATCTATAATAATACGATTAATTTTTTTCGCCTACCTTTAAAGCAACTTAATTAAAATTAAAATAAATGAAAATTAGTTTGCATAATTTTGGAAACTTTAAGCTTGATGGTGGTGCAATGTTTGGCCCAGTACCAAAACCTGTCTGGTCAAAACTTTGCCCCGCCGATCAACAAAATCGTATTTTAATGGCTTCAAACACTTTGCTAATTGAAACTAACGATCGTCGAGTCATTATTGATCTAGGAATGGGTAGTAATTTCTCGGAAAAAATTAAGGAACGTTATGCCATTGAGGATCGCCATGAAGTTCCAAACCCGGAGACAATT
Source organism: bacterium (assembly GCA_031385045.1). Lineage (GTDB taxonomy): Bacteria > Bdellovibrionota_C > UBA2361 > UBA2361 > CALJRW01 > JANNBC01. The sequence goes on along the minus strand of JANNBC010000031.1, from coordinate 47,963 downwards.
ACCGATATAATACTTACTCATCTGCATTTCGATCATACTGGTGGATTATTCAGCATTGATCATAATCAACAAAAAGCAACATACCCAAAAGCACGCTATCACATTCAAAAGCAACAATGGGAAGAAGCTCTGAAGCCTAGCCTTAAAGAAAACAATGCCTACGAAGCACACGATCTTGATTTTCTTCGTAAGCAAAAATTAAATCTAATTATTGGCGAAAAGGAAATTATCCCTGGAATTACAACACAAATTTCTAACGGACATACTCGTGGATTACAATGGTTAAAAATCAAAACTAATCGCCTAACAATAGCTTTCGTTAGCGATCTGATTCCGACATCGCACCACTTAAGTCTGGCCTATCACATGTCCTATGAGATCAATGCTGAGGTCTTACTAGAAGAAAAGCAAAAATTTATTAACGAAGCTATTAAAGAAAAATACATGGTCATCTTTCAACATGACCCGCAGCTAGCAATTGGACAAATCATTTCAAACGCTGGTCAGTTTCAAGTAATGAAAGCTGTTATTTAAATTAAATACTATGAAAGAAATTACTCCAAAAGAATTAAAAGGCATGCAAAATAATGCTGAAGATTTTGTGCTAATTGATGTTCGCGAAGAGTCTGAAAAACTGGTAGCTGATATTGGTGGAAATTTAATTCCACTTGGCACATTACCAAACAACATCCCTACCGTTCCTAAAGATCGAAAAATTATCGTATATTGTAAGAGTGGTGGACGAAGTGGTCGAGCAACGGAATACTTGGAACGAGTAGCTTGCTTTACTAATGTTCATAACCTAAAAGGTGGCATTTTGGCTTGGTCCGATCAAGTTGATCCAAGTGTGAAAAAGTACTAAACTTTACACTCATAAACTTTAAAGTTTATGAGTGTAAAGTTTAGTACCCTCCGAAGCCTTGGCGAAGGAGGGTTGAGAAATATAATTTGTTTTTATGCTTCAGGTTAGGCATTTCACAACAAACCGCCTTCGCTTACTAAGAAATTAACTAATTTTAATTTCTTAGCTTCGGCGTGGTAGATTTTAGCTATCAACCTATGGTTGATAGCTAAAATCTACGCTAGTAGCTCAATTGGTAGAGCATCGGATTCCAAATCCGAGGGTTGGGGGTTCAAGTCCCTCCTGGCGTGCCATTTTTTCTATTTATTTAAATAAATAGAAAAAAATGTGTCCTCCATAGCTTTCTCGTTCGTCATAACTTCTGTAAGCTGTGTAAGCAACGAAGGATTGCTATTATTGAGATTGCTCTAAATTAAAATCGATTATGAAAGCTCCAGAAGGAATTAGTTTTTTTCACACACAATTAGATTCAGCAATTGGCTGGGCTCGTAAGTATTCCCTATTCACTTATCCTTTCGTTACTGCTTGTTGCGGAATGGAGTATATGGCTGTTAGTTGTGCCCACTATGATACTGATCGTTTTGGAGCCGCACTTCCAAGATTTACTCCCAGACAATCAGATTTATTAATGGTTGTTGGAACTGTAAATCACAAACTAGCGCCTGTTTTACTTCGTGTTTACGAACAAATGGCTGAGCCAAAGTATGTAGTAGCCTTTGGTGCTTGCGCTTCCTCTGGTGGCTTCTATGATAACTACACAACTGTTGCTGGAATTGATAAAATTATCCCTGTTGATATGTACATCCCAGGTTGCCCACCAAGACCAGAGACGGTCCTTGATGCCTTAATAAAACTTCAAGAGAATATTAATAATTCGCGCCAACCAATTTTACCAAGCCATGGTGGCACTCAACCAAGACCAGAACTTCCTGAACTACTGGGCGAACCAATTGATTCTAAGCTAATAAGACCAATCTAAATCAATCCTACAATTTCATTTAGAAACTTAGTTACTGGCATAATTGTTATACCAGATTCATTTCGTACTTCACTACCAAGATATAATAAATATGCTTTAGCTTGCGGATAATCCTCCTTGAATAATTTCAAGCCACTAAGATCGGAAGCGCGGTAAGTAGCAGATCTTTTAACTTCAATAGCATGAAAGCCATTCTCTCCGTAAAGCACAAAGTCAACCTCCTGCCTCTCCCTAGTTTTCCAAAAAAATATCTCATATCCCAGATTCTGATTATCGTTAATTGCTCTAAGCTGTTGAAGAACAAGAGTCTCTAAAGCAATACCTTCGATTTCAGAATTATTATCTAATGGCCCAAGTGGTCGAATCGAACGATAAACGCCACAATCAAAAAAATAAAACTTAGGATGGGTAATAAGTCTTCGTTGAGCCTTCCTTGAAAAGACTGGAAGCCTAAAAGCAATCAGTAAATCTTCCAGTATGCTAAAATAGTTACTCACTACTCTTCTCTCCACCGCACACTCCATGGCAACATTAGTAATATTCAAAACCGATCCCTGCGAGAAAGAAGCAGCCTCTAAAAATCTAGCAAAACCTGACAAATTACGAACTAACCCTTCCTGCAAAACTTCCTCTTTTAAATAAGTAGCAACATAACTCTGTAAATAATCCTTAGGGCTTGGCTCAGAAAAAATAGCTGGTAAAAATCCAAATTCTAAAGAAAAGTTCAAATTAAAATCGGACCTTAGCTCTAGCGTAGTTAATGGATGAAAATTTTTACTATAAGCTCGACCGGCTAAAAGATTAACCCCCTTAGATCGCAACTTCCGAGCACTAGAACCCGTTAATAAGAAATTATATTTCTTTTCTTCAATTAAACGATGAACAGTATTAAGTAGGCTAGGAACTTTTTGAATTTCATCAATTAAAATAACTTTTGTTGGATTATTAATATAAGTTTCCAAGCGATCAGGATTTGCTAAGAGTTCAGTGTAAGTCTTATCAACCAAAAGATTGACATAATCAGACTCAGGATACTCGCTTCTTAACCATGAAGACTTGCCAGTTCCCCTAGGACCAAGCAGAAAATAGCTTTGATTTGGTATTATTTTCAGATTTCTGTCGTACATAATTCCAATTTTACTAAAAAAACGGAATTAAGCAAGCCTTTTTTACAGTTCCGGCGAAGAGCAGATCCAATCCTCACGAAGTAATCCAAAAATTTTCTCATCATGAACTTTGCCTGTAGCTCAACATGTAACAGCCTGACGAAGCAAGCCCTCAAATTGGAATCCTAATTTCTGAGCTAGCAACGCTGATGCTTGGTTTTCTGCAAAGACACGAATCGATAGCCGGCGAAAATCTAGTTCTTTGAAAGCATACGGCAAAATAGCTCGAACCGCCTGGGAGATATACCCCCTCCTCCAGTAAGACTCACCAAGCCAATAACCTATTTCCGCAGTCTTATGTATTAAATTAATCCCATAAAAAGAAACATGCCCAACGACATCGGAGCTTGGTTTAATCACAACAGCAAAAGTTATTTTTTCTTTAGAGCTTCTTTCTGAAACACAATTATTTACCCACCAAGTAGCATCAGATTCTGTATAGGGAAAAGGCACAACGGTTAAATAGCGTGAGATATTGATGTTATTAACATTAAGCCTAATACTTTCAGCATCAGATAATTCTACTGGCCGAAGAATAAGCTTTTCTGTTTCAATAATCATCTATCTCATTTTCTTCCGCATTTTCTTTCGCTCCTGCAACTTAGCGCGAGCCTCTTCTGGATCTTTTGGCAGAAAGGAAGTGATCTTACCATCTTCGTCAGCCTTATCTTCAACTCCAGCTAATTCCATCTGACGTTGGATTTCTTCGCGGCGTTGGTGTTCAGCCATAAAATGCTGAATTAATTTTTGTAGGTGATCGGCATCAAAGTAGGCTAGCTTACGAACGACTTCTTCTTTAAACTTATCCAGCATGACAGTGAATAATCCATAACCTTCTTTTTGGTATTCATGCAGCGGATTTTGCTGGGCATAACCCCGAAGCCCAATACCTTCACGTAAAAAATCCATTTGTTGTAAATGACTATTCCAGTTTTGATCAAGTAGTTCTAGAACTGTTTCTTGTTCCACAGTTGTAAATTTAAAATCAAAAACTTTACCAGCTTCGGTCAAAGACAAATTGAAATTTAAACTTTGATTATCAGCTAAGAACTCATCCATTACTGCCTGCTGACTTAAGGCTTTTGCTTTATAGTAATCTTTAGCTTCATTTCTTAAATGATCAAAGATCGCTTGCTGATCAGTTTTGATTTTCTGAGGGATGATAACTTCGTGATTAAATAAAAATTTATAGCGCTCTTCAAGTAAGGATAAATCCCACAGGTTTGGCTTTTGATCTTCAGAACAAACAGCCAGCACGGTATCTTCTAATAGATCATCAATCATTAGCAAAACTTCACTACGAAGGTCGACCCCATCTAAGACTTTACTTCTAAGATTATAAATAGCCTTTCTCTGTTTATTCAGTACATCATCATACTCAGTTACTTGCTTACGACTTTCAAAGTGATATCGCTCAACTCTGGCCTGAGCATTCTCAATAGTCTTACTAATGATTCGACTGTCGATGGCTAAACCCTCTTTCCAACCCATCTTCTTCATTAACTCTTGATAGCGATCGCCACCAAAGCGTTTCATCAGGTTATCTTCTAATGAGATATAAAAAAGTGATCTACCTGGATCTCCCTGTCGTCCAGCACGACCTCTTAACTGATTATCAATTCGCCTCGACTCGTGTCGTTCTGTTCCAATAATGTAGAGTCCTCCAGCGGCTAATACTTCTTGTTTTTCCTTGGCGCAGATCTCCTTAGCCTCGACTAAAGCATCTTCGTATTCTGGCGTTCCTTTTTTTGCTTTAGAACTTGCTAAATGTTCTGGGTTACCACCAAGTACAATATCCGTTCCTCTACCCGCCATGTTAGTAGCAATAGTCACAGCAGAATATCTTCCAGCTTGAGCCACAATCTCGGCTTCTTTTTGGTGATGTTTAGCATTAAGCACATGGTGGGGAATAGATTTTTGCACCAAAAGACTAGAAAGTAATTCACTCTGCTCAATGTTTGTCGTTCCCACAAGTGTTGGCTGCCCCTTGGAATTTGCCTCAACAATTTCTTCAATGACTGCATCGTATTTTTCGCGATTTGTGCGATAAACGACATCAACAATATCTTTTCTAGCAAGCTGAAGATTTGTAGGAATCACAGCAACATCTAAGTTATAAATTGTCTTAAACTCTGCAGCCTCAGTCATTGCTGTTCCAGTCATACCAGAAAGCTTGCCATACATTCGAAATAGATTTTGGAACGTAATCGAAGCAAGTGTTCTATTTTCACGAGCAATCTTCACGCCCTCTTTGGCTTCAATAGCTTGATGCAAACCATCAGACCAGCGCCTGCCAGGCATTAAACGACCTGTAAATTCATCAACAATAATTACCTGTCCATTCTTAACAACGTAATCGATGTCCCGGTGCATTGTATTGTAAGCTTTCAGACTTTGATTAACGTGATGGAGAGTTTCGATTTCAGTTGGATCGTATAAGTTCTCGACAGCTAACAACTCTTCGGCCTTAGCGATTCCTGCTTCCGTTAATGTTGGATTCTTAGTTTTTAGATCCATCTCATAGTCTAGATCGATCTGAAGTTTTGGAATGATCTTATTAACTTTTGAATATAGCGCTGAAGAATCCTCTGCTGGGCCAGAAATAATTAATGGAGTTCGAGCCTCATCAATTAAGATTGAATCGACCTCATCAACAAGTGCATAGTTATGCCCTCGTTGCATTAAATCTTCTTTACTAAACTTTAAATTATCTCTTAAGTAATCAAACCCAAATTCATTATTCTGGCCATAAGTAATATCAGCCTGATAAGCACTGCGCTTATCTTCCTCGGGCATACCTGAATAGATCACACCAACATCCATTCCTAAGAAGTTGTAAATTTGCCCCATCCACTCAGCATCACGCTTAGCTAAGTAGTCGTTGACTGTTACAACGTGAACGCCTTTACCACTTAAAGCATTTAGATAAACAGGAAGCGTAGCCATCAAGGTCTTACCTTCCCCAGTTTTCATTTCAGCAATCATACCTCGATGCAAAACCATTCCACCAATTAACTGTACGTCATAGTGTCGCATGCCAAGGGTTCTTTGTGCTGCCTGTCTAACAACCGCGAAGACTTCTGGTAAAATTTGCTCTAAGGTTTCCCCACGAGCTAAACGCTCCTTAAAAACTAAGGTATGACGACGAAGATCCTGATCGTTTAATTTTGCAAACTGTGGTTCAAGCTCATTAATCTTGGCAACAGTTGGAGCTAGTGTTTTAAGGAAGCGGTCATTAGACGTTCCAAATACTTTTTTAAAAACTGAATTTAACATGTGAATATATTAGGCTAAATCTAGATCGTTCTAGTTATCAATATTTAGTAGGTATAAAATACTTGATTTTCAAGAGGGCTATCGGAATTACCAGAAATAACTTACCTTAAAACGACTATAACTACTTAAATTAATGAACAGAAATAGCCGATTTTTAGCAATTCGTACAGTGATGTTACCTCGTGACACTAATTATATGGGTCATATCTTTGGAGGCCACATATTAAGCTTAGTGGATCTAGCTGCGGCGCAACATGCCACACTGATTGCGAATCAAAAATTTGTAACAAAGCTGTTCAAAGAAGCTAATTTCGTAGCACCTGTCTTTGTGGGAGATGCCGTTAATTTCTACACAGAGACAGTAAAAATAGGAAATACCTCAGTAATGGTTCGTGTTACAGTAGAAGCTCAACGACATAATAACTCTTCACAAGTGGATCAAGTAACGACAGCTGAGGTATTAATGGTTGCAGTAGATGAGAATAATCGTCCAACTAAGATTATTAACTAAGAACCTAGAGGAAATTCGTAGGACAGCTTACATCCCACAGCTTTGAGATTCTGTACAGGTCGATTTAGCCAGAACACATTTACAATCCTTGCCTTCCTCGCACTCTTTCTTCTCTTCATGGCAACTTGTAACTTGCCCATATGGATCTGCCTGCATATCAACAGCACTTGCGGAACTAATTGTGATCATCCCAATAACAATCCCAAACATGATCCCCAACAACGTATAAAGAATAGTCTGTTTATTTTTCATATAAATTGTACAAAACTTTGCGAAGCAAAAAAAAACTGACAATTTACCACGCCGTAGCACAAAGTGCGAAGGCGGGTTGCCCGCAATAAATCCCAGCCCAAAAAGAGAAAAAATCCCCGGCAAGTAATTCCACGAAGCATAAAAAACTGACAATTTACCACGCCATAGCACAAAGTGGGAAGGCGGGTTGCCCGCAATAAATCCCAGCCTAAAAGGAATCAAGCTCCCCAACAAAGGCAGATAAGTATACCACTTCCCTAGAGCGGACGGAAGTCAGTCTTAGCCTGAATCTTACAAATGAATTCTGTGAGTAATTTCACTGTGTTATCAATATCTTGAAGCGAGACCACCTCAACATTCGTATGCATATAACGACAAGGTATTCCAATAGAAGCCGTAGCCGTACCACCTCGACTTAACTGTATTGCAGAAGCATCTGTTCCACTTGGCATTGGATAAAGGTCAACTTGAGTCTTAACTTTAGCATCCTTAGCAGCGGCAAGTAATCTTTGCTCCACTACTGGATTAGTATTTAAACCACGACTAATTGTTGGGCCACCATTTATAGCGATAGTTGTATCTTTTAAATCATTAGCACCTGGATTGTCCGTCGCATGAGTCACATCAATCGCCAGTCCCACTTCTGGGTTTACACTATAGGCAGCTGTAATCGCTCCGCGAAGGCCAACTTCTTCTTGAACCGTACTAGCGGCATAAAGCGCGACTGCTAATTTACGCTTACTACATTCTTTTAGAGTTTCAATTGCCACATAACAACCGACACGATCATCCATGCCTGGGCCCGCAATTAGATTATTAGCAAGCTCAGTAACATTAAGATGATAAGTTACTGGATCTCCAATTCCAATCATCTTCTCAGCTTCTTCCTGATCTTTTGCACCAACATCTAACCAAAAATACTTCTCACTTAATTTCATTACCGCACGATCGTCTTTATCTTGAAGATGAATTGGACGACGACCAAAAACAGCATTAACTGGCCCGTTTTTTGTGTGCACAGTAGCTTTAGAACCAGGCACCACACCAAAATCAATTCCACCGATTGGCGCAACATGTAAACAGCCGTCTTTAGAAATATAACGAACCATAAAGCCAATCTGATCACAGTGCCCTGCCAACATTACTTTTTTGCTAGCTTTAACATTTAATCCGGCAACTAAGTTGCCATGTAAATCAACTTCTACAGTATCGGCATGAGGCGTAATATAATCCTTAACAACTCTTTGAATTGGAACCTCGTAGCCAGAAACAGAGGGGGTAGTCAGTAACTTGTATAAGAACTCTTTGGATTGTTTATTCATAAATATTTATTTTAACTTCTAATTGAACTCTCGGCGAGAGAAAAAATGACTGGCAAGGATGATTGCTAAAGCTGCATACCCGATAGCGTAAACTGAATTCCAAATCAAAACCTCTGCTGGTACTGGGAAATTATGAACTACTTTATTACTAATATCAACCGCAGCTAAGTTAGGTAACAGATAATAAATAGTTTTAAAAATATATTCTGATATCCCTTGAAGTTTGAATGATTCAATCAATTGTAAAATCACCTCAGAGGACCTGCCGATTAAAAACAGACCAAAGGTTATTGCCCCACTTAAAAATGGAGTTACAAAAATACTAGACAGTAAAATTACTAGCGAGCACACCATCATTACTTGTAGAAATACAGAATAACTTGCGAGCATCAAATTATAATCAACCTTGGTACTATAAAAGTATAAGAAAACCATTAGGGCGAGGCTCATCATTCCTAACATTAAGAATAGAGTCATTAACATTCCTAGAAATTTACCCCAGATAAATTCTGAACGACGAATTGGTTTAGCTAAAATATTAAAAATTGTTTTTCGACTAAGCTCTTTAAAGAGTAGAGCGGAACCAGTAATCACCACATAGGCAACACCAAAAAGATTTAAAGCAAACAAGCCAAAATCTTTTAATACTTTAACCTTGTCACCAATAGTTACTAGCCCAAAGATGGATGATGCCACTACAACTAAAATCGCAAACAATACAATGCTATACAAAATCTTGCTGCGAATTGATTCTCGAAAGGTATTTTTGGCTAAAATATAAACTTTTCTCACTTTCCTAACTCCTTAGCTTTGTTAGTTTGTTGTAAAAATAATTCCTCTAATCCTCCATGGACAAATCGGAACTCCTCCACTAACGCTCCTGAGTCAACAGAAAGCCTTAGTGCCTGCTCAGCAACTTCTTTTTGCTCAAAATTTAAATATAAAAATTTATCCTGATTGTTGAAGTTGTTAGTTAAAGCTAACAGCTGACTTTCGACTTGTGCATAATTCTTTAATTTCAAAGAATACCGCCCAGGTAGAATTTGAGGCAAATCTTTTAAATCAAAGACGCCCTGTAAAGATCCTTGAGCCATAATTGCCACGCGATCACAAAGAAATTCGATATCACTTAAGATGTGCGAAGAAATAAAAATTGTAGTGCCGCTTTTTTTAGCTTCAAACAATAAATCAGCAAATTCCTTACGACCTATTGGATCCAAGCCAGAGAAAGGCTCATCTAAAACTAAAATCTTTGGATTCCCAACTAAGGCCTGTGCCATTGCAACTCTTTGCACCTGTCCTTTTGATAAATTCCTAAGCCTAGACTTGCTCTTATGATCAATCTTAACCTTAGCGAGCACTCGAGCAACTTCACTTTTAATCTGAGAAGATGGTAATCCCTTTAAAACTGCGGCCATTTCTACTACTTCAGCAGCTTTAATATTATCATAAAAATACGGTTGCTCTGGTAAAAAACCGATATCCTGGCGCGCCGTGTGATCTCTAGAGCTCTTACCAAAGATTAACACTTCCCCTTTAGTTGGCTTAGTTAAGCCCACTAAACATTTTATGGAAGTAGTTTTGCCCGCACCATTGTGACCCAGAAAGCCAAATGACTCTCCCTCTTGAACTTCTAAATTTAGACCATTAACAAAGGTCTTTTTTAAAAAAGTCCAGTCACTTTGGTAAGCATAAGAAAAATTTTTAAATTCAATTGCTTTGTTCATTTTTTTCTTCTTTTACTTTTTCTTCTTTAGGTTTTAATAAATAAATTCGTTCTTTAATCTGATTAGATGAAATCTCCCCTTTCTCATCAATCCGATATCGTTCACCGTTAGGATCAAGCAGCTCAGTATCTAAGGCACCAACTGTTCTTAAATCTTTAATCGACTTCGGTAACTCTCCAAACTTTTCTTTATATTGATCGCGATACTTTTCTAGCTTAACAATAGCAATCTCGTTAAGTGTCTTCTTTAAATGTCCCTGCAAGGCGGCTTTCTGATTAGCATCTTTAGCATTTTGGATCATTTCAATTAAAAAACTTACTGCAGTTTCTGGATTATTTAAGTTAGCAATTTGTTTTGTTGCTAAAGAATTAACAAAGAATGGCGCATCAGGAGCCTTCGAGGCGGCAATAAAGTCATCCCGAGCTGCTGCTTCGTTTTTATCAAACATTAAATGATTCATTCCACGGAGATAATAAAATCTCCAATAATCCGGATTAAACTCAATTCCTTTGGATAGAAGCTTTTGTCCTGCTTCTGTATTTTTATTTTCCCAAGCGACCAAATAAGAGCAGAACTCATACAGCTCTTTATGATATGGATCTAAATCCGTAATCACATTGCACATATGTGCTAACCAGTAATAATTTTGGTCCATGCGATAATGCTTGCCAAAGTAGTTTACTGTTTGAAACCAAAGATAATTAGATAAAACGTTTTGAAATCCAAAAGAAGCCGCCCGCAGGTTCTCACCTTTAGGAAAATACAGTAATTCCTGCTCAGCACCAAGTTGAGGTGGTAAATTTTTAACCTCTAACTCCTGATAGGAATGAATACACAAGAATAACAGAATGGAACTGATTAATAATTTATACACAGTTATTTAATTTTAATTCAGCAAAAATTATTCTTAATCTTTAAGATTAGAGTTTCACTGATACAGAATAAAACTTACTCATATTTTATTAAAGTTTAGCTTTCTCATTATGAGGCTAAACCTAATTTATTATTTAGAGAATGAACATAGTTTCATTCTGCACCAGTAATAAACATAAATAAAAAATCTAGCGCGCTAGATTTGAGTTTAACTCAAGTATAACATCATATTTGACGAAACTTGCGTTAAGATAATTCGAAATAAATTATCTTTTCTAAAAAATACCTTAAACGGATCTGGTCTTGAACCAAAAACTGGCCACTAGCAGTCGAATTTAACTCAAAAAGTATTCTATTTAGAATTAAAACAAACAAGGAACAATCAATGCCGAATGGGCAAGTCTATTCCATAAACAAATGTACCAAAATAGCTTTGTTCCAAACAGACCTAAAATTTATTGATTTGTATTATTGATCCACTTTCGGGGGACCAATAAGTTATGCTAGCTGGTAAAAGCATCTTTGGCTTGATATACTAAATCCGTGAGTCGCCACCCAATGGTTTTGAAAAATGTTCTCACCATGGCTTTACTTTAATGCGACTAGATTCGCTTTTTTGCTTTTGGGGTTTGCTAAAATCTACATGTCAGTAAAGCCATTTATTTTCCAAAAGTATCTCCCGGAAATCTATCTTTTTTCGCTTGTTACTTTAATCTTCTTACCAAGCCTCACCTACCAATTCACCTATGATGATATTGGACTGGTGATTATGAATCCTTATATTTCTAAGAATTTAAATATTTGGGAAATTCTCCAAGTATTTGCCTTACCAACTAACCCGGGCGACCTCTATCGCCCACTAACGATGCTCAGCATTAAGCTAAACTTCCTAATTTCTGGAATGAATCCTATATCTTACCACATAAGTAATATTATCCTGCACGGAATTGCAACACTCACGGTCTACAAATTTATCCTGACTATTTCTAAGAATTATCGCTTAGCCTTTGTTAGTACCATGATTTTTTTGGTACACCCTATACATATTGAAGCAATTGCCAATATTTACAATCGCTCGGAAATCTTAGTTTGCGTCTTTGGACTTCTGGGGCTAATCAACTTCTATCAACTTCTGGAAAAACCTACTTTAATTAGAAATCTTCTATTTGGATTATTTTTATTCTTAGCTTTCCTTGCTAAAGAATCAGCGATTACCCTAGTTGGCATCTGCCCGATCATCTATCTAATCTTTCTCAAGCAACAGGGGCAACCGGCTAAGCGTACATTAATTACTTCCTTTACTATCTTAGTAATTATTGTCGGTAGCTATATTTTACTTAGAAAGCTTACCTTGGATCACAACTTTCTAACTAAGGCACCACATTCCACCTACCTAGTTGAAAATCCATTATTTCACCTTAATCTCTCTTCTCGCTTAGTGCCTGCGATCTATCTTCTGGGAGAATACTTGAGACTGATTATCTTACCACTTAGTCTCTCTGCTGATTACTCCTTACCCTATAAATATTTTACGGACATCCTATCATCTTGGCCAGGATATTCGGCGATGCTACTTGCTAGTATTTTTTTGGGATTAGTTGCTTTTAATACTTACAAAAAAAAGGATTTAGCTTTTTGGGGGTTCTGGTTTTTAATAACCTTCAGCCTAACTATTAACCTGTTAGTACCAATTGGAACATTTATGGCTGATCGCTTGGCTTATACACCAAGTATTGGGCTGATAGTAATTATTGTTTCCTTCTTACTTAAGATTCCTAAGCATCGAACTTTAGTACTGACAATCTACTTTGTAGTACTCTTAGTCCATACAAATTTAAGGTTACCAATCTGGAAAAACAATATTTCTCTTTTTCACCAAACAATGATCGACAACTCAGCCTCTCCCAAGGCTCCTTTTAATTTAGGAAATGAGTTTCAATTAATCGAGGAATACGAAAAATCAATTATTTTTTATAAAGAAGCACTATTTAGAGATCCTAGTTTTATAGTCGCCTCCCAAAAGATGATCTACAGCTACTTAATGGCTGGAAATTGGCGAGGTTTTGAATATTGGACTAACAAATATCTAGCATTAAATCCTGAAGATCCAATCATTAATGATCTAGTCCAAAAATACTATCTAGCCAAACAGGGACAAGTTCCACTCTTGGAAAATCATAATGTGACTAAGGAAGATTCCGATAAAGATTGAGGAAGACTACTGTAATTGCCGACTAAAAAAGTTAGAACATTACCAATTGTAACTTTGTCGTAAACGCTCCGCCGATGCTCTGCGAGTTATGGCGGACAAGTCGGGCATATGAATATGAACACTTTAATCTTGGCCGCACGAAATTTAGGCAAAAAAAAAGCTGGGACTAAGCCAATTGCAACTTCGTTGCAAACGCTCGGTCATAGTATAAATTCATATTTGAAATCTAGGCCGGACAAGATTTTAAGCCAAAAAAAAGCTGGGACTAAGCCCAGCTTCTTACGGGTTTAATTGTACTAGTACAATCCACCGTTACCAGAGTTCCATCTGAATGTAGATCCTGATCCACTAGCAGAAGCTCCTGTTCCTGAGAACTGAGTTGTGCTTCCTGTCATTGCAAGACCAACACCAGCAGATACTGACTGAAGTCCAGCTAAGGCAGTTGTACATGCAGCAGCATTGGCACAAGTAGCATATGTATCAAAGTCAATGAAATAAGCTTCTTCTGCAGTTGCAGCATTTCTTAAGTCAGACTTAGCACCAGAATCATATCCACGTTGACGATATGCTTGGAACTGAGGAATAGCGATTGCAGCTAGAATACCGATAATAGCAACTACCACTAGAAGTTCGATTAATGTAAATCCACTCTCTTTACGCATTGTTTTCTCCAAAAAAGTTAAACTGTAAACCTAAGTAAACAAGTTTTTGTATATTATTAAAGGTATTCGATGAAGCAAACTATGAATATGTTTCAAAAAAACCTAAAATAGTTTATGCAATAAACATGCCAAGACTCAGGGCAGCTTAAAAACTAAAATAAAATCATAATTACAGAAAATGAACCGATTTGTGTTCAATTTTCAGTAACAATAATTGTCAATAACCAAGAATCTGACAAATTTTGTCTCTGATAGCACTATAATTTTAAGTCAGAATGCTATCCTTGGGAATCTTGATAAACTCCATTGCTAATTCTAACATTAAAAATATCATAATTAATGCAGTATCATTAAGATTCCTAATCAATTTAACTGTAATATAGGATTATGAATAGATAAAAAATGTCTTTTCCAAACATTGTTATAGATAATGATCGGACAAGCCAGATATTTGCAGAGATAATCTTTAATTGACTTAGGCCTCCAAAGGCAATTTAGCCTAATCTTGGCTTAAGCCAAACTTCTGAAGACGATAACGAAACGAACGGAAGTTCATTCCTAGCAATTCAGCTGCTTTAGTTTTAACCCCTTGAGACTCATCTAAAGCAGATTCTAAATACTGCCGTTCAATTTTGGCCAAATGATGATCTAAGCTGAACTCTTCATCAAATAAAATATGCGCGGATTCCAAGATACTTGTTTCCGTTGCTTGGCTCGCAGCAATAATTGATGAGCTTTGTGCCGCTCTACTTAAAGAAGCTGGCAAATGCTCAGGAAGAATTGTACTACCACCGATAACGATAGCATGTTCTAAAATATTTTCTAACTCTCTAATGTTACCTGGATAATTATAATTACTTAGTAACTCTAGAGTCTCCGGTGGGATTACAATATTTTCACTAAACGCAAATTTCTTGATAATAAAGTTAATCAGTAATGGCAAATCCTTCTTTCTATCTCTTAGTGGTGGTAATGCAATTCCAATTACATTTAGTCGATAGTAAAGATCTTCTCGAAATTGATTTTCAGCAATTAAAGTTTCTAAATTTTTATTTGTTGCTGCAACTATTCGCACGTCGATATCAATTTCCTTTTCACTACCTACAGGTCGAATTTTTCTAGTTTGAATAGCTCGCAATAATTTTGTCTGCAAATGAACGGGCAGTTCTCCAATCTCATCAAGAAAAATAGTCCCGCTAGTTGCTTGTTCAAAATAACCCTTAAAATCTGCAGTAGCACCAGTAAAGGAGCCCTTACGATGACCAAACAGCTGAGACTCAATCAAACTTTCAGGAATTGCGCCACAATTTACAGCGACAAAAATCTCTTCTTTTCTTGGGCTTGAGCTATGAATTGCCCGAGCAACTAATTCTTTTCCGGTACCAGATTCCCCATAAACCAAGACATTCGCGTTAGACGGTGCCACCTTAATAATTGTATCAAAGATAGTTTTCATTTCGGAAGTTTCTCCGACAAAATGATCATTAAAATCAAAGTTCATATTTTTTAAATCATTATTGGTTGCTAACAAACGAGCAAATTGATTCTGCTGCTCCACTTGATTTTTAGCTTTAAGATATTCAGTAATATCTTGGAAAATTAATAACTGATTACCATTTTTATATTTTGCCAATTTAAACTTAAGACTTAACTCTTTGGTTTCGTGATTACTGATAATCTTTACTTCTCGATGTGAGTCATCTTGTTTAAATAATTCTTGATATTGCGGGATAATGTTTTGTAATAGTTTTTCATGAACTTCGTGGTCTTCAATATTTAAGATCCTCTTAGCACATTCATTAGCCTTAAGTAGCTTGAAATAACGATCATGAAAGAGAATGCCTAGATCCACACTATCTAATAAAGCTAATTCTTCAGATGATAATAATTCTAAATCTCGTCGTGCTTTACTTAACTCCAAATTCTTATTCGACAAATGTCTTTTCAGATAAGAAACTGCCACACTAGTTAAAACCATCGAGGATATTAATCCCAAGAATTGAGCATTTAAACCCTGAGGTGGAATTGCAACTGGTTTAGTTAAAACCGATATTTCAATCCAAGTATTTAACTGGTTTTGGATCATTAGGAGGTAAGTTGTGACACAAACCATCCCGATTAAAATTCCATAACTTCGATCGTTAATAATTGAAGCCGCCATAACCAGTGGTAGATATAAAACTAACCAAGGACTCACAGCTAAGCCAGTATTATAAATGATTAATGAAATTAAAAGTGTATGAAAAAACATTTCAATTGTGGCATACCACTGCCCAGCATTAAAATGTGATAAATATATCCCGCTAATTGCTGTGATACCAAAGAAAATGGCAACACCAACAAACAAACTTTCCGAGGTAATTCCGTAGACGAAGTGATTATAAGAAGCCAAGAACAACATGATCGAAAGAGTAACTATTCTGATGTATAACAACAGAGTAGTTCCCTCTTCGAACAATAATGCTTTTTGAAGTTTCTCGCTTTTCATTTAGCTAACAATTGATCCCATTTTAAAGATCGGTAAGTACATCGCAATTACCAATCCACCAATAACAGTTCCCAAAACTAGAATCATAATTGGCTCGATTAATTGTTTCATTGCACCGACCGCGTTATCCACTTCCTCTTCATAGAAATCAGCAATTTTAATTAACATCGCATCTAAAGAACCCGAAGTTTCACCGACCTCAATCATCGAAACTACCATTGGAGGAAAGATACTTGAGTCTTGCAGTGGTTCAATCATCGATTTACCTTCAGAGATTGATAGTCTTGTCTGATAGATCTCATTTTCAACAACCTTATTACCAGAAGTTTTGGCACAGATTGCTAAGGCATCTAAGATTGGCACCCCAGATGCTAACATCGTAGCCAAAGTTCGTGTGAATCTAGCAACTGCTACCTTCCGAATGATATCTCCAAAGACTGGAAGCTTTAAAAAGATTGGGTGCAAAACTTCCTGTCCCCGAGGAGTAGCCAAGGATTTAAAGAAGGAATACATTAACAATCCAACTCCACCAAAAATCAAATACCAATTGGCAACAAAGAAGTTCGACAAATTAATAACGATCTGTGTAGGCATTGGTAATTCAGAACCAAACCCCGAGAACATCTCGGCAAAGGTTGGAATTACGAAAATCAAAAGTACAGAGGTTACAATACAGGCTGCTGAAACTACAACGCTGGGGTAAATCATTGCAGTTTTAACTTCACGTTTTAACTTCATAGATTTTTCCATCTGGATCGAGAGTCGTTCCATAATGATATCAAGAATACCACCATTCTCCCCAGCTCTAACCATGTTGGAATAAAGCTCATCAAATGTTTTTGGCTGTTTAGCCATGGCATCCGCTAAGGTCATCCCTGTTTCCACATTGTTCTTAACGTCCATTAAACTTTTCTTGAACGCTGGATTCTCACTACTGTTAGCAATAATTTCGATACCTTTGATTAATGGCAAACCAGCATCAATCATTGTAGCAAACTGTCTTGTAAAAATTACTACATCACGTGGCTTAACTTTTGGACCAAAGCCAGGAATCTTAAGCTCCATGTTAAAACCAGCTTCCACTTCCGTTACCTTGGAAGAATCTAGCGTGATTCGTTGCTTCTTAAGATAATTAAAAGCTTCTTGCTTATTATTTGCCTCAATAACACCGTTAACAGCTTTACCTGATGGACTGGTACCTTCCCATTTAAACTTTCCCATATTTGTTCTCCGCTATGATAGTGATTTCAAAAATTGGGGTAAGCCAAATCTGAAATATTTAAAAATCAAAATTACACTTGGTAAAAGAAAATTTAATTTATCTTTTACCAAAAAAATTCTTTCTTAATTATAATTTCTTATAATTATCAGCAGTTTAGTTTCGCCAAGTTTATTCCTAAACTAAAGTTTTAGCATAAAAAAACTGCTACAAATTTACCCATTTAATCAACTGTAGTTACCCTTAGTACTTCCTCTAAAGTAGTTCCACCTTGCATTAAATGTAATAAACCGGATCTTCTTAAACTTATCATCCCATTACGCTCTGCTTCTCGCCCTAACTCAATGGAAGAAGCGCCATTTAGAATGAATTCTTTTAGTGGTTCTGTGATCAACATAACTTCATAGAAGGCAATTCGACCCTTATATCCAGTCTTGCCACAGACATCACAACCAGCACCACGTCGCAGGTTACAAGTTTTGGCCTCTTGCTCACTAAGACCAGCTGCCATTAAAACTGGAATATTTCGATCGGGATCAGGCTCCGAACATCCTGCACAAACTTTCCGACCAAGTCTTTGAGCAACTACAACACTTAAGGAAGAGGCTACAAGAAATGGTTCAACACCCATGTTTAAAAGTCGACTCACCGTAGCAGGAGCAGAGTTAGTGTGTAACGTAGATAAAACTAAGTGACCGGTAAGTGAAGCTTTAATTCCGATCTCGGCAGTTTCATAATCACGAATCTCCCCCACCATGATAATATCTGGATCCTGTCGAAGAAATGCACGAAGCGCAGATGCGAAGTTATATCCAATATCATCATGCATCTGAGCCTGATTAATTCCAGGTAAGTTAAATTCAACTGGATCTTCCGCGGTACTAATATTTGTACCAACTTGGTTAAGCTCGGATAATGCCGAATAAAGTGTTGTTGTCTTACCAGAACCTGTTGGTCCCGTAACAAGAACCATTCCATGTGGTTTACCAATTGCACTTTTAAAATCAGCTAATTGTTCTGGGAAAAACCCAAGTTTTGTCATATCTAATTGGAGATTTGATTTATCTAATAAACGCATTACAACCTTCTCGCCAAATAATGTCGGTAACACGTTTACTCGAAAGTCCATCTCCCCTCGGCCTTCCGGTAATTTTAATTTAATACGACCATCCTGTGGTAATCGACGTTCTGAAATATCTAATCGTGCCATAATCTTCAACCTAGAAGTCATCGCATTTTTTAATTTTATGGGTGGCTTCATGATCTCTTGCAAGACACCATCGATTCGAAATCTAACACGAAAACTTTTTTCATAAGGTTCGATATGAATATCTGAGGCTTTACGCTTCATGGCGTCATGCAAAATCGCATTAACTAATTTTACTACAGGAGCATCTTCAGAAGCTTTTTCTAACTCAGTTAGATTTATTTCATCTTCTTCGACAACTTCTAATTCTTGAAGCTCTTCTTCGTTTAAATCTCCCATAATCTCAGAGAGATTTAGATTTTTACTTTTACTAATATTTTCTTGTTTCGCTTTAATTGCTCTTTCGGAGGATAAGGTAACCTGCACATCCAGTCCGGTGATAAATTTAACTTCATTTAAAGCATTAACATTCGATGGATCGAACATCGCCACAGTTAAAAATTTTTCAGTCTTAACGATTGGAAGTAATCCGTGCTTATTAGCTAGGCTTTCAGGAATTAATTTAAGTAATGTTTGATCTAATTCTAGCTCTTCGATTTCAGCTACAGGCATCCCATATTGTGAGGCTAGGGCATCAACAAAATCATGCTCAGTCATGAACTCTTTTTCAACTAGTAAGGTTCCAATAAATTTCTCTTGAAAGGATGGCTCCGCCAGCACAGTTTGAAACTGCTCTTGGGTAATCACATTTGCTTTAACCAGTAATTCACCGATTCGAGTTGAGGACATTAATTTAAACCTAAAGAACCTTATGCATTAAGCCATAGCAGTTATCGTCAAAGGATGATTTTTCTTGAGTTCCTTTGACAAAATTTGTCAGCAATTACTATTTTGATGCAATTTTTAGTTAAATATCTTCATTCTGGGGAACCTTGGCCTTAATCACTAAGTGAACATGACTTTTTCTTGGATTATTTCGATCAAGTGCCAAAATTTCATAAAAATTTAAATAAAAACAGCTAGTTAGACAATCGATGTTTGTAAAACAAGATTATAAAATTATGCCTTTAGAAGCAAAACTTAGGTCGACTTTGGATAAAATACGCATTTAGAGTTATAAGATAATTATTGCCAAAAAACGATCACAGGGTGTTCCAATTTGTGTCAAAAATTTACCTAACTGGATATTATAAAATTGGTTAAAGAGAAAAATTTAAGCCCTGTTGTTTCTAAAAATCCTCATAAGCCTATCTCTAGTAGTAACCAAGTTGTACCTTATGACCCACTAAAAGCTTATTTAAGAGAAATTAGTCAGCTTCCAAGGTTAACGGCAGAGGAGGAAAAAGACCTAGCACTTAATTTCTTAAAAGATGGTGACCTACAAAAAGCTTATAAACTAGTTTCTTCTAACCTCTGGCTAGTAGTGAAAATTGCCAGAGAATATCAAAAAGTTGCCAAAAATATGTTGGATCTAATCCAAGAGGGCAATATTGGACTGATGGAAGCTGTTAAAAATTTCGATCCCAATCGGGGCGTGCGCTTACCCTCTTATGCTTCCTGGTGGATTAAAGCCTATATTATCAAATATGTCTTAGCCAATTGGAGAATGGTTAAAATCGGGACTACCCAGGCTCAGAAAAAACTGTTTTTTAATCTAAGTAAAGAGAAAGCCAAATTAGAAAGAGAAGGATTTTCGGCTACCCCTAAACTCTTAGCTGAAAAACTAAATGTTAAAGAATCCGAAGTTATTGAGATGCAACAAAGGATGGGTAACTCAGAATTTTCAGTAGATGCGCCATTAGCAGATGATGAAAACAGTGATCATCATGCCGTCTTAGCCAACCAATCTCCTAATGCGGAGCAACTGTTGCTAAGAGAAGAGCTCGATGCTCTAATCAAAAAGGCTTTGAGTGAATTTGCGACCTCAATCAATAATAACCAACGTGTTATTTTACAAGAGCGACTCTTGCAAGATAACAAAAAAACTTTACAGGAGTTAGCTGATCAATTAAATATCAGTGTAGAGCGAGTCCGACAAATTGAAAATCAAGTGAAAGATAAGCTCAAGACATTTCTAAAAGACAATTACCAAAATATCGACTTTGAATAAAATTCTACTGCTACTTTTATTAATCCTAGTCACCGCCTTGACAAGCTTAGCTTATCTTGGTGGTACTAACTATTTATTAGATCGGGAAGGTCCCACGATTGAAATTATTAATCCGCCATCAGGATTAAACAAAGATCCCTACCAACTAAAAATTAAACTTAGTGATCACTTGTCAGGTCTTTCCGGATTTTCACTGCGCGTAATCTATCGTAATAAACTAAATGATATTTTCAAAAAAAGTCTAACCGGTGAAAAATCAATTGAAGAGACAATCTTAGTTGATCTTACAAAGTTTAATTTTCCACAAGGTAAAATTGATTTTGAACTAAGAGTCTTCGATCGCAGTTATTTTAGTAATTTTAATAAAAAAAAATTCTCAGCAACGCTTGATTACGATGCTCCTAAAATTAAAGCTGTCTCCGCTCAACACAACACAATGCTAGGAGGAGTTGAGCCAATCTTTTACCAAGCAACTGATAAATTTCTAGCAAATTCAGGGGTGCAACAAGGCAATAAATTTTATCAAGGATTCCCCGCTAGATTAGTTGATGTGACCTTTCGAGATCCTAATTTATTTATTGCATTTTTTTCTATTGACTCAGAAGACACCTCTCCGCCTCGCTTGGTTGCGATTGATCAAAGTGGAAATAAAGTATCTGCTGGATTCACGTTTAATTTAATGACCAGAAAATTTGGTCTCCAAAAAATTAAAGTGGAACCCACTTTTCTAAAGACTTTCTTAACAGCAACGGCCTCTGAAAATGTTTCAGAAGTTGCTCAAAACTACAGCAAGTTGCTGCAATTAGAACAAGAACAGATTAAAAATGTCCTTGCTCAAGTAGCATCAGGTCAAATGCTTTGGTCAGGTAGTTTTTTGCAAGCAGAAGGAGTCGTTAATTTTGCTTATCATGATAGTTTAAAATTTTCAGTTGATACTCAAGAGTTTATTGAAATAAGATCTCCCGGATTCTTTTTAAATACAAAAGCTGAACAACCTGTAATAGCTCTGCAAAAAGGACAAATAATCTTTGCGGGAGAGTTACCACTCCGAGGGAAAACAATTATCATCAATCACGGCTTAGGCCTTAGCTCGATGTACTCACACCTCGATCAATTGGTCGCCGAAGAAGGTCAGCTAGTAGAAAAGGGGTTAGAGATTGGGATTGCGGGACAAACTGGACTAGCTCGCAAAATTGGCTATGGTCTAGAGATTTTAATTTCTGGATACCAAACTAATCCACTTAGCTGGTGGGATCAAAAGTGGTATGAAGGACACATTGAGGAAAAATTTTTAGAGATCAAAAGGCTCTATAACATTCCAGTATTGGAAAAGTATAACGAACCCAAGAACTAGGTTCCCTTCAACAACACTGGAACGTAATATCCTAGAAATTAATGTTCTAAAATTAGTCGCCTAGTAGATCAAGCGCGAAGAGCTTGAAGCGAACCGAGGGGGTCGCTCAGGCTAAATGCTTATTTGATAAGCATTTTAGGTGGGGAAAACAAATATACTATCGTCGACGACGGCGATTTTGTTCACCTTCTTCACCCTGCACAGGACGTTCTGACTCATCAAGATAGCGAAAGGTAGTTGCTCGACAGTTAAATTGTAAAACGATTTCTTCACCAGCCTCTTTCAAGACATTAAGACTGACCTTATCAATATTCACAATTCGTGGTAGGTGAGCAACTTCATCAAAAAAAGTTAATAGCTGATGAAAGGTCCCTTCTAATTTAATATCAACTGGTAAATTTGCTAAATAATCAATTTTCTCTTCTGGAAGTGGAGTGAACTCCAAGACTTCTAATCCAGTATCAATCGCCAAGACTGAAATAGATCTTAAAAAACCTTCAATCTCCTTACGATCTGGAAGTTCCCTTAAAACATTCGCTAACAATTCATCTTGCTCTTTTGCTTCTGCTTGAAATTTCTCTAAATTACGAGAAATTTTTCGTTCTTGAACAATTTTTGTCTCTAAATTCTCAACTTCCTGCTCAAGCTCCGAGCTTTTAATATTTAAATCGGTGTAAAGAAACTGCCAGAACCCAGCCATTACCAAAAGAATCAAGACCAAACCTAAACCGATCCTTTGAATCATAGGTAAATTAGCCAATTTATCGAGATATTTTTTCATCTTCTTATCTATTACTCTTAACTAAAAACGGAAATTATAAATCCTCTAGTTCCGCTAATTCAGGAAATTCAACTTCTTCTCCCTCTGCAACATCATCTTTTCTAACATCCACTAAACCAGCATAACTAAATTCTGCCATAATAATAAATTCCTTAACACGAACGTTTGCTTCAGAAATCGCACCACTTCTAACAACATCTTTATTCCGACTAGAGAACTTGCCCGTGCCGTCACGAGTTGATTCATCAGGAGAGGCGCTAAAAGCTCCGGTCTTCTTAGAGAAATAAACCTGCTTAGATTCCTTTAAGTCAACGTTTGTAAAATAATTTGACTCTTGGATCTGTTTAATAAACAAGGCGATGTTTTGGTTATCAAGTGCCCGGCCCTTAAGCTCTAGAGTATTTCCTTCACCCTCCTTAACCGATTGCAGCCAAACAGTTTCTGGTAATGATATATTTAAATCATCAAGCACTTTAACCGGTCCCATCCGATTTTTTCGTAGCTTTGCTAATACAAGTAACTTTCCTCGGATCTCTGTTTTTTTCGTTTCTAAATCCTTAACTACCCTCGTTCTTTTTTCCAGAGTGGAAAGCTGCTCTTTCAAACTAGCTAATTTTAAATTGTGTTGAGTAATCTCTAATTGTGTTTGGTTATATAATTTATAACAAACCACCAAACTTAAAAGCAGGATTGTGCAAAAGCCAAACAACAGAAAGCGATTGGTATGGTCAATTTTGGTGGTATCACCTAATAAGTTAATCTTAATCATGACTGCTTCTAATTTTTAGGTTTAATTCGATCGCCGGCTTGTCTAATTCCTAGACCTACGGCAACAGTAAACAATGGCGCTAATTCTGCCAAGGAGGATTCATCAATATCTAAATTAATTTCCATTACTCGAAATGGATCAAACAAATAGACATCTGTACCAGAAACACTTTCTAACGCTTGCTTAAATCCACTAATTAAACTTCCTCCACCTGTTAAGAAAATTTGATTGATTTTCATTTCGGCACCAGAAGAACCCCAGAACAAATTTAACTGGCGAGAAAAATCTTTAGCTAGACTAGCAACTTTATTAGAAAGAAACTCCACTATCTTCTTCTGTAACTGCTCATCTTTAATATTCCGATAGTCAAACTTATATTTTTCAGCATCAAATTTTTCTAAGTCAAACCGATTAACTAGTTCATCCGTTAACTCTTGTCCCCCAATAGAAACATCTCCAGCATATAGAATCTCGTCATTCTGTCGCAAAATAATATTAGAGAAGCGACTCCCAACATCAATAATTGCAATCAGCTCTTGTTTTAACTCCGGGTAATTTAATTCAAAGGCATTATTAATTGCATAATAATCAATATCAACAACCGCAGTGTCAACACCAGCACCCTCTAAAGACATTAGATAGCTGTCTACAACTTCATTTTTAACAGCAACGACTAAGACGTCATAAGAGTTTTCTTGGCTTGTATCCAAGATGTGATAATCAATCATCACATCCTTTATGCTACCTGGTAAAATACTAGCTGCTTCTAACATAATTTGCTCGCGCAGTGCGGCAGCTTTAGTTTTAGGAATTCTAATTTTTTTCATCAAGGCTGCTGGTCCAGGTACGCAGATATTAGCTCTTAATTTTTTAAGTTCATTATCTTTATAAAGCGAACTAATTGCCTCCGAGACAATTTCTTTCTGTACAATAATATTATTATTGAAAACGTTATCATTGAAATTTACAATTGATAGTTTAGTTAGGTGTGGTTTAGATCCGCTAACATCAATTTCCAACATCTTGATATTACCGGAACCAATATCCAGAGCCACCAACTGTTCTTTAGGGACTAATAAATCTTTAATACTCATGAGATTAATATTCTTATAAATTATAACTGACAATAATTAGCAATTTATATCGCCAGCAATTCGTAAATCTTTAATAATTTAGGAATAACAAAGTCATTCCAATTTAATATCTGGCTAATCACCCAACAGCCAACATAGGCTCACTAGTAAATTCAACAACTTACCTCAGCAAAGCTAGCGATCTAAAGGAAATTTGTAATTCACTACCTAACCTTTAAGTATGATTCTAATCTGTTATAATTAGTTGCAACAGTTAATAATTTAACATTGGGAGAAATATGTTTTTGACGCTTGCACAGTTGCCTGTATAAGCATGTAGTAATAAGTTTTTTAGGAAAAGTTTTAGTGATCTACGCTGCCCAAACAGAGTGTGCACTTCAACAGTAGACAATGATCAAAGATATTTTTTTTACTTCTCAAGCTCCGCGACTATGCTGACTAGTAAAACATGGTTTTAATATGCAGATAGTTAAACTCGCCATCTACCCCTTTGAAATGCCCTTTTCTTATCAGGTTTCCGATCAACTTGCTAAGTCTCTAGCTGTGGGATCACGCCTTAACGTCAATTTTCGGGGACGATTAAAAGAAGGCATCATCTTAGAAATGAATTGCTCAGCAGAACTAGGAGCAAACTATCAACTAAAAATTATTCCTGATGATACTGTCAGTCATCAATGTTTAAATTCAGAACAGTTCAAGTTTATCGAATGGATGACTAACTATTACCAAGAAAGCTTAAGCAGAATTTTACCACAAATTATTCCCAGTTACTCTGCTTCTAAAATCAAATCGTTTATTGAACTAAATTCGGAAGAGGTAGCAGTTAAGGGTAAAACCCAAGTAAGAATTATTGATTTCTTAAAAGAGCACTCTGTTCCAGTAAGTAAAGAACAACTCTTAAAACTTTTTCCAACCGCTCGACCTATTTTAAAAAAGTTACTTGAGAATAAAGTAATTAAGATTAGTCATGAAAAACAAAAGACAATTTTTGATGGTGCCAAGTATGCCAAAGCATACCCTGAAAAACTGATTGAATTAAACCCCGATCAAACAAAAGCCTTTAAGGCAATCAATGAATCACTCACTGCTGGTTCATTCCAAGCCTTTTTGTTATTTGGGGTTACTGGAAGTGGCAAGACTGAGGTCTATTTAGACCTTTGTGAAACAGCTATCGCTCAGAACAAGGGAGTCATGCTACTAGTTCCAGAAATTGCTCTAACTCCTCAACTAATTGATCGTTTTGCTAGTCGATTAAAAACAAACTTTGCCGTTCTACACAGCGATCTAGGTGCAAAGAATCGCTGGCATGCTTGGCAAAGTCTTTTGGATAGTGAAATTCAAGTTGTGATTGGAGTCAGATCGGCAGTCTTTGCTCCTGTTCCCAATCTGGGATTGATTATTGTCGATGAGGAACATGATAGTTCTTATAAACAGTCTGATAATTTTAGATATCACGGTCGCGATCTGGCAGTAAAGCGCGCTCAACTTTGCAACTGTCCAGTAGTTTTAGGTTCTGCTACTCCAACACTAGAATCTATTTATAATTTTAAACTTGATAAGTATCAGATCCTAAAGCTTAGAAAGAAACATAGTAGTGCTCGAGAAAATCAAATTAAGATCATTGATCTTGCTAAACTTAAGAAGAAGGATTTTGCCTCTACTAATATCTCCAAACAACTTGCTGAAGAAATTGCCTTCAATTTAAAAAATCATCAACAAAGTTTTATTCTCTATAACCGTCGTGGATTTGCTTCGTACTTAGAATGTGAAAGTTGTAATGCATCTATAAAATGCCCGCATTGCGATCTGACCCTGACTTATTATCAACATAAGACATTACTTCTTTGTCATGCTTGCGGATACCAATCGGCAATTTTCGATCGTTGCCTAGCTTGTAAAAAAACTAAAGTCTTAGAGCATCCCCTAGCAGGCTGGAGACTTCGCGGATCAGGAACAGAAAAAATCGATCAAGAGTTAAGCGATTTATTTCCAAGCGCACAAATCGCTCGATTAGATCGCGACCTGGTTAAATCATCCAGTGAATACCGAACAATCTTAACAAAGGCACGTGAAAACAAAATTGATATTTTAATCGGTACTCAAATGATTGCCAAAGGACATGATTTACCAAACGTAACCTTAGTTGGAGTAATTGACTGTGATGTTGGCTTAAATTTTCCCGACTTTCGTGCTAGCGAAAGAGTCTTTCAGTTACTAACTCAAGTTGCGGGACGAGCAGGGCGCGGAGATCTTCCAGGAAAAGTTTTTTTTCAAACACGCCAACCGGCGCACCCCAGCATTGCCTTTGCTCAAAATGACGATTACCTGGGATTTGTTAATGAAGAACTTCAAACAAGAAAAGCTTTAAATTATCCACCATTTTGTAAAATCCTAAGAATTGTAATTAGTTCTGAAGATGAAGCCGCAATTCCTAAGTACCTACAAAAGCTACAACCAAGGTTAATTAAACTAATTGAAACAAATAATTTACAACTTAGTTTACTTGGGCCGGTCACAGCTCCAATTGCTAAAGTTCGAAAGCATTATCGCTGGCACTATCTTTGTAAATCTAAAAGCACCTCCCAATTACAACTAATTATGAAATTTTTTCAGAACGAAAAGACTACTAACAAAAAGATTAGGTTTAGTTTAGATTTAGATCCACAAGATTTACTATAATAGATAATGGATAAGTTATTAAGAACTATTTTTTTGATTTTAATTTTACTTGGTAATCAGCTTTGGGCAGAACCACCATTTCCACTACCAAGTGCCAATGAATTAAAAAAAATTCGCGGGGCAATAATTAATACTACTGCTGGACAACTCTATGTTCGTTTATACCCCAAAGATGCCCCTTGGCACGTTGCTAATTTTAAATACTTGGCCGATCGAAACTATTATCGGAATTCACCTTTTCATATTTTCCAAGAAGGATACCTAGCCCAGACTGGTGCGGCCAATTCTGATCCAGCAAGTGGTCCCAAATATACAATTCCAGCAGAATTTAACGAGCATAAACATCAACTTGGATCACTTTCCATGGTTCGTAAGCCAGATTTTTTAGATGTTAGTCACGATCGTAATTCTCATAGCAGTCAATTTAGAATTTTACTTGCTGATGCACCACACATGGACGGACAATTTACGGTCTTTGGTAAAGTTATTAAAGGTATTGATGTCCTTTCGAAACTTAAGGCTAAAGATCGGATACTAAATATTCAAGTCTTTATTAAACAATAAACAAGCTAGCTTTTCACAATAAATAAAGATTTCATCACAAGTTCTTCTCCTGGCAATTCATAGTCTAGATCCCTAATTGGGGAAGCTTCAATTCGCAGGCCTGGTAATTTAGTCTGACGGATCTCTTCTTGGAATTTTTGATAGTTCCATTTCTCCAGGTTTAGAGAAAATAAAATTCTTCCTTGCGGACTTAAGATTTCATAGAGTTCTTGCAAGAGATCCTGAAAATCTCGATCTAATTTAAAAACACCTTGTTTATTTCTAGCAAAAGAGGGCGGATCACAAATAATCAAATCAAACTGACGATTCTTTTTCTTAGCTCCTGCTATAAAATACCGAGCATCTGCTGCCCAAAATTCGTACTTACTAGGATCTAATTCATTAACAATAAAATTATCTCGTCCCCAGTCTAAGGTTGCTTTACTGGTATCAACACTAACGACCTCGAATGCTCCTCCTAAGGCTGCGCAAACACTAAATCCTGCGGTATAGCAAAAAAGATTTAAAACTTTCTTTTGCAGACTATGAGCTTTGACCCAAGCACGATTTTGTCTTTGATCTAAAAATAAGCCTGGAGAGTATCCTTGTTCTCTTTTAAAAATATACTTAACTTGGTTTTCTAATCCAAGCCAATCTGCACAATCAATGGTTGATAAGCTATGCACTGCTACTGGAGCGACACCTCTATTCTCCATCAACTGCACTTTCCAACCTTTGACACCAATACTATTCGCTAATTTCTTAATTCTTTCTAGATCAGACTCTCCAGGCAATCGCTGATCATACCAATAGCACCACAAATAATCTCCGAGTAAATCGGCAGACATTCCCCACCCTTGATTATGAATGATCCGAATAGTATTGGTCGAATCAGATTGGAAATCAAAAAGTCGGCGGCGGCGATCTAGGCAAGTAAAATACTGCGCTAATACTTGATCAGTAAGAATCTGGATTGAGCTAAAAGATTCGGGGACAGGAGCACTAAATGTTAGATCCTTCCCCCTGATCTGAAATGACAAATTGCTAGCGTGAAGCATTAGTCGCGGAAAGAATGAGCCCCCATGCTCTGTATCACCTAAGATTTCAATTCCTAACTCTTTGGCATGAAGGCGAATTTGATGAGTCTTACCTGTTTCTGGAAATGCTTCCCAAATAGTGAATTCTCCTAGTTCTAATTTTTTATTAAAGACTGTTTTAGAATTTGGAGTCGTGGATTTTTTGGAAAGATAACTATTACCGATTTTTAGAATTTCAGTTTCAATCAAAATTTCAGCTGGCAATTGTGGTTTACGATCAGTAACAAATCGATAAGTTTTATGAACTTGATGCTTTTCAAATAATTCAGCAATTTCAGCAGCGACCTCTTTGGATTTTGCAAAAACAATTGCCCCCGAAGTATCCTTATCTAGGCGATGACAAACATATAGTTTTTCTGCCAACTGCTTAGAGAGATATTCTACAAAACCTAAAATGTTAACATCTGGACTATGGGTAGATATCCCCGATGGCTTATCAGCGAAAAGTAAGTCATCACTAGTTATCTTCATTTCAGCTCAATAATTTTAAATATAACTTTTTATAATTATCAAGCATAACTGCTGAAGTAAACTTTTCTTGGTAATCTTTCTTCGCCTGCTCACCTAGCTTTTTTTGTAACTCTAAATCTTCTGCCAGCATCAAGATTCTCTGGGCCAAACCCTGAACATCTTCAGAATCAACTAAGAATCCATTCTGATTATTATTAATTACTTCAGGAGCTCCTCCAACATTAGTCACAATCGCTGGAAGACCCTGACTCATGGCTTCTAATAAAGCTAAAGAATGTGCTTCGGAAAGTGACGGCTGAACAAAAAAATTAAAATTTGACCAATAGCGTGAAACGTCAAGTAATTCACCTAGTAAAATTATATTACTTTCCAAGGAAAATCTGGCAATCAACTCCAGTAATGTTTCTTTCTGCTCTCCATCGCCAATCATAATTGCAAATACTTTGGGATTCGACTTAACAACTATTGCCATAGCTTCAACTAACAAGCGAGGGTTTTTAACAGTTCTAAATGTTCCCAAGTAAACTACTAAAATAGCATCAGCTCCTAGATTATAATCCTTTCGAAGATTAATACTGGAGGGGAGATTTTCCACATTGATACCATTATAAATGACTAGTGGTTTCCCCGGGTATTTTTCCTTATTCTCTAAAGCTTTAGCTGAAAAGGCACAGACTGCCGTCACACTAGCGGCTTGTTTCCAAAGCAACTGGTTCACAAATTGTCGTTTAACTGAGACCTTATCCGGATAGTGCCGACCATGTTCTGTGAAAATTATTTTGGCTTTTGTTTGCAAAAAAGTCTTAGCAACTGCGGCAAAGAAAAACGGAGTATACTGGTGAGCATGAATTAGATCAGGACTAAAATCTCGAAGAACTTTAAAAAGCTTTAGAAAGTTACTTAACTTCCAACCAGGTTGACGCTTAATACAGAAAATTGAAATCTCTTGATTACTTAAGTCGCCTCCAATTTTACCAATAGAGTCTAGTGCTAAAATTGCTACTTGATAATCCTTAGCGAATTC
Source organism: bacterium (assembly GCA_031385045.1). GTDB lineage: Bacteria > Bdellovibrionota_C > UBA2361 > UBA2361 > CALJRW01 > JANNBC01. Next base: position 17,345 of record JANNBC010000031.1, on the reverse strand, counting down.
TTTGGCCAGATTTGCAACTAAGATTTCAGTTCCACCAACATTTAAACTATGAACAATGTAGAGTAACTTGCGCATGGCTAGAGATTTTGTAGTTTACAGTATTGAGCGAAGCGTTCACCTTTACTCATTAACTCTTCAAAAGTACCAACTTCCTTAATCTCTCCATCTTCTAAAAAGATTATCTGATTAGCATTTCTAATTGTAACTAAACGGTGAGCAATAATAATTACAGTCCGATTAGGTAAAATTGATTTCATGGCAAGTTCTAAGTTGCGCTCGGTTTCCGCATCAAGCGCACTTGTCGGCTCATCTAAAATTAGAATCTCTGGATTAGCAATAATTGCCCGCGCGATACAGAGTCTTTGAATTTCACCACCAGAAAAATAGGCTCCTTGAGTACCAACTTGAGATTCAAGCCCGTGAGGCAGCTTCAAAATTAAGTCTTTTAACTGTGCCTGCTCTAACGAGCTATTTAAAAGGTCATTACTTACATCTCCTAGTCCATAAGTAATATTTGCTTTAATAGTATCGTTAAAAAGCATTGCCTGCTGACTAACAATAGCAATTTTTCGGCGATAACTAGCTAATTGGAATTCCTTGATGTCAACACCATCAACATAAATTGCGCCAGCTTGTGCATCATAAAAACGAGGAATTAAATTAACTAAGGAAGTTTTTCCTGCACCACTTGGTCCAACAATTGCAGTAATTTTATTAGCCGGAATAAATAAATTTACATTATTAATCGTTTGATTCTTTTCCTGATAAGCAAAATTTACTTGTCTAAATTCTATTCCATTATTTATTTTAGTAAAAATTTTTGTGCCATCAATAATAGGATCTAATTCTTGATAATCTAAATAGGCAATAACTTTTCTTAACATGGGAAGTTCGGCAACAGATTGAACGTATGTACCAGAAAGCTGTTGAATATTACTGACAAAGCGTCTTAAGCTAACAAAAAACACTAGTAAGCGACCTAAAGAGTAACTAGAAAAAGTTAAAAAGATAAAGATACTAGCAGTCACTACCAATAACGACCCAGCAGCATTAAAGACATCAACTATTGCTGGAACGTAATATCCCCGCAACCTCGCATTTGATAAATTATTTGCTAATAAAGAATTATTTCCAGAAAACTTTTTTATTTCATTTTCTTGATTACAACTTAGTTGCACTAATCCAATATTCCTAAATACATTATCAACATGATTATTAATATCTAACAGATTTTGCTCAGCACCTTGAGCTGAAATTTCAATTTTCTTAATAAAGAAATTAGTTACGACATGAATTATTGGTAATAAGATCAAAGCAATCATGGTTAATTGCCAAGAAATCATAAACATCATAAATAAAAATATTACTGAAAAAAATAGTTGAATGAGAATATTGTTAATATTATTATTTGTTCTTGAAACCGATCCCAGAAAGTTAGTTAAGACTGTATTAAGCTCGACAGCTTTCTGTTCAGCAAAAAAAGAACGTTTAACATTAATAAACTTCTCAAAAATTTGTGCTCGAAGCTGGTAATTAAACTCTCGATCCACGACAGTGGAATAATATCGACCAAGCAATAAGGCGATATTCTCTAAGACTACTGCCAAAAAAATAATTGCCACCATTAAAAGAAAAATATTGTGATTACTAGGCTCAAAGGGCAAATGGCGAATTACAGACCCAATAATTGGAGCAGTCACAATACCGTAGAACTTAGTTTCATCTACTAAGGCATTTAAAACTGGAATCACTAGCCCAAGTCCTAGCATCTGAAAGACTGATGCTAAGAGAATAAAGAAGATTCCTCCCACTAGTAGTCGTCGACGTATTTTTGCTTGTTTAAATAAGCGGAAAAATATGTTAAATAATTGAAAATATGACAAATTTGGCTACCAAAATAAAGACCGATGCTGATCCAAATATTAGTATTAAAAGGCCTAATTGTCTAAGTACTATTTGGAATATCTCCCTTGCAATCCTTCTATTAATCATCTTTAGTCCAGCCTTATTGGCAGTTTACCTAGTCTTACTTTCGACCGGAATCAAGAACCCAATATTCAAACAAATTAGAGTAGGGAAAGATGGTAAACACTTTGTAATCTATAAATTTCAAACAATGTATGATGGAGTTACAAACTCTGGACCGTTTATCTGTGAGTCCTATACTGACAATCGCATTACTCCGATTGGTCAATTTCTAAGAAGAAAAAAACTCGATGAATTACCACAATTATTTAATATTATTAAAGGAGAGATGAATTTTGTCGGCCCACGGCCAGAAATTCCTCATTTTCACCATGAAAATTCCTTAAAAATCAATAATTGGGTAGAACGTCTCGCTGTTAATCCTGGAATTACTGGACCAGCTCAAATCCACCCGAGGGTATCTCATAATCCCGCTGAAAAAATTATTCTAGATTTAGAATATATTCAAAATAGAAGCTTAGGCTTAGATCTTCAAATCATGTGGCAGACTGGCTATTCCTGGCTTACAAAAAAATCACTCTAGTTTTGACTTCAGTAAAGTACTAATTACTCTTAAACTAAATTTGTTTTCGATAAATGACTTAGCATTTTGAGCAATCCTTAGGCCAAGTTCCTGATCCCTTAACAGTAAATCAATCTGACTAACAAACTCCATCGCAGAATTTGCTATTAAAAGTTCCACGCCATCCTTTGCTTCAATCGTTTTAGCGACATCGGTTGTTGCAATTACTGGAAGGCCCAGCGACATGGCATCTAAAACCTTAATTGGAACTCCAAATACTGATTTCAAAGGAACAACGGCAATCCGCGACTTGCTATTGACAGAAGCCATATCCTCAATTTCACCAGTAAAAAAAGTATGTTTAGCACTGGCAATCAACTCAGCACTTGGATTACGACCAGCAACTTTAAATATGATATCAGGATGCTGTTGCTTCACTAATGGCATCACCTCTTGATCAAAAAACTTTACAGCTTCAATATTTGGTAAATAATCCATTTGACCAGAGAAAATTATTTGTGGTGGATCAACTTTTTCAGAGTGAAAAGCACAAGCTTCGATTAATTGAGGTAGAATAAAAACTTTTTCGATTTCTTCTTTATTTAAATTAGCCCGATCTATTTCGCGCTGGCTAATTACAGAAACATAACTTGCAAATTTAATAATATCTTTTTCGGCTTGCTTAATGAGACGAGCCTCTCTTTGATAAAGCCATAATTTAATTCTGGAACTAGTCAAAGCAAATTTAGCCCACTTTAAGGAATCAAAATCAATTAAATCCCAGATAACTTTAGTTTGATAATTTTTTAATATCGGAAGTAAATAATCAAAGGCTGAAGAGCAAACAAAAATGATTTCGTAATTATTAGAATCTAGCTTCTGCTTAAGTGAGGAAAGAAAACCATGGCTATAATAATGTGCACTTGTAAAACTTTTTCCCAAGAATAAATTTTTAATCATTCGAATCCAAACAGGTAGTTTTTTAATTTGATAAATCTCCTGGTTACTGATGTGTAGTTCCTGACTTAAAACTTTTCCTCGAGCATCAAGGCAAATTAAATCAATTTCATAATCTAATGCTTGCAGAATACGCAGTAGGCCATTAATCCTAATTCGGTCACCTTTATCTTTTGGAAATGGATAGTTAGGGCTAATTAATAATAGCTTCATCTGTCTCCCTAGTTAATTTTTTAAGAGCTATTGCCACTGTAATATAAAACCAAATAACTTCAGCGTGAAATGAATTGACAAAAATACCAGCAGTTAGAAAACCAACTAAGCCAATTGGTACAAAACTAACCAAGCTTGCTAAGTTATCTTGATCATCTAATTTTCGTAAACTTTTTAAGCCAGAATAAAAATATTTAAAACAACAAATAATAATTAATGAAAAAATAATGGAACCTACAAAACCAATTTCAGCTATTAGTTGAAAATATAAACTATGCACTGCACGGCTTTCACCATACTGTCCATCTGTGAAATCATATTCATGAAATCGATCCCGATACTGCTCAATACCAACCCCCCAAATCGGGTTATCTAGGGCCATTAACCAGGCAACTTTCCAAAAATGAATTCGTGATTTACCAGATTCATCTTCTTCTGGCTTATTTAGCAAGGTTGACATCCTAGCCTGGAAAGAATCTATCGTTTGACGAACTGGATTATTAGATTGAAAATCACGATCAAAGGAATACTGTTCTAAGCTAACGATTTGATTGCTGTCATATACGTAATATCCAATAATCCCAACCATCAATAAAAATGGGATTAAGAGCTTAATTTTAATTTTAAGAATTAATAGGATTGTAACAGTCAATAAAGCCAAAAACCCACCACGAGAAAAGGTCATCATGATTGCAAGTAAGGTACCCAAGGAAAGTGTAATGCTAGCAAGCTTGCAGTACCAAGGCTTGTATGCAAAAAATAAACCGATAGTTATTGGTAGCGCTCCAACTAAAACTGCAGCATAAACATTATTATCACCAATTCTCCCAGTACCACTAATTGATTGTGAACCAGCTAACAGTCCAAAAACACCATAATAAAAAGCTAGGAAACTAATCACTACAGCAATAAATGCAATGTAGTATTTCAAGTACGCACGGTTAATAATTACGATCGGACTAATAATTGCGACTAAAATACTTTTAATCAAAAATTCACTGGAGCTAAAGACTGAACCCCAAGTTTGATTATACTGAAAGGCCATCGATAAGATGACATGAACTAAAAAAAGAATAACAAGCCAGGTAAGCGCATTAAATGTAAATAATTTTTGATTGTGCAGAAATGTTGTCACAATAAAAACTGCACCAGCAATTAGCGACAAGCGGGATCCTTCTAATATTCCATAGGTTAATTCTAAGGGTGAAAAAAATGAATACCAGTTATAAAGCAACATTCCCCAAAAGGGATTAAAAAGGCTCGCCGTTAAACCAAAAAATGTTAACATGATCACTAAGGAGGCTCTTAACATTTAGTGCCCTCCAAAATTGGTACAAATTGCAACGAGCAATTTATAGTAAAATAAATACCGATAAGGTTTTTCCAAAAAGGCCTGCATCTAATTTTCACAATAAATTTCTTGAAAGTTACTTTGGCTAAGGTCTATGATTTGGCCTTGATTTTCAATCCAAGCATGAGCTTGAAAACCAGCTTCTTGATTAACTCCAATCTTAATCGCTAGCTCAGGAAAAGTTATTTTAAAAACTGTAAATAAAGCTAAAGACCAGACTAAGCAGTGATTAAAAATAGCAAAAGTCGCTGCTATTCGATAGCTTAATTCCTGCAATTCTAAGAAAGTTAGCTGATAGCGCAGGTTAGCGTGACTTAGAAATCGACAGATCTTAACTGTTCGTTGATATGAAATAACAAGGAGTAGAAGTTTTACAAGCATTGCGACCAGTAGTATCTGGAGTAGCATTCCTCGATTAGGAAATTTCATCAAAATTTTAAAAGAATTAAACATTAGTGAACGTTTACTAAACATGTAAATAGTGACAAGCCAGTAGTACAGAGTGTATTTTAATGTTACTATACTAAAAGTCGCTTGTCCCCCCTAACTCGTACAAGTTGAAAGTATTAGAATTATCCAAAACTTGCTATAGAGAGTCCAAAAAAATTTCCGTTAAGGAAATTATTTTTTGGACTCGGGCTTTTCAAATCCTGGCTAAAGCCAGGTTTGAATGCCTAAAAACAACAACTATGGTGTTCTACTTCCGCCAGATAAAAATATGAGTATTAAATTATCAAGTAAGGTTACAGCTATTCCTGGTACTCATATTACTGAGATTAACCAATCGGCAGTCGCCTTAAACTTAAATAATGAGAATTATTATGGTCTTAATTCTACTGCATTCCAGATGTACCAAGCCTTGATTACAAGTAACAATATTGAGCAAGCTCTCGCAATGCTTAAAGATAATTTTTTGATTCCTGAAGAAGAATTAAAATCGGATCTACTAGAACTAATTAAAGAGCTAGAACTTAATGGTTTAATCAAACTTAGCTAATTTGAACAGTTTTTTATTTATTCATTCCACAAGAGTTCCATATTGGCAAAAGATCCTAGCGAAGGACGAATCGCCAGTTTATCAAGATCAAAGCACATTACTTTTCAGCGAACGTCCCGTAGGTCAGAACTCTAATATTATTTCAGTAGTTAATTCCCCGCTTATCAAACTTTTGGAAAATTCTAATTTACAACTTCTACAAAACAAAGACCCTAATTTTCTAATTGGACAAGAAGCAGCAATCTTAAGTTTTAATTCCGAGACAAAACAAATCTTAATTGCTCGTGATTTTCCTGGAACTGAAACCTTATATTATTACTTAACAGAACAAGAATTAATTATTTCAGATAGTTTTTTAAGCTTTAAAGAATTAAAACTTACCAAAGAATTATCGGAACTAAAAGTTTTAGAATATTTAACTGGTGAATTCTCAAGCACAGAGTTAACTCTTTGGGAAAATATTTTGAAAGTCTTGCCAGGTCAGATTATTGAATTTCAAGATTATCAAATTAAATCAAAAAATAAAATTCAACCAATTGATCTTTTAAATTTAAAATCTACGAGCTCTAGTTTTTCAAAAATTTTGCAACAGGAGATGAAACAATACAGACCTTTAGTGAATTGTGAACTTAGTGGTGGGCTAGATTCCATGACCCTAGCTGATACTTGCTGGAAACTATTAGGTTCTGAATCTCTAAAATCTTACTCAATCCTATTTCCAGAATTTATCTGTGATGAGACAACACAAATTAATAATTTTCTTCAATTAAGACCACATTATAATTCTAAATCGAATTTTAAGGTAATTGATCTCCTTGGCCTCCAACAACTATCAAATAAGCTAGCCTATTTTCCTGATTATCCTAACAGTTTAAGTTCTCTTGCTTATCTTAAAATTTTTAACTCAAAAAATTATCAAGTACTAGTTGATGGCTTTGGTGGAGATCAATTATTTAATCTTTGGAAAGTTAAAAAAGAATTTTCTTCTATCGATCACTTGAAATCTAAGCTACTGAATGATTTTAAGCTTAGGAAAATATTTAGGAAAAGAGTTTTTCCTTGGTTAACTATTGATGCTGAATGTAATTTCTTATCTCATTGGAATCAAAGACAAGAAAGTTTTCCTAGTGATATTAAAAACCATCAATTAGCACTTCTACAACAATTGTTTTCACCTGATTTCTCAGAGTATCTGGAATCAGCTTGTTTAGTAGCTAAATCTCAACAGGTCTATCGAAGTCACCCTTTTTTAAGAAAAGAAATGATTGCCTTCGCTCTTAATTTAAGTATTAACGATTTAACGAAAAAAAACTTTTTAAAATTACAGCTGAGGGATTCTCTTGGCTCACATTGGACTCAAGCGAAAAAAGCAGATTTCTCCGAAACTTTTCTGGCTTACATTCAACAGCCAGAACTTCTGGAAGTTAGGACTAAAGCACTAGATAGATTCCAAGATATTATTAATCTGCAATCTTTTAATGAGCTTATGCATCCTAAAAATCGTTCCTCTAAACAACTACTTGTTAATTGGAACCTGATTGGGTTAGAAATAGCTCAGAGCTAATTGCCGTAAAGAACCTGATAATTTCAAGATAATAATATGCAGATTACTAATACCGAATTTATTCCTGGGAAACAAATTGTCCAAATGTTTGGCCTTGTGTCTGGAAGTACTGTTAGGGCAAAGCATGTTGGAAAAGATATTTTTGCTAGTTTAAAAAACATTGTTGGTGGAGAGCTAAAGGCTTACACTGAGCTACTTAGTGAATCAAGAGTAGAAGCTACCGAAAGAATGATTGCTGAAGCTAAAGATTTAGGAGCGAATGCCGTGATTAACGTGCGCTTCTCAACATCTTCTGTCGCTGTTGGTGCAGCAGAACTTTATGTTTATGGAACAGCTGTACTTATAGAATAAAAATGGAATTTATTATCCTAGTTGTGCTTTTTTTTACTGGCCTAATTTTTGGCACATTGAACGAACGGAAACACTATCGTTCGATTCAAAAACGAGAAGCAGATCTAATCCAAAGACCATTAGTCTCCTTTGGAAAAAAAGCTAATCCAATTTATCAAGGTTTTCACGGAGAATTAGTTTCAGCTAATGTTGTCATTTCAATTGATTATTTTAAAAAATTTGTTGCCAATATTTCTAATTTAATTGGGGGTAAAGTAGTTAGCTATGAAACTCTGCTAGATCGAGCAAGGCGTGAGGCAATTTTAAGATTAAAAGAATCCTGTCCTGAAGCTGACTTTATCATTAATACTAGGATTGAAACTGCTTCTATTGGTAAATCTACTAATAATTCTGTCGCTTGTGTGGAAGTCCTAGTTTATGGAACAGCTTTATATCGCGTTAATTAAAAGTGCAAATACCTTATCAGGCAAAAATCCCTAGCAAAAATCATAATGTTAGTACGGAGTCACTCATTGCTAAATCGTTTCAAATTATCCTGAGTTTAATAATCTTCATCTTAATAAGTATTGTCTTTGTTTATTTAAGCCTCGGGATTATAATTTCCTTTGCGCCAATTAATTTTGGTAAAATATTAGGCGAATCATTTGCTAAGAATTTTCAAGCAGAAAGTAAATCAGTCCCTTATCAGCAAGAAGAGCAAATCCAAAATATTTTTGCTAAATTAAAAAATGTCGATCCACAGCTTCAAAGCTTGGAATTACGTATTATTAATAGCAATGATTTGGTTAATGCTTTTGCCCTTCCTGGAGGAATTATTATCATTGGTACTGGATTACTAGAAGAATTAAAGAGTGAGCAAGAAATTGCCATGATTTTAGGACATGAAATTGGCCACCAGGTCAATCGAGACTATCTGCAAAGGCTCTCCAAAAGTGCTTTAATTCTAGTTATTTATTCGGCAATAACAGTTGGCGGAAGTGAAGTTCCGATTGCTTCCAGTCTAAACGATTTACTTGATTTAAGCTTCTCTCGTAGACAAGAATTAAATGCCGATCAATTTGGATTAGAATTATTAAACAAGGTTTACCACTCATCTTTTGGTGCAGTGGAAGCATTTCAATCTATCCTTCAAATTGAAAACAAATTATCTACAAATCATAAATTTTTAGATTTAAATATTCTAAAAACTCATCCAGATACTAAATATAGAATAAAAAAGCTTAGTGAAAAGGTCGCCAAATGATTGCTGCCGAAAAACTGAATCAGCGCTTAGTGTACTTTTTATTATTTATTACTTCCCTAGCAATCAATCTAACCTTAGCTTTATTAATAAATCCAGTACCAACTCTCTATGACGAATTTTCCTATTTAATTGGAGCAGATTTACTTAGCCAAGGAAAAATTTGTGCGGAACAACATCCTTTCTGGCAACACTTTGAAAGTTTTATGCTAATTAGTCAGCCAGCATATTGTTCTAAATATCTTCCACTGCAAAGTATTATCTTAGCCCTTGGCCAGATACTCTTCCAAAAACCAATCTTTGGTCTATGCTTTATCAGTTAGCTTAGCTTACTGGGCTTTAAAAGCTTATGTAAAAGACAACTGGGCTTTAATTGGCAGCTTATTCTTGGCAATTCACCCAACGTTAATCAACGACACCGCTCTAAGCTTTATGGGCAGTGTGGGTGCTTTTATGGCAAGCTTTCTAATTTTTGGAAGCTTTGGTCGGTTATTAGATCAGTACTCACTTAAATATTCGCTACTCTTTAGTCTTGGTGCAATCTTAGTCTGCCTAGCTCGCCCCTTTGAAGGATTAATTACAATTATTATTCCAACATTAATTTTGATATTTCAGTCCTTCCGAAATGGATCTTTTATAACCTTGGTAAAAAAATTTCTTTTACCATTAACATTGGCAGGCTTATTGGGTGCAAGTATTATTTTGATTTATAATTATCTAAGTACTGGAAACCCCTGGGAATCAGCCTACCTAATCTATGAAAAAACTTACGGCTTTATGCGTCCCTTCATTTTTTCTCCTCCGCCCAAGCCAATTCAATTTAATCACCCAATTATGGAAAGCCTACATCTTGGTCGTAATGATTACTTTAAATCCTACTTGGATACTTGGTCAGATTTATACATGTTTGAAGCTGACAAGTTTAAAAAAGTTTTCATTCATTTCCTTCCTTCGATTGGATTACTTTTATTATTTTTTAGCTATGCCTTACTAAATGATTTTAAATTTAAAATCTTAATTTTAATTTCTTCAGGATTTTACTTCTTTGGTTTAGTGCCAGTTCTTGCGACTCATGCCCATTACGCTAATCCAATTATTGCGTTAAATTTAATTATTATTATTTCGCAACTACAAGTTGCCTACCAAAAATCAAAACAAAATAATAAATTATGGATCTTTTATGCCTGCCTCTTGCTAGCTATGAGTGAATCTTTTTTCCATGCTTACTCAAAGCATTCCGAACGCAACCTAGTAGTTACCGATACCTGGTCTCAAATTACTGCTGAAACTGAGAAAGTTGGGGGCAATCATTTGATATTAGTTAAATACCCTGCGAACAAACATTCTAGTGAAGACATCGTTTATAATTTTGCACCAATCGATCAGCAAAAAATTATTTATGCCCGCTCCATGGGTCCTAAGGCAGATGAGCTACTTCTGGCCTATTACCCTGACCGCCATATCTGGGTTTACCAATGCGCGAACTTTAATTGTCGCCTACATCCCCTTATCTCGGACTTAGTAACTATCAAATAAAGGAAACTATTAAGTTTTTTAGAGTAATTGCCGATACTTAGACGAATTGGATGCATTTAATTTAGTAATTAATTTTAGATTCGCTGACCATCGTTTGTAACTACATGATAAAATTCATTCTATTTCTATTAATCTTTGCTAGTTCAACTTTAGCTCAATCTACTACACCGCAAAATTTTGATATTGGCTCTCCAAATGTTCAAACTATTTGGATTGATCAGGTCCATGGGGATGACACTAATTCTGGAGCCACAGAGGCAGATGCCCTACAAACTGTGACTGCTGCCTGGAATAGAATTCCCATTAATACAACTTTAACAGAAGGATATCATCTAAAAATTAAAACGGGAGACTATAACGAAGATACACTTCCTAATTATTGGGAGAATCGCCTTGGAACTTTTGAAAACCCAATTATTTTAGAGGCCGTTGATGGAGTTGGAACTGTTACATTTTCGCGTGATATCAACGCTTTTAACTTAAGATACTTTTATTTACTTGGTATTAATATTATCACAGCGGGAGACTCCTTTCATTGTGAACAATGTGATACCACATTACTCCGGATGGTTATTTTAGATGGTGGAGATAGAGAGGCTCATGAAACTTTAAAAATGAACCAATCACAGAATTTTTATTTAGAGAACTCCATCATTCGCGGAGCCGATGATAATGCAATCGATCTAGTTGCCGTTCAAAATGGTCATATCATCAATAACTCAATTTCTAATGCCAGTGACTGGTGTATTTATGTCAAAGGTGGTTCAGCTTATTTAACAATTGCTGGTAATAATATTTTTGATTGCGGCACTGGTGGATTAACTACGGGGCAAGGGACTGGTTTAGAATTTATGGAAAGTCCTTGGCTTCACTATGAAGCCTATGATATTAAAGTTTTTAATAATATCATTCACCACACTGAGGGTGCAGGTTTAGGGGTCAATGGTGGATATAATATCTTAATGGCTTTTAACACTCTGTACCATGTCGGCCTTAGATCCCACTTAGTTGAATTTGTTTTTGGTGAACGTTCTTGCGATGGAAGTAACACCGCTTGCGCTAATCGAGTTTCACTTGGAGCTTGGGGACCAAGCAATGCCTCAATTACTCCTCAACCAATTCCTAACAAAAATATCTACTTTTTTAATAATATAATCTACAATCCTGAAGGTGTTGAAAGCCAGTGGCAACACTTAGCAGTCTATGGCTCAAGAACTGCTATTGCTGGAAGTAATATTCCTAATCCAGTTAAGAGCGATGAAAATTTAGTCATAAAAAATAATATCTTTTGGAATGGATCTACCGAAAAACCGCTTGGTATTGGTGGAAGTGATGGTTGTGTACCCAGTAACACCACATGTAACGAAACACAGATACTTAGTGATAATTATATTAATATTTTAGAGCCAGAATTTATTAGCCCAGAAACGCTGGACTTTAGGCCCACACTCTCCAGTAATTTATTTACAATCACTCCATTATCAATTTCAGCATTTACTGGTGGCGATCGTCCCACTACTCCACTGGCACCAGTCGGAAATTTAGTGAATGAAATAAATTTTGATCGGGGAGCTGAAACTAGAACATCAAATAGCACAATTGGCGCTTATGCTCTTAATAACTCAACTCTAGAACCAGAACTACCACCAGATATTGGAAATGTTAGTCAAATTGTTATCTCAGATTTAATAGTTTCCAAAAGAAGATTGCTAAGAAATGAACCAGTGCGCATATCTTGTAGGGTAACTGGTGCAAGTATCTCCCGAGTATGGCTAACTCTTGGTAGTATTATTAATAAAGATTTAAGACTTAGAAATAATCGTTTTCGAACCACCTTACGTGTAAAAACTAAAGGAAGGCATCAATTAACCCTTAATGCAGAAAGTTTAAGCTCTCAAAGCGAGCTGGCTAGTGGATATTTGCGAATTAACAGAATAAAATTTGGAGAAAATTAAGTTAATTTTAATTAAATAACTTTAAAAATAACGAATGGTAAAAATTAAATTTTTGGATATAATGTTCTGATGAGTTTTAATATAGTTAATAAACTAAAAACTGAGCTTGGCGCCTCACTGCTAGAGTATGTGTTGCTTGTGTCTCTAATTGCGGTTGCTTGTATTGGAGCTGTAACCTATTTTGGTCAAGCCAATAAAGATTCATTAACACAGTCCGCGGAATGTGTTAGCGCGGCGATGAATGGGGGAACTATACCACCAGAATGTAACGACTAAGTTTAGTTTTTAATCAGTCTCCCAACATGGCTCTATTCCGTGCATAACTACCGCCTAGCTAACCTAACAATTAATTCACAATTTGAAATTAATTATCTAGTAACCCAAGATTTAGACTTAACAGATTCAAATTTAAAACTAAAATTTAAAACAATTTCTAAGCCAGAAACACTTAAACCCTATTACTCTTGGCTAAATGAAGATCTAACACCGCGCTTAAATTTTTACCACGTAGAAAATAGTTATTATCTTGAATATCCAGAGCTAATTGTTTTTGAAATCTCTGGTAAAACAATCTTTTGCGAACAAAGAGTACTAGAAGATTATCATTACCTACACCTCTTAACGGATCAAGTAATTCCCCTATTTTTAAGTTTAAAAAATTTAGTTCTTCATGCCTCTGCCTATTCTTATCAAGACTTTAATATTATTTTAATTGGTAAATCTGGCTCAGGCAAATCTACTTTAGTTAAAATGCTTTACCCCCTTGGTAAATTTATTTGTGATGATTACTTAATTATTAATCAGAGTGAGGAAAAGGTAAAAATATTATCATCCTACCCAGGCATCAGATTATTAAATCAATCTGGATCAAAAGATGTTTTTCCAATTCCATTAACAAGCTTTCAACAATACGCTAATAGCAATCAGAATATTTTTGTTTGTCTTAATCGAACAGATTCAATCTCTAACGGAAAATACCAGATTCTAAATCCAAAGACTGAAGAGATTTATCAAAGAATTTTAACAGAGCTAATTAAACTAAGCCCCCATGATAGTATTCAGCAATTAAACTTATTCCTAGAGTTAAATAAATTAATTTCAATAAGTAAAGTTATTCAGTTAAATTATAGCAATTTAGTTGATGTCAATTTGAACTTACTCAATTCTGACTTACTGACCTTCGCAGAACAAAACTAACTCCAATTCCAGCAAAACTTTTTACTCACCCAGAAGTTCCAGATAAAGGGATTCTAGTTTTTTTTGAAATCCTTCAGCTGAATTCTCATTTACAACTTTCTTGTAAAAATTATCAGTAAGTTTTTTTAAAGACCTTGAATCCGCCATTAATTTTAATGCCAGATTAGCCGCTTGTTCGACATCACCAAATTGGTAAAGTAATAATTCTTGGCCATCTGTTGCAATATCAACAATTCCCCCAGGATAATTACCAATAACTGGAACACGAGCTAAGGCAGCTTCTAGATAAATAATCCCAAACGGCTCCCACTCAGCAGTGTGAATCAGTAAGTCGAGACAATTATATATCTGCTTTAAATCTTCTTGCTCGCCAGTAAATCTAATAATCTGCTCCAGTTTTAATTCCTTAACTAAAGACTTAAGTTTCAAAAAATATTCCTCGGATTGAACAATTCCGACAATCCAGAACTCCACGGAGCATTCTTCATTTACAAGCTTGGCAATTTTAATAAAATCTTCCAAACATTTTGCTGGGTGAATTGCCGAGACATTCCCAATAACTAACTTACTACCATTGGCAAATGATGGATCAAAAAAATAATTTTTCGGATTAATTCCATAATGAATAACTCTTTTCCTATGCTCTGAAATCTCTTGGAATCTAGGATTTTTTTTAGTTAAATTAGAATTGAAAATAAAGCAGTCAGCAGATTGCAACCAAGCATTTTTGGGGTCTTGAGAATACCCATGAATATGAATAACTTTTTTTAAGTTAAGAATTTTTGCCGCAATGAAAAAGGGATCTCGGTAATGATCAGAATAGAAATGAACTAATTTAATTCTAGATAATTTAAACCAGTAAATTGCCTTAAAGACACTAATCGCAAATTGAATGGGATTAGATACCTCCGAGATAGAGGACTTAATATATTTAACACAAAACTTACTAGAGGTTAATTTTTCAGAAATCTTGCCAAGCACTGAAGTTAAAAAGAAGTATTCAAACTGCTCTGAATTAAAACTCTCTAAAGAGTTCAAAATCATATGACTTGCGGCACCTGTACCTCTGGGATCTGTCCTATCTAATACAATAGCAATTCGAGACTTAAGCATGAAAAATTTTATCTAGAAATGTTACTGTTATTTTATCAATAAGCTGGTTAGTAACTTGCAACCTAGGTTAATCTTAATAATTTTTATGGTAAAGACCCATATTAATATTTATTAAGAATCAATTTTAGATAGATAGCATTACTTCTTGAATACATACCAATTAGGCCAATGAACTTTCCCTGACTTGTATGTGGTATGCAATTTATGATTTTGAAAAAATTGATCAACTGCTAGCTTCACACCATACTTGGTTACTCCATTATCGGTGTTTGTATAGTCATCACCAGCCATCAATCCACCAACCTTTAATTTTGGCCACCACATTTGTAAATCTTGCAGGCATCCCTCATAACTATGGTTAGCATCAATATATATAAAATCTAAGCTCTCATTATCAAACCTTACCCTTGCAGCTTCTGAAATATCTCTAATAATCTCTGAACGAGTAGTGAATAACTCTAACTTCTTTCTAGTAACTTCATATCTTTGATCTTGAACTAGCTGATTATCATTCGCCATATCTACATATTCTAGATAATCAAACTCCCGCCATGGATCCACACAATACAACTTAGCAAGCTTTGTATATTCCAAAATTTTCTTAGAGAAGTCACCTTGATAAACTCCAATCTCTACTCCCTGACCTCTAAAATTAGATGATAAGGCCAGTAAGACTAGGTGCTCTCTACTCGGTAGCTTTAAGTTAAAGCGTTGGAGTAGCATTTGTGGTAACCCAGCAGTGTAGCTGCCAATAAAAAACAGAGATTTATTAATTAAATTTTCAATTAACAGTCGAATTTTCCAGAACATTTAGTATAAATTATTAAATCCTCAAACAGAATAGTTAACGATATTTTTTGAGTCAATGCTAAAATAGAGTTAACGGGAACTAAAAATTTAATTTACTTAGCTTGATAAACAATCGATGATATTTGCGTAAAAAAATAAAAATAAGATTTTGCTTAGACTGGAGATCAGGCCCAAATGGCAATAGATATCGAAGTGCCATAAACTTTATCTTATTAAAACCAAATATATAAGTTGTAATCATTTTTACATCAGAAATATTTTTAAGTTTATTAATTTTCTCTAAAGCTTTGGGAATATCTAAGGCTAATTGCTGGCTACTCAAGTTAAGACCAAATAGTAAATCCATTATCTGCATAGTCTCTTGATAGATTAGAGAGATATTATATTTATTTACTAGGCTAGCTAATTTATCAAAATCAATTTGATGGTTAGACATAATCAAATATAAGTCAATAAAGGCTTGTAGTTGTTGCCAGCGATTTTTATAACTATGAACTATGATAAAAAGTATTTGGTATTCCCAACAGGGAAATGAATATCTATCTTGATTATCATACTTACTTGCTGCAAGATATTCCTTGCTTAAAACATAGTCACAGACAAAGCCTTCCGCAAGCTTCCAATGAAGATCGAGTTCAATCCCAGAAACAGTTTCCATTAATGTGACAGAATGATTCACAAATAGCTCTAATTTTTGCTTCTGCTGTGTTGATGGGAATTTAGCACTCCAACCATTTGTAGTTAAGATTTGAATAGCTTTAGCTAAATCTTGGCCTTCTATTAATAAATCAATATCTTTAATATCACGAATTTTTCCATACTCCGGTAATTGATAGATTAAGTGTAGACCCTTAAGAGGAATAAAATTTAATTTCTGCTCTCTGAGCAGACTTGCTACGGAATTAAACTTGCTTAGTAGTAACTCATTTAATAACTGAGCTTTCTCAGCGTCAGCGAGAAGTAGGACTGAATGATCAATCTTTAAGATCTGATTAGCTAAAGAAGTTATTTTATTTTTAATAAAAAAAGTTCTTAGTTGCTCCTGGTCTGAAGTATAACCTTGAATTGCTCTAATTAGATTTACTATTTTATTGTCTAAAAGCATCTACTTAAGTATGATATAGGGATAAACTTGGCCTTACTTGATAGTAATTATGCATTACAAAAATTTGAAAACCAAGAATATACTAGGCAACATTAGAAATTACTGTTCTAAAATTAGTCGCCTAGTATATCAAGCGCGAAGCGCTTGAAGCGACCCAAGGGGGTCGCTCAGGCTAAAATGCTTATTTTATAAGCATTTTAGCTGGGGAAAACAAATATACTAAAGCCCAGTTAACTAAAAATGCGATTCGCATTTTTCATAGCAGTTCGGTAATACCTAATGGGTTTTAGTATATACAAAAATTTGCCTATTTGATTGGCTTTTACCTGGCGTAGCCGCGCGTTTTAGAGCCAGTATTAATGATAGATTCGCATAGTTTTTCTCCATCTTCAAGCGCAAAGTTTTTTCTGTAAGCATTTATCCACAAACATCTGAGGTGTAATTCCCCCAAGTGTTCCATGAGGACGC
>JANNBC010000029.1:0-11348 GCA_031385045.1 bacterium | reverse complement strand
TGGCGATCAATAGCATCGCTATTGATCGCCATTAACTCAGTCAGGTAATAGATAATTTATTTTTTGATATTTTCAATACTTATGAGTTTGCAACCATTTGGAATGTGTCCATTTGCTCTTTGCCGTTATAATCATTCCAATAAGCATTTAACTTCTTCCGTAGCATTAAGCGAGCTCGGTGTAGACGAGACTTAACTGCTGGTACAGAAATATCTAAAATGCTACTAACTTCTTCATTGCTTAAGCCATCAACATCTCTCATTATAAAAACTGATCGATATTCATCTGCTAAGCGATTAATAGCTGCTTCTAAAACAGTTCTTGTTTCGTGTTGAATTGAGCGCACATCTGCTCGACTAAAATCTTCACAGTTTTGTTGTAAGTAGTCTTGTTTGCTAATTGGAGTTAAGTCATCCATTAATGTAGCTTTTTCTTGTCTATTTTTTCTAAGCTTCATTAAAGAAGAGTTAACAACGATTCGGTATAACCAACTAGAAAATGCTGATTTACCTTCAAAGTCTTGTACTTTATGAAATAATGTCACGCAGACATCCTGAATGACTTCTTCGGCATCTTCTGAATTCTTTGTATACCGAAGTGCAATACTGTACATTTTGTTTTCATGGCGAGCTACTAATTCTTCAAAAGCAACTTGCGAACCATTCTTAAATTTTTTGATTAAATCTAAATCAGAAATTTGTTGAGTCATCTTATATCTCCAAAAACCGCTAAAAAAATAAATTACCTGGTTATTGCTGCCGGTAATCTTTACAACCTTTGGTACCTAATGGATTGAATGTTTGCTGACTAAGTTTCAACCCATGCAAGAGTTATGCCATACCCAAATGGCTAATGTGTCACGAGCGTGTAAATGATTTGTAAAAGATTTGTAAAAGAAGCCGATTTGGCATTAAATTCCAGGCTGAAGTTAATTAAAAGTTGAAGTTATAACTTTGTAGAAAAGCGATTTATTCAAAATTAATGAACAATATCAATGAACTAGATTGAACAAGGCTCTTAATCTAACAATTTTGTTGATAATGATGTTATTTTAAAAAATTTGAAGAAAAGTCACCTAAAGCTAAACAGATTTGAGAAAATTATAGTAATTGATTGCAGTAAGTCTGAAATCGCAGCAGTTCGTTAAAACCTAATGAGTTTTAGTATATTAAAGCTGTTTCTAAAAATAATTAAGGAAATTGCCCGTTCCATCTGATAAGAATAACTGAAATTTAATTATTAGGATGATTTCAAAGGGAAATGATTGTTAATATTTCTATTAAATTAATTATTATTGATTAATTCTTTATTTTATTACTTATTGGGAATACGAGGTACTTAGAAATTAAGAATCCAAAAGTTAGTGAAATTAAAATTCCGACAGCAACTATTTTAATAGTTGTACTATTAATTAAGCTAGTTCCATTAATAACTTGAATTATTTCTGATAGATTTTTTTCTGTTAAAATATCTACAAAGGGCATAAACCCTAGTTTCTTTTGAATACCGCTAAAGAACACACCATGACTTAGTTCGCTAGCGATGACTAATACATAGGAGAAAACTATTAAGTATAAAGTTCCATAAAGTGTCTTTTTCATATTAATCTTTGCGAGTTAGGGGCTATAGTAACTTATCAAGGTTAAGGACCTTTATGCTTCTGAAAAATTTAAGAATTTGGTGTTTATTTAGGAATAGCGACAGATCGAATTACGAAGGCATTTTGAGCTTATTAATAATGCAGTCCTAGAGGGATCAATGCTCACCTGTAAGTATTTGATAATTAACATTATTATAAATAGCAATACAAGCCTGAGTGGATTTAGTATCGATATTAGATTTCCTAGTCTTTAACTTTCTGTTGATTTCGGACTATGACCTTTTTTAGAATAGAATATTTATTCTAGATTCCAATCGATTGGAGCTAAATTATTCTTTTGAAGATAACGATTAATTTGTGAGAAATGTTTGCTGCCGAAAAATCCTCGATGGCTTGATAAAGGAGAGGGGTGCGGAGCCTGCAAAATTAAATGCTTTGATCTATTAATTAAAGCAGATTTTTTTTGAGCAAACGACCCCCAGAGCACAAATGCTACATTTTCTTTATGGTTACTAATTTGCTGGATAATATAATCAGTGAAAGTCTCCCAGCCTAAATTTGCATGAGAGAGAGGCAAGCCGGCTTTAACAGTTAACGAGCTATTAAGTAATAGTACTCCTTGTTTTGCCCAACTTGTTAGACAACCGTGATTGGGAATTGGTAGTTGTAAGTCAGAATTTAGTTCTTTAAAAATATTTACCAAGGATGGTGGTGGCTTAATACCCTGATTTACTGAGAAGCAAAGTCCGTGTGCTTGGCCAGGCCCATGGTAAGGATCTTGTCCTAAGATCACCACTTTAACTTGCTCTAGTTCTGTGATCTTTAGGGCGTTAAAAATTTCAGAGTTCTGAGGATAAATAATTTCACCACTATTTCTTTGCAGCCTGATTGTTTCCAGAATATTTTTAAAATAATCTTTTTGCTTCTCTTCGCCTAATATATCTTGCCAAGTTGATGCCATATGCCGCGCTTAATATGTTTTATTTCTTTCTAGTTCAGTAATGATTTGTAAATATGACTGATAGCGAGTCGGCAAAAGCTCTCCAGAAGCAACAGCAATTTTAACAGCACATTCATTTTCTCCGATATGCTGACAGCCAGCATAGGGGCAAGGAAAATTTAAAAAATCTGTAAAACTATCACGAACCTCTCTGTTTGTTAGGTGGCTTAGTCCAAAGTTTTGGATGCCTGGAACATCAAAAATTACCACATCAGTATTAGGTACAAGATACCCTTGAACTTCCGAGGTTGTTTGTCTTCCTTGCCCCGTTCTTTCACTTACATGAGAAGTTCGGATATTCTCAGTTTCTAAAATTCTTTTTAAAAGACTACTTTTGCCAACACCAGAGACACCAGAAAATGCAATTCGTTTTAGATTTTCGGTCACTAAAAATGATTTTAGATCGTTTAATCCTACTTCTGATTTTGCACTAGTTAAGTGAACTGAAATATCTAATGAGCGATAGTATTCAATCTCGGAGCTAATTGCTTGGTAATCTAGGTCAATCTTATTAATGATTAACGATACAGGAACATTTTCAATTTCACAGAGTGTGATTAATCGATCAATCACCGAACTGTTAAATAATGGAGGTGGAGCTGTGACAATTAACAAATGATCTAGGTTGGCTACAACTTCTTTTGTCCGGTGAACAACGGATCGTTTAATTAAATTTTTTCTTTCTTCACATGAAATAATTTCATTATTATTAATGACTACTAGATCTCCAGCAATTAAATTAGAAAATTTTCTAGGAATAGAAAACTCCAGTAGTTGATCAGCTAGTTGCACTTGAACACGTCTCCTAGAAAGGCGAATAACAGTTCCGATGATCGAGCTATTTGGCATTCGAATTTGTTAGAAAGTAATTACGTAGATCTCCAAGGATAGCAATAATAGTTTGGAAGATTTGCGCCCAGTCAAGATTACTACAAAATTTATTAATCAAATAACTACTGATTGTCAGAATGACGGAAGCTTTAATCGCGGTAAAGATCCCACTTATTTCAATGCCTGGAGCGAGCTTTACAATTACCCAGAGAATTATGGAGTTACAGAAAATTAAACCTAAAGTATCTACTGTGAAATTAGTTGGTAGGTCAAAGAATAATCTACTATCCCAATAGAGATTATTAACCCAAGAAATTGCAATCACAGTAATTAATGGGCCAACTAAGGAAGTAATAGTCATCTTCTTTAAGAGCATTGCTGTGACAATGATCGCCAAAGACTGCAGGAATAAGAAGTCCCAATCGGGCACTATTAAGGAAAGAAAGTTACTTGGGGCAGACAAATTTTATTATTTTACTTGAAATTAGTTGAAGTCATGATTATTAGCAGAAGAATAGCGAATGATAAAGTTCTTGATTTCTTTCAGCTCAGTCTTTAGATACGTAGATTACTCGTTAATATTTATTCGTTTAGGATATAAAGCATTTGGTAGCTTAATGCTGAATATTTTCAATTGGCTACGTCTGTCTTATGTAAGACCAGATTCTTTCCTAAATTTTATTGTCAGTTATTAGCAAGTTTACTATTCTGGATCGTATTATGAACAAATATTTCAAAAGCCAATTTGAGAAAATGCAAGGAAAAGCTCAACCACAGATAGTCGTGCTTAACTCATTTTTAAATCCTGGTAGTTTAATCCTTTCTGTAGGGGCACTCTTAGCAGTTTTTGGGGCAGGAGTAATTATTTTCCCTAGGTTTTTTGCCGTTTTATTCGGGCTCTTTTTCATCTTTTTTGGAGTGGTTTTTTCTCTGTTGGCGTATAAGTTAATTAAGTTTAAAAACTCGGTAGAGGCTCGTTGGAAAGATTTAAGTAAAAATTCCTCAATTATTGTTCAGCAAATGCATTCTGCTAATTCAGATATAGATAAGGAGTTCTCCGATAATATTACTCATGTATTGGACGATAAGAAGATTACTTGGCACTAAGTCTTCTTATTTGTTCTGCAGAGTGCGTAATAAGCTGCCAGTCCAACAATAATGATATGTAGGGTGGAGTAGATGAGGCCTCGCCAATTATTATCTTCTACAGCAACATAAGACAGTCTCGCTATTAAAACCAGCGAGACTACTAGGATAAAGTTTCTGATAAATTCTTTAGAATACTCCACCGAAGTTTATATCTATGATTGTTGTTTTAAGAGCCCGCTTAATTTTAAAAGGGCTATTTTAAAAGAGCTATTTTAAAAGAGCAAGGCGATCTTGGATGTCGTCAGGATTGTCTTCGTAAGTACGAAGGCTATTTTGAAGTTCTGTAGGCTCTAAGTCTAAATGAATGCTGACCCAAGCAAAACTAAAAGGGATTTTTGGAGTTAGTTGGCTGAAAATCCAACGTCGTGCGCTACGAACTACGTGTCTTTCACAATGCGCAGTACCAAAGGCATCACAAATTGCTCGGGAAAGAACGGCTGCTAACAGGTTTCTTTCTGGTTTTACCTCCGATTTGGCTTCCGAAAAGGAATCATCATCTTCAAATCCAAATCTCTTATATGCGTTGCTAGTACTCATTTATGGCTCCAAAAAACTAACTGTGTAAAACCGAATAAGACTGATGAATTAAATCAACAAGTGGGACGTCAACCTAACTTACAGTAAAAACTAAGTAATTTCTATAAACTACTTAAACAAGCTAAGTCAAGAAAAATCTTTTCTTAGCCTCTTGTAACAAGTTGTTTTTTATATAAAAAAAAATTTTTTGTCAATAAATCTCATTGGTTAAGTTTAAAACGCAGTTATAAAAATAATTTATATTTTTTAACTATTAATTTCAAAGACTAAGCCTTTTGAATATCCAAGGAACGACAGTTTAGCCTATTTTAAGACTCAATTTCCCTATCCTTGACATAAAACTACAGATTAACTAATATTCGCGAGCTATTTTGTTAATTAATGCAATGGAAAAAAGAAGAAGATTATTTGTAAGCAATATTGATTTTGAAGTTACCAACGACGATTTACGGGTAATGTTTGAAGAGTTTGGCCCATGTTTAAGCGTTGTGATCGCAGTTGATCGTGAAACAAAACGTTCTCGTGGATTCGCTTTTATTGAAATGGAAAATGTTGATGACGCTGAAAAAGCTGTTAAAGCTTTGAATGAAAGAGTTATTAATAGCCGACCAATGAAAGTTGCTTTTGATAAAGGCAAGCCTGCTGAAGTTCGTGAAACTGCTAAGCAAGAATACTTTCCACCAATTCAAAGAGTTCCAATTTTTAAACGTAACCGTAGAATGGATCCTTATGTTCAAGATCCAACTAAGGAGCTTTCGTACCGTGACGTAAATGCCTTAGCTAGATTTGTTAGCGAGCGTGGACGATTACTTTCAAGAAAGTACACAGGTCTTTCTTCTTATAACCAAAGAAAAATGAAGAAAGCTGTAAAGCGTGCACAGAGCTTAGGCTTAATGGCATACTCTAAGTAATCTTAAAAATACTTAGAATAGAAACGACCCATTGGGTCGTTTTTTTTGCGCCTTCTCCCCTTTTGGGACGCACTAGATAATCTAGTTATTAGTGGCGATGCTGGGCGTCCCAAAAGGGGAGAATTAGAGCTTGGGAAATCCATCCTTAGTAACGACTTTAATTGTCGCTTTCAGTGTAAACCGATTATCCCCAGTTGTAGAGTACTGACCGCAAGCTCCTTGGTAGTCTTTAAGCGTTGCTAGAAAATGAGCAATCTTTGAAGTATCTGTCCCATATAGAGTTACAGCCTGCGAGAGTAGCTTAATGGAGTCATAAATATTTGCAGTGTAGGCTGAAGGATAACTATTATATTTTTTCTTAAAGCTATTAATAAAGTTATCTGATGGTACATCACTGTTAACGTACCACTGATTTAGCAGTGTCCCTTGAGCAGCTTTGACTTCACTCTCATCTTCAAATGTTTCCACTCCAGCAAATGGCACATCTAGTTTTAATTGTCGTGCCTGCTTAGTAAAATTTGATAAGCCACCAGGGAATAATACTACAATTACGGAATCAGCATTTTTTTGCTTAGCCTTAATAATAAAATTTTTAAAATCAAAATTATCCGGGAGATAGGATTCTTGCAGGATAAGTTTTGACTCTAAATTATTCTCTTTAAAATCGTTGTTCACAGCATCGACAATAGCATTAGATCCTTCGTGCTCGGTGTGAATAACTGCAATGCGGTGATAGCCACGACGAATAATTTCTTCCCTTAATGCGCGGACTTCTTCTTTAGCAATTACCCAATGTAAAAAAGAAAATTTTCGATCTTTAATAACTTTTGGATCTGAGGCAATCGCTAATTGAATTTTTTGCTCTTGTTCTGCTAATGGGGCAAGAACATTTGCGGTACTAGAACTAAATGAAATTAGAGCTTTTGCTTCGGGGTATTTTTTATAGTTGGCGATTGATTTAGTTGGATTTAATTGATCGTCTTCAATAATTAAAGATACGTTTTTTTCAGGTAACTCTTCCAGTGCTAGTTCTGCTGCTTTCCTCGCTTCTTCTCCGTAGTAGGATGCGTTCCCAGAGAGTGGGATATTTAATAAGATTGGAAAAGGTTTTTGCTCTTCAGCATTTAGGAAAATAGGAGTCAGTAAACAAGATATTAGTATTACTAGGATAGTTTTTTGAGTCATTTTAATCTTTTATTATTTCCAGGGCTTATCTCCTGGGATTTGATAAACTTTTTGATTGGCTTTTTCTTCTTCTGTCAGATCGGGATTGCGATCGATACTTTCAATGATTTCTTTAATTCGTTTTGAGCTAGTATCGATTAGCTGAATTGCTTCCATTTGCTCTCTTTCATGCTCATACTTGCGTTTCAGAATGAATGAAGCACCAAAGATTGCTGTTAGGGGATTATTGATCTCATGTTTAAAAGTAGAGATTAGTTTTTTAATAGTATCTAGTTTGACTAATTTCTTATTGGTTTCGTGTAACTCTTTAGCTATTTGATTACGTTGGATGAGGCCATGAATTAAATATTCGAAGAGAGGTTTGCTTAAATCGTCCTTCTGCAAGAAAAAAGTTGCCCCGGCACCAATTGATTTAGCTGGAATCTCAATTGCTTGATCTGAGCTCATGGAGAGAACAGCAGTATATCCAAATAATCCTTTTTTAATAAAATCACTCCCTAGGCCATCAGGTAAATGTTGATCAATTACTACTAGATCAAAATTAGGATCAGCTTTTTTTAGAAATTTTTCAGCGGAAGCTAGAGATTCAAAATTTTGAACAGAAATATTCTTGAGGATTTGCTCTAGGCGGATTTTTACTAAATTCGTAAACGAACGGTCATCATCAATAATTAGAACTTGGTAATTTAACACAATAAATAAGTTAACATAAAAAATAACTCTGGGATACGGTTCAAGCAAGGCTTTTACAATCTAGTTGAACACTTCTTAATTCTCGCAAATATCCGAAGTTCTTGGCAATTTTATTAGAAGTAGCTAATCTGGCCAGTAATGCAAAAGATTCCTTTTTTTCATAGTTATGATACCCAATCAAAAACGCTCACTTTAAGGAATGCCAGTTATTTTCCGGAAGAAGTGTTTGAATTTGCAAATCAGATCGAGATTTTAGATGCTGCTCAGGGGACACTTAAGGAACTACCGTCTAGATTTGCAGAGTTATCGAGACTAAGAGTTTTATTTTTATCTCAAAATCTTTTTACTAAGATCCCCGATGTTCTTGTTGCATGTTCCAATCTAGAAATTATTGGATTTAAATCTTGTCAGATTTCTGTCTTTGACGAGAATGTCTTACCAATAAATCTCAAATGGTTAATTTTAACTGATAACCAATTAAGACAGTTGCCCAGATCGATTGGGGATTTAGCTAGCTTGCGTAAGTTTGCCCTAACAGGAAATTACTTGGAATCTTTACCAGAGGAAATGATCGCCTGTCAGAACTTAGAACTTTTACGACTTTCTGCTAATAGCCTTCCTGCTGAGCCTGCAAATTGGATATTTAATTTGCCAAAATTATCTTGGTATGCTGATTCTGGAAATCCCTTTCAGAAGCCATTTATTAAGTTAGTAGAGTTGCCAAAAATTCGTTACGATCAAATCCAGTTGATTAAATTGCTAGGAGAAAGTCCGTCTAGTGAAGTATGGGAAGCAAGTGCAAAAGGCTTTGCGGAAGGCATAGCGGTCAAGAAATATAAGGGAAGACTAACAAGTGATGGCTATATTATTGATGACCTAGAGGCCTGTATCGCTGTAGGTCAGCATCCAAATATAATTCCAGTCATTGGCCAGATAGATCATCAAGCCAATGAAAATCAAGGTCTGCTCCTCAAATTAATTTCTAGTGAATATCAGAGCCTAGGTTGTCCTCCAAATTTTAAAACTTGTACGCGAGATACTTTTCCAGTGGGAACTAGCTTTTCTTTAGAGTTTATTTTAGAAATTTTAAAAAATATTGCTTCCGCCATGAGTCATCTTCACCAGCGAGGCATTACCCATGGAGATTTATATGCCCATAATATCTTAGCGAATCATCAAGGAGACTGCGTTTTGGGAGATTTTGGTGCGGCTTCACGATACGATCCTACAAGTCACCAACGTGAGTTCTTAGATATTCGTGCCTTTGGTTGTTTAATGGAAGATTTAATTAATCACTCTGTTGCTGAGATCCCATTGGGACTTAAAGTTCTGAGGGATTATTGCTTAACTCCGATAATTATAGAGCGTCCTTTAATGGCTGAGGTTAAAAGTTTATTAACTCATATCTAAATATGCTAATTGCCATTGCTTTTGGAAAACCCGCCAATGGGTTTTAGTATATTTTTGTAAATAATATTGATCAATTATCTGTTTATCCTAGAGTCACTTTAGGCTATACTAAAAGTTCATTTTTAATCGCCCTATTTTATTAGTTATTATGTCTAGCAAAGATCAGAATGCCATTTCTCCAACTAGAGCTGAAAATTACCCGGAGTGGTATCAGCAAGTAGTTAAAGCTGCCGACTTAGCAGATGTTTCCCCGGTTAGAGGTTGTATGATTATCAAACCTTGGGGTTATGGGATTTGGGAAAATTTGCAAAGACGTTTGGATCATATGATCAAGGAAACAGGGCATGAAAATGCTTATTTTCCATTATTTATTCCTATCTCATTTTTAGAAAAAGAAGCTACGCATGTAGAAGGGTTTGCCAAAGAGTGTGCTGTAGTTACGCACCATCGTTTAGAATCAAAGGATGGCAAATTAGTTCCGGCAGGTGAGTTAGATGAGCCATTAATTGTTCGCCCAACTTCTGAGACAATAATTGGTGATGCGTTCTCTAAGTGGATTACTTCTTATCGCGATCTTCCTGTCTTAATTAACCAGTGGGCCAATGTCGTTCGTTGGGAAATGCGCACAAGAGTTTTTTTGCGGACAACAGAATTTCTATGGCAAGAAGGCCACACTGCTCATGCTGATGAAGCAGAGGCACGAGCTGAAGTAGATCAGATGTTAAATGTCTATGCGGATCTTTGTGAAAATACTTTAGCATTGCCAGTTATTAAAGGACGTAAGTCTGAAGGTGAAAGATTTCCTGGCGCTGTGGATACCTTATGTATTGAAGCAATGATGCAAGATCGCAAGGCGCTCCAGGCTGGAACTTCTCATTACCTAGGGCAAAACTTTGCCAAGGCATCTGGGATTCGCTTCTTAAATCAATTGGGAGTTCAGGAGTATGCCCATACCACATCTTGGGGTGTTTCTACTCGACTAATTGGAGGGATGATCATGGCTCATTCTGATGATGATGGTCTACGTGTTCCCCCGCGCCTAGCACAAAAACAGATTGTAATCTTACCTGTAATCCCAAATGAGGAATGTAAGACTGCTGTGCTGGAGTATGCTGAAAAGTTAAGAAAATTATTAACTAGTTGTCGCTTTGATGATACACCTATCACTGTTCAATTGGATGCTCGCGATCTTCGTGGTGGTGAAAAAAGTTGGCAGTGGATTAAGAAAGGTATCCCGCTAAGAATTGAGGTCGGCCCGCGAGATTTAGAAAATAATAAGTGCGTGTTAATGCGACGTGATCGTCCTCATAAAGAGAAGACGTTTCTGACATTGGGAGAACTGATTGAACAAGTTCCTCAAATCCTTGCAGAAATTCAGCAAACATATTTCGAGCAAGCAAAAAAATATTTAGAAGAAAATATTCGACGAGATATTCTAGATTGGGAATCTATGAAAGCGTTTTTTACTCCAAAAAATGCCGAGAATCCAGAAATTCATGGTGGTTTTGTTTTAGCTAAGTGGTGTGGCGATTCAGTAGAAGAAGAGAAACTAAAAGAATTAAAAATTACAATTCGTTGTTATCCTTTAGAACAAAGTGGCACTGATGGAAAGTGTGTCGTGACAGGACGTGAGGCAACTATTGATGCTATTTTTGCGAAAGCTTATTAAGCTAACTTAGTAACTGTAATTTCAAAAACAGTTTTTAAGTAAGAAGTTTTTTTGGAATCAATTTCCAAATAAACTCCATCTGCATCACGACTTAGCTTAACATTTCCTTCATAGGGATGGGCTCGGCTTGCCCCTTTCTGAATTATTTGAATATTAAATCTTTGCCCTGATTCTAATAAGTCTCCCAGAGCTCGCAGATTATCCCCCTTAAAGTTAGTAAAACGGCGTAGCCGCGCGTTTTAGAGCCAGTATTAATGATAGATTCGCATAGTTTTTCTCCATCTTCAAGCGCAAAGTTTTTTCTGTAAGCATTTATCCACAAACATCTGAGGTGTAATTCCCCCAAGTGTTCCATGAGGACGC
>JANNBC010000055.1:0-35175 GCA_031385045.1 bacterium | reverse complement strand
AATCTTGTAGTAATTGAAAATAAATTAGATGATTCGGGAAGGGATGTCGTTTGGCAGGCTTTAAAATATGCATCTTATTGCTCTAGTTTATCCAAGGCTAATATCGTCAAGATTTATCAGGATTATTTAGATGCTATGGGGGCATCTGGCAAAGCAGAAGACCTTATTGTGGAGTTCTTGGAAGGACAGGATTTTGAGGAAATAACTTTAAACAAAGGAGTTTCACAGAGAATTATTTTTATTGCTGCAAAATTCAGAAAAGAGGTGACAAGTACAGTTTTGTGGCTAATGAACTTTAAAATAAACTTACAGTGTTTTATCGCAACTCCATATGTCATGGGAGAGGAGTTCTTTTTAAGCATGGAGCAAATCATACCAACGCGGGACGCCGAAGATTACATGATTAGAATAGCAGATAAGGCACAAGATGATATAGACTCTTCAAAGCATGAGCGAGTCCGGCTTCGTCTACGAAAGGAGTTTTGGACTAAGTTACTAAAAATGTGGAATTCAACTGGCTCCAAGCGTTATCAAAATATTAACCCACATATGGGACATTGGATTGGGAGTAGCACAGGAGTTAGGGGATTAGGACTTAACTTTGTGGTCACTAACTCCTTTGGAAGGGCGGAACTCTACATTGATAGAGGGGACAAAGATGAAAATGAATTTATTTTTGAAACCCTATTAAACCAGAAAGAAAAAATCGAAAATGATTTTGGTGGTCCATTGACTTGGGAAAGGCTTGAAAATAAGCGAGCTTGTAGAATCAAGGTCGAGTTCGAGGGTAATATCATGGAGCCTGAAAAATGGGACGATATGATTCCAACTATGATTGATGCAATGCTTAGGCTTGAGCGTGTACTTAAAGAACCAATTAGCCAGATGAGTCAACGAATATCTGAGTTCACAGCAAATTATTCGAAAAACTCAATTAGTGAGAAGTGATTTACACATCGTGATACCCACGTAAAATATTGGTTAGCCGTTTCAAGGTTACTTTAGAGTTATTATCAATTGCCAGAGCCTTCCTATTATTCTAAATTGCTAATGCCTACAATAAACATCAATGAGTATCCCACAGTATCAAGAAATAATGCTCCCTCTTCTCAAATTTGCGAATAGTCAAAGCGGAGAGATTCGTGTCAAAAATGCGACTCAAGCAATGATTGAATACTTTAAACTTACCCCTGAAGAACAAAACATAATGATTCCAAGTGGTAGTCAGACTTACATTACGGGTCGCGTTGGTTGGGCAAGGACATACTTAGTAAAAGCACAGCTTCTAGAAGTTAAAAAAAGGGGATTCTTCCAGATTTCAAAACGTGGCAAAGAGCTACTGAGTACCAACATTCAAGAAATTAATAATCGCCTGCTTGCAACCTTTCCTGAGTTCAATGAGTTTAAGAATAAAAAAAATCAGCCTGCAACAGAGGAGATTCATGAGGTGCTTCCGACTGAAACACCAGAAGAGGAAATTCAATCATCATATACTAAAATTAGAGCCCAGTTAGCAGAGGAACTACTTCAAGCCATTGCTGATAGTTCTCCTGCTTTTTTTGAAAGGCTAGTTGTTCAATTACTAGTTGCCATGGGATACGGCGGTAGTTTTGATGACGCTGCTCAGGCTACCAAAATGAGCGGAGATGAGGGTATCGATGGTATCATCAAAGAAGACAAACTTGGACTGGATATTATTTACATTCAAGCAAAACGCTGGGCAGGAACCGTTGGAAGACCAGAGATTCAAAAGTTTGTTGGTGCACTCTCAGGTAAAAAAGCTAACAAGGGAGTCTTTATTACCACTTCTGGTTTTTCTAATGATGCCATGAATTATGCGGAGTCCACAGATAAAAAAATCATTCTAATCGATGGCAGGTTACTTGCTGATTACATGATTGATTATGACATTGGGGTTTCTTTAGTAAAGAAGTATGAGATTAAAAAAATTGATAGTGATTACTTCGAAGTTTAATTTGTAATGAATAAGAAAGATTTAACGGAAAGAGACATTTGCACAAAATACATCACTCCTGCACTAGAGAAAGCTGGCTGGGATGTTACAACTCAAATTCGAGAGGAATACCCCTTAACTAAGGGACGTGTAATCGTTCGTGGCAAGTTACACACCAGAGCGAAAAATAAACGACCAGATTATGTTCTGTTTTATAAGCCTAATATCCCAATAGCAGTTATCGAAGCAAAAGATAATAAGCATACGGTGGGGCATGGTATGCAACAGGGACTTGGCTATGCTGAAATGCTTCAGGTTCCATTTGTTTTTAGCTCTAATGGAGATGGATTTCTATTTCATAATAAGCTGTCCCCTGATGGCGTAATCGAAAGGGAATTGTCCTTAGAGGAATTTCCTTCTCCTGAAACCCTTTGGCAATCTTGGAAAAATCAAAAGGGTCTAGATGAAAAACAAACAGATTTAGTAATGCAAGATTACTATAGCGAAGGGACAAG
Organism: bacterium; assembly: GCA_031385045.1. GTDB lineage: Bacteria > Bdellovibrionota_C > UBA2361 > UBA2361 > CALJRW01 > JANNBC01. Next base: position 32,706 of record JANNBC010000055.1, on the reverse strand, counting down.
TAGAGAGCCTCGCTATTATCAAGTCCTAGCTATTAACAAAACTATAGAGGCAATTGCAAAAGGGCAAAATAGAATTTTACTGGTAATGGCGACAGGAACAGGGAAGACATTTACCGCTTTTCAAATTATTTGGCGTTTATGGAAATCAAAAACTAAAAAACGAATTTTATTTTTAGCAGACCGCAACATTCTTGTTGACCAAACGATTACCAATGACTTTAAGCCCTTTGGCTCAGCAATGACTAAAATCCAGAAGCGACAAGCTATTAAGGCATATGAAATTTATCTTTCTTTATATCAAGCCGTAACTGGAAATGAAGAAGAGCAGAATATCTACAAGCAATTTAGTCCTGATTTCTTTGATTTAATTATTATTGATGAGTGTCATAGGGGGAGTGCTGCCGAAGATTCTGCGTGGCGTAAAATTCTAGAATACTTTAGCTCTGCCACACAAATTGGATTAACCGCAACACCTAAGGAAACTAGAGAAGTCTCAAATATCGATTATTTTGGCGAACCTATTTATACATATTCACTAAAGCAAGGTATCGATGATGGATTCCTTGCTCCTTACAAAGTTGTAAGAATCGATATTGATAAAGACCTTGAAGGTTGGAGACCTGAAAAAGGCATGATTGATAAATTCGGAAATGAAATTCCAGATAGGATTTATAACGCCAAAGACTTTGACCGTAACTTAGTGATTGAAGCCAGAACGATGCTAGTTGCTAAGAAAATTAGTGATTTTCTAAAAGAGACAAATAGGTTTGATAAGACAATTGTTTTTTGTGAAAACATCGACCACGCAGAGCGAATGAGGCAGGCTCTTGCTAATCAAAACTCTGACCTTGTTAGTGAAAATCATAAATATATTATGCGGATTACCGGTGATAATGAAGAAGGTAAAGCCGAGCTTGATAATTTTATTTTCCCTGAATCCAAATATCCAGTAATTGCTACCACTTCAAAACTTATGTCCACAGGAGTTGATGCTCAAACCTGCAAGTTAATAGTCCTAGACCAGAACATCCAGTCGATGACTGAATTCAAGCAAATAATTGGTAGGGGTACTCGAATAAACGAAGATTATAATAAGTTTTATTTTACTATAATGGATTTTAAAAAAGCTACCGAGCTTTTTGCTGACCCAGATTTTGATGGAAAGCCTGTGCAAATTTATACACCGGCATCTATCGATGATTCACCAGTCCCTCCTGAGGATTACGAAGATGGAGATAATTTAATATACCCAGAGAATGAAGAGCCAATAGATTGGGACGAAGTTGCAGAGACTCCGATAGTGGACGCACAGTCAACTAAAAGATATGTGGTTGATAATGTGCCCGTAATGGTAGTAGCAGAAAGAGTTCAATATTTTGATGCAAATGGAAAACTGATAACTGAGTCATTAAAAGATTACACAAGAAAAACTCTTACTAAGGAATATGCTTCAGTAAATGATTTTCTTCAAAAATGGAGCAGTGCTGAGAAGAAACAAGTAATTATTGAGGAGCTATCCAATGAAGGAGTTTTCTTTGAAGCACTTGCGGAAGAGATTGGCAAAGATTACGACCCATTCGACCTAGTCTGTCATATTGCGTGGGATATGCCACCACTTTCTAGAAAAGAGCGTGCTGACAATGTCAAAAAAAGAAATTACTTCACCAAGTATGGTGAAAAGGCACAACGAGTGATTGAAGCACTCCTAAATAAGTATATGGATGAGGGCATCTTACAAATTGAAGAACCCAAGATTTTAACTATTTCTCCTTTTAGCGAATTTGGAACTCCAACCGAAATTGTAAATTCTTTCGGTGGACTTGAAAATTACAAACAAGCAATCAGTGAGTTAGAAAAAGAACTTTATATCGCTTAATATGTCTATCACTTCTCTTATAAAAACCATCCAAGATATTATGCGTAAAGATGTTGGTGTCGATGGAGATGCACAGCGTATTAGCCAGATTGTTTGGTTACTATTCCTTAAGATATTTGATGATAAGGAACAAGAATGGCAAGTAACTATCCCAAATTATAAGTCTCCATTACAAACTCGGTATCGTTGGTCTAACTGGGCAAAAGATGCTGAGGGTATAACAGGTGAAGAATTAATTGATTTTGTTAATAATGATTTTTTTCCTGCCTTAAAAAAACTAGCGACAACTGCGGGGGTTTCCCCTCAGGGTCGAGTAATTGGTTCTGTATTCGAAGATGCTTATAATTACATGAAGTCTGGCACGTTGCTTCGTCAAGTCATTAATACGATTGAAGCTGATGTAGATTTTAATTCCTCTAAGGATAGGCATTTATTTAATGATATTTATGAAAAAATCTTAGCTGACCTTCAATCAGCAGGAAATGCGGGCGAGTATTATACCCCGAGAGCCGTTACTCAATTCATGGTTGATATTTTAGACCCGCAACTAGGAGATAAGATACTAGACCCTGCTTGTGGAACAGGGGGGTTTCTTACTTGTACGATTGAACATCTTAATAAACAAGTAAAAAATAATTCAGATATGAAAATACTTCAGTCTAGTATTAATGGGATTGAGAAGAAGCCCCTTCCTCACATGCTAGCTATGACTAATATGATGCTTCATGGGATTGATGTCCCAACGAATATCCGCCATGACAACACTTTAAGCCGACCGTTGAAAGATTATACACCAAAAGACAGAGTGGATATTATTATCACGAACCCACCGTTTGGCGGAATAGAAGAAGACGGAATTGAAAAAAACTTTCCAAAAAAGTTTCAAACACGTGAGACTGCCGATTTATTCATGGCTCTTATTATGCATCTTCTTAGGGAAAATACTGGAAAGGCAGCTGTTGTTCTCCCTGATGGATTTCTATTTGGGGAAGGTGTCAAAACTACAATAAAACAAGAGCTTTTAAACGAGTTTAATCTTCACACTATTGTTCGCCTACCAAAGGGTGTCTTTAGCCCTTATACAAATATTTCAACTAATATCTTGTTTTTTGAAAAAGGTGGTTCAACAAAAGATGTCTGGTTCTTTGAGCATCCATATCCAGAAGGCTATAAGTCCTACTCAAGGTCTAAGCCACTTACTATTGAAGAGTTTAACTTAGAAAAAAAATGGTGGGGAGGAGCAACACGCAAAAGTCGTAAAGTTACTGAGAACGCATGGAAAATGTCCGTCAAGGAACTTTGTGAACGAAACTTTAATTTTGATTGTAAAAATCCACATAGAGTTGCGGTCGTTCATGCCAATCCTGATACTTTATTTTGTGAATATCAGGAACTTAAAAATAATCTTCTAGAAATTCAAAATGAATTAAAAAATGTATTAATTCAATCATTAGAAGGTCAACAAAAAAAAATACTCAAAAAACATTTAGACATAGCATTTTTTGCTCCTAATGGAATCAAAAAACTAAGAGAACTAATCTTAACTCTAGCTATGCAAGGAAAACTTGTCCCGCAAGAACCAAGCGATAGACCAACCAGAGAGGTACTAAAGGAAGTATCAAAGGAAAAACAAAAGTTAGTTAAAGATAGAAAGATAAAGCATTCTAGTCCATTACCAAGTATAACTCCTGAGGAAATTCCTTATGAATTACCAAATGGTTGGGAGTGGGTAAGGTTAGGCGAGGTTGGGTTAATTAATCCTAGAAATAATTGTGAAGATGACAAAGATGTTGGGTTTGTCTCTATGCCTCATATTTCTGCTGGATATAGCTTTGTTCATACATTTCAAACCAAGAAATGGAGTGAAATAAAAAAAGGCTATACTCATTTTCAAAATAGAGATGTTGGCTTAGCAAAGATTACACCATGTTTTGAAAATGCTAAGTCTTGCGTCTTCTATGATTTGCCTAATGGTATTGGGGCAGGAACTACTGAATTGCATATTTTTAGAGATATCTACTCCATTGTAAATCCAAGATTTTTGCTTAATTATTTAAAAAATCCGAGATATTTATCGCTTGGAGCAACTAAGATGACGGGTTCTGCAGGTCAGAAACGAGTACCCACAGATTTTTTTTCAAATAATCCATTTCCTCTTCCACCTATCAAAGAACAATTAAGAATAGTTAAGAAAATTGACCAACTAATGCAACGTTGTGATAGGCTTGAAGATGTAATTAGAGCCAAATCATTAAAAGAAATTAACCTTCTTGACTCTGTAGTTGCTAGTGTATGAAGGGACTGCCAGTTGATTTGAAAACTATTAAAAATAATATTTCCTCCTATAATTTTGATAGTTTATTTTACTTCTGCGTTCATAAACTTCACGAAATTTCCAAAACAAAATTAGGTCTAGAAAGAACTGATTTTCTAGAATGGCATGTATTGTTTGCTTTTAAGTTAATTCTTGCTCATGCCGGAACTAACTCTAAAAATAAGATTGCAAATTATAATGACTTTAGAAAAATAATTGGCAATATTCAGTCATTTTTTGATACTCCAATTTTTTCACGTTACAATAATATTGATAAACCAGTAAGAGCCATAGCATATCAACAATTTTGGGTTTCTGAAAATGTACACAAAAGAGATTTTGCTCGACAATCTATAATTTTCAAACAAATTAACAGTAAGTATGAAGTTAAGAGTATGTTACTTTCTAAGTCAGGTGTTGAACTCGAAGATTATTTTCTAATGCTTTTTCTTTTATATGCATTGGTCTTTGAACTTAAGAATACCAAAATATCAATCGATTTATTTGGTCCAACTGTTGAGCTTATAGGAAAGAGGCAGATAATATTATTCTTAGATTCTATATCAACTGACTTAGAAGATGCTAAAATTTTTGCAAGACAAAAATCTGATACGAGAGAAAAATCCGCTGAACGTCAAATTTATGAGAACTCACCATTTTTTCGTTACCCATTAATTAAAATAAATAATGAATATTTAATAATCGCTCCTTGTCTTGTAAATCGTTTTTGTAAGTATTCACTGTATGATTTTTTCAGATATGAAGATAAAGAATCTTTTTCTCAGCATTTTGGTTTAGTCTTTGAAAGGTATATTCAAAAATGCCTAGAATATTCAGGGTTAAAATTTGTAAACTTTAATCACAATATGTCATTTCCTAAAGACATTAAAAATGTAGATTTTGGATTAATCAGCGATGCTTATTCAGTCTTGATTGAGGCAAAGGCGACGGAATTGTCGTGGGTTGCAGGAGAAGACCCCACTGATATTAATCTAATTAATACGCAAAAATGCCATTCAATAAAAGCTGTAAAGCAATTTTATGATTTCATTAACTACGTAAAGCTACAAAATGGGGTGGGTAGTTTCAATTTGAGTTCACAAATTAACTTTGCATTTATTGTAACCTATAAAGAATTATATTTTGGTAGTATGCAAAGAGCATGGTCAGAATTTATCAAAGTTGCTTTACGTGAAAATGCTAAGACCTTTGATTTTGAAACACTTCCTATTTGCAATATCTTTTTTCTGACAATTGATGACCTAGAGGTAGTTTTTTATTTAGTAAAGAATGATTTAATTAACCTAAAGGACTTCCTTGAAGATTTGAAAATTAAGGAAGATAATCCCAGTACAAGACGATTCACTTTTAGGATGTATCTTGAGGAATACACTCAAGTTGATGCTGAATTGCCATTTTTAAATGATGAATTTTCAAGGATTTTTGATAAAATTGAACTTAAAACAAAAGTATGAATACTAGCTTTCTTATCTTTATGCCTTGGCTTCAATTAGATGAAGCCATCAGTTTCAATCATATTACCTTGCTTCCTGTTGGCAAGACTTGTGGATATTCTAATTTAGACAATGAGGTTATTCGAAAAATTGATTTTTTTTGTTCGTCGCATAAGGATATACAAGGGAACTGCATTTCCGATTTAACTCTAATTATAAACAAAGACCTGGAAGTGCCTTGGAACATACCCGAAGAGCAATTTTTTGAAATTGCTGGATATGCAAAGATAATATTCTTCTGTGGCATATCAACCAATAAGTATTATAATCAGATAAGTAGCTATACTAATAGTTCTTTATTTAATATTGTCGGACAACGATTTTCATCCGCTAATCCCGAGAGCGTTGCACTAACTATAAGACGACGAGACGGCGAGTCCATTGTCGGTGGGTATAATTTTAATCAAATTTTTAGGGAAGCACCTCCTCATTATCAGATAGGAGATAAAGTTAAGATAGATTTAATTTTATTAACTTCATTGCTTAAGGCAAAAGAAGATGGAGCGGAGGTTTTTAATTTACTTGTATCGACTTTAAATTTTGTAGCATTAGCTAATACGGATAGCTATAACATGACCCCTGAGTCGGAATTAATCCTAATGTCTTCAGCTTATGAAACAATATTTCAAATTGATTCTGGGCAAAAAGCATTACAGCTAAGTATTAAATTTGAAGAACTATTTATGCCTTTTTCAAAAGAAACAGTTGACGATGCAATAACCGCAGGGAGAAATATTGACCTTTCTGCGGAAAAGGGGAGTATTGCTTCTTGGTCGTTACTCAAAGCATGGATGTATGAATTTTATAAAAGAAGAAATTACCATATTCATTCAAAGAAGGTTCATTCTAATTGGGGATGGGCAGATTTCGAGTATTTATTATTAAGCGTATATGCTTACCCATTAATTATTAAGTTGCTTCTTTCCAAAGAAAATTTTTATTCATTAACGGAGGATGATACCACTGCGTGTCATGCACTTGAGAAGCTGATGTTAGCTCAAAATTGGCATCAGGTGTCTGATAAGGGATTCCAAAACGTATGGCAACAAATAATTTATGACTCCTCTTGGGATTGATTATTTTTTATACAATTTAAATTATTAAGAGAATTATTTTTGTTTTTTGATGCAAAGTTTTAGAACTTCAGCGATAGCATCTAAATTTCTACTTAATATATCTCCGCCGTCCATAAATCTGTAAACTATCAGCCTATCTAACTTAGCTTCAATGGCAAGTTTGTGCGTACTCATGCCTGATTGTTTTGCATATTCTCGAATTTGTTCGGATAAAGTTTTAGCCATTTTTTTGTAAACTATCTGTGATTTATTTTGACATTGTATCTTCAGTTAAGTATTCTCCGAAGGTAGTTTATAAGAGTAGCGTTTACGCTACTACTTTTAATAGTTGGAGAAAAAAGTGCCTTTAATTAAATGTTCAGAATGCAAAAAGAAAATTTCCGATAAAGCCCCAAACTGTCCTCATTGCGGTTGTCCTATTGAAGCACCAAAAGATAATGTTAAGCCAAAGAAGAAGGGTCGTTTGGTGAAAGTTATATTGTGGGTAATCGGATTTGTTTTGTATTTATCTCTTCTAACTCCTGTTACTGGGATTGTTTTAACAATATTATTAATTGGTTTGATTGGTTATTTACACACCAATAAAAAATTTCAGAGTTATGCTCCAAATTTGCTAAGTAGTAAGAGAGTGCTCTTCGTTGGAATACTGGGGTTCTTGGCTATAGTTCATTTCTACTCGAGCTTTAGTCATGAACGCCAAATATTAGCTAACCAGAAGGCTAATAATGAACAGGTAGCCATCTTAACGGAGGAGTATACTCTCAAGAAAAATGAAATATTAAATGAAGCTCAAACATTAGCTTCAAATAAAAATTATAGCGATGCCATAAAGAAATTAGAAAGGTACTTAACTGTTGCTCCCGAACTAACTGCCCAAATTGCAACATACAAGGAAGATTTAGATAAACAAGATTATCAAAGAAGGCTGACTGAGTTATTAGCCAAAGTTGCTGAACTTGAGGTAGTTGGTAATTATTCGGAGATTGTAAAGGTAGCTTCTGAGCTTAAAGATGACCCTCAGATAAAAGTTTTATATGAAAAGGCAGAGACACAAATACTAGAAGAAAAAGCTAAAAATTTAGTTGCCGAAGTAACAGCCAATTTTGATGCAAAAAATTATGATGAAGTCATAAGTGCTACTAGAATATATAAAAGTAGTAATCCAGTTTTAGGTGAGTTTTTTGCAAAGGCAGTAAAAATTAAAACAAATGAGATTCTTGAAAAGCTCAGGAAAGTTCCGTCTTCTGATTTGAAGGGAAATCTTGATTTGTATCGTGAGCTAGTTGACTTTAATCCTGACAATAAAAGCTATCAGGCAACTAGGGACAAATTCTCGGAGGCTTATGCAAAGGTAGAATTAAAGCGTAAGGCAAAAGAAGAAGCACAGCTTGAGCTTGTTAAATGGAGTTGGGGACAAAGCTATTCTAATGTAATTGCAGAAGGACAGGTCAAAAATCTTACTGGTCTTTCTCTTAATAATATCCAAGCAGTTGTAAGTTTTTATGATAAGAATGGGGGCTTTATCACTGCGGACTCTGCTTTGATAGAATATCGACCTTTGCTGTCAGGACAAACTTCTCCGTTTAAGGTATTTGCCACATGGAATCCCGCAATGAATAATGCAACAATTGAATTTAAGGAATTAATGGGGACTACTTTTATTGTTTATAACGAGAAAAGATTCAAGTAGCTTTGTTCTTGCGAATTTTCGCAAGGGGCTAACAATTTTCAAATCCTCGAAACGTCCGCGTTACTATGTAGGGTGGTCTTAGGGCAGGGACATCTGACCAAGCGACCCCCCTACCTCCCAAAGTAGGTAGACGGGTTGGACGGCATTTATTTTATAAATCTAATTTTTATTTCAACGTTATATTGAATTTAAAAATTTAACCTGTCCAACCTGTCCGGTTGGTTTATTTTAAGTCTATACCAACAAGCACTCTTTCCCCATATCTCTTACCGGTGCTAACACCAAATGATTTAAGCCTCTGAACAAGCATAGTTTGAGTAATGTCGATTGCCCCACAGCCATCTTGCCACTTAACATAAGCATCGTATAATTTACTTGAGCCAACGTAAGCAGAAGGGGTTAAATTGCAACTATCTTCAATGAATAACTCAATCGGATTACTCTCAATTTTCCATTCATCAATTCTTTTTTGACTCGAACTAGGTTCAGTAAATGAACCTCTACGCATTACCTCTGTGATTGCAATTATTGATTTGTATAGAATTCCTTCAAGTTCCTTTCTTAACTTTTCCTTAAGATGTATATCTCTTTTTTCATCATTAAATTGATTGTTAAATTCTAGTATTATTGCTCTTCTAAATAAGGCGTCTGAGAAATCCCTAGTAGACGGTATATGATTTGTTGCAAACCACATCGTGCAGTAAGGACAAAAATCAAATGGGTCTTTAAACTTGATTTCCACGGCAAGGGGTTCGCCACTTACAATTGATTTCAGTTCGCCATCTGGAATCATGCATCCTTGCGAAAGCTCTGTTACAATATTTGCTAACTTGCCACTCAAATATGCACGTTGGAATTTTTGACTAAGACCTAAGATTCCAACACTGGCAGTATTCTTAATTCCACACAGCTCTCTTACTATATCCAGTAAGACAGATTTCCCATTTGCACCTGCTCCAACGAGAATAATAAATTTTTCTAATTTAGCAGTAGCTAAAAGTGAATACCCAAGCATTTCAAAAATTACTTGTTTTTTTTCTTCCTTATCAGCATCTCCATCGAACCATTCGTTTAATGCACTAATGAAATTCGGACATTCAGCATTAGGATTAAATGAAAACGGAATTTGAGAGAGTGAATAGCTACCTTTTAAATGTCTCCTCTTTTCATAACCTTTATCACTAACTAAGACCTCACAATCAAGACAGTTAATAATGTTTTGCTTAGTATCGAATATATCACTGCTTTTAAAACATTCGGTTTTGATAAGTTCAATAACAGAATTATCCAGAGCCCTTGTGACTTTCTCCGGAATTAACCTATGCAGTAGCTGAATAATTTCTCTGTCATCTTTAGCTTTCCAAACCCCTGAATAATCCCAATGGTAGAACATACCTCTGGAGAAAATAATATTGTCCTTGCCCAATGACTCTACCAATTGCCATGCGTAGGCATATTCGTTTTGCAACAAACCATCTGGTTTAGTATTTTTTGTTGGGTGGTATACTTGTGCGGATTCAATAAGGGAGTCAAGCTGCTCCTTTGTTCCACCTTTGTTTATCCAGTCGCTTACATCTTCCTTGTTTTCTAGGTTAGGTAACTCAATTAATTTGATTGATTTTACAACGTCTTTGAGTTGTCCTGCGGCATTATTGATAAATTCCAAACCGGCAATGTCATTATCTGGACAAAGATAAAGTATCGAATCCTTTAGTTGCTCAGTGTACTCTGGTCTCCATTTTTTACCGCCACCTTCAAAGATTGTTGTTGCAACATAGCCTAAACTAATAAGGTTGTTTGCGTCTTTCTCGCCTTCGCATAGTATAATCGAAGTTCCATCATTTCGAGCTTTTATTACTTCATGTAAATTATATATGACGCGATATTTTGGAATCCCTTTAATGGTTTCTCCTGTAGGTAGGATTTGGCGACCGTAGAATTTTTTCACGCCAAACCGTACCTTTTGATAGAGGGTAGCTCCATCTGCATTGGTGTAGTTATAAACTACTTCTTTATTTTTGGACTTAACATAATTTATATCCTTTAATGTTTTCTTCTCCCATAAGCCTTTTGCTATGAGTGCATTAATAATATTCTCAAAACTACAACCAGCATGACAGTAAAATATTGGGTTACTATCTTTTCCGTCTGTAATTGTGAGGCTTGCAATTTTATCATCATGGGCAGGGCAAGAACAGTTCCATCCTGCTCCAGCCTTTTGTTTTTTCCCAAGTTTTGTTGCTAATTCATTTGCATTATATTGTTTCATATCTTCTCCTAATTTGAAAATTGTTGATTGTTTTGTTTCAGAAGCCATTGAGTGTAAGTCTCAGAGTCAATTAAGACCCGTTTTCCTCGACGAACAACGCACGCATCACTAAAACCGTCTTTGTTTGTATGGTGCATCCAACGAAGGGCACTTTCTGAAGGGTCGCCTTTTTCCTCAGCCTACTGCTTGAAGGTGTAAAAGCGTTTTGTATTGTTATTTGTCATCGTAAAATCTCCTAAATGGCGAACTAATAAGCTAGTAATCGCTCAACAGTGGTCAGTATAGGTTTAGGAGAATTGACAGGATATTTGGTCTGTCAGTTATTTTCGTTTCACTTGTGATAGGAAATCTTTAATAGTGCTTGGGCTTGGTAACTTATTTTTAGGGAGGTGTTCTTCTTTTATTAATATTGAATGAAATTTTTTTGCACACTGGAGTTTTGAGTATTTGTTATTATGGTAATAAATAATAACTCTTTGTTTCAATTCTTCAGTTAACTTGGCATTTTTTCGATTTGTTTCCCCAACTTGTTTACAGTTCTTAAATGCTTTTAGGTGTATCTCAATATCTTTTAACCGAATCAAATTAATTGCCATTTGTTGAATGCCGTATAGGAGCTGGTCGCAAGTGTATACCTCTGTAAGTCTGATTCTCCAAGAATCAACATCATTAAGTGTTTTTTCGATTATATCTGCTCCAACTTTCCTTGACCCTTCATATTCGATTATTCCTGACTTTTTAATTATAGGAAATGTTGTAGTAATTTTATTTTTCTTATCTGCAGTGAGGTAAGTATATGTTACAGACTTTTGTTTTCTACTAGGAGAGTAAGGGGTATATTTAATATTCTTGAAATATTTTTTAATCTTACTTAACGCTCTTTCCTCTATGGTATCAATTTGCTTGATTAAATGTAACTTCAGCTGTTCTTTAGAAATATATTCATCCATTGTTAAATATCTTTTTAGTCATTTCTTCTAAACTTTCCCTCTGGTCTTCCACGGCAAGGTGAGAATACTTCATCACCATAGCTAAGGTTTTATGCCCAAGTATCGCAGCGATGATTCTTGGGCTGACATTGTTCTTCGCCAGATGACTTCCGCAAGTATGTCGTAAGTCGTGAAATCTAAAGTTAGTTATTTTAGTTTCGGTTTTTAAGTTGTCCCAAGGTTTTGTAATAGAAAAAGGGTAGGTGGTTTGTTCGGAGTTCTTTCCAACAAAAATCCAATTTGATTTGATGTTTCTAAGTTTAGCGTGTGCTTTAAGCATTGATAGAGCAGGTTCAACAAGTGGAATTGTTCTTGGGCTACCGTTCTTGGTATCTTTCAAATGTATAGTTCTTTCGATTAAATTAACATCATCCCAAGATAGATAGCGGATTTCATTTTTTCTCATGCCAGTACAAATAGCTAGCATGACGATAATGCAAATCTCCTCTTTGGAATTTTCTTCGCAGTATTTTTTTAGATTTTTAAATTCTTCATCAGTGAGGCAACGACCAGAAAAACTTGCTTCTTTTTTTCTTCTGATTGCCCTGAAAGGATTTATATCAATCCAGTACCAACTCTCATAAGCGATTTGACATAGGTGACTCATGGCGGAGAAGTAGCGATTTACTCTGGCATTACTTAGAACTTTATCTTCCTTCCCTTGATATTTTTTTAATATTGTTTCGATGTTGCTAATAGTAGCCGGCTTGGTTAGTTGATAAAGTTGGATGTCCCCAAATAGCTTCTTGATAAGCTCTAGTTGCTTTGTTCTTTCAACCTTAGTCTTTAGTTCGTTTAAATGTCCTTCAGCAAGATAGCGTTCTATCGCGTCATTTAGGGTGTGTTTTTTAGACTCTTCTTTATCAAGATATTTTTGGGCTCTAGCTTGAGTATCATGTTCTCTAGCAAATGTTTCTGCATCAATTTTTCGGTCGAAGGTTGCACAAATAACTTTGTTACCTTGACGGGCAATTCTCACTTTATAGCGAATGCCTCTTTTTTTACTGGTGAGTTTCTGAATAGTTGCCATAGTAACAAATCAAAAAATATTGAAGTTGTTAGTAGCAATTGGAACAAAAGTGGAACAAATTTGCTCGTTGTTGCTAATCTATGATGATTATAACAGAGCGTAGGGCAGGTGTAAACACCTGATTTTATTGAATTTTTCTATATTTCTACCGGAGGCGAGAATCGAACTCGCACATCCAAGGATACCGGATTTTGAATCCGGCGCGTCTACCAATTCCGCCACCCCGGCACACAAGTGAAGTCGAAGTATAACGTAAAATTTTAAAAAGACAAATCTAGGAGAACTTTCGATATAGTCTAAAGGCACTCTCAACTTTCTCAATTAATTTGGGGTAGGAGCTAAGTAACTCAGGAAAATCTTTGACGATAAGAGAAGATTCTAGTTTCAGTTGGTGATATACAGGCTTTGGATTCTCTACGTAGGAAAGGTGTCGCACACTATCTAAGATGAGAGCAAGGCAAATTTCTGGAGGAGTCTCAATTTTAGCCTCTTGGTTTGGGATGGTTCTTAAGCATCTTTGGAGAAGTTGGTAAGAATTGGCTCCACATTCAATCAGAATTTCTAAAATTCGGGCTGGTTTGGGATTGAAATTGACCCCAACTTCTCTCCAGTTATTTTCAGAAAGTATAAAAGGGGACTTACAAATTTCATTATAACTAGCTTCCAGAGTCAATATTTCCTCATTTGTGAATAGGCGTTTTAGTTTGGAATGAAGGCTTGGGGAGTCTAGTTTTAGGGAGCCAGTAATCATAATTTCTAATGATTTAAGATAGTTAAGTTGTGTTGTCTTGTTTAGTGTCTGTAAAATGTTAGAGTATCCACGATTCTTTCGCAAGTGGAGTCTGGTTAAAGCAGGTACCCTGTACTAGAATGACCACAAATTAAAAGTTAACCATGAATAAATTAATCCTTAGTCTACTACTAATCCTGATTGGAGCACTGGGTGCTCAAGCCGAAGAGCCGAAGCCGGAGATTGAATTAGACAAGTTAATTGTCTCCACGCCAAATTACCAGCCAGAGTTTTCCGAATTTAAGCCTGAGCTTGGGACTTATGAATTCACAGTAAGCTGGGCTGGGATTCCAGCGGCAACTGTCTATTTCGATGTTGATAAGGAAGGGGTTAATTATAAACTATCTACAAGAGTTAAGACTAGTCGGGCAATTAGTTTAATTTATAGCTTACAATATCATGCCTTTGGTCTGCTCTCTGGTGCCGACTTTCGCCCGATTCAAACAACTATCGACTCTATGGAAAATTCTCGTCATAAAGTTGCCAATATTAGTTTTGAAAGTCCAGACAGAGTTGTTTCTAATTTTGTAGATAGCAAGAATGGTGTGATTGATTATGACTTCGATCCCAACAATATGATGCTAGAACCATTCTCTGCTGCTTTCTTTGCCAGAAGTCTAGATTGGGCACCTGGTACTACTAGATATTTTGATACCTTTAATGGGAAGAGCAGATATCTAATCTCTTTTACAAGTAAAGAGATGATCAAAATGAATGTTAATGGTGATGAGCGAGATGTTTGGGTCATTCAACCTAAGGTTAAGAAGATTAGTGCGATCTCGGAGTATAAGAAATTACGGGAAGCAAACATTTATGTAACAGCTGATTCTAAGCGCGAAATTCTAAAAATATCTAGTCAGGTTTTTATTGGTAGTGTGAATACTGAACTTAAGTCATTTACACCTAGAGATGAAACTGGTGTTACAGTTGCCTCAAATCAGATTAAATATGATTTTTAGTTTTTATCCTTAGTGTTACACAGCAAAGGTTTCTCGGTAAAATTCCCTTAGATCTAAAAAATTATCCCTGTCTTGGCTTGTTGTTGCTTTATTGCCAACGGATTCAATCGGATTCCAAATCTTTTCTTTTTGTGCCCAGTCTTTGATTAGATTGGCTGTTTTATCATCTCCTAGGTCAATATTAGGAAAGCCGGATTCTTTACCTAGGAGCGAGAAGGCATTTATTGCTAGTTCAATTAACTGTAAGGCCTGATGACAAGTAATAGAATCTTGGCGATGAGAATTTAGCCGACGATCAGCTCGGTAAGCTAGTGTTATTCCGGCTATTCCAATCTCTTTTGGCGTGATTGTCACTTGCTCTGGATTTTCTTTCATCTTTAGCAATGAACGTACCGCATTAACTTCCGAAGTTGGTCGATTTGCTTTGATAAATAAAGTTACAATTTGTTCAGAACTTAGATCCACATATTTTAAGCGAAAGTATTTTAGATTAGCATTTGTAACTTCTTCCATTTTTTCAATAGCAATCAAGTTGATTGTTCCATCGTTATGAGAGGAGATCTTGGCGAGGGCTTCTTTCTGCAGGTTGTGAAATCCATCCTGCTCTTTTTTAGATAATTCATTCCAAAAACTTAATGAGATATTTCCATTTTTAATTGAGCCTTCAATGTTATCTTTGATTTGTTGTACGTTAGCGAGTGGTAGGATTCCTTGATCCAAGCCTATTATAATTACCTTAAGTAAAACTTTGGCCGAATCAAAACAGATCTCGGGGGAGATTGATTTTTGAAGATGCATATTTAAGAAAAGCTTTAGTTGATCGCTTGGTTGCTGGCACCTTTCTGCAAGGTTTATAATTTCAGCTTTACTTAGAACTGGTATTGGTTGTGGGTCATTCAGCATTTTGATCCGGAGTAGCTCTATTTAATTAGAGTTAATTATCGATTAATTATAGATATAACTTAAGGTTTATTTTAGAGGTAAAAGACTAGGATTTTGGATTTTTCCTAGGTATAGAAATAAAACTCAGGTCTTTTTACGCTGCTTCCTGCTTCTTCTTTTCTTCCTCTTTCTTTAATCTACTGTAATCAAGATAGTGGAGATTCGCTTGAATATTATCTGTATTGCTATAAACATATGATAGGAAAAATTCACTAATTGTGGCATTTCTTGTTACTAATTCTTCTGCCAGTCTTAGTACCAATGCGGGGCGATGTTTGTTTTCATCTTCAAAAGTTTGCCACCATTTTCTAGCACTGCCAGTGGTATTCTCCCAATCAAGACTCTTACGGCAACCATCAATTTTAGCCAGAATGTCAGCGTCCGACATTCCACGAGTGTCAGTTATTCCAGGTGGTAATCCATTGTTAGCATAGGAGCTGGCTGCTGGAGCACTGCCACCTCCGCCACCAGTTGTAGAATTGCCCAATTCTTTTTTGACATCATTTTCCGAATATTCAATTGGAGACTCTCGAAGTTGCCATTTTGGTCCTTTCTCTGAAGCTTCGATTTCTCTTAGCATATGAGGAATTTTATAGAAGGGAACAAGAAAGCCCTGGAAGGGTTGAGTATCTGGTAAGAAGAAAGTATTTCTTCCGTCAAGTGGACGCCCAATTTCGTCTGGAGTTAATACGGCACGTTGTTGAACTTGTTCTTGTGAACCAGTATTTTTGCTAGCAAACATTTCCACAATCTTACGGTTACTACCAGTCGATGTAGTTTGAAAACGGATGGTCATTTGACCACTTTCTTTGGAGGCCCACTCAGCATCTTGGATATCCAAGTTTGGCATACAGATCTTAGTACTGAAGCCGGCTAGAACTGAATCAGAGTCATCTCCATAATTTGCTTTAACCTGAGTAATTGACTGAATCGCAGCAACGATGCTCACATTACGCGAACGGAGAGTGTTAAGTTTGACGTGAATATCTGGTAAGCGACCAAGAGCAGAGGCAAACTCATCGATTACAAATCCAACAGGGATCGGAAGTCTATTGCCTGGAAATGATTCCGCACATTTGGTTAAATATCTAAGAAGTTCGATCACGATTACGTTAGCCAGCGGTCGTAACATTTCCAACTCTGACTCGCGAAGTTCCACAATAAATAAAGTTGGCTCTTCTATCAGACAGCGCAAATCAATCTCATTGAAAGCAGTTGTGGCACGAATGTCTGATAAGTCCCAAGCATTAATTCGCATGGAAAGTTCGGACATGATTGTATCAGCATTCTGCGATCCTGAACGGGCTAAATCTACAAATGATCGTGCTGTTCGAATCGACTCTGGGTGAGCTTCTAACCAGTCACAAAGACCCTTCATCCCAGATTGTACAAGTTGGTGAACTCGGGGCATGGATAGGATATCATTATCATCGTTTAGTAATCCCACGAAGATTGAGTTTAGCAAGGATAGAGCATTGTTTCGAAAGAATGGACTATCCGATTTTGACTGTGGGTTATCAGTCGCCATAATAACTGTATTGGCAATTAGTTTGGCATCAGTATCAGTTTCAATTTTTGCTAGGATATTCCAGCTTAGACTTCTAGCTCGATCAAGGGGGTTAAACAGGATAATTTTTTTATGAGGATTATTCTTTTTAACAAGATTTGCTAATTTTCCCCACATCTCTGGTTTAGAATCGATAACAATTGTACTTCGGGAATTATCCATACAGTCATTGTATAGAATTGGAAGAATTAATTTAGTAGTTTTACCACCCCCGGTTTTCGCTATGGCCAACATGTGACGGTTTCTTTCGCCACCAGGAATATAAAGTTTAGCTTCTTTATGAATTACTCCACTCGAACCTCGAATGTCTGTAACATGAAGAATCGTATCGTTTGGCTTACCTGATGGTTTTGTCCAGTGATTAATTTCTTCAGCACGAGCCAAATCACCAGAACCTAATTCATTAAAATCAGATCGTACGGGACGATCGCTATCTTTAAACTGAGCAATTGCGGCAAATGATAAATCTCCCCAAACAACACCAGTTCTTTTATATTCTTTGAAACTAATAACGGCTAAGCTTGCAAAATAAGAAGCCATCAACACAAAAATTATTTCTTGGTGCAGACGACGTAATTCATAAGGGGCAACCAGGACAGAGAAGATTGGCTCACAAAACCAATTGATGGCAACAGGAAAAGGCTGGACGTATGTGCCGTTAGCTTGAAGTTCTAAAATATAACTAGCGATTCGCGTGACAGTGTCTTCCGATCTGAAAATATGAAAGAATTCAACAGTTAGTAAACATAATGCAACTATCCCTGGCAGGATCGCTTTTTCTTGTTTAAAGAATTGTAAGATAATGAACCCGCAGGCCAATAGAAAAACTGGCAACCCAAGGATAAAACTAGTACCAAAATACCAGTGACAAAACTCTAGAAATAAAATTTCAAAAAAATGGAACATTAGTTAGTTTTGTGACTACTTAAAAAGATGATTAGTAACATTTTGGCTTTAAAACTAAGATGATCTAAACTAGGCATAGGTTACAACTTTTATGGGGTATTTCCAAAGCCTTTGACTTTGAAAAGAGCTTTATTAAACCCTATTTATTTTGTTTTAACGAGACGTACAATACATTTGTTCGCAGTAAATTTTGGTCTTATATCTTTAAATATTTTTGAAAGAAGATACAATTTCTACTTAAGTAGTGACAAATTACTAAGTAATTGCCACTAAGTACTTGAAATCACTAAGGTAAAGCAACTCTACGGAATCAAGCAAACGTTAGTTAAATAAGTATATTACATCTGAGCGCAATGGTAAATTATCCAAATTTAAAAATAGCAATTCTGGGGACAAGAGGTTTGCCGGCCAACTATGGAGGATTTGAAACCTTTGCGGAAGAGATTTCTAAACAGTTTTTGCTCTTGGGGCATCAGGTGACCGTTTATGGTCGAAAACGTTTTGGTGAGAAAAAAGAAAATCTCGATTACCTAGGAATCAACACAATTGCGACAAGTACAATCTATCATAAGTATTTAGAAACTCCGCTAAGTTCGATCACTGCCTATGTCGATGCCTTAAAAAGGGATTTTGATGTTATTTTGATTTGCAATGCTGCCAATAGTCCGTTCTCTTGGATTTTAAAATTAAATAATTATCCAATTGCTATTAATGTTGATGGGATTGAACGGCGTCGGGCTAAGTGGAATGCACTTGGAAAATTATGGTATTTATTAGGTGAAAAGACATCAGTTTGGTTTGCCGATCGGATAATTTCTGATGCAGATATTATTGCAGAATATTATCAGGAAAATTATCATTTACGAACGGATATTATTCGTTATGGTTGTGAGGCTAAGCCGATAGCGCCAGCGAGTGTTCTAGAGAAATTTTCTTTAGAAGAAAAAAAATATATTTTATATGTAAGTCGGCTGGAGCCAGAAAATAATGCTTTGGGAGTAATCGAAGCTTATAACAAGCTAGATACTAATATACCACTTGTAATTGTAGGAGATGCTCCTTATGCCAAAGATTACATTGAGAACTTAAAGGCAACTGCTAATTCCCAGGTTGTTTTTACTGGATTTCAGTTCGGAGAAGCTTATCGCGAGTTAAGAACTAACTGTCTTTTTTATATCCAAGCCACGGAAGTTGGTGGAACTCACCCAGCCCTTGTGGAGTCTATGGCCTATGGTAATGCTGTTATCGCTAATGATGTACCTGAGCATCGCGAAGTCTTAGAAGATGCCGGTGTTTACTATTCATATAACAATTTCAGTGATTTAAGTCACAAGATGCGAGAGATGTTAGATAACCCAGAGAAAAGAGGGCTACTTGGTCAAAAAGCAAAAGATTTAGCAAAGCAAAATTTCTCTTGGGAAGTTATTGCTAATCAGTATCAAGAGTTATTTTATCAAATAATCAAGAAATCTTAGATTTAGCAGACAATTAGCCTATATAATTTGGTTTGAGCTATTTTATATGATACATTACCACTGCCTGATGTCATAAACACTAAGGATTTTACCACAATTGCAGGAGAAAACCGATGCGAGGAGTTTCAGTCGTAGTTCCACTATATAATGAAGAGTTAAACGTTCAACCTCTATATCAGGAGTTGACGCAGGTTATGGGCTCAATGAATTGTGATTATGAGCTAATTTTTGTTGATGATGGTTCACGCGATCAAACAATAAAAAATCTCTTAAAGGCAGTACAAGTAGATAGTCACGTTAGAATTATTGAATTCCGTCGTAACTTTGGACAGACCGCAGCAATGGCAGCCGGTTTAGAACATTCCCAATATGATGTTGTTGTAACAATGGATGGCGATTTACAAAACGATCCATCGGGAATTCCAATTGTAGTTAATAAATTATTAGAAGGTGGCTATGACCTCGTTGCAGGTTGGAGAAAATACCGACAAGATAAATGGTTAAGCCGAAAGTTACCAAGTAAAATTGCCAATTATATTATTTCAAAATTAACAAATGTGCAGTTGCATGATTACGGATGTAGCCTAAAAGCTATGACTTCGGAGATTGCTAAAGGTATTAAGCTTTATGGTGAGATGCACCGATTTATTCCTGCCTTAGCTGTGGAAATGGGAGCACGAATTGCTGAAGTTCCAGTTAATCACAGGGCACGACAATTTGGGACATCCAAGTATGGGATTTCTAGAACCCTGCGCGTTATTCTAGATTTGATTACTGTAAAGTTTTTCTTAGGCTTTGCTAAACGACCAATTCATCTTTTTGGAACACTTGGTTTAGTTGCCGGTTTCCTAGGCTTTCTTGCTATTAGTTGGACAACTTTTCAGAGATTCGCATTTAGTGTGCCAATGGGTAACAGGCCATTATTTTCTTTGGGAGTAATGTGTGTCCTAGTTGGTTTGCAGTTCTTAGTATTTGGACTTCTGGCTGAAGTCTTAGCTCGAACATATTACGAGTCACAAAATAAAAGTATTTACTCTGTTCGAAGATTTATTGAACCAGGTAAAAAGAGTGTTCTTAGTCAGACAGCTGAGTCTACTTGGACTAGACAGGCTTCTATCAAATAAAGAATGTGAGTATCAGATTACTGCTTGATGCTCGAAAGATATTTGATGGTGGTATTGGAGTTTACACACAAAATATCATTGAAGCTTTAGTCAGTAGTAATCAAATACAGATTTGTTTGCTGATTAATCCAGATCAAAAATCTAAAATTTACGATTATAATTTTGCTTGGTTAAATCAGGTTAGTTGGAGAGAGGACACTGCCAAAGTCCTGACATTTGATGAGTACTGGAATTTAGCCAGGCGAGTAAATTTTAAGGACTTCGATCTTTATCAGTCTCCTTTTATAACCCTTCCAAAGAATCTTCCGATTCCAGGGATTATTACGATTCATGATTTAATTCAAATTACCCATCCAGAGAAATTTTACTATCCACTGTTTGCTAAGATTATTATTGGTAATTCAATCAAGTTAGCTAGTGGAATTTTAACCGTTAGTAAGTCATCTCAGTCATTAATTCAAAGGTATTTTAGTAAAATAACATCAGGAAAACTTCAGGTTATTCCAAATGCCTTAGGAAGTAGTTTTTGGAAATCAATTAAAGTAAATTCAGCTCAGAAGGATTCTGCAATTAAGACTAAAAAGTTTCTGATGGCACTTTACTCTAACCTTAAACCTCATAAAGGATGCCTTGATTTACTAACAGCATTCTCTTCATTAGTTGCTGAACAGAAAATTTCTAAAGATTTAAATCTCCTGCTTGTGGGAAATGGACTTGCTGACTTATCTGATCCTCAGATTTTAAAAGTAATGGCTGGTTGTCCGCAAATAATTAATCGTGGAGCAGTAGATGATTCAGAATTGCTTGTTTTGTTAGCAACTGCTGAAGCATTAGTTGTATCGTCATTGGTAGAAGGATTCTCTCTACCAGTACTTCAGGCTCATAGCCAAGGCACTCCGGTAATTGTTAGGCCTATTCCTGCTATCTTAGAATTATTAGCAGAAGGTGATATTGTTGCGGAAGATTTTAGTTGCCAAGCACTTAAAGCTGCAGTTCTTAAATTTTCTGAAGGGAATTCTGAAATAAAACAGCAATATGACTTAAGTCATTATGATCTTTTGAGTTTATCTGATAAATTACTTAGCTATTATAAAAAAATTCTCGGAAATGAAAGTAGCATTAGTGCATGATTGGTTAACTGGAATGAGAGGTGGGGAACGTTGCCTCGAGGAGTTCTTAAATCTTTACCCTGATGCCGATATTTTCACATTAATTCATATTCCAGGTGTCACCAGTGATCAAATTGACGCCCGAGTTAAGCAGGTTTCATTTCTAAATAAAATTCCCAAGATCGCCTTAATTTATCGCTGGCTTTTACCCCTATTTCCCTTTGCTGTTCGTGATTTAAAAATTGAAGGATACGATCTAGTCATATCACTTAATCATGCGGTTGCAAAAAATGTTAAAGTTCCAGCCACTGCCTGTCATATCTGTTATTGTTTTACGCCAATGCGTTATGCTTGGGATCAAATGTTAACTTATTTTGGTTTGCTTAGTTACTTATTTGCACCAATTTTATTAGCACTAAGAGTCTGGGATCGTTATTGTTCCCGAGAAGTAACTCAGTTCGTCTCGATTAGTAAATTTGTTGCTGCTAGAATTCGCTGCTTTTATAAAAGAACTTCACAGGTGATTTATCCACCGATTAAAGATTTTTGGTTAGAGCCAAAGCTACAAGAAGCAGAACGTAGTAATTTCCCTTTTTTATATGCGGGAGCACTGGTTCGCTATAAAAATGTAGCACAAATCGTTCAAGCCTTTAATTTTAGTGGATTGCCATTAGTGATTGCGGGATCAGGTCCAGAATCTGAAAAATTAAAAAGTATTGCCAAGTCTAATATTCAATTTTTAGGAAAGGTTACAGATCGAAAATTGGTCGAGCTTTATCAAAATTCCCGAGCTTTAATTTTTGCAGCCAAAGAAGATTTTGGACTGATTCCAGTAGAAAGTTTGGCTAGTGGATTACCTGTAATTGGCCCTTTTGCTGGAGCCTTAAAAGAAAGCTTAAATAATCTTAAATATTGGGATGCGCCTGAGCCACTTTCTGGAAATGAGACTGGAGTATTTTTTCGCTATGATTATAAAAATCTAGCTGCCGAAATTAATCGTGGGAAGGATTATTTTATTAGACAGGAAAAATCTTTTTCCGCAGTTGCTTGTCGTGAACAAGCCAGGAAATTTGATTTAAATCATTTTAGAAAGAGTTGGTTTGGTTTAATTCAGAAACTAATTGAGTCTAGACAACTGGTGATAAAGAGCTAAAATCGAAGCAAATGTTAAAGCAGAAAAGACAATTTTTTGAAATTTTATATATTATTGCCGATCTTATTGTCATCAGCTTGGCTTGGATCTTTGCATTTTGGTTACGATTCTACAGTGGCTGGATTCCTGTCTACTATGGCTTGCCATCAGTTACTGAATACTTATTCTTACTAGTTTATATTTGGGTTATCTGGGCTGCTGTCTATAAACGCACCGGCCTTTATCGACCAATGCGAGGTGTGCGCCGAACAAAAGAGATTCTTTTATTGATCAATGCTAACGCCGTTGCTGTCCTAATTTTGATAGCCTTAACTTTTCTTTTAAGAGAAAAAGAAATACCGTTTTCGCGATTAGTATTTATCTATTTTGGTGTAACGGCCACAATTTTTTCAATAGCGGAGAGGTTATTCTTACGTTTCTTTTTACGAGAAGTTCGTCGTAAGGGATACAACTTAAGGTATATGTTGATTGTTGGTGCTGGTCAGGTTGCGGCGGATATTGCTAGTCGTGTTCGTTTACATCGGGAACTGGGTATACAGTTAATTGGTTGTTTATCTAAATCTGGAACAGAAGAGAAGGGGCCATGGGGGATGCCTATTTTAGGATCTTATCATGACTTGCATCAATTATTAGAAGAGAAGGCAATCGATCAAATCGTGATTGCACTGCCACTTGAGGATCATTATTTACTGACAGAAATCTTAGAGCGGATCGGAGACTCGTTAGTTGATATCAAAATTATTCCAGATATTTATCGTTTTGTGAGTGTTGGTGGTTCAATTGAGGAGTTTGAAGGTTTACCTGTTATTAATATTCAAGACTCTCCGTTAAATGGGATAAACTTACAGGCTAAAAGACTATTTGATTTATTCTGCTCTTCGCTTGGTTTGGTACTACTCTCTCCGGTTTTTTTAATTATTGCGGTTTTGGTAAAGCTATCTTCTCGTGGGCCAGTATTTTATAAACAAGAAAGAGCCAGTCTAGATGGTAAATCTTTTAATATTTATAAATTCAGAACGATGACAACGGATGCTGAGGAGCAGGGGCCTGGTTGGACTACGAAAAATGATTGTCGAGTTACATGGATTGGTAAGATCTTGCGTTCCACCAGTCTTGATGAATTTCCCCAACTGTTTAATGTTTTTAGAGGGGATATGTCTTTAGTTGGGCCTAGACCAGAGCGTCCAGTCTACATTTCTGATTTTCGCCATAAGATTCCTAACTATATGTTGCGCCATAAGGTGCCTGCTGGGATTACTGGTTGGGCTCAAGTAAACGGCTGGAGAGGTGATACTTCGATAGATAAGCGAATAGAGTTTGATTTATATTATATTACTAACTGGTCCTTATCTTTGGATATTAAGATTATTTTGATGACCTTTTTGAAGGGTCTCATAAATAAAAATGCTTATTAGAGAAGCAGAACGAGCGAAATCGACTGAATTAACTGCTGGGCTAGCAAGTATTCCTAAAAAAGTGTATTAAAGTTGCAAATTTAATTGAGTTCCACTTAGATTAGTAATTATTTGATTTTGCTAGGTTTAATGGATTCTTCCAGGGGGAATTGAGGTGAATATTTGTGTTATTGGAAGTGGATACGTTGGTTTAGTGGCAGCAGCTTGTTTTGCTGAACATGGAAATCAAGTAATTGGCGTCGATATTAACGAATCAAAGATTGCCAAACTAAATCAAGGTGAGTGTCCAATTTATGAGCCTGGCTTAAGTGATTTATTAGCCAGAAATATTGCCAAGAAGCGATTAAGTTTTACTACTGATTTAAAAAAGGGCGTTCAAGAGTCTACTGTAATTTTTGTTGCGGTTGGAACTCCACAAGACGAAGACGGTGCTGCTGATTTGCAACATGTGTTACGAGTTGCCGAAGGCATTGGTCAGAATATTAATGGCTACAAAGTTGTAGTTGATAAATCAACTGTTCCAGTTGGAACTGCAGCTAAGGTCAAGGCCGTTATCGCTGAAATTAGTGATCAAGAATTTGATGTTGTTTCCAATCCAGAATTCTTAAAAGAAGGAGCAGCGTTAGATGATTTTTTAAAGCCTGACAGAGTCGTTGTTGGTGTCGAGACGGAGCGAGCTACCAAGGTAATGAAAGAATTATACGCTCCATTTGTTCGTACTAATAATCCAATTATTTTCATGGATGTTGCTTCTGCGGAAATGACGAAGTATGCCGCTAATGCTATGTTAGCAACACGAATTTCCTTTATGAATGAAATTTCTCAGCTTTGCGAAAAAGTTGGGGCGGATGTTACTAAAGTTCGTCTGGGCATGGGTACCGATGCCCGAATTGGGATGAGCTTTCTATTCCCGGGGATCGGTTATGGTGGTTCTTGCTTTCCAAAAGATGTTCAAGCTCTTGTTCGAACTGCTAAAGATAATGGTGTAGATTTAAAGATTGCGACAGCTGTAGAAGATGTTAATTATCAGCAAAAATTGGTAATCATTAAGAAAATCTTAAGTCATTACGGTAATGAAAAAATTGCAGGCAAAACATTTGCAGTTTGGGGCTTGGCATTTAAACCACAGACCGATGATGTCCGAGAAGCGCCTGCGCAAACGATCTGCCGAGAGCTAATTGGTCGTGGTGCTAAAATTCAAGCCTATGATCCAGAAGCTTTAAAAACTTTTCCAGAGTATTTTGGACAGAATGATGCCATTACTTATCATGAGCAAAGCTATCAGGCATTGGAGAATGTGGATGCCTTAATTATATGTACTGAGTGGAATGAATTCCGTAATCCGGATTTTAAATTAGTAGCTAGTAAGGTTAAGGATAAAGTTGTTTTTGACGGTCGAAATTTATTTGATCCAGAAATGATTGCTAACTTTGGTTTAACTTATCATTCAATTGGTCGAGCAACAGTTTTAGGAGTTTAGTTTAATGTCAAGAATTCTAGTTACCGGCGGAGCCGGATTTATTGGGTCACATCTTTGTGATCAATTATTAGCCCAGGGGCATGAAGTTATTGCCTTAGATAATCTTTTCACGGGAAGAAAAGTTAACTTAACTAATGCAGAGAAGAGCTCTAAGTTTGAATTTATTCGGCATGATGTAACTTTGCCAATCCTTTTAGAGGTTGATCAAATTTATCATATGGCTTGTCCAGCGTCTCCTGTTCATTATCAATACAACCCAATTAAAACGATCAAGACAAGTGTGATTGGTACAATTAATATGTTGGGGTTGGCAAAAAGAGTTGGCGCAAAGTTTTTGATGGCTTCAACTTCGGAAGTGTATGGAGATCCACTAGAGCATCCACAACGTGAATCATATTATGGAAATGTTAATCCGGTTGGTCCAAGAAGTTGCTATGATGAGGGTAAGCGTGTGGCAGAAACACTAACTAATGATTACCGAATCCATAATGGAGTTGATGCCAAGATTATTCGAATCTTTAATACTTATGGCCCACGAATGTTATTTGACGATGGTCGAGTAGTATCTAACTTTATTATCAAGGCTTTAAATAATGAAAAAATTGAGATTCATGGTGATGGATCTCAGACTCGTTCCTTTTGTTTTTGTAGTGATCTAGTTAACGGAATTATCGCTACCATGAACAAAGATGGTTTTAGTGGCCCTGTCAATCTTGGAAATCCAAAAGAGATGACCATCCTAGAACTTGCCAAACAAGTTATTGCCATGACCGATAGCAAATCAGAATTAATTTATGAAGATTTTAGGGTTAACGATCCAATGCGACGTAAGCCTGATATCAGCCTAGCTCAAAAAGAATTGGCTTGGGAGCCAATAATTAATTTAGAAACTGGTTTAGCTAAGACAATTAGTGATTTTAGAGCAAGAATGTAATGAGAGTCTTAGTAACAGGAGGAGCAGGATTTATTGGTTCACATGTCGTGGATCGGCTTATCGCTAAAAACTTTGAAGTTGCGGTTATTGATGATCTAACTTCTGGAACTCTTGATAATCTCTCTGACCGAGCACAGTTTTTTCAACAAGATATTTGCGACCCAGAAGCTGCTCATACAATTAAATACTTTAAGCCTGAGGTTATAATTCATACAGCTGCGCAGATGTCAGTAAGTGAAAGTATGAAGAATCCTTTAAATGATGTTCGGGTTAATGTTCAAGGGACAATTAATTTACTAAATGCTTTAGACAAAAATAATTTTCCATTTTTTGTTTTTATCTCAACAGGTGGTGCCTTATATGGTGAGCAAGATGTTTTTCCGGCACCAGAAGATCACGAAATTCGTCCTACTAGTGTTTACGGTCAGTCCAAGGCTGTTGTTGAACAGTATCTAGCTCTTTGGAAACGAGTTTATGGATTAAATTATGCGGTCTTACGTTTAGCTAATGTTTATGGACCTCGTCAAAATCCCCATGGTGAAGCTGGCGTGGTAGCAATCTTTCTAAAGAAATTACTAAGCGGTGAAATCCCAACAATTAACGGTACTGGGCATTTTACTAGAGATTATGTGAACGTACTTGATGTTGTCTCGGCAATTGAAAAAGTTATTGAGCGTAAGTTAAGTAATACTTTTAATATTGGTACAGGAATTGAAACTTCTGTGAATGAACTTTACCAAGAGATCTTAAAGGCTGGTAACTTTGAGATTCAAGCAAATTATGGACCACAAAGAGCAGGGGATCAAGAACGAAGTGTTATTACTTCAGCAAGAGCAAGAGATTTGCTTGATTGGTCACCAAAATTAGATTTAGCATCCGGACTTCAAGACACCTATCGGTGGTTTGCAAGTCAACAGTAGTAATCAAAATGTACAATAAAAGTTTAATACGTAACTTTAGCATTATCGCACACATCGATCACGGTAAATCAACCCTGGCTGATCGTATTTTAGAGTTCACTAAAGCTCTATCCTCAAGAGAAATGCAATCTCAGTTTTTGGATAAAATGGATATCGAACGGGAGCGGGGCATTACGATTAAAGCTCAGACTGTTTGTATTAGTTATCCAGCCAAGGATGGAATTACATATCGTTTGAATTTAATTGATACTCCTGGTCACGTAGATTTTAGTTATGAGGTTTCTCGTTCTCTTTCTGCTTGTGAAGGTGCATTGTTAGTTGTTGATGCAACACAAGGAGTTGAAGCTCAAACCTTAGCAAACGTGTATTTGGCGATTGATAATAATTTAGAAATTATTCCAGCACTTAATAAAATTGATTTAAATAGCGCCGATCCAGATCGAGTAGCAGAAGAGATTGAATCTGTTATCGGAATTGATGCCAGTGAGGCTTTGCATGTTAGTGGTAAGACGGGAGTTGGCATTGAAGACATGCTGGAAGCGATTGTCAAAAAAGTTCCTCCTCCAACTCGTGGTGATATTAATCATCCACTGCGAGCCTTAGTCTATGACTCCTGGTTTGATTCTTACTTGGGCGTTTTAATTCAAGTGCGAGTTTTTGATGGTCAAATCAAGAAAGGTGATAAGATTAAATTTATTCAAACTGGTGCAGAATATGAAGTCTACAAACTTGGGATGTTCACACCACATGCTAAGGAAGTATCAAGTCTTTCTTCTGGTGAGGTTGGTTATCTTTCGGCTTCAATCAAAGATTTACATGATGTTAAAATTGGAGACACTGTTACTTTAGCAAGAGCAGAGGTCGAAGCACTTCCGGGATACAAAGAGGTTAAGCCCATGGTTTTTGGCGGGCTATTTCCGATTGATGCCGCTGATTATGAAAACTTAAGGACTGCCTTAGAAAAATTAAGTTTAAATGATGCCTCTTTTACATTTGAGCCAGAAAGTTCTGTTGCTTTAGGTTTTGGATTTCGTTGTGGATATCTGGGGCTATTGCACATGGAGATTATCCAGGAGCGATTAGAGAGAGAATTCTTATTAGATTTAATTACAACAGCACCAAGTGTTGTTTATCGAGTCAGGCATAATAATGGAACTGTGATTAGCGTTGATACTCCAATTAAGATGCCCGATCCAGGAGATATTGATTTTATCGAAGAGCCGATTGCTCATGTCACAATTCACTCTCCAAAGGAATATCTTGGAAACTTAATTAAGCTTTGCGAAGAAAAGCGTGGAATTCAAATTAGTATGGACTTCTTTGGGGAAACTCGGGCCGTCTTGGTTTATGAATTACCACTTAGTGAAGTAATTTTAGATTTTCATGATCGGGTGAAGAGCCGAACTCGTGGTTATGCATCTTTTGATTATGAAGTTAAAACATATCGAGCCGATAATTTAGTTAAACTTGATATCAAGCTAAATGGTGAGAACGTGGATGCTTTATCAATCATCATTCACCGCGATCAAGCATTTCATCGTGGTAAGATTCTAACTGAAAAATTAGAAGAGATTATTGATCGTCAAATGTTTGATGTCGCTATTCAGGCAGCAATTGGAGCCAAGATTATTGCCCGTAGCACGGTCAAAGCACTTCGTAAGAACGTGACTGCTAAATGTTATGGTGGAGATATTAGTAGAAAACGTAAGTTGCTGGATAAACAGAAAAAAGGTAAAAAACGAATGAAGAGTTTAGGTAAGGTAGAAATCCCACAGGAGGCTTTCTTAGCTGTTTTAAGGCTGGGTGAGGAATAATATTTAAGTAGCTGTTTTTATTAATTGGGTTTGGTATCCTGTCGTCAAAAGGTAATTATTGTGAATGATGATTTGAGTAAAATTGAAACTTATGAAGGGCGTCTTTACGTTGTAGGGGATCTTCATGGTACTCTGTCAGAAACCGCTAGCTTATTAGATCATCTTCAAAAAAAACAAACCTTAAATCAAACGGATCAAGTAGTCTTTGTGGGGGATTATATTGATCGAGGTTATGAATCCTGTTCTTTAGTTAATTACTTAATTGATTTTGCCAAAGATTTTCCAAACACTAAGTTTCTGAAGGGAAATCATGAGGATATGTTCCTAGATTTCATGGGACTTGGTGGGACTTTTGGTTCTAATTTTATTAGAAATGGTGGTGCGCAAACTTTAATTAGTTATGGATTTGATCAAAAGGATGATATTAATGAAATCTTTGCTAAGTTTCCCCCCAATCATATCGAGTTTTTTCAAAGTTTAAAAAGGATTGTTTGTTATGATAAATTTATTGTAGCTCATGCTGGATTAAATCCATTACGGGATCTTACCTCTCAAAGAGATGAAGATTTATTTTGGATTCGTGATGAATTTATTATGAGTAAGCACTCCTTTGATAAGACAATAGTTTTTGGTCACACTCCTTTTAAAACAATTTTTAATGATTACCCGAGTAAGTTAGGAATTGATACTGGTTTAGTATACGGCAACATGCTGAGCTGTGTTGAGCTTACTCAGAACTTGGTTTTTCAAGTCAAATCAGGTAAAAAAAGAGTGGAAGTTCTTGAGTTACAAACGGCCCCTTAAGCTTCCTCTCGTGAATTAATTTGTAGAATATATTTTTGGAATAGATCATGAAAAAATCTGATGTAGGATTATTTGGCTTAGCGGTCATGGGTTCTAATTTAGCTCGTAACCTAGAGAGTCGTGGGTATCAAGTTTCAGTTTGTAACCGGACTACAAGTGTCACACATGAATTCGTTCAGGAGTTCTCTGGTAAAAATTTTGTGGCAACCGATGGATTAGAACAATTCGTAAAGAGTATTCAACAACCAAGAAAGATTATTTTGATGGTCAAGGCAGGAGAGCCAACTGATGCTGTGATTGAAGGCCTAACTCCATTTTTAGAATTAGGTGATATTTTAATTGATGGTGGTAATGCTTGGTTTAAGGATACTAAGCGCCGAGGAGATCTCTTGGCTAAGATTGGAGTCAATTTTATTGGTGCAGGGATTTCTGGTGGAGAGACTGGAGCTCTTAATGGTCCTAGTATTATGCCTGGTGGCCCAAAACATGCTTGGGAGAAAGTTGCTGAGATGTTTGCTAAGATTGCGGCTAATGTTGATGGTCCCTGTACTAATTATATCGGACCAGATGGATCAGGACATTTTGTAAAAATGGTTCATAATGGGATTGAATATGCCGACATGCAATTAATTGCTGAGTGTTATCAAGTTCTGACTGAACTTGCTCAGTTTAAGCCAGAGCAATTAGCTGAGACTTTTGAGAAATGGAATCAAGGGGTTTTAAGTTCTTTTTTAATTGAAATCAGCACAGAAATTTTTAAATTTAAAGATCCTCAAGGGGATGGTTATTTAGTTGATAAAATTCTAGATCGGGCTGGTCAGAAGGGAACTGGTCAATGGACTTCCGAAGTTGCCTTAGAACTTGGGATTCCTGTTCCAACAATCGCAGCTGCTGTTACAGCTAGAACATTAAGTAGTTTTAAAGATCAAAGAGTAATTGCTTCTAAGATCCTTCCAGCCTTAAAGCAAGTATCTGATCTTGATCAAGATAAGTTTGCTACTGAAGTGCATAATGCCTTGTATGCTGCCAAAATTATTGCTTATGCTCAGGGGATGGCCTTAATTCAAGAAGCATCTAACCAGTATAACTGGGACTTAAAGCTCGATGAAATTGCGGCTCTTTGGAAGGGCGGTTGTATAATCCGTGCTAGATTTTTGGGGGATATTACTAAAGCCTATCAAGCAAATCCAAAGATTGCCAATTTAATGTTAGCAGATTTTATGACTAAGGAATTAGAAAAAAATATCCCAAGTCTTCGCAAGGTAGTAGCGGATGCCTGTTTAGGAGGAGTTCCAGTAATGGCTTTAGCGACGGCGCTATCGTATTACGACTGTTATCGTTCCGAAAATCTGCCCCAGAATTTAACTCAAGCTCAACGTGATTTCTTTGGTGCACACACTTATCAACGAAAAGATATGGATGGAACTTTTCATACGGAGTGGGAAAAATAATTGTGAAAATTTTAGTTACTGGTGGTGCTGGATTTATTGGTAGTACACTTGCTAAGAAATTAGTTGAGCGCGGTGACTCGGTTTTGTTAGTAGATAATTTTAATGATTTTTACAGTCCAGAAGCAAAGCGCCGTAACGCCGAGGAGTTACTTACTTTTAAGAATTGTAAGTTGGCAGAGATTGATTTCTGTGATCAAGAAAAACTAGCTAGCGTTTTTGCTAACTTTAAACCAGATGTTGTTGCTCATCTTGGAGCAATGGCTAATGTTCGTTATTCAGTTAAAAATCCGCGTGTTTTTATTGATGTTAATGTTCACGGTACTAATAATCTTTTAGAACTTTCCGTACAACATGAGGTTAAAAACTTTGTTTTTGCATCCACTGGGTCAATCTATGGTGCTAGAGATATAGTTCCCTTTAAAGAGACAGACCAATCGGATGAGCCACTCGCAAGCTATCCAGCGACAAAAAAATCTGCCGAATTATTAGGCCATGCTTATCATAATCTTCATAAGTTAAATTTCACATCACTCCGCTTTTTTAATGTTTATGGACCTAAAGGACGCCCGGACATGATGCCCTATCGAGTTACAGAATCGATCTTAAGTCAAGAAGAGATTCCAATCTTTGGTCAGGGAGAAATGGAACGTGACTGGACTTATGTTGATGATTTAGTTTCTGGTTTCGTGGCGGCACTTGACTGTCCTCAGGCTTATGAGATTGTCAATCTTGGTCGAGGTAATCCTGTGGCCTTAAATGACTTTATGGAGATTATCCAGAAAGTTATCGGTCAAAAAGCAATTATCAAAAATGTTCCAACTCCAGAAAGTGAAGTTCCGCGAACCTTTGCCGATATTACTAAAGCTAAAAAACTATTTAACTACCAGCCAAAGGTAGATTTAGAAGAAGGACTTACTCATTTTTGGCGTTGGTATCAAGGGGTACATTAATCCCGATCTTTTTGGTATACTAAAACCCATTAGAGACTCTGTTAATAGTCAATAAAAAACAATTAAATGTTTTAAATATGTTGAGTTAAATATCGGTCACTAGACCATTGTTTTCCGTCCCGCACCATCGCATTTAAAGTAATTAGTAGCTTTCT
>JANNBC010000016.1:0-80798 GCA_031385045.1 bacterium | reverse complement strand
AGGTGGAACATTCCAGACATCGTAGTAAGGTAAACTTCCTCGTTAATCTCATCGGAGCTCTAGCCGCTTATTCACTAAAACCAACTAAGCCTGCTATCAATTTTAACCAAATTCAGACTGCTCTTATCCAAAACTGAGGTTTTAAGATAACTATCGAAGTTAAGTGAGTGTCCATTAACAGTTGTGTCTGGCCGAACATGAACCCAAGAAACTTTATCTCTAGATGCAGCCCCAGAATTCTCTAAGACTCTAAGCTTATATTCATGGCCACTTCGCTCCGACCTTTGAACTTCCACAACATTTCCTGGCTTTAAATTTCCATCAACAGTAATCAGCACTCGTCCAACTGTAGCTAGATTAGATAATGCTTCTGTTCGTTGCCTGGTCCCTGAATGGAACAAGTCATTCGTAGGACTATTTCCAGCTTTTTCTAAGTTTTCTATCAGGTTAGCACCGGAAGCAACTCGATAAAAACCTTTAATATCCACTTCGTTTTTTGCTAATGTAGTTGATGCGCCATTCATGTTTATTCTCCATATTCCTAGGACATAGATAGATGTACCTAAATGAATATCGGCAAGGGTTTATTTTTTCTTTAGATAAAATTAATAGCAAAGATTATAAGCGTTGAGATTCTCTATGTTAATAACGATTACACCAATTACAAGGCGAGAAACCTTTTTTAGATGCCTCTTTATTCATTTAGTAATGGATAACGCCATACATCACTAGAAATCTTAATTTGATATTCACAGTCAGGCTTATGATAAATTCTACTTCTAATATTAGCAATAAAGCGAGCACTCGCTAGGGCAGCCTTCCGTCTTCGTGACAAGAAAAACAGTGGTATCATAAAAATACCGGCTCCAATCCACATAAGAATTTGAAATACAGGAGTAGTATGAAACCCCCGATGCCAAGCAACATTAGAGTGCTTAAGTGATTGCCAGCATCGATGCATAACAAATGAAAATATTCCAATTATGATTAGCAGTGTAATTCGCTCAACAACTGTTAGCTCTCCGTACCATTCCATTTTTATTTCGTATTATTTTTGTTTGATTATGAGTAGCCGAATCTTCAACTTATCTCAACCATGAAGTCTATACTAAATTAACAATCTTTTAAGATTCTAATTAGATTCTAGTTTTAAGCAAACGAGCTGATAGATATTCAGGATGCACAGTTCTCTCGTAACTGTAATATCTTAAACTAACTTATCTTCCGCTTAGTCTAAAATTTAACAATAAACAGATTATAGCCAATCAAAGAAGCGTTGGGTGAAAATATAGGAAATGAATGTGGAGATAACTAATAGAATCTTAAAACCTAACAATCTATCCTGAACAGGAAGTCACCCCTGTTCAGGACAAGCTCTAAATAAAAGTAAGATCTAATTAAAGGACTGCTGAGGATTATTTAAACAATATTGTTCAAACTGTGAAATATCATTTGGATTAGTTACCAAAGCTGAGAATTTAATTGAGATACGTTTTACTGGGATATAATTTGCAGAATAACCACTATCACCTAAACAATTCACCTGATACTCAGGCAACTCAATTCTTTTTTGAGTCTTATAAGGACTGCAAAAATTTGTTCCGCAGGTTGGATTCCCTGGATCGCGGTCATTAAACTGACCATCACGACGAACCACAACGCTATAATTACTTCTTAAGGCATCGCCCCTTAGCAGAAGACTAGCGTTTCCATTACACTCAAATGATGATGGTCGATAACCAAGACTCAAAGGAACATTCCCATTACAATTCTCTCCTCGCACCTTTTGATTAATAGAATTCTCACTATCTTTTTCTAACTGCGAAGATTCCGTAGCCGTTCCTTGCCATTTAGTTTCACAAGTAAAGCTTCCACAAACAGAACGTGAAAAAAGAGATATCTCTGCGCCAGTCCAAGCGATATCATATTCCCTAGCACAATCTCCGTTTGATTCTGAGAACCCTCCTTGCAATACGCCATCGATTTCTTGAATACCCAACTTAATAATTGAGGTATCTAAGGTAGAACCTTCCAAGGTAAAAAACTGTCTAACAGGAGCAACCCGCTCTCCACAATTATCACTAACAACATTAGCCTCGACTAAGTAAACTTTACTTTCACCAGAATTATCTAGTAAGCCCCCATCACTAGAGCCTCCATTACAGGCTGAGAATGCCAAGCAAGTGAGTATGCCAGTTAATAATATTATTGATTTCATGACTAATTCCTTAGATTTATTAATTTGGATTTAATTTATACTTGTTCAGCTTAAAATGTAAACTACAAATTTCGTCAATTACTTAAAGCTCGATGGACACATTAATTGAACACAGGCTGACCAAAAAGGGTGTTAAGTTGCAGCATCCGCACTGGCGATCTTTAACCTTGTTCTATTAGTTTGAAACAGCGGTGAAGTCCTGTTGGGAGAAACTGTTTTAGCAAAAATCTTTTTAGGTAAAATATTTTTGTGCCGCAACCAATTATAAATTTTCTCCGCAGCAATCCGATGAGCAATCTCGTTTGGATGCCGATCTCTGCCGGGAAGTACGGTCAAGCGATCAAGTGGAATATGCCGATAGCCCTTAAAAAGATCTAAGGTTTTAATTGCGACAGCTTCCATGGCTTCTTTAGCACGGCTATGAAGATCAAAGAATGGGTAGCTTTGATCATTTAGAAATCCAAATGTTGGAAAAATTACAGCAACAATAGGAACCTGATGCTGCTGACTAAGTTCGGCTATTTCCTTGACTGAGCTTTGAAACCTGCCATAGGTATCATTATTATACCAAAGATCATGAAAATAATTTTTATATTTACTAACAGACCTATAATTTTCCAATCGATCCTGAATCAAATGCCATGTTTTCCATTCTCTTCGAAGCCAGGTATCAGCAATTGGTTGACCAAACTTATTAACTTTATTATCGCTTGGGTTATAGTTAACAAGCTCAGGATCATTTAGAGTCACTGCTAATATTAGCATATCCACGTCTTCGCTTAGAGCTTTTTTTACAAGTTCAATTTCTTGCCAAGTAGAAAGTCCCGTAATTCCATAATTAATGACCTCAACTTTTTGCTGTTCCTTATTTAGATTCCACCACCGTTCTAATCTAGATGGAAATGTATCATCAACCTGCAGATAAGGTCCAAATGTAAAGGAATCACCAATCACACCAATTCTTAAGGTATCTTTGCTCTTTAATAAGGCTTGGTGCTGATCCTGTAGACTATGTACACCCTCATGCAAGAAATATTTATGTGGTCGATCTTCCCAGTCAGGGAGTTTTTGTTCGTCCAAATTAAAGCTTCGAACTCCAACTTCGACTACAGCCAAAGAGATCATAATGCCAATTAACAATGCAACAGTTGAAAGCAGAAATGGTTTTATAGGCATACGATTTAATTTCATTATGACGCCAAAAATTTAGCTTAGAGCTGTTTTATAATCAAGCCATCATGAGATTGCTTGCCTAGGAGGTATAAGAGTATTCAAAAATAAGGATATCTTCGAGAGGAAAGAATTACTTTAAAA
Organism: bacterium; assembly: GCA_031385045.1. GTDB lineage: Bacteria > Bdellovibrionota_C > UBA2361 > UBA2361 > CALJRW01 > JANNBC01. The sequence goes on along the minus strand of JANNBC010000016.1, from coordinate 77,266 downwards.
ACTAATATAAAAAGGCTATATAACCAACTATATTAAAAGTTCCTAGTTGCCACGACCTCGAACCTAAAAACAAATCATGGCGACAAATTAGGGTATTTAGTTTTATTTTACGATGATAAATGTTGGAGATCGCCAAAATACTAAAAATAAAAGTATGATTGATATTTCTCCAAACAGTAAGAAAAACCCCAATAATGTTACTACCTCCCACTCTTTTTACTAAATAATTAAATATGAAAAAGATCTTTAGCCTTTTTATGTTTATACCTTTATTCGTAAATCCTGTTGCCGCTCAAAGCATACTGCAGGATGTGAATGGGGATGGATTGGTTACTGTCGTTGCCTTTGGAGATAGTATTTCCTTTGGACAAGGTGATTATGAACTACCTGGGGAGATAGTTGAAGATCCTGATCCAACAAATGGAAGTGCCGGATATCTAAAGCGAGTGCGCGAACTAGCAGGACTAGCGACAGTGAATGCCTCAGTGCGTGGTGAAGTATTTTCCACTGAGGGCATCTTTAGATTTCCTAGTTCAATTGCTAATAATAATGCGGACATTGTTGGAATCTTAGAGGGAACTAATGACTTAGTAATTCAAGTCAGCACTTCGGAATACCTACTACAAATGCAAAAAGCAATTAACATTGCTAAAGCTCAAGGGAAGCAGGTAGTTTTGTTTACTATCCTACCAACCTGTTGCAACCATTCTGGGCGAGATATTTTTACGGCAGAATTCAGTCGAATTATTAGAGAGCTTGCCACTCGAAATCAAGTAGTGCTTGCTGATATTGAAAAAGCCTGGATCACCACTTGTGCCGGAGATCGAGCATGCTACTTATTTAATATTCCAGATGGACTTCATCCCAACAATACTGGATATGATGTAATTGGCCAAACTTTTTTAGCAAGTATTTATGATGTTAATATTTTTGCTCCGGATGGCGGAGCACAATTAGAAGCAAAATTAGGACTTGAGCCTGGAACAGTGATTGTTAAACCAGAACTTACAGGAGAAACTGAATAATGTTTAGCCGAATTTATTTGCTTATTACTTTGCTTGTCCTATCTGCCTGCGGGGGCGGTGGTGGTGGAGAATCTACTAATTCAGATCGTGGTGCTGATAGTGGAGTACGCATCCTGCATGGAGTACTTGATTTAGAACCTTTAAGTATTAAACTGGCAGACGGAAAAGTGCTTACAGAAGCTGAGTTTGCTGAAGTTTTTCGATATTTTAAACTACCAGAAGGAAATCAAACTCTTCAACTATTTCGTCGTGCAGACGCCTTAAATGCTATTTCGGAAAAGACACTTAACGTCAACCCGAATGGTAAATACTCACTATTAGTCTTTGGCAACAGAAGTGGCCTTGGTACTGGAACAAAAATTTTAACAGACGGTTTTAGTGGTAATATTCCTGAAGGAAAGATTGCGGTTCGCGTTATTGATGCTACCGTAGGAGCTACGACAATAGATTTCAGCTTCAACTCTGCTAATTCAGGTAGGGTTAGCTTTGGCAGTGATTCAGAGTATCAAATAATTAGTCTAGATCCTAGCTCAACTTTGAATTTTTCAGCGACACGCTCCGTTGATTCAAGACAAGTGATAAGTCAAAATCTAACTTTAGAAAGTGGCAAATCATATTCGCTCTTTGTGGCAGGAGAAATTGGCCTTTATACATTGGTTCGAATCTTGCAAGATTAAGTACTTAATAGTGTTTTTCTCAGTTTTATAAAAAGTATTAACTTTTCTAGCCAATCAATATCATCTTGATGTTGATCGTGGCTAATTAATACTAGTTGTCCTATCTTCAGAATTGGATAACTCAAAAATTAAGCAATGCTTTCTAATAACAAATTTTTGCTACTTAAATATGCTTGGTGGGTACTATCAGCAGTATTTATTCTATTAGGAATTGCTAGCATTCAACAATATTACACCCTTCAAAACCAAACACCCCAACCAATCAGCAAAAAAACAAATTTTGCTCGTTGCACTCAACATGATTGTTGGACAAGAGAGATACAACAAATTGCCCCGCTAGAAACCTCGCCTGGATTGACTCTGATTGTAACAAGCAAAACACCTCAAATCGAGCTGATCGATAACACAGGAGCAATAATCAAGACTTGGCATCAAATTGCCCATCGTGCTCATCTGCTAGATAACTGTAACCTTTTGACAAATCTTAATTCCATTAAAGAATATAATTTAAATGAAAGTATTAATATCGAACACAGTATAGAAGGAGAAAATTTCCACCATGATTTATTAAAAAATAAAACTGGCGAGATCTATGCCATCTCTGAAAACGATACTCAGAAAAAAATTAAGATCAAAAATGTAAGCTATAATGTTATTGAAGATGCTATTATTAAGTTTGACTCCAATAACCAGCAAGCTATCAAATGGAATTTTAGTAATAGCTGGAAACCTTTTACTTGTGGACTTGCTCCATGTCAGAGCATTAACAGAGATTTCTTTTACTCGCATATGGATAGCAACTTACTAGATTGGACTCACGCCAATTCAATTGATTTATTTGAAGAAGAAACCTTACCTACCAGGCTAAAAAATCATCCAGAATTCTTACCGGGCAATTTACTAATTACGGCTAGAAATATTACTACGATTTTTATCTTAGATATCCTAAACAATAAAGTTCTTTGGACTCTTGACCAGAGAGACTTACTCAATCTAACAGGGCCCCATGAGGCAAAATTAATTCCCAAAGATTTTCCTGGCGAGGGTAATATTATTTTCTTGGATAATTCCTATAACGACCCAAATGGAAGATATTATTTCAATGGAAAGTATGCCGTTCCAGCCCGAGTTATAGAGATTGATCCTTTGACTAAAAAAATAGTTTGGGAATATAGCACTCCTGATCTAATGAACGATCAAGGTGGAAGTGCGCAGAGATTAAAAAATGGGAACACGCTAATTTCGCTGGATTATTATGGTCAAGTATTAGAAGTAGATCCAAATAAAAAGATAGTCTGGCGCTATCAACACAATAAACAAATCAACTGGGTAAAGAAATATGAGCAACTAAAATGTCTAAACCTAATCACTACTGTCCCGTTTAAAACTCACTAAAAGCAGATAACCTATCGAATTGACTATTAAATCGAGTAATTTTCCTTGTCCGCGATTTGAAATTAAAAAATATCTATATTTGTTTCTTAAAGAAAATTTAAGAGGCAAGGATGAATGAAGGTAAGTTAATCTTTTCACAGTTAATTTCGTTCCTTCCAAAAAGACAGTTTCGTAGGATAGTTGATAAATATGAAGGCAACTATCGTGTAAGAAACTTTTCTTGTTGGGATCAGTTTTTGTGTATGCTGTTTGCACAATTAACACACAGAGAAAGTCTTCGTGATATTGAAATTTGCTTAAGATCTTTTGGTAAGAAAATTTATCATGTTGGTATCCGCAATAAGATTGCTCGCAATACATTAGCAGTCGCTAACAACAAACGTGACTGGAGAATTTATCGAGACTTTGCAGGGCTGCTAATCCAGAAAGCTTAAAAACTTTATGTTGATGAGCCTTTTGGAGTGGAACTTGAAAATTCAGTTTATGCGTTTGATGCCAGTATAATAAGTTTATGTTTATCAGTCTTCCCCTGGGCACATTTTAGAGAAACGAAAGGTGGAATTAAGTTACATACTCAATTAGATTTACATGGGAATATCCCAGTATTTATTGACTTATCTGAAGCAACACAAGCGGATGTTGTTGCCTTAGATAACTTAATCTTAGAAGCTGGCTCAATCTACATTTTAGATCGTGGTTATATTGATTTTAAAAGGCTCTATCGATTTGTACTTTGTTCCGCATTTTTTATTATCAGAGCTAAGAAGGGATTAGCTTACAAAAGAGTTTACTCAAATCGAGTTGATAAAAAGACAGGCATAAGATCTGATCAAACAATAAAACTTACTTCACAAGAATCAGCAAGAAATTATCCTGAGAAACTAAGGCGAATTAAATATTACGATTCGGAACATGAACGTTATTTAATTTTCTTAACGAACAACTTTACCTTATCTGCTATGACAATTGCAGATCTTTATAAATCCAGATGGCAGGTAGAATTGTTTTTCAAGTGGATTAAACAACATCTTAGAATTAAGTCATTTTTTGGTAATTCTAGAAATCTAGAAATGCTGTTTACACTCAAATTTGGATCGCAGTTTCCGCTTATCTGTTAGTTGCAATTGTTAAAAAACAACTAAAAATCGAGCAAAGTTTATACTCAATTCTACAGTTTTTAAGTATTGGATTATTTGAGAAAACTCCCATTTTACAAGCGTTTCAGGAGATTGATGAGGTTGAAAAGGAAGACGACGGAGATAAGCAGTTGAATTTATTCAGTTCTTAACGGGACACTTGTGAAACCTAATGAAGTCTAGCTAAGTCAAATTATAGGAATTAGCTGTGAATAAAAGCGACAGATCAAGGGCAAGCCTCATGAGCCCTATTAAGAAAAAGAAGTAATCTTGGTATTTCTAGAAGCTTAACAATTTAATATGTTAAACATTGTAAATTTAGTTGATTTCCATAATATAAGTTAATAAACTAATTATTATCTTATATTTCAACTTATAATTTAGAGTAAATTTATTATGAATAAATTAATCATCGTATTACTAATATTTTCCTCAGCCAACTTAGCTCTAGCAGATATTAGTTGTGATGAGCGCTATAACGACTTCATTCAGTCTAATAATAATGATTATTTACAGTTAGAACTAGAATGTTACCCTGAGGGAAGCATGACTGATTCTGAATTTGAATTAAGTTTAGAGTGTCAAGAGAAGTATGAACAACTGGGCCTCTCCTCTTCTGAAGAGTTAACTTTAATTACAAATGATTGCCCTGATTTAGCAGTAATCTTTCAATCTGACCTAGGCGGTGAAAATGCTCACAGGCCAACAAGACGTCACCTAATTGCACGTATTAAAAAGCTTGAGCAAAAAAACAAACGTTTAAAAAATCGTATTAATACCAGCTGCAATCTGAGCTAAGAAGTTTAATCTTAAACTATCTCAAGTCTCTTACGAACAATAAAATTGCCTTGTTCAAAATTTGAGATTTAAAATGATTTAATGTTATTCTAATAGCATTATGAGTATTTAAATCTTTAATTTTTTGCTTAATTTTATTGACTCCCAAAAGATATTCGCTAAGATGTCGGCACTTTTGTATTAAGCTGTAAAATGGAACCTCAGATAGCCCAACCGGGCATAATTCCACTAGATGGAATACCTTGTGGCCTCGACGGTTCGTTGCCACCAAAACCTGCTCTTGATGTTATTCCCCAAAGTGATTACGCGACCTCTTTCTTGCAGGCCACAAAATGCTCCTCGCAAAAACATGATCCTTATACTTACATAGCATCACCGGAAGCGATCGAACTTGCCAAAGAAGTCTTAGCAAATGGCCTAAAGCAAGTTAATGTGGAGCAACCTATTCCTTGGTTAAAACTTACTACCGATCGAAGTGGTAATGAAAATCGTATGATGTTTTCTAATCTGATTACTATTTTATCTCAACTAAACATCCCCTTACAACTAACACCTGTCCATGGCAAAACACATGCGATCCCAAGATTTGTAAATCCAGATGAGGTTTCTTTATCCTGGCATAGCATTGGCGACGTGCCAAATATTTGGCGAATAAAGGAATCTTACTTGCCACCCTATTTTACTTTTGATCGCTCAGGCTTTAGTGGCTGGGCAGAATTATCCAGCTCTGAGAAACTTTTTCAAAGTAGTCGCTTAATTCCCAAAGAAGAAGCATTAGCCTTTGTCGCAGAACTAAGAGACTGGATTAATCAAAATGGGGTAACAAAGTATGCCCAAGTGGAAACTGCGGAAGATCCCTTACCTGCAAAGTATGTCTTCCATGCGATGCAAATTCCAACAGATCCCGTGCAACACTTTGCTCGAATTAATTATATTAGCTTATTAAAAAACTTGATTCGTACTGCTAATGAAACTGGAATTCCCCTCGTCGTTAAGCGACATCCTTTATGCAAAACTCCAGAAGTAGATCAAGTAATTGCAAAGCTTGAACAGCAACCTAGCGTGATTCTTACTAAAGGTAATATTCACGATCTGATTGCTGGAGCGCAAAGTGTTGTTGTCATTAATTCTGGTGTTGGAATTGAGGCATTGATTCAAGGCAAGCCAGTTTATTCCGCAGGACTTTCAGACTACCATTGGGGTACGAATTCAGTTGATGATGAACAGGATTTAAAGCCGGCGTTTCTTTGTCCCTTACCAAAACTCAACTATGTTGAAGATGCTCAATTTCTAACTTATTATTTTAAGCACTATTGTATGGATGCTTCTAATCCTGTTTCTGTAGAAAAGCACATCGTCTGGACTCTCAGAGAGTGGCTAGCAAATAAATAGCTTTTGTCGATGTCTCATGAAAGACTTAAAGATTGTTATATAAAGACACTAATACGTGCGACATGCAAGAAAAGATACTAGTGACATAGGCAGAATATTTAGTAATAAACTTCGACAAACTTATATTTATACTCAATGTTTGATATCAATCTGACTTACCGTAGTTAATCAATTTAGTGATACTAAATTGAAAAATTAGATTGCATGCCTAAAGACTAGAACTAAAAACTAAGATTATATTAATAAATGCTCGGTCGAACCTGCAAAAATAATCCTACCATTACCAATTTCCGATACATCAATTTTATTAAGACAAGCCTGAGGTTGAGGGTAGTTTCCTAACTCTTCATGAGGCGTATTTGTTAATAGGTGAATGAGCCCAAGATTTACCACATGACTGGCTACGATTAATACTGTCTCGTAATCATGAGCAAACAAAGATTGCAAATAGGGGATTAAACGATTAATCATTACTGGTATTTCTTCTACAGTATCAATCTTTAATTGGTGGACTGGCACTTGTTGTATTCGCTTAGCTTCTTTGACAATTGCCTGATACTCTACATTTGGCCTTCCTTCATAAATCCCCATAGCCCTTTCCCTTAGGGCTTCGTATTGATTCACGAATATCAGGATGAGAATTTTGAATTTGTCGTGCTGTGGAAGTGACTCGAAACAAGTCACTAGAATCAATTCTTTGAATTCTTTCATCAGCTAAGCGTAATTCTAACTTCCTTGCTTGCTCCCATCCTGTTTCATTTAACGGCGGATTAGTTTGCCCTTGAATTCTTTTACTTTTATTAAGATCTGTCTCCCCGTGTCTGGCAATAAAAACAATCATAAGCACTTAAATAAACTAGTTTTCAATATCAAATCTGAAGCTAAGCAAGTATTTTCTTCATATAAAATTATTAAATATTTTAAATTACTTGAGCTCCTACTGAGCCTAGAAATCTAAGTTTTATAAACAAGGACTAAGCTAGATTCAAATAAAAAATGTCATAATTTGCAACTAGAGGTAAATCAATTTATAGATTCTAAAAACTTCTTTGACTTAGAAGTCTATGTAGGACTACATAATATACCTTATTATTTTTCTTAGCCGAAGCAAATCAACACTTGGCATCATTTAGATTTCTCTCACATATTCAATTCTAGTTTTATTAAACTTAAATAAGACGAGGAAGGCTAGAACAGGCTAAAATCAACAAAAAACTAAAGTTAGCTAATATTTCGCCCGATGCACTTAGGACAATTAATATCAATTTAGTCAATGACCAAGATTCTATTTAAATTACTAATTACTTCGTTTCTAATATTTTTTACTTCCTGCAGTTCCAAAGTTTATCAACCGGGAGAAATACCTACAACTAAAATCAGTGATAAAAAATCTTCAGAAGAACTAGCCAAAGGCTTAACTAGCCATTTTAAAGAAGAAGGAATTAAAGTTCATCAATCTGGCAAAAATTATTCAAGAGTTCAGAAGGTGATGAATAAACTTTTGGTATCTGCAAACTTAGCTACCAATACTTTTCCAATTTTAATTTTAGAATCTGATGATTTAAATGCGGGAGTCTATGCCGGTAAAACTGTTGTTGTCTATCAAGGTTTATTAGATTTAGTTGAGAACGATGACCAGCTTTCTGCTGTTCTAGCCCATGAACTTGGTCATGTACTAGCAGAGCATCACAACGATCAGGGAGAAGAAAAACGTAGCAAATTTTTAAAGGTTGGAAGTGCCTTCTTAGGCACAATTGCCAATGTAACTACTGCCTATTACACCGGAAGCAGCAATGCAGGGGATCTAGCTGGAAAAGTAACTTCGGTGAGCACAAATGTTGTCGGATATGGCGCCATTGTTAAATCGTATGGCCGTACTCAAGAATATCAAGCTGATGACATTGGACTTAGTATCATGACAAAAGCTGGATATAACCCAAACGAAGCTGTCAAACTATGGAAATTAATGGAGGCGAAGAATGTGGGAAGTGGTAATTCATTTTTCTCTACTCATCCAAAAAGCAAAGATCGCGCAGAACGAATTGAACAAAGAATTCCAGATACAATTAAAAGCCTAAAAAGCTAAATAGATTTTATTTTAACTTTAACAACGATAAAAAAAATGATTAAAAAAATATTAACGGTACTAATATTGATGTTCTGCTTGAGCGCTCAAGCGTATTCTCAGTCTATTGAAGCTGGAGATGGAAGTTATAGGACGATATTAAAAAATGATAAATTTCTTACTAAAACAAAAATTGAACATATCGTTAATAATTCAGATCGAGATATAAACCTTTCGGTTATTACCTACTTTGTTAAGCGACAATATACCGGTGGGACTTATTACTACAACAAGATCCTAGCATCAAAAAATATTGGTACAATATATGCAGGTGAGATAAAATTTAATATAAAATTTAATAATGCAATTAAACCATTTTCACAAAAGGGTTATGTCTACACCTTAATTTACGATCAAGACACTGGCACGCCTTACTGGTTTTATAACTATGAAAAGAAAACCGATTTTGGAAATCTGGTAAGAATTTCTCCAGAAAATATAGATCGATCAATCTTGATTGCTAGTGGTAAATCTAAATAACTTTTTGAAATAGATCGAAGCTCTAGGCAGGGGCTTCGATCTTCAGATATATCTATGCTAGTAGCATAAGAGTCCTGCAGTTAGGTAAAGTGTGAGTATTAGATCAAAAGCCTCTTAACTTACATTCCAATTTAATAATATCAGCTATTTTGCCTCTACTAAAATTTGCAGCAAACGAAGGAGAACGATCCTCAATAAGAATTTGGTGAACTCCAAGCCTTTTGATTCTTTTTTTGACCCTCGCCTTCTTCTTATTTTCCTCCGCAATCATTCCCAGATAGAGGATAGTCATCAGATAATCAAACTTATCACCAGAGTCATCATATTTTTTGGACATCTTAGTAATTCGATCAAGAATTTTATTGTTCACCTTTGCTGAAGTTAGCTGGTAAATTTTAATAAAATCTAGGTAAAGACCAAGAGGATCATTGAGTTTAGTCGCAAGCTTATCTAACTGTGAAAATATTTGTAAATCTGTTACGGCAATTCGGAGAGATCTCGATTTTCGGTGATATACACACCACCTATCAATACGTCCATTATCAAATTCAACAGACGTATTATTAGCAAAGGTTTTAATTGTTTCAGACATCTAAATTATTAAGTATAAGCAATTATTAAAGTGTAATATATAAAAGTTTATTAATCCTTGCTAGGGATATCTAAAGCTGAAACCAATCTACCTTGGATTCGGACTAAAGAATAACCTAACTCCTGTTAAAACCACTACTAGTTCTTAATGATATGCTTTTGCTAAAAAATGAGTTAAGAAACAATAGCTATTATTGTTTCAAGTTATACTTACCTAAACATTTTTGTAGAAATCTCATATGAGTATTGAGAAGATTAAACCAGTTCTTTCCTATCTCGGATCTAGATTCCGACGTCCACATCCACTCAAAATCGTTTCCATTTTCCACATTTACAACGAGTCCCGTTTTTTACCAGCACAACTTAAACACCAAGCGAAACAAGGATTACAAGCTTACATTATTGATAATGAGTCTACTGATGGCTCACTTGATATTGTGAAATCATTTATGGGCCGAGGAGTTATTGGATATGAGACTTTTCCGCGTCGCGGTAAATTTGAATTACGAGCACTGCTTCAGCGCTCCGAAGAGCTACATAAAGAGCTCGGTGCAGATTGGTATTTACATCACGACGCAGATCAATTTCGCTATGCGCCCAATCCATACCGGACACTCGCGGCAGGAATTCGTGCGATGGATGATTTAGGCTACAATGCTATCGACTTTGATGTCTTTGATTTTCTTCCCACAGAAGAAGAAAATGATTTTGATGCCCCTGATTTTCTAAAGCGAATGAAGTATTATTATTACTTTAATCGCGGATCTACAAACCAGGTGAAACTTTGGAAAAATTTCGGACAAGAAATTAACCTAAAAGATACAGGTGGGCACAATCTAAGCTTTAATGACAGAAAACTAGCACCGATACAGTTTATTCAACGTCATTACTACGCTTTAGGACGAAAGCATGCTATTGAAAAATATTGTCAGAAACAATATTGTGAAGCGGAACTTGCTGACGGCTGGCACGATAAGCGTGTAACAATTCGTCCAGAAGATATTTGTTTCCCGTCCCAAAAGCTACTTAAGCGAGTTACTAATGATAATATCTGGGATACTTCTGAGCCGTGGAGTGAGCGCTATCTCTTTAAGAATGCTCCCAAATTTGACCCAAATTTATATAAAGAAACAAAGATAAAGGAGCTGACTAATGAATGATAAGCAAACCCAAAGATGTTTTGTATTTAGCCATCCAAATCATGAATTAGCAGTTTTTGGAATGCTACAAAAATTTCGTCCAAGAATATTATATTTAACTGACGGTGGTGCGGAAGAACGTGTGGAACAAACTAAGCAAGGACTAAGCTCTATTGGTCTCTTAGATCAAGCAACTTTTTTAAATCATTCCGAGCAGCAATTTTACGACGCACTAGTTGAACGCGATGCAGATTTTTATCGTACAGTATCAGTTCAAATTGCTACTTGGATTACAAAACATAATCCTTCCGAAGTTTTTTGTGACGCTGTTGAGTTTTACAATCCGGTACATGACATCGCTCTTCCCCTAGTTATGTCAGCCGTTAAAAGACAAGATGTTGAAATTTTTGAGATTCCATTAATTTATCAAGATAAATCACAAGCTTCTGGTTTTACGCTACAACAAGTTCCTGGTTCAAGAAGCCAGAATAAATTGAGCGTTAAACTTTCAGATAGCGAAGTAGCGAATAAGATTACTGCTCGCGATACGATCTACACCGAACTCTCCAAACAAATGGGAGAGTTGCTTACCACAGTGACATTAGAGAAGGCTCGCTGTGAATCTGCAGTAAAGCATAGACATCCACTAACATTGAGAGAGGAGAATCAACCATTACGATACGAGGAACGCGCCGAGCTTCTTTTCTCACAAGGACTAATTCCTGCGCCAATTCGATATGCCGAGAACTATGTGCCGATAGTTACTGAGTTATTGATTTGAACATTCCACTTTCAAACCAGAGTAAAACTACATCCAATGGTAGATATAATGATCAAGGGTAACTCTAGCAACGCCCAATTCATTTAACTTAGATTCTGAAATAGGCCTCCCAAAAAATAATTTATAAGACAAATGCTTTTCAGCGATCTCTAAAATATTTTCTTTAATAAAACACATTTTGCTCTTATCACTTTCTGGATCAATTTGAATCAAATCTCCAAGCCGACAAAACCCGCGGATCACACTATTTTCTAAAACCTGCGTCTTGGCAAAACGTTCGCTAATTTCAGAGCTAAATCCTAAGTCCTGAGACCAAGGATAAATACTGACGTCAAAGAAATTATCTCCAAGATAAAAAGTATGGTTCTGATTTTCGCCAGTATAAAATATCTTTTCTTACCTAGATATAGCCTTGGAAAGCTTTAATTGACTAAGGCTTAAAAGATGATAATTTTTCACAACTTTTTATTATCAACATAACTCATGCCTGTATTATCCTCTGCTCCTTCCATCTCACCACAAGATGCGGTCGCTAATTTATTATTAGATTGTAGATTTATCGGTAGATCGGACACCGAAATCACGATGCAATTACCAATTAATAGAACTCCACTCGGAATTGTTCTAGAAGCAAACCGACTATCTTTCGAAATGCATCGCAAGCCACTTGTGGCAGAAAGTCAATTAGACCTCTGGAGGAGCGATCCAAATTTCACAACTCCAATTAAGCAAAGTACAAGAATCTATCTGCAAACAAATCTCGAATCAGTTTCAAAATGCGATAAAATAACAGAGATTGAGCTACTGACGATCGCCCAAATGCTTTATAAGCTAGATCATGGCAAGGATATTCTGCAAGGCAATATGATCAAACTCCAGGATTTTGCATTAGTAAATTGCTCTAATGGACTTCATGCCATACCTGTAAATGAAATTGAAAGTTGTGCTCTCAAATACAATCAAATTCGCTCGGCAATCGAAACAGGTCCTTGGTAGATTTATCCAGCAATATCCAGAGAATTCAAGCACTATATTACGAATCATATAGATTGAAAGATTCCATATTTATTGGGTGTGTGACTCATCGGAATATTCAAGTTATTCTCATAAAGGAAGAATATAATCCTCAAGATTCCATAAAGAATAAAGTGCTGTTATGCCTGGGCTATAAACGCACCAAGTAGTAATGTTACAATTCTGGATGTCAGTACCCTAGTCTAACCTTAGTCTTCTTTCAGTTGAAGCTACTTAAGTAGATTTGAAACAAGTCTTTTAATATTAATCTTAAATTTAGCTTATTATATTCGTAGAAAATGTCTTCATTATAAGCTATCTTGATAGCATGAAAAATTTACTTAAAGTCTTTTTCAATTTATTCCTTGTCCAACTAATTAGTAACTCATCCTTAATAGCTGAATGTAATTTTGGCTTATTGATTCCAATCTCAGGTGAATATGCCAGTGCTGGACAAGAATGTTTGGCTGGACACGAACTGGCAAAAGAAAGAAATGCTAGTAAAAATTTGCCAATAAAATTTATTGTCGAAGATTCTAAGGCTCAAGGGAAAGAAGGGGTTAGCCTATTTAAGAAACTAGTAGAAGTTGATCGAGTTCAAGCAGTTCAATTAGTTCGCGCGCCCGTTGGCCTGGCGATTAACCCAATCTCTAAACAAATGCAGATTCCAATCCTTGGCGCAGTAGCAATACCAGCGTTTATTCAACAGAACCCCTATGCTTATCAGTTTTGGCCTAGCACTGATGATGAATCAAGCTTACTTGCTCAGATCATGATTCAAGATGGCATAAAGAATATTTATTCTCTAACCAGAGAAGATGACTGGTTATTATCCTTTGAACAAGGACTAATTAAAAAATTTAAAGAATTAGGAGGGAGTCTTCGTGAAACTGAGCATGTAGATCCTGAGTTTAATGATTTTCGAAGTATCATCCTGAAAATTAAGCAAAGTAATGCCGACACTGTTTTCGTTGGATTAGCTCCAAATCAATTAGCAATTTTTATCAAGCAATTTCGCTCCGCTGGGATGCAACAAAAAATCTACACAACATTTATGATTCGTTATGAAGATGTTCTAAAGGGACTTACTAAAGAATTACTAGACAAAATTACTTATGTTGAAACTGGTGTAGAAAAGCTAAATTTCACCTTGCAGTATAAAAAATTAACTAACGGCAAAGAGCCTTCTGCCATGGGCTATAGTTGCTACTTAACAAGCGAAGCAATTTATCAAGCCTGCGAAAGACATCAAATTGACAATAGTAATTTTCAAACAATCTTTTCAGAAATGAAAGACATTGCTACTTGGGATGAGGTTGTAAATTTTAAAAATCAAAAAGCAAAATTTGAAGTAGTTGCTAGAGAGTATTCTAAAGGTAATATTATCAAATTAGCACCAGCTCCTTAAAGCTATTTTTGAACTTGTGCCTGGCTCGAATTGGAATAAACTTTGTCAAGAAATTGTTTATGAGCAAAACCATTTGGCTATCAATAGGAGGAAAACTGTATGACATCATGACCTTTCCCAGATTTTTGGACCCCCAACTATAGACTTAGGAGTCCAAAAATCAGGAGAAGATCAATTTGGGTGTAAAATCCATCTGATACATCCCACCATTCATAGCGGATACTAATTCTTGACCGCTCCCAACTAAATATTCTAGCAACCTTCTAATGCTTAGAAGTTTTTTGTTTTGGTCGTCTTTCGAAAAAAATCTTAATTCCTGTAATTTTGGATCAACTACATAGCTAAGATATTGGGGCTTAGTTTGGGTGGGAGGCTTTTGTCCAATAGCCAAATAAAGAATGTAACTCAAGATTGCAACAACTAAAAAGGATAGTTTGAAGTTACGCCCTGTTTTCATGCTATTAAAGTAACAAACTAACCGATGGCATAAAAGTAATAAACAATTTAATGCCTGTAGAGCGAGCCTACTTCTCCTACCTTCCAATGCCAATTAATATTTGTTGCAAATTAGAAGCACCGATTCAAATTTGCAACTACCAACTCTAAGTATTTGTATATACTAGGCGACATTGATAATTACCGTCCAAATCTAATCGCCTAGTATATCAAGCACGAAGTGCTTGCGGCGACCCTTGGGGGTCGCTAAGGTAATTAACCTTATTTTATAAGGTTAATTATTGGGGAAAACAAATATACTAAAACACGATGAGCGGAAAATGCTCTTCGCATTTTTCCATGCCGTAAGGAAAAACTTAATGTGTTTTAGTATATACAAAATAATTTATCACGCATTTTAGCTAGCGTAACCCTTTACTTATCTGTAAAAGTTTAAATTATGGTTTTGTTACCGCCCAAGTACCGAAAGCATAGTATTCAAATGACGAAGCAATAGTTGGATAGCCAAATAAGGCTGTTCCAAATCTTGAGGCGCTTCTCCCTGAACCACTGTCATCGACTGGTGTAAAGGCATTGTATCGATTATTAAAATCACTCCTTAGTCCACTCTGATAACCTTCATAAATACAAAGCACGCCTGCTGGAGCAGTTGGTGCGGTAGACGATCCTGTACATGTCCCATTGTTAGTTCCAAACTGCACAACAATAACCTCGCTGGGATCGGAATCTAAAGGTTCTGGAAAAGAAATACTTGCCGCCCCATAGCTACCATTTCCTTGTCCTGCCAAATTCCATGAGCCAATAAAGGTAGTAGGTTTGCTTGGAACTTCTACTAATTGAGTATATCCAGCAGGGCAAGTTAAATCTTCAGTCGTTAACAATTGAGGTGTTTTCACTTTTACTTTACTAGTAGCTGATACTTTATATCTTTTGATATTTTTCATACACACCACTTCTGCTTGAATATTAAATGTACAGAAAATAATACTCAGTAATATTAGAACAATTTTTTTCATATAGTCTCCATATAAATCTTGGCAAAATAATATAACTTCCTTTAGGATATTAAAGCAATAAAATACATGAAGGGAATCTTAATTGAGAATTGCAATATTCGAAGAAAGATACTGGAAGCACGATAATCTAGTAGTATTAACAATTAAAAAATCGCGTTTAGTATGTGTTTGAATTTAGGAAGGAAAATCTATTAATAAAAGAACAAAACTCTTTATAATGCTGTCGAACTTTGAAACCTATAATCCTAGCCCAGATATTCATTCTAGGGGGTCCCAATATCTGATAAAACTCATTAAAAGCTGGATTGGCATTTCTAGTAATAAGTTACCTGACTCTCACAGCCATCTTGGCAAAGTGGTTTTCCACTCCTACCCTCTAACTTAGGGCAAGATACTTATTTGTTTACTTTCATATTTCTATCATCTAATCTGAAAAAATTTGGGCATAACCCAAAACTCTCAATCTTTTACTCTTGAAAATAAAAATGAAAAATTTAGCGTTACTTACTTTAGGATTGTTTCTTCTAGCCAGCAATTTGCAAGCAGAAATTATCTGCCTTAAAAATTCTAAAAAGGCTAGCGTAGTTAATGGCAAGGTAAATATAAAAACACCAAAGCTCATCACCATAGAAAGCTCAAGTTGTCCAACAGGCTATTCTTCCTTAACAGATTTAAATAAAGCTCCTGTAACTCAAACTGGCGTTTGGAATCTATCAGGTGGAACCGCCGAAAATTATGCTGCTGCACAAATCTCCTTTCCCGTTAAGCTACAAACAGCCCCAAGTTCCGTTGTCTTTGTAAAAAAAGATACCTGGAATGCTACCTGCACTGGTTCGTTCAGTAACCCAACTGCCCCAGAAGGAGTCTTGTGTATCTATGAAACTCTGGCAGATAATCTAGATACACAATTTGAGGACAGGTATTTCTTATATAACGCTATTGATGCTGGGACTGGTGACATATCGACATCCTCAATTTATGGTGGAGCGCTATATGGTTACAATGAAACAAATGGTGTTAATTTTTATGCTTGGGGAACTTGGGCAATGACGCAAACTCCAGCTGCAGTTTTTTAAACTAGTTTTCAATAAGTAAGTAGCCTGTCTTTTACATTCATTGACCTAAGGACTGAGAAGTTAATGGTGGCGAGAGAGACCGGCTACTCTTAGAACTAGAGTTGGGTGGCACAAGAGGGAAAGATGGAACAAGTAACATAAAATTCTTCTCAGAGAATATTCCTACTTTGAACTAAGTGGGTTTCACTTTTTTAATCATGATCATAGTAGCAATTGGTATCAGTAAAGCAGTTAAAGCCATGTAGGGTTGTTCCAGACCAAAACTTAAACTTACTAAAGAGATTGAATCAAGAATTATTATAATTAAAGGTCAAAGGGTTATTTTAGATAGCGACTTGGCGGATCTTTATGGTGTCAACACAAAACGCCTAAATGAACAGGTTACTAGAAACTTGGAAAGATTCCCCTCTGACTTTATGTTTTCTCTTAATATTCAAGAAGTTACAGACTTGAAGTCGCAAATTGCGACTTCAAGTTATGCCCACGGCGGAAGAAGGAAATCTCCAAGAGTCTTTACTGAATATGGAGCAGTTATGGCTGCTAATGTGCTAAACAGTAAGATCGCAATTCAAGCTAGCATTATGTTAGTTCGAGTTTTTTCAAACTAAAGGAAGTTGCACAGGAACACACTGATTTGAAACAACGGTTACAGGCACTTGAACAAAAAGTCTCCAAAGGATTCTCAGAACATAGCGAGGAATTACAGGAGATCAGATTTGTGATCTCCCAGCTTGAACAACCGATTGAAACTAAAAAAAGAAAATTAGGGTTCCAGTCCTTAAAGGAATAATAAACCTTCTTCAACTAAATTCCTCAAGATTTAAAATGGGGCTGAGTAGCTTTATCGAGTTATTGCGAAGAAGCAATCAATAGACATCAATTCAATTCTACTATTATATTTTAAAAACTATAGGAACTTGGACTCTGTCAGAATGCTGAGTAGTAAAAAACTCCCCTTAGCGGTCAAGCTTCGAAACTTAGAGTTAAAGACTATCGCAAATACTTATCTGGAAGAAGTTAGTAGCCTATCAAAATTTACGTTAAAAATTCACACATACAAATACTCAACATTTAATAATATTACGGTAAATAATTCATATCACACCAGAGGAGAGTAGCTACATAACCCTGTATAATAATATTCAAAAAAGATGATTAAATGCTAAAAACTCAAAAATCACTATTATTAACAGGATTGGCCGCTGCCTCGTTTGGAATAGGCAACGCTAATGCCCTGCCACCTGGAATGGGAAGTCCTTCTAGCCCAGAAAATATTGCTAAATATTCCAGGAGTGGTGGTTCAAGTAAAGAGCGTTCTGCCGACTTGCATACTAACAGTAATTTGACCCCAAAAACGGGCGACACTGTGACTGACTTTATGAAATCGATGAAGTTTCATTCTCATGACACGATTGCAGTAAAGTCTGTAGCTGTGGCAAAACTATTGGGATTAATGAGCCTATCATTAGTTGCGATGGGAGGATTTGCGGCGGGTATGCAGTATGCATTAGGCAAACTAGAATAACTCCTAACATTTTAAAAGTGAACTTTACTATTTTGCTGGATAAAAATACCCTTAAATTGAATTCTTTGTTGGGGCATTATAGTCCTGATGAATTTGAAGAAATTCACCTGTAGTGTTGATAGGGATTCCCATCCAATATTTTTACTAAGCTCGTTACTTACAAATAGAGTCAGGTCACTTTCTACTCAAATTATGTTAGAAGCTTACTCAAATTGACTAAAGACATTTATGAAATTCAGAATCTGACTAGAAAAGGGAAACTCCCCAAGTTGAAAGAGTTCAGGACTCTTGATTGGGGTAAGATTAAAGTTTCTCTGCAAGAAAACTATCTTTCAACTTTTTAAACTAAAACCAGGCTAGTTTTTTAAAAAAGCCTACTCAGTTATCTGGCTTCTCTTCCTTAGTTAATCAGTTCGCTCTGACTCAATTCGAATTCTTGCATAATCTGCTAGCCCATAAAGCCGTTGGAAAGCTTCTAGATTATGCACCACATACTCTGCCTATCCATTTCTGCTTAGGACATAACTGAGATTTGAAGTTAGGATCTCTTGTCTAAACTTTGCTGATATCAAAAACTTAGATAGATTATAGGTATTTTTTGATTATCTCCATAGTTAAATTATCATAAAATTTTATTATGATTTATCGATAATTTTTAGAAATTGTTGCTTAGGAACTAAAGTGATTATGAATTAAGAAATTGCTACGCAAAAGTTGCCTGACTCTAGATAAAATATGACAAGATAGTTAAAAAAGTCACCTAGCTCTAGTTTCAACACTTATTTATCAAAAAAAATTTTACTTGATGTTGTCGTATGGTTCAGCTATTACTGGTTGATAGAAAACTTCTATATTACTACAAGAATCCATTCGTCTGTTGGGGATTGTAGTCCATATAAATTTAAGTTAATTTATGCTGGTCAATAACCGAGAGACTCCTGTCCAGAAATGTGGCGAAGGTCAGATTAGTTATTCCCATTTTGTCAATCAATGTTAATTGAGGAAAATATGAAGATTAAAACCGCTATCAAAATTAAAGGTCTATTAGCAGTGCTAATGATTAGCTCAATTGCTAGTGCCACTCCAATATCATTGCCCGTTGACTCCGTTAATGAGGCTGGGGCGACATGGACCTCAATTGATTTTAATCCAGCTTTCAATATTGGCGATGCAAGCATTCCCAGTCATTCTGATGCCTTCGATGAGTTCTTTTTAGTGACCGTTAATAATGTTGACTACATACCAAGTAGTTCTGCAGATCAGTCTAACATTTCAGTGGAAGGTAACCCATTTGGAACAGCTATTACTGCTGAAAAAATAGCAATTGACGGTTTAAATGTAACAGGGCAATACCTATTTTTTAGTAACCTCGTTGGAGGTTCTCCAACAGCACGACTCTTAGTTGCGATTGAAAATCCTACCGCCGTAGCTAGAACTGCAGAAGTCTTTATCTATGGCAACCTTGGATCTGATGAAAGTACGGCAAAAAGATACAGCAGTTCCGGCGATACAAGTTTTTTTAATAATGATAGTTGGATTGTAACAAGTGATAATCCAACTACCCCAAGTGATCCAGCTGTCGCTTTTATCGCTCAAGGGCCAAGTTGTCTATCTAGTAGGACAGATCTTGCGATACAAATCTCCGATAATCTTATTACAAGATTCACATTCAAGCTCGCACCAGGTGAAACTAAGCGCCTCGCTTCATTTGTTCAATTGAATTCAACAAATGAGCTTGCCGCAACAGGAGCTGCTGTTTTTAGCTCAATGACAACAGTAAATGCCGCCAATCTTTTTGGGGATTTAACCTCTGAGGTTAAAGCGACTATCGCAAATTTTGGATTCACCGATTGCCAAGCAGATTATCGAGCATTGGTCAGTGATGCGATTAATAAAACAAAAAAACTATCTGTAGGCAAAGGTGGAAAAGCAGCTAAAAGTGCCACGCAACTTGCCGATAGTCATGTCGATACTTTTGCTGGCGAGCTAGCTTTAAGAACAGATAAAACTGTAGATGAATTAATTCTTTCGAGCGAACTTGCTGTCAAAGCAGTTAATGCTGCGGCACTTGCGGCAAAACGATCCGAAAGTAATTTCGTTCCACTTAAGTCAAAAGCACTTAGAGCACTTAAGAAGTTGATAAACAAAATTGTAGCTGAGTAGTAAGATTTATAAAATCTGGGGCTCATTACAAAAAACATTGTAGGGCAAACTTTTATCCTATGATCAACCTGGACTTTACGTCTGGCTAGGTGATACCATTAATGATGATGTGTCTAACGATAGACTCTTAAACTGGAGCATTGCTAAGGAAGACTATGAAATAAAACTGTACCAGTTAAAATCTAATCAACAAAAATTAAACATTGAGATTGAAATCTTTACTAAGGCTGATCAGGACTACTTATTAACTGCAAACACTGTCTTTTCTTTAGCAAAAAGAGCTAAGCGTATTTTTGAAAGTTCTGAGATAAGTGAAAAGAGGACTTTTATTAATTATCTAATTCAGAACACAACATTAAGAGATAAAAAGCTAGGCTTTTCAGTGAGTGCGCCATTCAATGAAAAGCTTGGCTGAAAAGACGGTAGAAAGAAACTCCCCGTGGCGGTCGAGCTTCGAAACCTAGCGCTCTAAATAAGAACAAGCATTTCAACTAAAAACCACTTTACTTTACCTATTTTGACGCTTAAGCTTTCTAACATGATCAAGCTATCATTAACCCAAGAAAGAGACCCCATTCAAAGAATACAAGAGCTTGTCAATAATCTCAAAACACTGGAAGAGTTTGCTAGTAATATTGATTTATCAGAAATTCATTATCTAACCCCTCTTACCATACTTCCTATAGCTGCTAAAATTACGAAACTCAGTGAAAACTGCAATATATCCCTCAATACTCCTAATTCTTTATCGTCAATATTTTTTCCAGAAGGTACAACAACTCCAATCGCCGATGACAATAAAAATCAAATGCCTATTTGCCATGTCAATTTAATTAAACCAGAAATGAATCGGATCAACCTGATCGAGAGAATCTCAACAGAATATGATCATTTCATTATTGAATATCTTAAAAGGAATCAAGAAGTCAGCGAAAACTATCGAGGGTCAATCTCATACTTGATTTCTGAACTTTGCGATAATGTTATCCAACATTCCGAAGCAGAAAACTTTTGGATTTTCAGTCAATTTTGGCCAACTCGCGGAGAACTTGAAATTTGCTTGTTAGACGATGGGCTTGGTCTTAAAGGGTGTTACGATCGGCGAGGAATTGGAACCTCAAGTCATTACGATGCTTTGAGTCAAGCGATTGAGGGCAAATCCTCTAAATTAGAAACACCAAATGAACGTGGATACGGAATTGGGACGAATATTAATCTTTTCTGCTCGAGTGAACTTCAAGGCGAATTTACACTGATTAGCGGGAATGCTTGCTATCATAATTCTTCAAATATAGTAGAACCAAAACTTGGAACAATACCGATTAATTGGCAGGGGACAATAATTAGTGCTAGGCTAATGCGCCCAACAACGAGAGTCGATATACTAAAATATATATCCAAATAGCTCATTATATATTTATCTAGCGAATTTTATTTAGAAGAAGTATTATAAACAATATGGAAAGAACAATTTACTTAAAGAATTTACTAAATTCCAGTCAGGTTGCACTTAGAACAACTACAGATCTAATCCTTCAAGAAATCCTTTCTCAATCAGACTCAAAAAAACAAATTATTATTGATTTTACAGATATTAATTTTATATCCAGATCTTTTACTCATCAGTTTATTACAGCTATTGAGAGCTTAAAAACCACTTATCAGATTAGCCTAAAGAATATGCTGCCTGAGGTTGCTTCGATGGTCCTTGCAATCCAAGAACAAAAAATCAATCAAGATTTTACTAAATCAAGAAAGAATCTTTTCCCAAATAATTTCGACTCTCAAAATCCTGTTAGTTTTTTCTAGTCATAAAAAAGGAAGAAACTCCCCGGGAAGGACTCGAACCTACGACCAATTGATTAACAGTCAACTGCTCTACCAACTGAGCTACCGGGGAATAGTTGTGGACTGAAAATTTACCTTAAAATAAATTAAAGTCAAGAGATTGCCGGTACAAAATAGGTAGATTTATTTGTGATTTAAGTTACTTAAATAAAGCTTGTCTTATATCTGAGCCTATAATCCTCCTTCGCCCTATGGGCTACGGTGGACTTGTCTTACCAAAGCTTTAGCTACGGTGGATAGTGTTATTACTTTAATATAAAAAATTTAATTGAAACAACACTAAATTATCGTACGGCCAGAAAGGGCGCGGGAAAGAGTTACATCATCAAGATATTCTAAATCTCCACCCTTTGGTAATCCTTGGGCTAATCTTGTTGCTCTAATTCCACTATCAGTTAACAATCTTGCTAAGTAAAGTGCGGTTGCTTCACCTTCTACGGTAGCACCAGTTGCAATAATAACTTCGGTAACTTCTTCTTTTTTAGCACGCTCGACTAGCTCGGATAAGTGCATGGCATCTAATCCTTGTCCGCGAATTGGAGACCAAAGTTGGTGTAAGACATGATAGTAACCACGAAAAACTCCAGCTTGTTCAATGGCAATTAGATCGGCTGGTTTTTCCACAATACAAACTACGGAATGATCTCGATTAGTACTTTTGCAAATAGTACAAAGTTTTTCATCAGTGATGAAATAACATTGCTGACATTGTTGCAATGAACCTGCGGCGTCGCGCATGGCTGCGGCTAGGGCATCAGCGTTCTGAGGGAAATTGATTAAGTGATAAGCCAAGCGAGCGGCAGATTTACCACCGACGCTTGGCAATTTGTTTAATTCTGAAATTAAACGTTGTAATGATTTAGGAAGATACTGCATTAAGTTTAGAATAGCCCTGGAATGCTCATCCCGCCAGTGATGTTTGTTAGAACACCTTGAACCTTGGCTTGAACTTTTGTTAAGGCATCATTAGTTGCAGCTAAAATCATATCCTGTAACATTTCCACATCATTGGGATCAAGCACTTCTGGATTAATTGTAACGCTAACGATCTTATTGTCACCTTTAGCAACAACTTTCACCATTCCACCACCAGACTGACCTTCTTCAGAATATTGTTGTGCTTCACCATGCGCAGCTTCTAATTTAGCTTGCATTTGCTTGGCTTGGTTGATTAAATCACCAACTCCACCACCGCCACCACCTGGAAATCCACCTCTTCCTTTGTTCATAACTAGTACCAAAAAAATTATCATTTAAAGCATGGCAGAAAGAAAATTTGCCCTGCATCAGTAAGTAAAATTTAGCACTGTAGGATTAATTTGGCTAGTCTAGATGCCACTGATTAAGTGTAAATTTAATAGAAAAACAGTAAATTTATCGATCGATTTCACTTCCAGGAAAAAGCTCTTTCATTGCTTTAACGTTAGGGTCTTCTAAGATTTCAGCTATACGATTTTGCTTATCCTTAAAGCGACTTTTGGCTTCTTGGTGTTGAACACTGCCTGGAATATAATCTGCCTGTTGGGCTAAGGTTAACTTAATGTGCCAGTCATCAAGTTTTGTGAAATCCTTAAGGATTGTTTTTAACTTAATAATATTTGCTTGGTTGTTAAAGTACCTAAGACTTAAGTCATTACCACTAGCTTGTAGTTGTGGGTGCACAAACCGCTCTACCGAAATTCTTTTTAGGCTCTCCAGCATTAATGGTTGGGAAATCTTACCAACATAATCAATAAAATCTTTCCAGGTATATTCGGTAGTAACACTAGGAGTTGGTTGTGGAACAAGTGTCGGAGCAGGTGAAGTAATCGGAGATTGCGGAATAAATTCTGGCTTATTTTTAATCTCAGGAATTGCTACTGGCTTTTTTTTTTGAACTGACTGCCCAGTACTTAGTGTATTTAAGACTTCTGCGAAATCTAAGATTGGAACTCTTGTTGCCAAACGAACAATTAAACTTTCTAAAGAAAATTTTAGATAAGAACTGCGGAGTGCTTGATCGGCACCTTTTCTTGCTAGATCTACCAAGTCTTGTAAATCACTTTTATTAATAGACTCCACTTGTCTTAGTAATTCTGCCTGGCAATCTTCTTCGATGCCAAGCGCTACTAGTTCTTTCTTGCCAGCAAACTTAGCAATTAAGAGTTCCTGCCAATGAGTTACAAATTCTTTTAAGAACAAACTGGAATCAAGGCCGGTAGAAAATACTTCTGATAATTTACCAAGGGCTGTTTCTACATCACGATTAAAAATTGCTTGAGAAAGTAGTAGCAATTGATTTTTACCTACTGTCCCAAGGGCTAGCGCCGTATCATCAAGTGAGACATCATCATTGGAAAATGCTAAGACCCGTTCTAGTAATGACTGAGCATCGCGAAGCGATCCATCTGATAAGCGAGCAATCATCCGCAAAGACTCGCCAGAAATCTTAACTTTTTCTTCGCGGCAAATTGCCTGTAAGCAGGATTGGACTTCATCAATTGGTAATGCACGTAAATCAAATCGCTGACATCTAGAAAGCACTGTTGGTAAAATCTTATGAGCTTCTGTTGTCGCTAAAATAAAGATAGTATTTGGTGGTGGCTCTTCTAAGCTTTTTAGCAAAGCATTAAATGCGGCGGTGCTTAACATGTGCACTTCATCGATGATATAAATCTTATGCTTTGAATTGGGAGGTGGTAGTGTTCTGAAATTATCAATTAAATCTCTTACATCATCAACACTATTATGAGAGGCTCCGTCAATTTCTCTCACTGCTAGGCTCTTACCTGCTTTGATTTCGGTACAGTTACTACATTTTAAACATGGTGTGGCAGTTGGTCCCTGCTCACAATTTAAAGATTTAGCAAATATACGGGCGATGGAAGTCTTACCAACTCCTCTAGGCCCACAAAAGAGGTAGGCATGGGCAACCTTATTCCGATTAATCGCATTAGCCAGTGTTTTTGTCACATGAATCTGACCACTAACTTCAGAGAATGCTTCTGGACGATACTTACGAGCAATTACCAGATAGGACATGTGGAAGATTATACAAAAGAAAAGACCTATATACTATGAGCAATCCGCCTTCGCTCTAAAGTTTTTTGCAGATATAATAATCTAACAAGCTTCGGCGTGATTCTACCCTTTTGGGACACAATAGACCTAGCTATTGAATAGCAAAATCTAGTGTGTACCAAAAGGTGAGAAAACGGGTTTACCACGCTGAAGCTTCAGCGAAAGCGGGCAAAGCAACACAAGTAGGATTCGCTTATGGCTGCTTCCTTCCGAATCTGACCAGTTTCGCAAGCTACCTCGCGCCTTGCCCAGGATAAGACTAGCTTTACTTGCTGAAAAACTCAACAGCATAGGGGAGTTTTTCTACACGAAGATACAGTTTAATAAGGCTTGCTGTGGTTAATTACTGGCATGTTTTTTGCAATATAAATTGTATGAATAACTTACAAAAACTAGAAACAGAAAACTACTCTAATCAGCAACAAATTTGGCGAGGGATTCTTTTAGCACCAAGAAAAGAGTACTGCTTAGCAAATTTAAATATGGCAAGAAGGCTTAGAAACAGAGCACTACTTAGGACCAAAACGAGAGTATAGGCCAAGCAATTCTTCATAGCGTTCCGTTATTTCTAGAAATCTTGCTTTATCTATTTCACTTTGATTTGGATTTAAATCAGGGTGATAAGCTTTGATCTTTTTACGATAGTTACTTTTAATTTGTTCTAAAGTAGATTTTTCAGTCATCTCAAAATACTTCAGCATGGATTTGAACTTTTGGCGATCACTGTTTAACTGATCAAATTGGTGATTAAACTGATTCGCCGGGCCTTTTGTGATAACTGGTTTAATACTAATTAAATCTTTTAAAAGCTTCTTAAGGAAAATCTGGTACTTATCTATTTTAATAATTTTAAAGTAAACAAGGATAAAGAAGGCAATAATTATAGCTAGGAAAGCCCAGATAAATAATAAGCTAAAATAATAGCCTCGCTTAAAAAACCAAAATTTTTGCCCGACCGAATAATTTAATTCGTAAGTATCTCGAAGTAGGTAGATCTGATCTCGAAGCCCACCCCGATCCAGTTCTTTAATTAATAAAAAAACTAATTTAGTATTTTCAGAATTTGGATTCTCCCGATACAAGAAGATTTCGGGAAGGTATTCCTTCGATTCAAAAACTTTCCCTGAATCAACTAGGCCTTTGACTACTTTTTCTAGTGCGGCAATCACAGCTTCTTTAACCTGATAATCTTTCTCGGCAATAGTTTTAAGGTAAGATTTATAGGGGTCAATAATTAATAGCGGAGCAAAGCCTAAATCAAGTTCTTGTAACAAGTCTTTTACAAGCTTGTGGGTATCTTCGGTGCGCTCTTTAACATCCTGCAAAAGTAATAAATCAAATGCTAGCTGAAAGTTCTTCAGTTTAATTGCTTGATCTAGGGCTTGTTGTCTAAGAACCAAGAAAAATTCTTTCAGCTCAGAAAAATAGCTAGGATATTCTTTCTTGATAGTTTCATAGGTCTTTGGAAAGCTCGAGTTTAACTGACCCATGACCTGCAGATATGAAAGGATTTTTTCAATTGTTTTTAAATCTTCATTACTTAAGATTTCTGATTTCTTACGGTAAAAATCATTAATTATTTCTACTGGGGAATTTCCTAGTGAAAGCTTCTGCCTCAAGTAGAAAGCGACCGAAGGTAATAAATTAAAAGGCTTAGAGCAACAATTCCTTAAGAAGCTATCGGAGTAATGTTCAGTGGCAATTAAAAGAAAATACTTGCCTACATTGGTCCGCTTACTCAGTTGATAATCAAGTTCAAACTGATCTTTTTTAGCAATTTGGGCGATAAATTCTGGAGTTAAGAGAGAGAACATCTCCGATGCTTGAGCGAAAGTCCAGTCACGCTGTAAGGTTGCTTTTTTAATAATATAAGCTACCAAGGAGGGTCTGTTATCAGTTACAGAAGCCTTTAGAAAATCGCGAAGCTCGGCAAAGCTATATTCGGTATTAGTGTGGAAGAAATAGTGCTCAACAATAAAATCATGCAGATTACTGATTTTAATAATCTTAGAGTAGTCTCCAATTTTAATTTCCTTCTGCTCAGAATCAATTTGTGATTCAATCGAGTATGCAAAATCTAAATTATAAATTGTGACTTTGTCAGCAAAGGACAAGTTAGCACTACTGACTAATAACAATAATAATAAAATTAATGATCGCAAGTAGTACATATCTTTTTCAAATTCCAACTAAGGATTTTGCTTTTAAAAACTAATCTTCCAAGATTGGAGGAATTGTTGCAAATACATTTACCCGAAGCTCAGATAAATCAGCTTGATTTGTAGTAAGTATCAAATCAGTTAAAATATTCTCTTGAACCTGATCCGGATCGATCGTTACGTTTACAACCAAAGTATTATCGTTAGATAACTTTGGATCAAGCTCTGCTGAAATAGCTGGGTTTTCTGATGTCAGACTAAGGATCTTTAGTTGCAATTCTTTTTGAAATTTAATTTTTAATTTCTTAGTAATCTTACCACCTGGCTGAATTAGTCCGAAAGACAAGGCCGGCGGTGTAATCTCTAATTGATCCTCGACCTTAATAAAAATTGGGACGTTATAGCTTTTTTGACTACCATCCTTTAAAATAATTGATAGGCGGTCACGAAATAGTCCTGATTTTGTAGGCAATAAATACTTAGCAACAAAGGTAGCTTGCTTTGAAGATATTTTTAAATCTTTTATTTCTACTAGCTGACTAAGATCAATTAAATCAGTGATTGTAGCTTTACTCTTAGTATTAACAGAGACTTTGAATTTAAGCTCAGGAGAATTTAGTAGTTCTTGAGGTGCGATTTGAGAAATAAAAATCTTATCTGGCTCAACTAGTAACTCTGGCTCAACATTTCCTTGGATTGTAAAAAGAACTTGTTTTTGCTCTAGGTTATCGGTGTTAAAAGCAATTTGCTGTGACTGAAAACCAGAAAACCCCCGAGTATCAAACTCAGCGGAGATAGGTAATATGGCACCTGCGGGAATTATTTGCGAATCAAGCTTTGCAACTAGGCAACCACAACTTGGAATAAAATTAATAATATTTAATGGAGCGTTACCAGTATTTTCAATTTGAAAATGAGCGGTAACCTTTTCACCTTCGAGGACATTTCCAAAATCAAAACTAGAGCTACTAACTTTAATTGTGGAAACTAATGGCTCTATCTCTGCAATTACTTTAGAAGATAAAAAAAACGATAGAGAAAATAATACCAAAAACCTAATGCTTAAATTCTTCATTAGTAATTTAGCTGGCAAATAAATCAACACTATCTAAATATTTGGTATAAAAATTACCGCTACGGAAATCTGCGTTTAATAGAATCCGACGTTGCATTTCAATATTTGTCTTGATTCCTTCAATAATAAATTCATCAAGAGCAACTAGTGCTTTGTTAATACATTTCTCTCTAGTATCTGCTTTGACAATTAATTTAGCAATCATAGAATCATAGTGTGGCTGAACCACATAACCATGATAAATCGCGGAATCAACCCTAACTCCAAAGCCACCCGGAGCATGAAAACTAGTGATTTTACCAGGTGAAGGTACATAGGTTCTGGAATCCTCAGCGTTAATCCTTACTTCAATCGTATGCCCTGTTGGGATGATTTGATCCTGCGTCTTACTTAAAGGATTGCCAGCTGCAAGACTAATTTGTTCTTTTACTAAATCAATTCCAGTAGCCATCTCAGTTACAGGATGTTCTACCTGTAATCTGGTATTCATTTCAATAAAATAAAATTTATTGTTTTCTAGATCAGCTAAAAATTCCACCGTTCCGACATTGGTGTAATTGGCAGATCTTCCGAGCTCTACAGCTGCATTTTGGATCTGCTCTTGAAGCTCCATTGGTAGACCGATTGACGGGGACTCTTCAACTAGTTTTTGATAGCGACGTTGCATGGAACAGTCTCTGATTCCTAGATGAACTACATTACCAAATTTATCACCAGCGATTTGAACTTCAATGTGTCTAACTCGTGGAAGAAATTTCTCAATGATTAGACTTGGATCGCCAAAAGCTGCTTCGACTTCGCGAGCAGCTGTATTAAATAAATTCTCAAATTCATCAGAATTATGAACAATTTTCATTCCACGACCACCGCCTCCGGCACAGCTTTTTAATAGTACTGGATATCCAATGCCCTCAGCGATCGGCAGAGCAGATTTAGCATCAATTAAGCCTTCACTAATACCCGGAATTGTTGGTACACCTGCTTTTTCTGCGGCTCTACGAGCACGAGCCTTGTCACCCATCATGCGCATATTTTTAACATTTGGGCCAATAAAGGTAATACCACAAGAGGCACAAACCTCAGCAAATTTGGAGTTTTCACTTAAGAATCCATACCCGGGGTGAATCGCATCTGCCCCTGTTGCCACAGCAGCAGAAACTACCGATGGGATATTTAAGTAACTTAATTTTGCCGATGCTGGTCCAATGCAAATAGACTCAGTTGCTAACTTAACGTGAAGCGCATCTACGTCCGCTTGAGAATGGACTGCTACTGTTTTAATTCCTAACTCATGGCAGGCTCTAATAACACGAAGAGCAATTTCTCCACGGTTAGCAATTAAGATTTTATTAAACTTAGTTGGTTCAGACATATTATTTTTGTTTGATCAGGTTAAGAAGGTCTAATTAAGAATAGTGGCTCACCAAACTCCACTACCTGTCCGTCTTGCGCTAAGATTTTTTCAATTGTTCCAGAAATTGGTGCATCAATTTCGTTCATTAACTTCATCGCTTCGATGATACAAAGCTTGTCTCCTTTTTTCACAACCTTACCAACCTCGGCAAAGGATGGACTATCTGGTGAAGGCTTCCGGAAAAAAGTTCCAACTATTGGAGACTCTACCTTAAATAAACCTTCATCTTCCTTGATCGCTTCAGTAACTGCATTGACCGGAACATTAACAGTTACACTTGTGGGCATTTGCTGTTGTTGCTGAGCGTACTGCGGAGTTGCGTAGGTATTTACTTGTGACTGTGTCGCAAAAGAAACACCACGAATTAACTTAATCGAAGTTCCTTCTTCTTCTAGATGGAATTCATTAACGTCACTCTCTTTAAGTATATCAATAATCTTTTGTAAATCTTTTAAGTTCATTGTCTGATAGGGAAAATAAAAAAAGCCGTGTTGAAACGGCTTTTATTAATAGTTTAATTTTGCCTAAAACTCAAGCAGGACTAACAATTGTTGAAATTGTTAAAACTTCCAGCCTGGCTAGCAGTAATATCTTGCTGACTTCCATCAGAAAGAGTTCCATACAGAGTAAATCTGATATTTTTAAATCCGGAAGTAAAATTGCTATTTCCTGGTACAGATTTAACACCACCATTAGCGAAGCCAAATAAACCTGTAAATGTCCCAGAAGAACCTCCACCAACTGCTTCACCAATAAGATTTAGCACTGGAGACTCATCAACAACGCTTCCATCCAAGTCTAAAACTTCATAGCTGTATGAGGTATAACGAACAATCTGTTCCGTGCTATTGCTTACAGTAAATCTTACTGAAGCATCCGAGAACGGCTCTGGATCATTAGTTGTAACATCACCATCACAGTTTTGTCCTTGCTGAATATCGATTGAGCTAGTTGGGCTTCCCAATTCAATAAATTCAACGCTAGTTAAACGAACTGTAAATCCGGTATTGTCTGGATCTTCTTCATCGCTACCGATGTCACTAACACCATTGCCTAAACCACCACCAAACGATCCTGGAAATCCAGCGAATCCAATCGGTCTTGTTCCTTGGCACTTAACTAAGACAGTATCTCTTAAAGTTGGCCCATCGCCTAAACTACAAGCGAAAAGAAAGCTACCGTTGTCTTCACATCCAATAACTCCACTAGCAGATCCATAACCTGCAGTGTAAAAGGTACCTGAGCTAGGCTCGATAATTCTTAAATCATTTTCTGTATCACAAACAATTCTGACATTAGTAACTGCCTGACCATCAACGCCAATTGCTGATACATGAAAAGATGCTGTACCTGCTACTGGAATCTCAGTAGTTGAGAGATCGATTTGAACTCGACCCGTATTGCCATTGTCCGAAACAAAGATTGATGACAAATCAGTATCCCCACTATCAGCAGTCTTACCACTGTTACAGGCAACTGTTGCCACTGATACCATGGTAAGTAGAATTAGAAATAATTTCTTATTCATTAGAGCCTTCCTCATTAAAAAAATATTCTTCATTAAAATAATCAGTTGCTAAAAAATTAAGCCGCTGGATCCTCTGCTGCACCACCGATGTTCATATCAGATACAACCTCAATTTCAAATTGAATTGGATTTGATTTGATTCTTCTTCCGGCTGAAGTTACACCTTCAAAATAAGTTGAAACAACCATTTGAAAAGGAAGTCTTGGTAACTGATCTCTGTTTAGGGAGATAAATTGACCAATTGTTGCAGGCATAAGGTTAGTACCGGCGTAAGTGGCATTAGTGTCTGTAAGCGCATTGTTTGGTAACGTTGTGTTCCCAATCGTTGTACTAACTGGGCCAGGGCGAACTAAAGAAGATACCCCAACAGATGTTGAAGGAATTCTTATTGCTGAGCCTGGAACAGTGTACGTATGGTAGGCTCTTTCCACGATGATGAATTGACCAGAAAGGTTGTTTTGTAATCCCGCATAAACTTCAGTGCCAGTTGCAATACCGTTACCTTCTAATGCAAATCTGCCAAAGGTAGCACTGACATCACCAGCATCATCTTGGAACCAACCAAAGAATGTAAAGCTAACGCCATTATCGTTTCTGACGGAATCTCCGCAAGATACGGCAAAGACTGTAAGGGTAATTAGAAACAGTTTAAGTAGTTTCATTTGATATATCTCCAAGAAAAATTATACTTCTGACTCTGTTTCTAAAGCTGCGTCATCAAAACTACCTTCGATTATTCGAGGAGTTAAGAAAAACAGCAACTCTTGATCTGAATCAATTGTTGTTGAGCTTCTAAAGAAGTGACCAAGTACTGGGATATCCTTAAAGAAAGGCACACCATTGACACCGTTAGTCTCATCAATTTTATAAATACCACCCATTGCAAAAGTCTGGCCACTTGATACTAGAACACTAGAAGTAGCAGATCTTTCCAACTCTTCCGGAACCCCTTCAATATCAAAAGTACCGATTGAGCTTGATTTGGCTTTAATGTCCATCAGAACAAAGTAATCAGGTGATGCTTGAGCAGTAACGTTTAATACGATACCAACTTCAATTGTTTCAGTAGCAACGTTTCCACCGCCACCGCCTGCAGCACCAGCACCTACTCCGATGTTAACACCACCGCCGGCTGGAAGTTTAATTCTTAACTTTCTAACACTCTTGATTTCAGCAGGAGTATTGTTAGCAACAGCAACAGATGGACGGCTAACAATCTTAGCAATACCTTCTTCTTCAGCTTGAGTTAAGCGGAAGCTTAAGTTCTTAGTTCCATCTGCGCTACCGAATAGAAAGCTTAACGCTGAAGATTCACCGTTAGCAAATTCAGATACGTTATTATTCGATTGACCACTAGGAGATACAGCCGAACCACCAATCTCTAAAGAGTTAGGGAAGTTGTATGGAAGTGCATTTCCTAAATCTGGACTTCTTAAGAAGTTAAATCCAACTTGGCTACCAAGACGTCTTGTAAACGTTCTTGTTGCTTCAACAATTTGAGCTTCGATTAGAACCTGAGGAGTTCTCAAGTCTAACTTTTCCACTAATTTTTGAGCATTTGTAAGACCGCGAGAAATGTCTTTAATGATTAACTGGTTAGTTCTTTCATCAAAAGCTACACTTCCTCTTTCAGTTAGGATGCTTTCAATCATTGGTTGTAAATCAGAAGCGCGTGCGTAGCTAATTCTTAGATACTGAACTCTTAATGCTTCTAACTCTTCCTCTGCTTGCTTGGCTTGCTTTAATGCTTCGCGCTCAGCTCTTAACTTTTCTAGTGGAGCGATACGAACAACATTACCTTCGCGAACTAAATCTAATCCATTAGTTTTAAGAATTACATCCAAAGCTTGGTCCCAAGGAACATCTTGAAGTCTTAAAGTGACTTTTCCACGAACATCTTCGCTAGCAATGATGTTTAAGTTAGAAACTTCAGCAATAATCCTTAGAGCGTTATCGATATCTGTATCTTGCAAATCAAGAGAGATTAGTCGGCCAGTATACTTGGAGTCAAAGCCTTCATTAAAAGTTTCTTCAAACTTACCAGTGACTTCGCCTTCTAGCTCTACTTCACTAGCTTGAGCCATTACATCAGCAGGAGCAATCTCGCTAAGCGCAGAGCCCACAACTATAGAACCTTTATTTTGGTTAGCTTGTAGAAAAACGTTTGGCTTAGTGAAGAATCTTAATTGAAGATCGTCACCTTTAGTAACAAAACGAACTGAACGGATGTCTGCTTCAGTATCTTTAGCAAGAATTGACTCTTCTTGACCTTCCGGAAGTGGAGTGTCTTTAAGAGTTAAAACATACTCGCTACTAGCTGATTTTTCAAAAAGATAGTCGACGTCGGCTTCAGATTTAGCTGTAAATACTGACTCTTTCGTGTCATTAAATTCAAAGCTTAGTTTTTTTGATGATTCTGCTGCTTCAGAAAATACCTGAATTGGCATTGATAAAAGTAGGGCAAAAATCAAACATGAGATTTTTTTTAGAGTAAATTTCTGATGAAATTTTGGCATGTAATTCTCCATTAGCGAAAAAAGAACAATAATATTGGCCGGATTCAAAGCTGGACATGTAGCTCCTGAATCTGACCAGTAACATACATCGTTAAAAAATAATTGCAATAAGTTATTTTTACTTTTTAGGCATTTAATTTTCACCACTCGGACCTTGCTACAGGAGTTTGCCATAATCAAAAATTTGATTTTTAACTTTGAGTCTAAGGGATTTGATAAACTTTATATCTTTTTAATGATTTCAAATACTTAATTGAAAATATTTTAAGATAGATAAAACTTGCCTGATATCGATCGAAAAGTGTTCCTTAAAGAACTTTATTAAGCAACAACTTCTTGAGTTGATGTCTTTTTAAGGCTAATTGAGAGTAGGCTAACGGCACTTGGGGTCATGCCAGGTATCCGCATTGCTTGTCCCAAAGAGTGTGGACGAGCTTTCGATAGTTTCTGCTTAAACTCCTCTCTTAAACCAGAAACATTTTCATAGGAAAAACTTACTGGGATCAATTGTCGCTCAGCTTTTTTTAATTGTTCGATCTCCAACTCTTGTCTTTTAATGTAACCAGAAAATTTCAATTGAGTTTCTACCATTGTAATAATCTGATTTGGAAATATTCCCCACTCTGGAAAATATTCTAAGATCTGCGCTAGTTTTAACTCTGGTCGACGTACTAAATCGGCAACCTTCGTCCCAACCTTAACTTCACTATTAGCGGGCAGGCTTTCAATCAATTTTTGATGTCGCTTTGGTGAAATTCTTTCTTGTTCGATATGGGCATCTAGTGTGACATAAGATTCTCGCAATTCCCGAAAGCGATTAATGGCGACACTTGATAGTAGGCCAAGCTCTTTAGCTAAGGGACAAAGTCTTAGAGTAACATTATCTTCTCTTAGAATTAATCGATATTCAGCACGAGAGGTAAACATACGATATGGCTCATCAACACCTTTACTAATTAAGTCATCAATCATCACGCCAATGTAGGCATCCGCACGAGAAAGTATTAGCTGCGATCGCTCCTTAGAGCGCAGTGCGGCATTAGCTCCCGCGACGACACCTTGCCCAGCAGCTTCTTCATAACCTGAAGTACCATTAATCTGACCTGCAAAAAACAAACCCGAAATTAATTTAGTTTCTAAAGTTGGTTTTAAATTTCGTGGATCTACCATGTCATATTCGACTGCATATCCAGGCACAATAATTTCAACATTTTCTAATCCAGGAATTGTACGAATGAATTTGTCCTGAACATCTAGTGGCAAGCTTGTGGAAATTCCATTTGGATAAACAATATCGGAAGTATAACCTTCTGGTTCTAAAAACACGTGATGACTGTCTTTATCTGTAAATCTAAAAACTTTATCTTCAATCGATGGACAGTATCGTGGCCCGCCAGATTTAATCTGACCATTGAACATTGGACTACGCTCTTTGTTAACACGGATGATCTCATGAGTTGCTTCTGAAGTATTCGTAATCCAACAAGAAATTTGTTTTTGTTGGATTTGCTTAGTAAGCATGGAGAATGGTTGTGGAACTAGATCCCCTGCCTGTTCTTCTGTTTTAGAGAAATCAATTGAGGAAAGTCTAAGTCTTGCAGGGGTACCCGTCTTTAGTCGACCAAGCTCAAACCCTAAATTTTTTAAAGAATCACTCAAATTATTGGAAGCGACATCCCCATGCCTTCCACCCGCTGTGATTTCTGAACCAGTATGCATTAAGCCACGTAAAAAAGTGCCGGAAGTTAGAACGATGTTTGAAGAATTGAGCCTTGTTCCATCCTTAAGAACAATCCCTTGGACACTATTATTTGTCGCTAAGATCTCGGCAACTTCGCCTTCAATAATATCTAGGTTAGGCTGGAGGCTAAGAAGTCGCTGAATTTCCGCTTTATATAGATTACGATCAGCCTGTGCCCTAGAAGACTGTACTGCAGGGCCTCGACTAGAATTTAAAATTCTAAATTGAATTCCAGTATTATCAATAGCTTGGCCCATTAAACCGCCAAGCGCATCAACTTCCTTAACTAGCTGTCCTTTTCCCAAACCACCTATTGCCGGGTTACAAGACATCTGCCCAATGCCCTCTTTTCGAAGAGTTACTAAGGCTACTTTTGCTCCTAGTCGACAAGCGGAAGCAACCGCTTCAACTCCGGCATGGCCTCCTCCGATAACGATAACTGAATAATTCATGAATCTAGGTGTGCAAAAAGGGTCATCTAACTTTCTGAAGTTCGATTGTAGTTACAAATACTTGATTTTACTAGAAAACTTATGCTGAAGCAAATACTATTCAAAATCCGATGTTATTATATGGAGTTAGCAGGTTTTATTAATGATAAATTAGTTGTTGAAGAGCTATTATTAATAGAAGCTGATAATTCCAACCAACCTAAGATTACTAAACTAGATCTCAGCCTCTTAGGCTGCTTCTTACTAATTGCCAGTTTAATTATCTGCGTTATACCAATGGCAGTTAATAATAAACTTTCATCCTCATTAGAAATTTTTGCTAAAGATAACTACTGGGAAGATTTTACACTAAACACTGGCTTTATCTCCCGTCATACTCCGACAGTATATATACCGGGAGATCATCAGGCTCAAATTGAATTTGCTAAGCTAATTGCATTTTTTAGTGAAGAAATTATTAGCAAAACTAAATATGATATTTCTAACCCGGAAGAACTAGCTTTTAAAATTATTAGCGAGAGCTATATCGCAAATGAGGACCCATTTTTTGTAGCAGCGATGGTTTTCTCGGAAAGCTCTTTCCGTACTCATGCTAGATCTAAGGTTGGAGCTAGGGGCTTAATGCAGATCATGCCAAAAACGGGTGAATATATTGCCAGAAAAATTAACTACCAGTGGAAAGGACTGCACACCTTAGATAATCCAACTGTTAACCTTAGACTAGGCATTTCCTATATCCAATATTTAAAGAAAATGTTCTCTGGGAATACCAATAAAATGCTGATTGCATACAACTGGGGACCGAATAATGTTAAACAAGGGAAAAATCCTCCAAGTATCAGCATAAGCTACAGTGCCAAAATTCAAAAATTAACTGATAATTGGAAGAATGCGTATATTCGCCACTCTGGCTCTAAGGATATTAATATCCTGCAAACAATTTAATTCTCCGAATTGTCCCAATGACCTCGCTTGAGCATCAACCAAATAAGTCGATTCCTTATCTTAAAGTTATCATTAAGTTAGGCTTATTTTGTTTTGTGCTGTCAGCATTAGTATTAGGAACAGTAAAGATTCTAGCGAAGAGAAAAGATTCTACACCTAAAATTACCACAGAAGATCCTACTCTTAGCGAAACGGAAAAATCGATTGAGGAGCTAGAAAAATCTGAAGTATTTAAAAAAGTCTTTAAAAAAGAAACGGATGTTTTCTTGCCAGCAAAAGATATTACGACAAAGGATGCTGAGGCTTTAGAGGAAGAAGCGAGCACCCTAAAGGTTGAACCACCATCTGATGTTAGCGTGGAAGTAACTCCAACAACTCCACCGACAGAGACTAACGCAAAGACGCCAATAGATTTAGTTGCGCCAGAAAATAATCAGATTTTTGAATTTGATGAAACAAAAAACTATCAAAAAATCATTACTAGTTTTATTGCTAGCCGAAAACTGGCTAACTTAAATGCAGAAGAGCTAGCAACAATTATCATTACAGAAAGCCAATCTGTTAAGATTAATCCAATCATTACAACAATTTTAATCAGTCAAGAATCTGGCTTTAATCGTTATGCCGAGAGTGCTGATGGTCGAGTGGGATTATTGCAAATTCACCCGAACGAAGCTCGTCTAATTACTAAGAAAATAGATCTACCATTCTTGGGAGCAATTAGCTTATACCATCCAATTTACAATATTCGCCTTGGCCTAAACCTACTACTAGAGAAGAAAGATGATTTAGGCAGTTGGAATGAGGCAGTAAAAAAATTAGGCAAAGCAAAAGATGCCGAGCAAGCTGATCAATACTTAGAAAAAATTATTAAAGAATGTCGCGAGCTAGAGTAACTCTCTAAACCTATAATGTTTCTCTTGCCCATGCAGCAGAAAGTGAATCGACATATTCATTCCACAACCATCCACCATGACCAGCAATCCATTCGAAGCGAACATTTGGACGACTTTGAAACAGTTGGTAGGCCTCTTGAACTAAATCTAAATTCTTAATCTCTCCACCTTTCTTTTTCCAGCCATTTCGCTCCCAGGACTTCGCCCAAGTTGTTAAAGTATTAATACAAAGCTGGCTATCAGCATAAATCGTGATTGCTTCCATTGGCTCAATAGAATTCAAGGCATTAATAATCGCCGTCATCTCCATGCGATTGTTAGTAGTCATTGGATCTGATCCGTAAAGATGTTTAACAATCTCACCATTGTCCACTCGAACAACGCCCCACCCACCTGGGCCGGGATTAGGACGAGATCCACCATCAGTGAAAATTCCAGTCTGTGGACCTTCGGAGTACTTTTGAAGCACTTGCTTAAGAGTTAAATTCTTCATTATAGTCAATTTATGTCAGAGAAAAATACAAGCTATCAAATCATCTTTGAAAATGAAAGCATTCTAGTTCTTAATAAGCCAACAGCAATTCATTCAACAGCTGGTAAAAACACAGATTTAACAATTACTGATTTTTTAAAAAAAGATTATCCAGAAAACTTTAAAATTAATAATGAAGGTGGCTTGCTTCAGAGACTTGATTTTGAAACGTCGGGATGCCAGCTAGTCGCCAAAAATTCTATAGCTTTTAATTTCTTTAAAGATCAAATCAAGAAACATCAGGTTGTGAAAGAGTACCTACTATTAAGTAATCAAAAACTTGCCAAGCCAGTCTGGGCAAAGAATTATCTATTCTCTCGATATCGTGGAAGTAAAAAAGTATCAATCCTAGAAAAAGGCGTTGCTAGATCACTTTATGCCGAAACTTTATATTCACCAGAGAAAGCAATCATTAATAAAAACATCTTTCTAATCAGAGCAACCACAAGTTTTGGTCGGCGACATCAAGTGCGGGCTCAAGCTGGACATTTAAATATTCCACTAATTGGCGATACCCTTTATGGAAGTCAAGTCTCGTTTACTGATTTACAGATCAACAATTTTCCTTCATTCCT
Source organism: bacterium (assembly GCA_031385045.1). Classification (GTDB taxonomy): domain Bacteria; phylum Bdellovibrionota_C; class UBA2361; order UBA2361; family CALJRW01; genus JANNBC01. The sequence continues at coordinate 38,328 of JANNBC010000016.1, read as the reverse complement.
GCTTCATGGATATCGTCTGTGCCTTCCCAAAAACCAATTTTCTAAAAAAATAGATTTTACTGCTCCCTTGCCCGCTTACCTTGCGGATTTTATTAAGAATCATTAACGTATAGGTATGACTACTAAACATTTCGAGATTATTATTATTGGCTCAGGTCCTGCAGGTTACACCGCGGCGATCTATGCGGCACGAGCTAACTTAGCTCCCCTATTAATTCAAGGTGCTATGCCAGGAGGTCAACTAACAACTACTACCGAGGTAGAAAACTACCCTGGGTTTGTTGATGGTATTCTAGGGCCTGATTTGATGCTTGAAATGGAAAATCAAGCCAAGCGCTTTGGCTGTACATTTCAAACTACATTAGTTGAAAAAGTTGATTTGTTACAACGTCCATATAAAATTATTACGGCAGAGGAAACATTCACCGCCGATGCCTTAATTATCGCAACTGGTGCGAATCCTCGTTACTTAGATCTTCCGAATGAAAAAAGCTTAATTGGCTTTGGTGTATCTACTTGTGCTACTTGTGATGGAGCATTCTTTCGTGAACAAACAATTGCCGTTGTTGGGGGTGGTGACTCAGCCTGCGAAGAGGCACTTTTCTTAACGCGCTTTGCCAAAAAAGTTTATTTAATTCATCGCCGCGATCAATTACGGGCATCAAAAATTATGCAAGATCGAGTCTTTAAAAATCCTAAAATTGAAATGATTTGGAACAGTGGAGTGAGCGAGCTAATTGGAGAAAAGCCAACTGGACTTCAAAAAGTAATCTTAACCAGCACGCTAGATAATTCAAAGCGAGAACTTGAGCTAACAGGTATCTTTATGGCGATTGGCCATGTTCCTAATTCGCAACTATTTCAAAATCAATTAGACTTAGACTCGGATGGGTACATTATTACAGCTCCAGATTCCACCAAAACAACAGTTGCCGGAGTTTTTGCCTGTGGTGATGTTCGAGATAAAGTTTACCGACAAGCAATTACTGCCGCGGGTAGTGGATGTATGGCGGCAATCGAAGCCGAGCGCTACCTAGAATCTTTATAAATTTAGAGCTAATAAACGTCAGCGTAGCTCTCATATTATATAGGATGTTGCAGATTTGAAAATCTTGAAAGTTAAAAATGTATTTTCTAGCATTAGCTTAGGATCAAGTAATTTTAATGCTACTCAAAAAAAGATTATAGTGAGTCCAAGAAATAAATTACTTTAAAAACTAACGATTTTGCTTGGACTCACTATTTATGTTGTTTTTAGCTATGCAAACTTGGATATCCGCCGCCGCAAATGCTTTGGCCTGACAAGAATCCAAGATTTGCATTAGCCGTAATAACTCTGTTTAATTTACTAACGTAAATTATTTTTTGTCATTACTATAATTAGATTTAGATATTTTATTTTCTAGAAAAAATTCCTTCACGACTACAAATGGATGCTAGGATCAAAACTAAGGAAAGTAATAAAAAGAATGCCTGCCAAGATTTTTCGACCACTTTAGATTCAGCAGTTGCAGTAGCTTTGATTTCAGTTGGATTAACTTCGCCACCACTTAGACTAGCTAATGAACTTAAAAAAGCCTGGTTAATTCCCATTGGTTTTTCCACTTCATCCGGATTGGGAATATCAATCATAAACTGATGATCGCGACCATCTGGAGTTCCTAGCTTAATCTTTGCAAGGCCAGCAACAGGCGCCTGCAGATCTGCCTGATAATATCCTTTATTGATAGTAAGAAAGCTAAGATCTTCTTCTGAATTATCCGCCCAGGTTATATGCAAAGGAAAATCACCAACTTGGAAAGCACTTTGGTAAGTAGTCAAGTTAAGTTGTAATCTCTGCCCTTTAATCAAATAATCAAAATCGAAATCAGAAAACAATCTGCCATCTTGAGTCGGTGTTAAGTATGCTAAAACTTGTTCTAAAAAATCATAAATAGATTTCCATCCAATCCAGTTTTTTGACCAACGTCCAGAAAGATCACTAGTGAAGGCGACCACCCGCCCCCCACCTTTATAATTCCATCCAGCAAGAATTGGATCATCATTAACTGCGGTAGTAACTAACTCTAACTGAGCTTCTTTTTTAACCTTTGTTTCGACATACCCTAAGAGACTCGGGAAGTCTGTTAGTTTAGTTATTTGGCCAACAGAGCTTTTATCCTTCTTAACTGGATATTCAGAAAATTCTTTTTGAGTTTTTTCAGCTGTATTAATTCGCACATCATCTAAAAATAATCGCGGTAGACTTTGAGCATCCATTGTTTGATGAAATGTTCCACCACCAAAAGAAGCAATCTCTTTAAGTAGCTTAGAATCATCAGAACCAATTAAAAATGTAGAAACAGAAATATTTATGGCTTTTAATTCTCGGGCTAAGTTAACATAACTAGTACCTAGCTGAGCCTCATCTGGTAGTCGTCCGTCTGTCAGAATAATCATATGCTTTCGGCCAGCCTTAGCTAATTCCAACTCTTGCCTAGCAACATCCATGGCAGGATATAAACTTGTACCACCATTTGGGAAAAGTAGATCGACACGCTTGGTAGCCTTATCTCGATTACTAGCAGTGAGCTGTTGCATGTTAAGGGCAATAAAAGGCTGATTATCAAAACCAATTAATCCAAAGTAGTCATCATCTTTTAAGGCATCAATCACGGAGCGTGAGGCTAACTTTGTATAATCCATTCTCTGGCTCGTACGCATACTCCCTGACTTATCTAGTACCAAAGAAACAGCCACGTTTACTCGTTGCTTAATTTTTTCTGGCTCAAGTAGATCTACCGGCAAGACATCTTCTACAATCGTTCCCTTGTATCCACCTAAACCAAAACTTTTATTACCACCAAGCATCATCAGGGCTCCGCCCTCTTTTAGATAAGTAGTAAGCGAGTCTACCAATTTATTGGGCAAATCTTTGAAGGGAATATTATTTAAGAAAATAATTTGAAACTTACTTAAATCATCTACGGCAACAGCTTGCTGGGATGAATCTTGAGTAACAATCTGATATTTTTGCTCTACTAGGGCTCGCTCTAGGATCTTGGTTTCAGCCTGACTAGATGTAAGAATTAAGACCTGATTTTTTTCTTTGCCTGTAATATAAAAAACAAGTTGTTCAATTAGAATATTAGCATCTTTAAATTCAACGCTAAACTTATTAAGGCCAGACTTTAGCTCATTAGTAGTAAATGAATAATTTAAAACTTCCTGTGCAGATAACTCTTTCTCTTCTTCCTTTAGGACTTGATCTTCTTGCTTAATAACAATTTTTCCAGAAACTTGGCCGGCCGTAAAATTCTTAAACAACAAACTTAAATCCTGCTTAATACCGGCATCAGATAAAAGTGGGACAGTTAATTTTTTAATTTCAAAGCCAGCAATAATCTCTTCACCATCCAAGACAATTGGATAGACTGGGGCATCTCGTCCCCGAAGCTGTAAAGCAGTGAGCGCATTTCCTGAATTTTCTTGACCATCAGAAAGCAGAACGAGTGGTGTCTGTGGGAAATAATTAATTAAATTTTCAAAATTACTGGCTTTTAGCTGATCAATTGACCCTTGATAGGCATCACTTAAACTAGACTCAAGAGTCCCTAAGCCTCCAGCAAATGAAAGATACTTAGTGTCTGTCGGCAAAGCTAACTTAGCTAGACGTTCTTTAAAATTAGCTATTAGTTCTGGAGTAATGCTAGCAGAGCGATCAACTGCTACAATTACGCCGTTAGCGATAATTTCTTTCTTAGTGACAGGCTGAGCCAAGGCTAAGACTAACATTAGAAGTGCTAGAGCTTCTAATACCTTTACGCGAAGACTCTTTTCCTGTTTTAACAGAAAAAACGAGAGTAATGTTGGAATTACTAAAAGCAAAATCCAAAAATTATTGAGTGAAAAATAACTCATGCTTTTGCTTTCCCCTTTCGCCAAATAAAGAAAGACGCCAGTAACATTAACCAAGCTAGCCAGATCAGCTGATTTAGATTGGGATTGGTATTAATTAAATCGGATTTGTCTGAGTTTCTTGTTAATATTGGAAGGGCAATTTTTCTAACTGCCAATAAATTAGATTCTTCTTCAGAGTAGAAATTTTTAGCAATAAAATTAACTTTATTTTCACTGACACTTTGAATAATACCAGCAGCTAATTCCCAATTGCCATTAATCTTCTCAGATTCCAACTGTTGGTCTTTTAAAACATAGGCCAAAGTTTCGCCCTGAAAACTAAGTGGAGACTGGCTCTCTTCTTCTAGCCACTTAAAGGCATTCAGACTAAGTATTGCTAGTGCTTGATTATTACTTTTCTCAAGTGGCAATAAGGGAAACCCCCAATAAATCGATCTAATCGGACCTTGGAAACCAGTTGCCAGAATCGTCTGATTATTACTAGTAATCACAGGTTGGAACCAGCTCGGCAGCTTCGCTGACCAAACATTTTTAAAGCTAAAATTATCGGGGGATAAATACCGAAGCAAAGAACTCTCTTTGTCCCAACTAGTAATCTTCGGGGACCTCTGTAAAGTTGTTTCTAACACACCAGGCTCAGCATTGCTGGCAACAATTAGATGATTGGAGCTAGGAAACTTACTCGGTATATAATTATCAAAAATTATCAAAGAATATTTCTGAGCATCTTCTGGAACTGCTTGATATTCCTCCGGAGATAGCAACTTAAGCTTCCCAGGAAAGACTGCCTCCAATCCACTTTCAGCAAGGGAATTTTTACTTACTAATAATACGGCAGCACTTACCTGCTGATTTATTACTTGATAACTAATATTATCAGCACTAATAGCATCAATTGCCGAGCTTATTCCAGCAGGATCAATTTCAGCAATTACAGCTCTAATGTTATTAAAAATCTTAAAATCTACAAAAACTTTCTCTTCTGGATTAGCTTTAAAGTTCGCCTCTTTAATTTCAGCGACTTCTAATCCTTTGGAATTTTCCACTAAAGAATAAAGTTTAACCTTTTTTTGAATTGGCGTAGATACGAATGCTTGAATACCAACACTAACTGTATGATTCGGGCGAGAGATAATTTCTGTAATCGCTAAATTACCAAGTTCTCCAGTACGAACTGTAGAAAGTCTAAAATTATTAGATTGTCGACTATTACTTAAGTAATCACTGTAAATTGTTAAATTTACTTTGGGAGCAATTGTTAAGGATCCCAGGACACTTTCTAGTGAATCATTCGCTGGAATAGCTGGAATATTATTTAATTTCGAGCTTACCGCTTCCCAAGATTCAAATCCTTCGGACCAACATTGAAAGCTGGGAGCCGTAAGACAAACTTTTATTCCTGACAAATTCTTAAAGCGATCTTGCCGATCATTTTTTAATTGCGCAATATTTAAGGCCAAGATATTTCTAGAACTGCTAGCATCAGCAACAGCAGAAAGACTTAAAGAATTATCAATAATCACCTGCCAATATTTCCCAGGTGATTGCCAATAAAATCCGGCAATTGCTAAAAGTAATAATGTTAAAAGTAATAATTCATAAAAAAATCTCCAAGGTAATTTTACTTTCTCGCGCACATTCGGTCGATTCTTTAGTTGCTTAAAGATAATTGTGCTGGATACAAATTGGCGCTTTGCTTGTCCACGATTTAGATAGGCGAAAATTAAAAACCCAATTGCAGGAAATGCTAATAACAAAAATCCTGGGGCAGTAAAACCAAGATTCATTTACTAACTCCCAAAACAGACCTGCAAATATCGGCTAGCTTTTCACTTGTATCACAACTATACCAAGCGATTTGTCGCTGATAGGCATACTCTTGCCAATCTTTTTGATGAGCATTAAAAGCCTTCTGATACTCGACTAAACTACTCGCGGTTACTTCTAAGGGAACTTCCTGCCCAGTCTCACTATCGATGGCAATCATCTTTGTGCCAATCTGAGGAAGTTTTTCTTCCGGAGTTAAAACTTGAATCACTCGCAAATCTAAATTACGAGCAAGTAAAGTTTGGAAATTGGCTTTAATCTTTTCAGGATCATCTAAAAAGTCCGAGATATAGTAGGCAACACCTGGAAAATTTGTGGCAGTAAAGCTCAGTTTTAAATCGGCATCAAATGTCACTGTTGGGTTACTACGAACCAAATTCAAGTCATCGGCTAATTTATAAACTAAGTTTTTACCAGAATACTTTTTGCCTATAAAATGCCCCGGAACCGCTAACTGCAAGCGATCTTGTTGCATGCTAGATAAGTAGCCAATTGCCAAAGCCAGCTCCACTACTCGATTCCACTTGGCAGCTCCGGGATTAAACATGGAGGCCGAATTATCGAGGATCAAATGCACCAAAAGGTCCTGTTCTTCCCTAAAACGTTTGATGTAAAAGCGTTCTGAGCGAGCAACTAAGTTCCAATCAATATGTCTTAGATCATCGCCTGGTTGATACTGCCTAAAATCAGAAAATTCAATTCCATGTCCGCGCTTGGGAGAATAATGGGCTCCTTGCCGTGAACCTAGAAAAGCTTTGCGCGCTTTAACTTGTTGCAACTCTAGCTGTCTTAAGAGTTGCGGTGTAAAGGATTCAGGCAAAGGCATAGATCTTACTTAGCTTTAACAATTTCTGAAATAATTTCTTCCGCAGTAACGCCTTCAGCTTCAGCTTGAAAGTTAAGAATCAAGCGATGACGGAGGCAAGGAATTAATGCAGTTTGCAAATCAACAAAGTCGATATTCATTCGTCCGGCCAGTAAAGCTGACACTTTAGAAAAAAGGACTGTTGCTTGCGCACCGCGTGGACCTGATCCAAACCTAACATATTTCTTAACTTTTTCTGTTGCAAAATTGGAATCAGGATTTAAAGCAGAAAGCATTCGCACCAAAACTTCTTGTAAGGGCTTAGGTACAACCACTTCACGAACTAAAGATTTTAATTCATTAATTTTTTCTGCCGGATTAAATTCTTCTAGTACCGCAGTTGCTAGAGGAATATTAGAACCTGTGGTTCTAGTTAGGATCTCTTGCATCTCTGGCTCACTCGGCAACTTAAGAACTAACTTAATCATAAAACGATCTAACTGAGCCTCTGGTAGAGGGTAAGTACCTTCTAGCTCAACAGGATTTTGCGTTGCCAAAACAAAGAACGGAGTTTGGAGCGGATGAGTTTTCCCCATGACTGTAATCTGTTTTTCCTCCATCGCTTCTAACAAAGCAGCCTGAGTTTTGGCAGTAGCTCGGTTAATTTCATCAGCTAAAATGATATTGGCAAAAAGTGGCCCTGGCATAAAAATAAATTGCTTCTTGCCGTCATCACCTTCATTTAAGATCTCTGTTCCAGTAATATCACTGGGCATTAAATCTGGAGTGAATTGAATCCGCTTAAAGTTTAAGCCTAGTGCCCTAGCGATTGAATTAACTAAAAGTGTCTTACCTAACCCTGGTACACCTTCAAGTAGGACGTGTCCTCCGCTAAAAATGGCTCCCAGCGTTCCTCTAATAATGTCCTTTTGTCCGACAATAACCTTGCTAATTTCGGACTCCACTTGACCAAAGGTCTCTCGAAAATTATTCAGTCTTTCTTCAATATTACTCATAGCTTAGGAACTTTATATGGAAAATATATACTAGCAAAAACTACTTAAGGTTTTTGCTTAAGTAAGCGATATAACATAGAATACATTGTTTTTCATTTTACTTACAGTCAGAGATTTAACATGCCTCAATCAAATGATCCTTACGCAGAAGGACACCCAGTTAGACAGCTTCCTAGAGCTGACCGTAAGTCTGAAGGGACTTTCAACGCTCGAAATGTAGTAACGGGAGTTACTATTGCGGCCCTTAGTTTAGCTGCTATTTCTTCTATCGGGTTAATAATAAAGACTAGAGGAATTCAGTCCGACTTGAATGACTTAAAAGTTGAAACGGGAAAAGACTTAGGCAAAGTTACTGCTAAATTAAATTATCTAGAATTAGCTCAACAACAAGGCTTAGTGGTTGTTAGTGCCCATGGTCGTACGCTAAATGATATTGTTGCTGACATACAATCTAAATTAAGCCCAGGTAATTTAGAAAAAGCGACAGAGACTGTCTCCATAAAAGAAGACAAAGGATTTTACTTAGCGACGCTAAAAGATCGGACCGAGCTTCGTCCAATCAGAGAAGCTACAGTAGAGGCAGCTGCTGTTACTATTGCTTTTCTTAAGCCAAGCGATCCAGACGTTCTTGCTAGAATTCAAAAAAGTTACCCTACAATCGAACTCTCACCAAGCGATCTAGAAAATCAAGCCTCATTAGGTTTTAAAGGACATTTATCCAAGATTGGGGCCGCTACTCCAAAAGCTGAACAATTTAAAGAACGCCAGCTAGTTGGTGGTGCCGTAGAGTTAAGAATTAAAAACTTATTTACAGCTGAAGCTAAAAAAACTCCTGATCAAGTATACGCACTTAAATCAGATTTAGTAAGCTTCCTTAGAAAAAGTGCTGGCAGCACAACTTTTGATAAAACAGTAGCGGTAAGTGGGACTCATGCTACAATTGCTTCTAAAATTACTGGAGCAAGCCAGGAAGATTCTAGACACTTTAGTAATCTACTGGAGATCGAAGTTCCCAAACTAATTGCTGGTAAAGATTTTACTATCAAAGTAACTCCTGTTTTCTTAGAAAATTACGGTAAAGATTTGGTTTGTTATTTTGGTAGCACAGCCGACTTAGCAAGATTTAAAGAACGCTTCTTTCCAATCAAATAGTCTTACTTTAGAATATCCTGATATTCCATTGGAATCTTAATTTGCTTGCTTTTAGTGGGAGCAGTAGGACGACTGAGCTCTAACTCTTCTTGAGTAATGCGATACTCTTGACCTTCTTGGCCTTTTTTAATTTCAGCATCTCCAGTTGCAAATTTTTGATCAATGCCTTCTGGGTCTTCCGTAATTTTCACATCCTGATACTTTAATTCTCCTTCATCAATCTTGGGAGCGTCATCACCCGCACCTGGATCGCCCTCTTTTCCACTGGCAGCGGCTCCTTGCTTACCTGGCATTTTACTTTCCGACTCTTTATTCTCCGAACTCGGAGGTTCACTAGCATCGCCTTCTCCAGAAGCAGAAGACTCCTTAGATTTTTCCTCTGATTTATTCTGACTCTCTTGCTTCTTAGAATTATCTGGTGACTTAGCGGGATCCTGTTTGTCTTTTTTTTCTGAGGCCTTACCACCACCCTCACCGGACTGTCCTTCTTGAGGCTTCTCTGGCTTATTCTCTTTTCCTTCCTTGGTGGAAGATTCTTTTTTTTCCTGCTCTAGTTTAGAGATTTTTTCTTTTAGTTGATCCATTACCTGTTCGGCTTTTTTCTCTCCTTCACCACCAGATTTTTGTTGTGGTTTACCACCCTTACCTTCTTGAGAATTACCTTGCTCTTTGCCACCTTCTTGCTTGGCATCTTCCTTAGACTTTCCATCTTTAGATTCTTGCTGACTACCAGTCTGATCACTTTTATCTGATCCTTCTCCTTCTTGGGACTCCTTACTAGCAGACTGCGACTTCTTATCACTCTGCGAATTTTCTCCTGGCTGTTCGCCTTTCTCGCCACCCTTTTGCTCAGCTTTAGATTCCTGCTGACCACCTTCTTGCTTTCCAGAGTCTTTACTATCCCCACTTCCCCCTTCAGACTTTTCTTTACCTTCTGCAGATTTTTGATCGGACTGTTTCTCTCCTCCCTTTTCCCCTTGCTGGTCTTCCTGGCCAGATTGTTGCTCACCTTTTTGATTGTCTTTTTTGCCTGATTTAGTTTCTGCAGCAGTTTCAGATTTCTCACCACTCTCTTCTTTTTGATCTTGCTTTTCAGATTCTTCCTGCTGATCTTTCTTTTTTTCTTCTTCTTGCTGTTCTTGTTTTTGTTCTTCAGATTTTTTTTGTTTTTCTTCCTTCGACTCAGCTTCTTTTTTTTCTATTTGTTTTTCTTGTTCTTCCTTAGATTGCTGCTCTGCTAATTTTTGTTCAGCTTCGGCTAACTTTTCCTTTACCTCACTTAGGCTGGAATCTTTTGAACTTAAATTATTTAATAGCTTCTCTAACTTCTCGTTTAGTTCCGGTGGTAGTTGCTTCTCCGCAACTATTTCTTGCAAAACTTTAATTTCTGGAGCAAAAAGACTTTTATCCAGCGCAGGCTCAATAAAGTTATCCTTAAATAGAAAAAATAAGATCAAACAAATAATTAAAAGAACTGGTAAACTATAAAGATTTAACTTCAGACTACGAGATCTTTTAAAATAAATTTGATTAACTTTAGCAAAAGAAATCTTCTCGTCTACGACTTGTTGGGCGATAAATTTAGCAACATCAGAATCCTCCAAACTCGCTTCTTGCAATTGGTTTAAAGCAGTCAATCGACTTCCACCTTGACACTCTTCATCTATCAAAACGGCCCACTGCTGGGCAGACGGAGTATTAAGTCGCCGGTAATTTCGAATTAAGAAATAGGCATTAGGAATAATAGCTAGAAACAGTCCGAGGCCTAGCCAGTAAGACACATATAGAAAAAATAACAGCGCAGAAAAATTTATAACAAGAATCAAAATCAAGGCCAATAAGTTTTGGCGCTTAAACTTTAGAAAGCGATCTTGTAGTAATTTAATTTGTTGCTGGAGATTCACTAGCCTCCAAATTTTCATTACTGGCTGGAACTTCCGCCACCGCAGATTCTGCTACTTCAGTAACTACTGCGGGCTCTGCCACTGGTGCATCACTAGCAGCATTGGCAGAAGCTTCCTTAGCTTCTCTAATCATATTGCGATAATCACGAACAGCGTCATTATGCTCCCGAAGATTTGTGGAAAACTTATGTCCGCCCTTACCATCTGCTACGAAAAATAAAAAATCGCTATCTTCTGGATATAGGGCAGCTCGAATAGCACTCTGCCCAGGATTCGCAATTGGTCCAGGAGGTAATCCAAAATTTTTATAAGTATTGTAAGGAGACTCAGTTTCCTTATGCTTATTAAGCACAACACCATTAAAATCTTGCAATCCATAAACTAATGTTGGATCAGACTCTAGCTTCATGCCACTTCGCAAGCGATTGTGAAATACAGAGGAAATTAGCGGTTGCTCTGATTGATTACCTGATTCTTTTTCAATAATAGAAGCGAGCGTAATTATCTCATGCTTAGATAAGTTTAATTCGGTTAATCTTTGATCATATTCTGGTTTCCATTTTTTATAGAATTGCTCCACCATGGTCCAAATCACTGCGAGAGCAGTCTGTTTGCCAGAGAAATGATATGTCTCAGGGAAAAGATAACCTTCCAGAGAAGGAGCAGTAACTTCCAATTTATCTAATAACATTCGATCCTGTACAGCTTGGATGAATTCAGTACCCAGTAGTATTTGAGCATCCTCTAAAGCTTTAGCAATTTGCCATATATCCATTCCTTCTTTAACAGTCAGAATCCTTTTAAAGACCTCGCCCTTGCTAAGTTTATTTAGAATATCTTGCGGAGACATTGCCGGAGAAAGTTGATATTCCCCAGCCTTAATTTTTGTATCGCTTTTCTTAACTTGAGAAATAAAATCAAGCATCCAGGCACTTCGAATAATGCCTTTTGACTCTAGCTGATCACAGAAGGATCGAAAGCTACTACCGGAAGCCAGTTCAACTAAGAACACCTTATCACTCTCTGGGATAAAAGGAGTGAAAAAATAACTTCTTAAAAAAAGAAAGAATGCTATACCAACTAGAGCCGGGATACCTAAGACAACAAAAATTCTTAATAATAACTTTAACATCTATTAAAAAACGACTCTAAAATAATAATTGCGGCAGTTGAATCGATTATTTCTCGACCGACTTTTTTAACCCCAAAGGCTCGAAAGCGACTCTGAGCTTCTAAGCTAGAGGCATACTCATTAATATAATGTACCTCAAAATGCTCGGGAAGTTTTAAATTATTAACAAATTTTTCAATTTTAGCACACTGTAAACTTTTGCTCCCATCGCTGTTTTGTGGCCAACCAACGACAAAACCAGTAAGAGCATCATCAATTAACATTTGGCTGAGAACTTTTTTCGCATCAACTTGCTTTAAGTCCAAGGCCTTACGCGGAAAGACTAACTTTGACTGCAAGTCGCCAATTGCTAAACCAACAATTCGCTCTCCGACATCAAGTCCTAAGTATTTTTTTGATTTCATGTTAAATATTTGTGGTTTTTAAGAGAAGTTCCTCAAAAACTTTCTTAATTTCCAGCAATCCACTATAGTAGGCTTTGATTATCGAAAATTATTAAAGCGATTTCTCCATGCCGTTTCGACAAAGTTTCATCTTCTTTATTATAGGTTCAGTTTTTGGATTCTTAGCCTTAAATGCCTATTATAACCTTAGTTCCCTTAATCAGCAAAGCACACGCACAGAACAAAGAGCAATCCAAGAAGATCAGTTCCTAGATCTGGAAGATCAAGACTTACTTTCTTCTGAAAGCGTCTGGGGAAGCCTGGAAAGCGATTTGCCAATTGACTTTGATCAAGTACGAGCTAGCCTTGATAGCGAGCAATTGTATAATACTGACGGCCTCCAATCGATCTATCGACCTGATTTTGTTGAATATATTGTAAGCCCTGGAGATACCTTATCAACAATTTGGAATAAATTTGGCGTTGATACTAGCCTTGCGCTGCAAGCTGAAAAGGCCTTTAAAGACTCTGACTTCAATATCAATCAACTGTTACGATCAGGTTCAAAGATAGAAATAGAAGCTCGAAACAATGTTCTTACACGGCTTTCTAAAACGATCAGCGATGGAGCCAAGGTTTCATTACTTTACGATCCGGAACTTTTAGAATACCGAGTAGAACAAATTATCCCCGAAATTAGAGTCGAAGAAGTAAAAGTAAGCTTTGCTATTCAAAATTCAATTGCCGCAACGGCTGAGAGCCATCAACTCTCCTATGACATTGTTGATGAAATTGTAGATATCTTTGGGAGTAAAATTGCTTTCACAAAAGATATTCATCCAGGAGATACATTTACTGTAATTTATGATCAGCGCTCTCTTGATAATGGAAAAATCCTAGCACCTGGAAAGGTTAGGGCGGCATCTGTAACAGCTAGAGGCAAAGCATATATTGCAATTAATATTCCGAACGAGCAGGGTAAAAACCAATATTTTGATCAGAAAGGTATAGCAATTGGTAATTTCTTTTTAAGATATCCCGTGAAATTTTCTAGAATTTCCTCAGTCTTTACTACAAGTCGCTTCCACCCAGTTTTAAAAATTAGTCGTCCACACAATGGAGTTGATTTTGCAGCCCCAACAGGAACTCCTGTGCGAGCAGTAGCTGATGCGCAAGTTGATGAAGCTAGCTATCATCGTGCAAATGGTAATTGGATTAAGTTAAAACATTCTCCACACTATTCGACTGCCTACCTCCATCTTTCTAAGATTGCTCCAGGTGTGAAAAAAGGATTTAAAGTTGCCCGGGGAGACGTAATTGGCTATGTGGGAACAACTGGTCTTTCCAGCGGTCCACACTTACATTACAGTTTCTATGTTGATGGCAAATATGTTGACCCAATGAAAATTGAATTGCCCGTACTTGATAGCCAAAAAGTTGATTCCAAGGACGCCAAATTTAAACGTTACCTCAAACTACTAAGAGAGAAAATAAAAGAAGACTTGGCCTAACTCTTACTAGCAATTATTATAGTAAGCCCAAAAAAGAATTTCCGAAAAAGTTTTTCGGAAATTCTTTTTTGGATTCTCTGTATTAACCACTATCTTCTTATGATTAAAGTTGCCCTACTAACAATTGGATCCGAGTTACTAGATGGTCGAACGCTAGATACAAATGTTAACTACCTAGCAAAAGGATTAAGTCAAAACTCTTTCTCAGTGGCAAATATCTTAACCTGCGCTGATCAAATCGATAGCATTGTTGATGCACTAACTTTTGCCTATCAACAAGATATCAGCTTAGTGATTACAAGTGGTGGGCTTGGTCCAACAACAGATGATCTAACACGAGAAGCTGTTGCTAAATTTTTCCAGACAGGATTAATAATTGATCCCGAAGAGCTAGCCAAGCAAAAGAAACGTTATGCCGATCGGGGCCGAGAGTTTCCAGAATCTAATATCAAGCAAGCGACCTTTCCGATAGGTTCCCAGATTATTAAAAATAACTTTGGTACTGCGCCATCCTTCTTAGTAAACAAGGGGAATCGTTGGCTAATTTCGCTACCAGGAGTTCCGAGTGAGCTTAAAGGTATTTTTCAAGAAGAAATTTTGCCACTAATTTCAAGAATCTTTACTCCTGAGAAGATCGCTCAAAAACGTTTTGTGTTTTTTAATATCCCCGAGTCTGCTTTAAATGATCAAGTTTCAAAATTAAAACTATCAGAGGAAATTGAAGTAATTTACGAAACAAGCTTTCCGGAAAATAAGCTAATCTTAAAAAGTAAAAACCTGCCTGAGCTCCAGAGAGCATCTGAGCAAGTCTTAAGTCTTCCAGCAAAAGAATTCTTAATAACTTGTGGAGAGCAAAGTATGCTAGAGGTTATCCATCAAGAACTAATAGCATCTAAACAAACTCTGGCTATCGCTGAATCTTGCACGGGAGGATTAATTGGAAAAACATTGACAGATCAGGCGGGGAGCTCCGAATATTTCCTTGGTTCGATTGTCAGCTACCATAATTCTGTAAAGGAAAATATTTTGGAAGTTAGCTCAAAGATTATAACTCAATATGGAGCAGTAAGTGCTGAGTGCGCACTGGAGATGGCTCTAGGAGTCAGAAAAAAATTACAATCAGATATTGGCTTATCTGTTACTGGCATAGCTGGGCCAACTAGTGGAAATGAAAAACCCCCAGTTGGCACAGTCTACATAGGATACGCTGACAATAATCGATCTTTTACTAAGGAAATTTTCTTCTCCGGAACAAGAGAGCAAGTAAGGAGATTCGCCAGTTATTATACTCTTGGGTTGCTATTAAAAAGTAACCCTAAAAGTTAAATCGCCTTCCAAACTGCTTGATAATCAGGCTCTGCTACAATCTCAGGAACATACTCAAGATATTCAATTATGCCATCGGCATTTGCAACAAAAATTGCTCTTGATAATAATTGCCAATCTTCTATTAAAACACCAAAGTTTTCCGCAACGTTGCGATATTTATAATCACTAAAAGTCTTGATATTTTCTACTCCTTCAGCTCCGCACCAACGCTTTTGGGCGAAAGGCAAATCTCGGCTAATGACCAACACCAAAACATCGGACCCTAAGCTAGCCGCCTGATCATTAAACTTCTTGGATTCCATTGAGCAAACAGAGGTATCCAAGCTTGGTACTGTAACAATAATTAGTTTTTTACCAGCAAAATCACTATTAGTTGCATCCGACATATCATTGGCAGTGATCTTAAATGTAGGAAGTTTTTGACCTACCTTAAGTTCCTGGCCAAGTAATGTTAAAGGCTTACCTTGAAAGTTTGTTGATCGAGCCATAGTTAATTCTAAAATTAAAGTTGAAAGCATTCTTACCATAAAACATTACTCTGATTTTCAAAAGTATTTCCGTCAGATTGGCTTTTCTACTAAAAACTACTCTTGAAATAAAAAGATGACCTGTCCGATTTTTCTTGTTATATTGGCGAGTCTATGAATACCAAACAAGCACGCCAAGCATATCTTGATTTCTTTGCCAGCAAAGGTCACCAAATCGTTTCTAGTTCATCTTTAGTACCTAAGGATGACCCAACTTTGCTTTTCTCTAATGCAGGAATGAATCAGTTTAAAGATTTATTCTTAGGAGCAGAAAAAAGAGAGTATTCTCGGGCTACTACCGCTCAAAAGTGCATGCGAATTAGCGGGAAACACAATGACTTAGAGAATGTTGGAGTAACTGCACGACACCATACCTTCTTTGAAATGATGGGTAATTTCTCCTTTGGTGATTATTTCAAGAAAGATGCCATTGCTTATGCTTGGGAATTCTCCACTAAATATCTTAAATTTGATGTTAGCCGACTTTGGATCACAATTTTTGAAAATGATGATGAAGCCGGCAAACTCTGGCAAGAAGTTGGAGTCTCTCCTGATCGAATCTTAAAATGTGGAGAAGCTGATAATTTTTGGGCAATGGGCGATACTGGTCCTTGTGGGCCTTGCTCCGAGTTGCATTACTATGTTGGCAACAAACCAGAGTCTCAGTGTGAAGCTGATTTTCGAAAAGATGATGGTAGCTACCTTGAATTTTGGAACTTAGTTTTCATGCAATTTAATCGTGATACCAGTGGCGTTATGAATCCACTTCCAAAACCTTCGATTGATACTGGTATGGGACTGGAACGTGCAGTTTCTATTCTAAATGGATTCGCTGGAAACTATGATACTGACTCTCTCCGAGGTGTGATTAGTACTTGTGAAGAAATCTCTGGTTATAAGTATGATGGTCGTGACTACACTGTTCGAGATTTAAAAACGGACATAAACTATGCCCGAGACGTCGCAATGCGCGTGATTGCTGATCACACGAGATCTATTTCTTTTCTGATTGCTGATGGAGTAAACCCTGCTAGTGATGGGCGCGGTTATGTTTTACGTCGCTTAATTCGCCGGGCAATTCGCCATGGCAGGGTCTTAAATTTTAAAGATTTATTTTTAGCTAAGACTTGTGAGAAATTAATTAGCATTATGTCAGATGCCTACCCAGAGCTAGCAGCAAGTAAAGATTTAATTCTACGAATTGCTAGCGCGGAAGAATCGAAATTTAACGAAACACTTGATAGTGGCTTGGAGTACTTAGAAGAAGAAGTTAAAAAACTTGGGAAGGCTAAAAGCCTTTCTGGGAGAACAGCATTTTTACTGCATGACACTTATGGCTTTCCATTGGATCTAACAGAAGATGCCTTAAAGATTCATGGCATTAGTGTTGATCGTCAAGAATTTGATTTAGCAATGAATGAACAAAAAGATCGTTCTCGCTTAGATCGCGAATCTCAAAATATTACCTATAGCTCTGTGAATGTCTCAGCTCCGGAAACAAAGTTTTTAGGATACGAGGCTTTGACTAGCACCTCAGAATTAAAACAATTAATTACTCATGAGGAAGGTAACTTTAGCCTGTTCTTCGACAGTACACCTTTTTACGCTGAGTCAGGTGGTCAAGTCGGAGACACAGGTGAAATTAAATTTAAGGATGCTAATTTAAAAGTTCTTAATACTCAAAAAATCTCTGGTAAATATTTCCTGCATTATTGCGAATTACTTTCAGGGACAATTTCAGAGAAAGATCTTGGTTCAAAAGCTGAGCTACAAGTAGATGTTACTCGTCGCCAAATAATCCGAGCTCATCACTCAGCAACTCACTTAGTACATGCGGGACTTAGAAAATTCTTAGGTACTCATGTGAAACAAGCAGGATCAAGAGTCGATAGCAACTCGCTTCGCTTTGATTACTCTCACTTTGAATCTGTAACGCCAAAGGAATTACAAGAGATTCAAGCTTGGGTTAACCAAGAGATTCGAAACAACTATCCAATCGAAACAAAAATCATGGATCTAGAGACAGCAAAAGCAACTGGAGCCATGGCACTTTTTGATGAGAAGTATTCCGATCAAGTGCGAGTTGTACATATTGGACCAAACTCAACCGAACTCTGTGGAGGCACACATGCTTCAGCTAGTGGAGAGATTGGTTTTCTAACAATCACTTCTGAATCAGGGATTGCTACGGGAACTCGTCGGATTGAATGTGTCGCTGGGCTTGTTGCCGAACAAAGACTTAGTGAATTAACAGAAGAACGCCTGCAGATTGCTGAAATTCTTAAAGTTGATCAAGCAAACCTCTTGGAAAAACTTCAAAAAACAATGGAACGCTTAAAGCAAGGTGAGCGTGAAATCCAGCAGTTAAAATCAAAACTTGCTGTTAATGAGGCGGACGAACTCTGCCAAACTCAACAAATAACTAAATCAGGACTAAAGGTCGTTGTTGGAACGGTCGATAATCTAGACCAAGACTCACTTAGAACACTTGTTGATCGTGTGCGTCTCAAATTAGGCAGTGGAGTTGTAACTCTGGCTAGCCAAATGTCTGATGGAACGAACATTGTTATCTCTGGTGCGACTGGAGATTTAAAGAATTCCATTAACGTTGGCAAAGCTCTGGGTGATAGCTTAAAATTGTTTGGTGGTCGAGGTGGAGGTCGGGCTGATTTTGCTCAGGGTGGTGGTTTAGAACCAAAAGATCTACAACCTGCTTTGGATAAATTTTTTGCCTTGGTAAGTGATCAATAATTTTAATTGACTCTAACTAGCTAGAGAAAAGTCCTAGTGGATTACTAGTTGGTAGAGTAATATGGATAATGAATGACAGATAAAGATAAGTCGATTAAAAATATTAGTGAAACAAAAAAAGAAGCTTTTGTTAATTTAAGTAACGATCATTTAAAAACACTTAGTGCCAATCAAGATGCTCTCTTAAAATCAGCCGAGAAGCTTTTAGATCTTAAACTTACTAGTACTTCACATGGAATTACAATCTTGGGACCAGGTAGTTCAGTAGATTTAGCAACCGATCTTTTCACTCAACTAACAAGTGTCCTAGACAGCGATCAACATTTCTCTGAAGGGGATCTAAAAAGAGCAATTAAAATATTATCTGGCGATCGAAATGCTCAGCTATCACAGTTAATGGCTGATAAAATTCATATTAATGGCCGCAATAAAAGTGTTTTTCCAAAGACTGTTAACCAAAAACAATATTTAGAAGCTTTGCGACAGTACGATCTGGTCTTTGGTATTGGACCAGCAGGAACTGGTAAGACTTACTTAGCAATGGCCATGGCTGTCTCGGCTTTACTGAATAAGGAAGTCAAAAGAATTATCTTAACAAGACCAGCAGTTGAAGCTGGTGAAAAACTTGGATTTTTACCAGGTGACTTAACAGAAAAAGTGAATCCCTATCTTCGTCCACTCTATGACGCACTCTATGACTTAGTTGGCGTGGAACAAGGAAATGAATTAATTGAGAAGGGCGCAATTGAAGTAGCTCCCTTAGCTTTTATGCGTGGAAGAACATTAAGTAATGCAGTTGTTATTTTAGATGAAGCCCAAAACACTAGCTGTGGACAAATGAAAATGTTCCTGACGCGCCTAGGACAAGGCTCTAAATGCCTGGTTACGGGAGATATTACTCAAATTGACTTACCACGCCATGAAGAATCTGGTTTAAAGCAGGCGTTGCATGTGCTAAAAGATTGTTCCGGAATGAAAATTATTCATTTTGATGAAACAGATGTGATTAGACATCGCCTTGTTGCTGAAATTATTAGGGCTTATAATAGTTATAATGTTTAACTCTCCCTTTTGGGGATACTCATCTTCTAAGCAATTAAATAGTTTGAACTTTTGTGATCCAAAAGGTTGAGAATCATGAGCAATAATCTTTTTAGTGATAATCCAGAAATTAAAAGATATTCAGGCCTGCTGTTACTGACTTTGCTCACGACAGTTTTTGGAGAATTTCTTTTTCAGAAATTTATTGGAAACAATTCCATTGAATCCACTATCGGACGTGTCGCAATAATTTTCATCTCGCTTTCTGTCATTCAATATTACGCCATTCAAAGCATGGTGCGTTTTCGTCCGCAATACAAAGATCTGGTCCTAATTCATGGGATGTTAATTCTTTCCGTATTCGTTTTTTGGTTTGGGAATATTACCACCCTAGCTTTCACTGAATATTTTGCTTCTAAATTTCCAAGCTTAGTTGGTGTAACTTCTCAGGCGTTACGCTTTGCCGTACCATTTGCTTTTGGTGGACTGTTAATTGCTGCGGTAAAAGGTTTAAACTATGGATTAGTTTTTGGAATTTGCTTCTCGATTATCGTTGGATTTTACTTACCAAACGATCCATTAATTATCCCCTATGTTCTGTTAACAAATTTAATCGCTTGCTTAAGCTTATCTGATTTAAGATCTCGCTCCACATACTTACGGGCCGCACTAAAAATTGGTATTATTGCGGTACCTTTTAGCATCGTCGCAGTTATTCATCAGGATTACATTTCCACCGCAGAAATATTCTTTAGAATCCTCTCCCCACTAGTTTCTGGTTTACTAGCCGTCGCAATTGCCGCAGCCTTCACTCCACTCCTTGAGCATATCGGTGGCTATGTGACAGATTTACGATTAATCGAAATGTCCACATTAGATCATCCACTCCTGAAAGAACTAAGTGTTCAAGCCCCTGGAACTTGGAACCATTCCATGGTTGTAGGAATGATGGTTGAAGCTGCTGCGGATGAAGTTGGAGCAAATAAAGTTCTCTCTCGAGTTGGTGCGTATTTTCATGATATCGGCAAAGCAAAAAAACCAATTTATTTTGTAGAAAATCAAAAAGGTAATGAGAATCGTCACGATCGTTTAAGCCCTTCAATGTCTTCGCTAATTATTAGAGCTCACGTCAAAGATGGTGTAGAAATGGCCAAAGAGCATCGCTTACCACAAGCAATTATTGATTTAATTCAACAGCATCATGGCACTGGGATGATTGAATACTTCTACAACAAGGCCTGTAAAGAATCTGAAGAGCATGGTGAAACAACAGAAGTTGATCAGAGTCTTTACAGCTACTCAGGCCCAAAACCTCAAACTAGAGAGGCAGGAATCTTAATGTTAGCTGATGTTATTGAATCTTCTTCCCGAACATTAACCGAGTTTTCAGTTGACCGAATCCAAATGCATGTGCAAAAGATGATTAATAAGATCTTTGCTAGTGGGCAGTTAGAAGAGACCGATCTGACACTTAGAGATTTACATAAAGTTGCCCGTTGTTTTACTAGAACATTAAATGGTATCTATCATCAAAGAATCTCTTACGATGAACACGACGATAAACACCCAGCAAAAAATGAAAAAACCGACAAAAACATTGAAGATAGCAGGCAAAAAAGAAAATCTGAAAAAGTCACCCAACCTAACGAAAAAGAAATGGCAGGTGACTCTTCAAAAAAAGCACCGAACAATCAAACTGAAAAACCTGGGATTCAAGAAAATTCTGGCGAAAATCTTAAACGACTCGGACTGGAAGAATATACCTAGCCAAATTAACTCGGTATCTTTTTTGCTAACAACCGATGTTGAGGTTCACCATTTAAATTTAACCTATCGCAATAAAGATAAACCAACTGATGTTCTTTCCTTTTCCCAGATTGAATCACAAATACCAGAAATCATCGACCCAGATTTTTCCCACAATAACCAACTGGGAGATGTAGTTATTTCTCTTGATACTGCCAAAGTGCAAGCTAAAAAGTATCACCATTCTCTTGATCACGAAGTCCTGCGTTTAAGTATTCATGGACTTTTGCATTTAATGGGGTACGATCATGTAAATGTTAGCAAATCAGAAGCAGATCGAATGCGAAGATTAGAACGAAAGCTATTTGCTGAGTACCTTAGTTTGTTAAAGTAGAAATTAATGTTTAGAATCTTACTGCTCACTTTACTAGTTCTGCCAACTTTTAATTTACAAGCTGAAAGATTAAAGGTTGGAGTAATCGCTGGGTTCTCTGGCCCTTGGTCAACTTATGGCAATGCCTATCGCCAAGGCTTGCAAATGGCCGACGCCAAAAAACAAATTGAATTTATATATGAAGATGACCAATTTGCTCCAGCTAAAACAATTGCCTCTTTTCACAAACTAATTGAAAAAGATAAAGTGCAAGTCATGATTGTGGGAGATACGGTCACAGGCACAGCAATTGCTCCCCTGGCTCTTAAATTTAAAATCCCAACAATTATCTGGGCTAGCAAAGAGCCAATTTTTCTTAACAATCCTTATGTTATTAGACTTGGCACAACACCAGAGGAAGAATTTCTAGCAACTGCGAAAATTCTAAATGAAAAAGCTACTGGTTCATTGCAAGTAGTAGTTCATCCTCATAACTACAGCTCCCTTTGGGGGAAAGAATTATACGCACGCTATGACTCTCCTAGTAAATCTTTAGCCGAGTTACCTGCTTCGCAACAAGATTTTAAATCCTTAATACTCAGAGCTAAAAGCCAAGCAGTCAAAAATTTTGCTATTTGTCTAAACCCAGGGGATAACGGAATATTCATTAAACAATTAAAGCAACTTGATTATCAACCAGAAGTTTTTGCCTGTAACTTTATCGAAGCTACAGCGGATCTCGATGCTACTAAAAATTATCAAAAAACAATTTATTTTTTCTCGTCAGCCTTGAGTGCTGATTTCATTAACAACTATACCGCTACCCACCCAGATCAATACCATATCATCTCCGTTGCTATTATGTACGATGTTGGAAGGATCTTAACACTGGCGCTTGCTAATCAAGCTACTACTAGCTTAATGGCTAAAATATTATCAATAGATGGTTATGAAGGAGCACACAGTACTTCACGATTAGTAAAAACTAAGGACGATCAATATTTAAGTATCCCAACAGCACTCTTTAAAATTGAACAAGGAAAAATCAGTGTATCCGTTCACGGCGAAGATTAAAGTGTTTTGAAAAGGTTTTATTAGAGCAAAAACTAATTTATTCCTTGGTTAGAATCTAGCTTGTCCGCCATAGCACATGGTGCAACGGCGGAAATGATTTTGTCGAGTAGTGTGAACGGATAGTGTCTCCACCCCCAATTTACTTCGTAAATTGACCCCTTTAAGGGGATTTGTTCCTTTGAAACTTTTACAAATACGTGAAGGTTTACAAATCAGTAATAGTAACTAAAATTAGTTAACAGACCAATCAAAACGAGGTGCTACGGTATCATCTTGCTCAAACCAATTAGTAATCTTGGCCATTAACTCCTTGGCATGTTGCTTGGCCTCAATCGTTTCCCGATTTAGTAAAGATTTAAGAATAAGTTTAAGTTTTTCATTTAAATAAATTTTTGGCTGCGCGGCGACTACTTGTTCTTCTTGAGGTGCTTTCCGCAAGATAGCAGGAATAGAGTTATACCCTTGATGAGTTAAGCCATGTTTTCCAAGCTTCTGCTCGACTGCTAAAGGATCTAACTTACGAAAGTCGCGGAGCATGGAATCTAACTCCTGAGCCCAAGTATCAATCGCCCCCAGTTCCGCATTAACTACTCCTAAGACTTCAATTAAGCTTTTCTGATCCTGCTCTGTAAATATTTGGTATCGAGTAAGAAAGGTGATAGTCGATCTGATTGCCTGATCACGAACATGAGCACAGCCTAAATTTTCAGATTCGCGATTGACGCATAGGGGAAAGGTCTCTCCCTTTAGACCAGAGAATTCATGTCTAAATCCACAAGGCTTAAAACTAAGTCCTTCTAGTTGTAGATGATATTCTTTAGCAGTTTGTACTTCAGATGGGGGCAACGACATGCTGGGAGTATAGTTATTTTTAAAACTTATTCAACTGAAAACAAAAATTTATAGCTCCTACTATCTAGGCTTTGTTAATATTGGGGACTCCATCCTTTCTTTAAAATTATAAACTAAATATCCATAACCATTTAGTTGAACTAAAGAAACTTCTGCCTGATAATGCTTTAGTGATTTTAATAATTTTTTAAGGTTTCGATGTACTTGAGGTCTTACTGCTTGACTAGGAATAAATTCAACTAATCTAATTTTTGTTAAATCGCTATTCTTTGATTTAATCAGATTTCGTAAATTACGGGCACGACTAATCTTAGGTTTATTCCAAAAGCTCGGCCAAATATCATGAATATTTGTTCTGACAGGTAAATTTGCCAAGGCTTTAATCGAGGTAGCTAATCCCCAATCTAGGCAAAATATTTCTTCCGCAGGATCCTGTTCAAGATCTTCAATTAATTTATAAATAGCTGGAGACCAACTTGGTCTCCAGCTATTAGCGAGATTTATTTGAGTAATAAAATAGCTTCCATGAAGAATATTTCCAATTAGCAAAATAAAAATAATTAAATAAATTGGCGATCTTAAATAAGAGTAAGAACAAATAATTGCTGAAGAATTTAAAATAATTACCAACCAGATTAGTGGCCAAATTAATAAAAGATGATGTGGGCCACCAGCCGAACGGGTTAACCATATTTGCACTAAGATACAAATGCTAATTAGTAGAGAAAATCTTGCCAAAACAATCATCTCATTCTTGCGAATTAGTAATGTCAGAATTGAGACCCCTAGCAAGACAGGTAGGATCATTTGAATAGCATAAGGATAACTACTAGCAAAGACCATCGAATAGATTGATTCCGAAGACAATACTAGGCGTAGTTGATGATATGTATTATTTGCCTTATCTAATAACGTAAAAGGCTTATCCGCTTCCAGAGCTTGTGATGCTGGAATAATCCAAACGATCATTAACCAAATGGCAATAATCATAGCCAAGCAAAGGATTAGGACTGTTGGTCTTTTGTTTAATTTAAATTTTCCCCAAAGTTCCCTTCGATAGCAAAAAAATCCTGCAAACAGCAATCCATTTAAAAACCATAGAAAATTTAATTTCTCAAATACTCCCAGCAGAGCGGTGATAACTATACTGAGAAGCATCCAAGGAGAACCATATTTCAGATAGCGCAGAAACTGCCAGAACAACAAGGCAATCAAAAAATGAGCAATAGCATTTGGCCCCCAATCAATCCGACTAACAAAACTAAAAGCTGGATCTGTGCAAAGAAGTAAAAAGGAACAAAAAAATAAGAGCTTTTGCCTAACTAGCTTTTGCAGAATAAAAAAATAAATACTTAAAGTACCTAGACCAAGAAGAATCATTGGGAGGCGGATGCTATAAATACTAACCCCCAATAAATTAAAAATTGGAGCATAGATCCAAGCCTTTAATGCACCAATATAACTCATCAATAAGATCGGAATTCCCAGAAAGGACTTGTAGATAAATAATGATGGATCAAAAGAGGTGGCAGTATCAACAAAAAGTAGCTCATCATAATATGGGCCTGGAATATTAAGCTTCCATGTTGCGAAAAATAAATATAGGCAAATTCCTATTAGGAATGTGTAGATTTTAAAATTTTTAGACAAGTTACCGCAATCAATTGATGATCTCATAATATTTTTGAGACTTAGATTTTTCTTGAACAATATAAGTAAAAGTACATTATTAAATGCTTACTATTCGATCTTCCCAAAGTTCCTTTAAAAAATACTCAACTGGCATAATTTCAATATTTTGATTAATTCTAAGATAACGTTGCTCATTACATACAACTATTTTACGAAGCCCTACTAATTCTTCTCCGAGCAATTCTAAATTTTTGTAGTCTCGTTTAGATATTCGCTCCTTTGCCTTAACTTCAATTGCTACACTATCTCCAATTACAAAATCAACTTCAATTTGTGACAAGCTCCTCCAGTAAGTTAAGGGTAGATCTATTCTACGATAATCTAAGTAAGCTTTCAGCTCTAAAGCAATTAGTTGTTCCAATGCTTCTCCATACAACTCCGAACGTGATTCTATCTTGGATCTTCGGCAAAGACTATTAGTTACTCCAATATCAAACAGATAAAACTTTGCAGTACTAACGGGCTTCCGCTTAATAGTTTTTTGATATGCTGGAAGTTGAAATCCAAGAAGCGTATCTTCTAGAATTTGATAATATTCTCGGATAACTTTTGGAGGAACTCCGGCATCGTTTCCAATCTCAGTAAAGTTTAATTGCTTACTATTAGATAGCGCTGCGATTTCTAAAAATCTGGAAAAACTTTCAATTCCACGCGTCAGGCCTTCTTCTAAGATTTCCTCTTTTAAATAAGTACCGACATAGCTTCGCAAATCTTCCTGATAAATTTCAGAATTAAATATCGCCGGCAGACTTCCTTGATTTAATCTTTGGAGTATTTTTGAGTACCCAACTTCTACACTAACTAGCGGATAAAAGTTTTGAACGATTGCTCGCCCAGCTAATAAATTTGCCTGCCCTCTTTTTAATTTTCTAGCACTACTCCCTGTTAAGATAAATCTAAGTTTTGGATTTTCTAAGATCATCGCCTGTACCTCATCAAGCATTTGAGGCAGTTTTTGAATCTCATCGATAATGACTAATTCATCATTACTAGTTAAACTTTGTCTTAACCGCTCCGGCCTAAGACTTAACTCTAAAAATTCATCAGCTTTTAAGAGGTTTACATAGCGAGCCTCTGGATAGAGAGTTTGTAGGTAGGTACTTTTACCAGTTTGTCTGGGGCCAAAAAGAAAGACTGAACGATATTTTAGAATCTCCGCCAGATTAAGGATACGATTATACACCTAGGCATTATTTCATGAAATTCGGCATTTATCAAGCAGAATTTCATGAAACTTAACTATGATTCTACAAATTTCTTAAATTACCCAAAATAGTCAATTTAAGTAATAATTGGCCTATACATAATAACCACCTATCGTTTAATAATCTCGAACTTCCCATTCCTCACCTGTACAATACAAACGTACATTGGAGATGAACCTCCCTGAGAAATGGAAATATTAGCAGATACCCTAACGAAATTCTTAATCTTATAAAGTCCAGCTGCTAAATCTTGAGCGTTATTTTCTCTAGCAAGTAAAAATAAATTAACGGCATCCATTCCCCAGCCAACATAGAGAGGTAGAGTCAACGGCTTTTTAAAATATTCCTTGTAAGCAATCTTAGCTTTGTCTAATTCTGAGTTTGCTGGATCAATCACCATGCTTTGATAAACACCTTCGTAAAGTTTGAGATCTTCATTAATCAAATCTGGATTTAAAATATCCGATGTCACTATTGTGATAGTTGAATTTAAGGAGTGTAGTTGTTTAAAGAAAGCATTAGGATCGTTATTAACTGGGCCATAAATAACATCTGGGTTTGTTTTTAAAACTTTTTGTAAAATAGTCCGAAAATCGAGCTCTTCGGGACTAGCTTCAATCGTAGCTGTAACCTCCCCAGCAATCGCTTTAAAATGTTTTTGAAAACCAGCACTGACCTCCAGCGACCACTCAGCATTGGTCGCAATTACTGCCACCTTATTTGCTTTTAACTTATAGAATGTAAACTCTGCAGATTTCTCGGAAGTGCTTGGAAGCCAGAGCCTATGAAAAGAACTTCAGTGGGTCAAACACAGCTTTATCTAGGTGACTTGATTGTCAGTGAGTCTCAGATGGTGAAAATTTGGGTCAAGCTCATAGTTCCTCCAGTTAAAATAGTCTATCATTTTAACTGGCTCTATTCAGGCAGGGCAGATCCACTGTAATTTAATTCCTTCACTTTATAACTGTAGTGCCACAGTCTTTTTCAATTATGAAAAAATTATCCCTCATTGGAACAGCTCCGCTCTTATAGAAAAGAAATGTCTTGTTATTTGATTTAGGAGAAAAAGTAAGTGAAAATTCATAGTTATTCTCAAAATTACCACTTGTTGTGACGATGTCTCTAATTAATTCTTTGTAAGGATTTGATAAAAAAGTATTATTAGTAGCCAAAAGATACTCTGTTACATCATTGCTATCTAATCGAACTTTCAGATAGTCAAGTTTTCCGTATACTGTTTTAATATTTGTAACTTTAGCATAAGTATAAACTCCACTACCAAGAGAAGTCTTAACACGATAGTCACATCTCAAATCTACAGTAACAAGATCCAAGGCATTTGCATTAGTAAAGTATTTAAACTCAGCAAATACTGAATTGCTAACTGTAACAAAAGATAATAATACAAAAATGTTCAAAAATTTCATATAAAAACTCCATGAAAATGGCTGTTTGTTGTTTTCGTCACAACAAGTAGTAATATCAAGTTATTTTAACTATTTGCTTCTAATTTTTTAGTGAACATTCAATCTAGCTAAATTAAAAAAACCAAGGTCTCAGATAAACAATTGATTTGTTTAATAAATTTATCATTGTACAGGATTTGTCTTGAGATTATTTTATTTAGAGCCTGGCATCTTTGATCACTTGTATTTTACTGAGAATCACCAATATCTCTAATGTCTTGAGCTTCATATATCCTTCCTCCCTAGTCAGCAAGTTCATATAGATGCTTTAATATTGTGAAGAACATATTGTGCCTGCCAATTTTTACAAAGTACATAAACCTGATTCAAATTTAAAACTTCTTGGAGAAAGGCCTGCGATACTAAAAGTCTGAAAGGATGGTATGTGTTTTTTAATATTTCCTTAAATAAATTTCCATAAAATTTAATTATGATTTATCGGAGATCATTAAAAATAGTCGTTAATGAATCAATAGGAAAGAAATGAAAAGTTGCCTGGCACCAAAGGGAACAACGAGACCCACCAGCCAAAGAAAGTGCTAGCCTTAAAGAAGTAATTTTGTAAAAGTTAGCTTTCAACAATACCGTTATTTGCTGGCAATTTTTACGTTATCTTGCCTCGCTTTTATTGGTAACATTATTATGTTTTTCTCTGGTTCTCGGTGTAAACAATGCAAGGGTACAGGAGTCTGCGAACTTGATTCGTATTACTTGGGTTCGCACTTCTTCTTTGTAGGAGTTGATCTAGCCCTACCAATCATATTGATAAGCGTGCCACTTTACGTATTGTCGCTACTGCTACCATTGGATATTTACGAACTTCTGTCTTATTGGTGGCTTATCATGGGTGCGTGCCTTCTAGCTTTCATCCTGTGCTTATGGTTTGTTACGCCATTGCTTAGAAAACTGCTTTTTGGAGTATGCGCAGCCTGCAATGGTTCCGGAAAAAGCAAAAAGGTTCCTTTGTAATAAACACTGACGAGATAACCAAACACTACAAAATATTTATCGCCGCCAAATTATCTTTAACTGACTAGCACCATTGAAGGCAACAAAATTTTGAGTGTAAACATTATCCCCTCTACAGCTTCTTGTATGGTGATTTTTAGATTGATTTTGGGTTTAAGATAGGAATTCATAAAATCCCTATCTCTTAGCATTGGTTAATATCAGTCTAAATTCCCTGATATTTACTAATAATCAAGCGAAAAGAAGTAAATCTCAAACTGCAAATCCTTACCATCTGAATTGATTATCAAGATATTGGTAAAATCTAACCTGTGCAAGTAAGAGTTATTAGAATGATCGGAAAAAAATCCAAGAGGGATTATCTCTACCAGATTTAAGCAGCGAAAAAGGTCATCAGGATAAATATCTTGATTAGGATCCTGATCAATATCTGGAGTTAGTGCTTTGATCTTAGGTGAAGGGTGAAAATTGGGAAGTTTAATCAATAAACTCTGTCTTTCCATCGTGGATAACTTTCAAGCCATACTGATACTCAAACCAGCGATCTTTGATGGCAACTTTCTGATCAAAAAGTTGAACTTCTTTGGCACTCAGCATCTCAGCTTGCAAAGATTCCTTAGTAAGCTCTTTTTGTTGATTAATAATCTTCTGGATCGATTGTAACAAGAGCGTCGCTCCAGTAAAACAAGAATAATCCATCACAGAATCTTCACCTGCACCATAGACCTTGCGATACTCTGTTAAATATTTTGGATTATTAATCCGAATGGAAATAACTTTCCCTCCTTCGGCATTTTCTTTACCGGCAGCCAATATTTCATTCTCTTTACCTAAGTAAAAATTCCCATAAACTTCTCCTTGGTAACCTGCCTGACGTAACTGCTTTAAAAATGCCGGTGCTGTTCCCGTGTGTAAATTAATAAACACCGCCTGAGGTTTATGAGTTAGAATCCGCGTAACAATTGCCTTAAAATCCATTAAGTCATAACTGACTAATTCTTCGGCAACTATTTCTAATTCTCTTAGCTTACTTTTCGCCTTAAAAAACTTGGAGACATCCAGCATGTAATCATTTTCAGTTGTAATCATAGCTACTTTCTTCATTCCTTGTTTCGCAATTGCCTCGGCAATTTCGCCCCCTTCTGTGCGAGAACTAATCCAAGTGCTGAGGGCCATGGGATTTTGATCAGTAAGTACTGTACTACTAGCCATAGCGATTAAGGGGATCTTAGCACTAAGCATCAAAGGAGAAATTGCTAGTGCATTAGGGGAGCTAAAAGCAAATATGCCGACTAATTGATTAGTACTTTTTAACTTTTGAAAAGCATTCACAGCGAATTTAGGAAAAGATTGACTATCTTCATAAACAAAACTAACCGCTGTTAATAATTTAGGAGAAGCGTATTTAGTTGCAAATTCAAAGCCGCGTTTACAACTAGTTCCAGTTTCTAGATTATAACCTGATAAATCTGAGATAACTCCAACAACCTTTTGCTCAGCATTCAAACAGCTTGCGGTAAATAAGAAAAATAATACTAAGCAGATTTTCAACATAATTAGAACAGTGAAAAGGGTTAATTAATCCAGCCTAACCTTCTAAATCACCCAAATCAAGCTAATTTCTATGATCTTTATAAATTTACTAAGGAAACATTGACTGCTAGAATTAGTTTATGTCGGAAGAGTCAAAAACAAAATATGTTTCAGAAAGTGAATATCTAGAATTCGTGAAAGAAAGACTCGCAAACTCTGATTACCGCGCAGAAGAAAAGCTAAAAAGAATTGAAGAGCTTGGAGATATTATTTTTACTGCGAGAGAAAATTACCGACAACAAACAAAGAAATGAAACTATTTGCTGAGTTAAAAAGAGCGACTGAATTGCTTAGAACCTATCCTGGGCAATGGGCAATTTGTGGAGGTGTAGCCTCTAGTATCTATCGAAGCTCTCCAAGATATACTGATGATATTGACTTTGCTGTGATTGATAGTGATTTAATTAAGGCAAAGGACTTAGCAACTTTAATTATCAAAAATTTAGGTTATCAGGAATATCAAGGCTTTGTTCCCGATCCCCAAAATGAAACTAAACAATTAAATGCTCTAGTTTGTGCAAGGGATATTAAAGAAGATCGCTTTAAGGGATTAGATTTCTTATTGCCTGTTCAGGCTTGGGTGGAACAAGCTGTTTATCTGGCACAAGGAAATTTAATCGATTATGGTTTTGCAACTCTTCCTACAATTACCCCAGAAAGCCTAATTTTTGCCAAACTCATTGCCTTAAATAGCAATCCTGAGAGGTACAAGGATCTAGATGATATTAAAGAAATACTTACTAATAATATGATTAATATAGAATTTATTAACCAAGAGATTTCTAATTGTAGAATTAATTTTAAAGCAGAGGTACTTGAATTAATTAAATCTAAAAATTAACTTTGAAGTATAAATTATTTAATCTGTTCAATTTTAAAACCTAAATCAGTATTACCGTCTGCATCAAAATTAATCTTACCAAGCAACCCTTGATAATCCTTAACCTCGCTAATTAAAAATTTATTAAATGCTTCAGTCTCAAATTTTGGATGGCTATCTAAAAAGATTTGAAGCAAATCAAGAATATCAATTAGCCCAGCCGCGTGAAACTCTAATCCTGGTTTTGACTTAAATTTATCTTGATAAAGCTGAAAGATTTTTAAAAGTCTTGGATTATCCTTTTGATATTCTGGTGCTAAGTAATAAACTCCATTTATTAAGTCTCCAGCAATTTTACGAGCATCGGCATTGGGAGCAGCTACAAAGGTAGTATGAATTTGATAATCTTTAATATTAGTTTGGGTGTTGAGTTGTTTAAGAAATAAACCTAACGCAGTTCCTGTTTGAGTGGGCATAAAAATAGCGCTGGGCTTCTTAACCTTTAAGGCCGTAATTAATGATTTAAAATCTGTTGTTCCCGGCATGAAATCTTGATCAAAGACTATCTCCCCGCCATTTGCTAAATAATGTTTTCGAAAAGCAATGGCGATATCTTGAGTGTATTCAGTCTCTTCCGCCAGTATAGCAATTTTTAGAATCTTTGATTTAATAAAATACTCTGATTGATTAATCCCGTTTAGGACATCACTATTTCCAATTCGGTAAACATAGTCCCCTGCTTGATCAATATTGTATCCACCAGTGGAGATACTAACAGTTGGTGTGTGACTACTATTAATCAAGCTCTTTGAAGCCATAGTCGCATTTGAAGTACACATACCTAAGATTAGATTTACATGATCAAAATTAATTAATTTTTGATAAGCTTTAAAGCCATCAGTGCTGGATAATTTTGCATCTTCAAAAATAAATTTTAGATCGTGTCGCAACTCATGCTCTTGATAAATTTGAACAGTTCGCTCGGCACCCTCACCGACAATTGCAAAATCCCCACTTAATACTGTAGGTATGCCAATTTTAATTGTTTCGGCAGAAGAAAATTCTATCAGACTAAAAACGAAGATAAGTAGTAGCAGAAATTTTTTCATAATTTTATTGATACCAAACAAAACTTCCACCTTGCAGGGTCTTTAGACCTAACTTTCCTTCTAGTACTCCATATTGGTCAAAGGGATAGGCCGACTTAATTGCATCGATCACACAATCAGCTTCTTTCTTGGGGCAAGCATTAAGTCCAGCAGCTAAAATCTCGGCAGCTAATTTTGGGAAATGTACCAGAGCTTCCTCGGAACCAATTTGGGGATAAGACAAGATTAATCCTTCGCCATATTTCCCAACTGCTTCTGCAACAGGCTTAGATTCTGCTGAGTAAACAGAGTAAACAGGTAGATTTTTTAGGCCCATATTTCTTAGGTCTTTCATTATACCATGCATTAGAGGGTAAGCATCTGGCACATAAAGGGCATCAGGATGTAATCTTCTAATTCTAGAAACGATTGGCTTAATGGAGGAAGAATCAACCGAAGTGTAAGTCATAGTTTCGACTACCTCTCCTTTAAATTCAGCACGAAAAGCAGCCTCATGGGCACGGCTAAAATCATTATCAAAGAAAACAATTACTACTCTTTTTGCTCCAGCTTTTTCAATTTGTTGAGCATTAAAAATCGATTCTTCCTCAATCGAGTGTTGCGTAGAAAACATTCTCCCACCAGAGACTTCAAAAACTCGACGTGGAGCACTACTCCCAAGTATTGCTAACTGTCCGGCACTTTTGATTAATGGAGCTACAGCTGTTTGCGGAGAACCACACCAAGGGCCTAAGAAAAAGTTCACATTATGTAACGCTGATAAATTCTTGTAGGCAGTAACTGCAACACTCGGACTGCATTTTTCATCATCAAAAAAGTATTTTAAATCAGTAGACTTAGCACTTAGAATTCCATCACGAACTCTTTCTCCATAACGCGCGAAGTCACCTGCTAATGGAATAATCACTCCAACGTTTGTTTCAGCAAAAAGTTTAATTGATGGCAATAAAAGTAAGGCAATTAAGATGTATCTCATAGCAAGACAGTATCATGGACTAAAGGAGTTTTAAATAAAAATCTATTTAGAGTAATTAGGCTGAGCATACTGACAACAGTCCTGAAAGTACTGAAGTGCTTTTATTTTAAGTTGGAAAAACTCATTTGTAGTAGAAAAACTATTGCTTCTAGGAGTTGGATAGGAAACATTCAAAGAATGCAGGACTGTAGTTGGAACTCGGGATAAAAATAGAACTTGATCGCCAAGAATCACTGCTTCATCTAAATCATGGCAAATAAATAAAACTGTTAAGTTTAATTGATGAGATACTTCTGAGATCATTTCTCTTAACGATAGCGTACGTTCAAAATCGAGTGCGGCAAATGGTTCATCTAGAATTAAAAACTTAGGTTTAATAATTAAGGCTCTTAAAATTGCCACAGCTTGGGCTTGACCACCAGAAAGTGAGAGTACTCTTTGGTTCCAATCCAAATTAATCTTTGCCAGAGCTAAAACTTCTTGGAAAAGCTGTTGTTGTTCAGCTTGTGGCAGACCGCGAAGCTTTAATGGAAATAAAATATTTTCCTTAGCAGTAGCCCAAGGCAGTAAGCTCCGTCGATAATCTTGAAAGACATAACCAACTTGGCTCCGAATATTTTCTAGTCCGATTATCTCTCCACTATCAGGGCGATCTAAGCCAGCAATGATATTAACCAGTGTTGATTTACCACAGCCATTGGGGCCAAATAACGTAGTAAAAGATCCTTCTTTCAATTCAAAGCTAATATTTTCTAAAACAAGCTTACGATGATTATTTTGTAAAAAACTTTTTCGAACATGTTGAAGCTTAATCATTTGCCAGTCCAAAAAACGAACTTTGCTTCTAGTGCCATAATAATCTTATTAGAGGTGTAGCCTAAAATCCCAAGAACAATTAACAAAGCATAAAGTGTTGGAATAGAACTTGTTAAATAAGAGTCATAAACTCTTTGACCTAAACCATAGTCTGTTCCAATAAACATTTCTGAAACAACCGTAACAATCAAACTTTGAGCTAAGGCCATTCGCAGTCCCACAAAAATCTGAGGTAGGGCATCAAAGATAACTACATAACGAAAGATCTGAAATTTAGTCGCTCCAAAAACTTGCGCCATTCTCCTTCTTCCAGGATCACTTAAAGTGACCCCATAACTAGTATTCACTAACATCAGCAAAAATGTTGGCGTAAAAGCCATGGCAATCTTAGAACTATCAGCTATTCCAAAAACCAAAAGAAATAAAGGGAAAATAGCCGTAACTGGCATCGCTCTAAAAAACTCGACTAAAAACTCTGTCGTAATTCTGACTTTAGTGGAAAGTCCAATAATTAATCCACATAAAATTCCAGCAAAAACTCCTAGACTATATCCAGCCAACCAACGCAAAAAAGTAGAATAGAAATCATGCCAGAGAGTTCCATCGGTAACTAATTGGTAGAATCTGGCAATCACATCGGCAAGCTTTGGTAACAGTAAAGGGCTGGCAAGTTGTAACAAATCAGCCGTCAGTAACCAAACTAGAGGTAAGATTAAAATACCAAGAATTCGTAGCGTAACATTATTTAACATTGAGCTTTACTTCGAGTCCTCGATTGATTTTAAATAACTAAAATCTAAATACTTATTAAAGTCCGGCAAAGGAATATCTTTAAAATTAGGATCTTCTGCTTGTAGAATCTTAAAGTTTTCTGCCATTAAATTAACAATACCAACATCGGCACCAACAGAATGCTGATATTTATTCCAAAGTCGGCGAAGTGGAGTGGGATCAAATTTCAGGGCAGTCGCTAAAATTTCAAAACTAGCTTCTTGATTTTCTGCTAAGAAAGTTAATGCTTTCTTCAAAACTCGCAGTAATTTTTTAGCCTGTTCCGGGTTTGAATCTAAAATCTCTTGATGTGCTAAAAGAATCGATTCGTATTGATATGCTGCTGTATCTTCCAAGATAATAAAATTTTCTTTTAGCACAGCACCTGCTTGCGCCCCCCAAGGCTCCCACATCGAGAAGGCGTCGATTGCTCCTCCAATTAAAGCTGAAGGCATTGTTGGTGGTTGCATTGCTGTCAGCTTTAAGTCAGATTTAGCTAAATGATTTTTAACAAGTACTCGAGATAAAAAGAAATAAGAAACAGTTCCAGGCAAGTATCCCAGTCTTTTACCTTTTAGATCGGCAAAACTATTAATGCCGGCATCTTTTCTGGCAAAAATTGCGGTTTCAGGATTTTTCTGAGTAGTCGCAATGATCTTAACTGGTGGATTATGCTGTGCGATATAAGTAAATGGCCCTTCCGCTGTCATCAAAAAATCAGATTTTCTTGCCAGCATAGTATCTTGGCAAAGTTTACCATTCGTTGTTGTTTGAAATTCTGGTGTTAGGCCTTCAGTTTCAAAAAGCTTGGCTGACTCTGCTATGTAAAACAAGGCTGAGACCATATTGTTCGGACGACAAATTCGAATTGTTTGGTTTTCAGCAAATACTGTTAGAGCAAAAAAAATCAAGGAGGAGTGAAGTAATAATTTATTTAACATATAAGGTAACAATATCGGATGACTTCTGTTATTACAAGAATTTGTTGGCTAAACTATATCCATTTCTTTTAACCCTGTCTGCCAATCAACTGCTATGATTTCTCCAAAAGCCTTTCGTTGCGGATCATTTGACAAACAATAAGCCTGGGCATTTTTGAAATCCAGCAAAAATGATTTTAAGTGTAAAATATTTTTTTCGGTAACATGACTTGTAGATTTTATTTCTACTAAACAAATGGGCATTCCAGGACGCTCTATAATTAAATCAATTTCAGCATTTTCTTTTGTTCTTAAAAAAGATAGCTGGAATTTTTTATTTTTATATGTCAGTAAGCGATGAATTTCACTTACAATATATGATTCAAATAATTTACCATACTCATAAGATTTTTTTAATAGTTTTGATTCGATACTTCCGGTCAAAGAACGTACTACTCCAGTATCAAACCAATAAAATTTAGGTGCAACTCTTTGTCGCTTACGAATTGAGGTATGATAAGGCTCCAGAAAGAATCCAAGTAAGGTATCTTCTAAAATAGAATAATATTTAGAAACGGTTTTAGGATCAGAGCTAATATCCTTAGCAATATTTGATAAATTAATTTGCTCAGTATCTAGTTGTGCTGAGACATCTAAAAAACGCCTAAATGGTGGTAAATTTCGAATTATTTGCTCTAGTAGAATTTCCTCTTTTAAATAAGTATCGGTGTATGAGCTCAAAAAAAGTTTTTTTTCATCAATTTGATTTAGAGAAAATATCTTAGGTAAAGATCCATAACTCAGCACATCATTGAGTTTGAAACTTGTTCCAAGTTCTTGATGAGTTAAGGGGAAAAGTTTATAGACAAATGCTCTTCCAGCCAAAAGATTAGCCGAACCTCTTTTTAGCTTCCTAGCACTAGAACCTGTTAGAATAAACTTTTTCTGATCCTCTTCAATATGCTTGTGAACTAAATCGAGTAAGGCAGGAACCTTTTGCACCTCATCAATAAAGATCCATTCTTTATTAGTTCCATGAACCATTTCGCTAAATTCCTCAGGATAGGCTTGAAGTCGGTTAACCAGCGTTGGACTAAGTAAATCAAGAGTTAATACTGAGTCCGCATGAAAAAGACTTTTAAGTAATGTTGTTTTCCCAGTACCTCTCGCTCCAAAAACGAAGAAACTATGATTTTTTGACGGTTTTAATCCTCTAGCATACATAAGCCAAGAATGTACGCCATTCTTGGCTCGTTGTCTAGGATGAAATGGAATGCTTGTTATGGTTTTTTATGAAAAAGGGTGCCAGTACTATTGATTTTCATCAACTCAATAATTTGCGACCGCCTTGATTTTACTGAAATACTTTCATTCTTTAAGGAAGAGAAATTAGTTGTGGGGTTATTTTAATTCTCTTCATTGTTTCCGCTCCACGCATCTCCTCACCTAAAGGATCTCCAAATAACTGCAAATTGCTACTTGGCTGTTTTTGGAAATTTCACATGACTCTTAATTAAATCAACTTTAGATCCGCCTCCGACTTAATATTTTAAATAATGCAAATGTGTTTAAGCATGAGAAGCTAAATGGCACTTTATTCAAAAATAAGCTACTCTCACAACAAGATTCCATAAATTAATACTAATTTCAGATACTATAATAGATGTTTACCTTAACGAGCCTTATTCAAATTATACTTTCCATTAGTATTAGCATTTCCATTCTTTATTTCTGCTAATAATCTTGATCTCTAAACTTTGTTTTTACTCTTGTTCGTTAATTTATTTGATTAACAAAATAGGATTAGAATTAAATATCTGGGATAGCTGTTTATTTCTAAATTCATATCTTAATGACTTATTATTTGTACCAATATTAATTCCCTTAATGTTCACGAGCTTTTATTATCTAGGCTTGCGCAATCAATCCTACCCATCAAAAGCTGAACTATTAGTTCATATTTGCCTTTGGTCTTTAGTCAGTGAATATATTAGCCCTAAATATCTGCATCAAGGATATAGTGATCCCTGGGATGTTGCTTGCTATTTTTTAGGTGGAGCTATCTACTATCTATGTCACCTCTCAAGTGGAACAGCTTCAAGGAAAAAAATTAACGAAGGCGTTGTTACCAAATTTTGTGTGGGTCATGGAGAAAATCGATTTGATAGCCTTGCTAAAAACAGTGATGAATGTGTTGATCATGTAACTAGAAACTTGCCTTTAAGGAGTGTTAGAATTGATGTCTATTAATTAGCAACTGGCAGTTTCCTGATTTCTTGTGATTTCCTAATCTTTTATAGAAGCATTTCCCCAATTAAGTCAGATATTAATATTAGAATTTGTATTCAATACTTTCAAAGAGGGTTTTATGAGATTATTAGCTTTATCATTAAGTGTGTTATTTTCATTTAATAGCGTTTTTGCTTGTTCTCCTCCCCATATACCTTTCGTACCTGATGATCAATTAGTAGAGTTTTGTACCTCATCACTCGAGGATACGTACGCTTTCATCAAGTATGATAAATTAGGGGTCTGCCCTGCGTGAATAGAGCCAGTTAAAATGATAGACTATTTTAACTGGAGGACCTATGAAAAAGCGATATACGGAAGAACAAATTGTAAAAATCTTACAAGAAGTTGAGGCAGGAGGCAGTGTCCGTGACACCTG